>CALVWI010000013.1 GCA_944367045.1 uncultured Clostridia bacterium | reverse complement strand
GGAGCGCTGGGCGGCGCGCTCGTCGTCGCCAACAGCTGCAAGATGCGCTCGCTCGTCAAAAAGAGTCAGGAGGACTTTTTAGAAAAAGCCGAGGACTTGGTCGATGAACGGCTTTCTTGTTTAGAGAAGAAGAAAAAAGACTAGTTCACGAATTTCTTTTGCTTCGCAAAACAAATTCCGTGAGGGTCGAGCAAGGGTGTTCTTAAAACAGCACGGTGTGCTGTTTTCCCCTTGCGAGATGAGCGAGCGCATTGTCTCGCGCGAGCGGTGACCGAAAACGGCGTTTCCCTTGCGCCGTTTGAGAAAATGAGCCTCAACATCTCACAGCCTCATCGCCCGCGCACGTCTTTGTCCTCAAAGACAATAAGCCCGAAGTATCGAGCAAATTGAGTGCCGCACCGCAGGGCAACCCTGCTCGCGGCATTTATTTTTAGAAAGCGGCAGGAACTTGTGCCTTGAACGCATCTTTGAAAAAGGCTTGCCTTTGAGTGAAAAATATGGTACAATCAAGGCATGACCCAGAGGATCGTCGCATTGGATATCGGGGATAAGCGCATCGGCGTCGCGTACAGCGACCCGTTCGGCGAGTACGCCGTGCCGGGGGATACCTACTTCCGCACGGGGGACTTTTCCCGCGATGTCCGGGCCATGAAGGAGCTCTGTGAGCGCGAGTTCGCCTCCGAAGTCGTCTGCGGCCTCCCCCTCAACGCCGACGGGACCGAGAGTATCCAGACCCGCAAGACGGCGCGCTTCATCGCCGCCCTCCGCGAGGCGCTCTCCATCCCCGTTTTTGAGGAGGACGAACGCTATACGACGCGTGAGGCGCGGCGCGACCTTGTATTTACGGGCGTCAGCACCAAGAAGGACAAGGGCACCAAGCACATCGATTCGCTCGCGGCGGCGTACATCCTCGAAGGGTACCTTGCAAAACGCAAAAAGGAGAAAAAAACGATGAGTCTGAAGGAAGAGAACAACGACTACGAGGACGGCGAGAACATCGTCGAGCTCATCGACGAAGATGGCAACACGCTGCGCTACGAGCACGTCGGCACCATCGAATACAAGGGCGAGTGGTACTGCTTCTTCACGCCCATTCTCAATGTGGAGGAAGCGGACGAGGACGAGGGCGAGGAAGTCGCCGTGTTCCGTCTCGTGGGCGATGAGGACGAGGAACGCCTCGAGATCATCGACGACGATGCCCTTCTCGATGAGGTGTTCGCCGAGTTCTGCAACCAGTACGAAGATTCCGAGGACGCCGACGAAGCGGCGATGCTCGAGCCGGACGAAGAGGACTAAGGGGCGGTTTGCCTGCAGGAGGAGCACATGACGAAAGGCCGCCGCACCGCGCAGAAGGAGGCCGTCTTTTCGGCCGTCTGCGCGCTCGACCACCCTTCGGCGACGGAGGTCTATGCGTATCTGAAGGACAAGGAGCCTGCGGTCAGCCGCGGGACGGTCTTTCGCGTGCTCTCCGCCTTCTCCGAGAGCGGCAAGCTCAGAAAGCTGCACCTTCTCGGCGACGAGGCGCACTACGACTTCAACACTTCTCCGCACGCCCATGCGCGCTGCCGCGTCTGCGGGCGGGTGTGGGACATCGAGAGTGCCGTCTCTCCCGTCCTTCCCGAGGGCTTTTCCCCCGAGGAGAGCGAGCTGGAGGTCTCGGGCATCTGCGCCGCCTGCAGGGCAAAATAGGGGGCAAGCTCGGGCAAATGCAAATTTTCACAAAAAAGTCCGAAAAATGCTTGCCTTTTTCGCCTGCATCTGTTATGATAAAACAAAGATAACGCAATGACGCGGAGCAGTAACCTTTCTTTCCTGCTTTCAGAGAGCCGCCGTTCGGTGCGAGGCGGCAGAGGGGTAGAGGCGAACTCACCGCCGAGCGGTCCGCCCGAACAGAGAGTAAGGCGGAACGGCGTCCCCCGTTACAGGGAGAGGATATGAAAGTATCCGTCAAGCGGCGGGGTCTTCCCCGCAATAAGAGTGGTACCGCGCGTATTCCGCGTCTCTTAACCTTAAGAGACGCGGTTTTATTTTTAGAGGAGGGATTATGGAGAGCAATAAGTATACGAAACAGTTTATTCTGCCGCCCGAGCGCTGCATGGACTGGGCGGAGAAGGACATGATCACGTCCGCGCCCGTGTGGTGCAGCGTCGATCTGCGCGACGGCAATCAGGCGCTCATCGAGCCGATGTCGCTCGAGACCAAGCTCGACTTCTTCAAGCTGCTCCTTCGCGTCGGCTTCAAGGAGATCGAGGTGGGCTTCCCCGCCGCAAGCGAGACGGAGTACGCCTTCCTGCGCGCCCTCATCGAAAAAAATCTCATCCCCGACGACGTGACCATTCAGGTGCTGACGCAGGCGCGCGAGCACATCATCCGCCGCACGTTCGAGGCCGTCAAGGGCGCCAAGAACGTCATCGTCCACGTCTACAATTCGACGTCCGTCGCCCAGCGCGAGCAGGTCTTCAAGAAATCCAAAGAGGAAGTCAAGCAGATCGCCGTCGACGGCGCGAAACTTTTAAAGGAGCTCACCGAGCAGGCGGGGGAGAACTACCGCTTTGAGTACTCGCCCGAGAGCTTCACGGGCACCGAGCCAGACTACGCGCTCGAGGTCTGCAACGCCGTCTTGGACGTCTGGCAGCCCACGGCGGACAGGAAGGCCATCATCAACCTTCCCGCCACGGTGGAGAACGCCATGCCGCACGTCTACGCGCAGCAGATCGAGTACATGCACAAGCACATGAAGTACCGCGAGAACGTCGTCCTCTCGCTGCACCCCCACAACGACCGCGGCACGGGCGTTGCGACGGCGGAGTTCGGGCTCCTCGCGGGCGCCGACCGCGTCGAGGGCACCCTCTTCGGCAACGGCGAGCGCACGGGCAACTGCGACGTCGTCACCCTCGCGATGAATATGTATTCGCAGGGCGTCGACCCCGGCCTCGACTTCTCCGATATGCCCGATATCGCCGACGCCTACGAGCAGTTCACGGGGCTCAAGGTGTCTCCCCGTCAGCCGTATGCGGGCGAGCTCGTCTTTGCAGCTTTCTCGGGCTCCCATCAGGACGCCATCGCCAAGGGCATGCACTGGCGCGCCGAGCACGGCGGCGGCATCTGGGACGTTCCCTATCTTCCCATCGACCCGCGCGACGTCGGCCGCATCTACGATTCGGACGTCATCCGCATCAACTCGCAGTCGGGCAAGGGCGGCGTGGGGTACGTCCTCGAGCAGTGCTACGACATCAAGCTCCCCTCCAAGATGCGCGAGGCGATGAGCGCGCTCGCCAAGCACATCTCGGACATCCAACACAAGGAACTCAAGCCGCAGGCGCTCTTCAAGCTGTTCTGCGATAAGTTCCTGAGCGCCCGCTCCCGCTTCGACATCGGCGAGGTGCACTACAAGCAGGAGAACGGCATCACCGCCTTCGTCGAGATCAAAGACGGCAAGGACAGTGTCACCGTCACCGCGACGGGCAACGGCCGCCTCGACGCCGTCTCCAATGCCCTCAAACAGTACTTCGGCATCGATTATATCCTCACGGGCTACGAGCAGCACGCGCTCGCGTCGGGCTCCTTCGCGCAGGCGCTCTCGTACGTCGCCGTCGAGAAGGACGGCAAGCTCTATTGGGGCGCAGGGGAGAACAGCGACATCATCCGCTCCTCCGTCTATGCCCTCGTCTCCGCCCTCAACAACTATTTCGAGAGCCGCGGCTGATAACTTTTGCTCCGAACGGCGCCGCACCTCTCTGCGGCGCCGAAAAATTTATCGAAAAAACTTTTTCAAAACCCCTTGACAAAGTACCATCTGTATGATACAATGCAGACAAAGGTACAGATAAAACAGAGAAATGTGCACATGGAAATCATTCTGACCGGAAAAAAGAGTATTTACGAAGAGATCAAGGACACCGTCGAGCGCTACATCACGCTCGGTGTCATCAAGGAGGGCGAACGCCTTCCGAGTGTCCGCACGCTTGGAATGAAGCTGGGCGTCAACCCCAACACCGTCGCACGGGCGTACTATGCCCTCGAGGACGAGGGGATCCTGCGCTCCATTCCGAAGAAGGGCGTGTTCGCCTGCGGACCGAAAAAGCACGACCCCGTCCGCGAGGAGGCGCGCTCTCAGCTCATCCTCTACCGCGACGCGGGCCTTTCCAAGGCGGATGTGCTCGCTCTCATCGAGGATGTGTACCAAGAACGTTGATTCGGAGCAGTTATGATCGAGATCAAGGGGATCACAAAGAGTTACGGGCCGAAAAAGGTCCTTGAAAACATTTCATTCAGTGTAGGAGACGGGGCTGTATTCGGCCTCGTCGGCATCAACGGCGCGGGCAAGTCGACGCTCCTGCGCCTGATGGCGGATGTCCTGCGCCCCGACGCGGGCGAAGTCCTCTACGACGGCGAGAACATCCTGGGCAACGCCAAGAAGCGGAAGGAGCTCTTCTTCCTGCCCGACGAGCCCTACTACACGGCGGGCACGACGGTGGAGGGGCTCAAATCGCTGTACAAGAGCTTCTATTCCTTCGACGAAAAGCTCTTCGACCGATTTCGCGAGGTGTTCTCCCTCGAAATGAGAGTGCCGCTTCGCAACTTCTCCAAGGGCATGAAGCGGCAGGCCTTCGCGGCGCTCGCGCTCGCAACGCGCCCGAAGTACCTTCTCTTGGACGAGGCCTTCGACGGGCTGGACCCGCTCGCCCGCCTCGAACTCAAGCGCGGCATCATCGCGCTCGAGGAGACGTCCGTCATCATCTCCAGCCACTCGCTGCGCGAGCTCGAGGACATCTGTTCGAACTTTGCGCTCCTCGACAAGGGCACCGTCGCCGACGCGGGCGACATTTCGGAGACGCTCGGCAAGGTGCACAAATTTCAGGCGGCGTTCGAGTTCCCGCTCGCGCGCGAGGCGTTCCCCTTCGAGTGCCTCACATTTGAGCAGGAGGGCCGCGTCGTGCGCTTCGTCGCACGGGGAGACAGAGACAGGATCATCGCCGCGCTCTCGGCCTTAAAGCCGCTCTTTGTCGAGGAGATCAAGGTGGACTTTGAAGAACTCTTCTTATGCGAAGTCAAGAGCAGGGGGTATCTCAAATGAAAAGTGCCATCCGTTACGAACTCAAGCGAATTTTGCTGCCCCTCGTCGTCTTTTTGGCGTGCGCCGCCGTCATCGCGGTCGCCTACTGCGCCATAGCCGATCTCGAGTCGCCCGGCTACGGCCATATCGTCTCGAGCGCTACCCGCCTCTACGATTCCACGCTGGGCGTTTACTGTGCCATTCTGTGCATCTTGGCGACGGTCGCGCCCGTGCTGCAATTTTCCTACCGCATGAAGCAGCGGAGCGTCGATCTTTGGTATTCGCTCCCCATCACAAGGAAGCAGCTCACCCTCGTGCGCATCATCGGCGGGCTCGTGATGACGCTCGCGCCCTTCGCGCTTGCCTATTGGCTGGGCATCGCCGTCGTCGCCATCCGCGGCGCGCACTTTGATTACATCTGGTATCTTCCCGCCTTCTTTGCGCTTCTCCTTGCGGGCGCAGCGCTCTTTTTGGTGAACGCCTTCCTCTTCACGCGCGGCAATTCGGTGTTCGACGGCATCTTCTTCATGCTCTTATGGTGCTGTTTGCTGCCCGTCGTGTTCACGAGCCTCAACCTCGGCTTCGAGAAAAACTACCTCTATTACCACGGCGACAACCGCATCAATTTCGATACCCTAGGCACCTTCCTCTTCAGCTACAGCCCCGCCGTGCTGCTCACCAACGTCTTTTCCGACTTTGTTTTAAAGGATCCCTTCGACAGCCTCTCCTTCTACTTCCTCCCCTCGGGCGGCGAGGGCGAGCTGGAAGGGAAGATCGTGCTCATCGTCGCGCTCATCCTTCCCGTCGTCGAGGGCGTCCTCGCCTTCCTCGGGCTCACGCTGTTTGCGGAGAAGGACAAGGCGGAGAACGCCTCGCAGGTCTCCTCCTCGTGGTGGGGGTACCGAACGCTCATTCCCGCCTATACGGGCGTTGCGTATGCGATCCTCTTCCGCATCTTTGCCATCGGCACCTTCGAGGTGGAGATCCTCTTCTTCACCGCGCTCATCGCGGTGGGAGCGTTCGTTCTCTACTTCGTCTACCGCCATTCCTTCCGTCTCAAGAAGAGCGATGTGCTGTCCGTCGTCTTCTCTATGCTCGGCGGCATCGTGTATGCCTATATCCTGTTCGGCATCTGCCAGAACGTCTGGGGCGTCATCTATTTCGCTTGGTAAACAATGAATAATTCTGGGGCGCCGCCGCGGCATATCTGCCGCGGCGGCGCCCTCTTTCTACAATATTTTGTGGTATCCTATCCGGCAATTTTCACCTGCTTTCCATGTTCATGGCTTGACTTTATCGCAAAAAATGTGCTATCATGAACAAAAATACCCTTTTCGGCGGCGGCAGTTCGGCCGCATTGCGCGAAAAAAAGGAGGCAAACTCATGGCATTGAATGCAGAATACATCCAAAAGAAGGTGGAAGAACTCACCGAAAAGTGTGCGACGACCTCGCGCATCGACCCCGAGCTCTACACCAAGTACGACGTCAAGAAGGGCCTTCGCGACATCAACGGCAGGGGCGTTCTGGCGGGCCTCACCGAGATCTCCGAAGTCAACTCGACGAAGGAAGTGGACGGCAAGACGGTCCCCGCCGACGGCGAGCTCTACTACCGCGGCTACAACGTGAAGGACCTCGTGCGCGGCTCCTTCCGCGAGGGGCGCTTCGGCTTCGAGGAGGCGGCGTACCTCCTCATCATGGGCGAACTTCCCACCGAGCAGGAGTTCAACGACTTTTGCGACCTTCTCGCCGAATTTCACACGCTCCCCAAGAACTTCGTCCGTGACGTCATCATGAAGACCCCTTCGGAGGACATGATGAACACCCTCATGCGGTGCGTGCTCTCCCTCTTCCCGTACGACCCCAACCCCAACGACACCTCGCTCAGTAACGTCATGCGCCAGTGCCTGCAGCTTTTAGCGGAGTTCCCCATTTTCTCCGTCTACAGCTACGCGGCGTCCAGCTTCTACAACAACAACGATTCCCTCGTCATCCACCGCCCCCGCGCCGACTATTCGACGGCGGAGAACATTCTCCACATGCTCCGTCAGGATATGCAGTTCTCCCGTCTCGAGGCGAAGGTTTTGGATATGGCGCTCATCCTCCACGCCGAGCACGGCGGCGGCAACAACTCGTCGTTCACGATGCACGTCGTCACGTCTTCGGGCACGGACACCTATTCCGCAATGGCGGCCGCGCTCGCCTCTCTCAAGGGCCCCCGCCACGGCGGCGCGAACATCCGCGTCGACCAGATGTTCCAGGACATGAAGAAGAACATCGACACCTCGAGCGACAAGGCGATCGCACAGTATTTGGAGGACCTTCTCGACGGAAAGGCGTTCGACGGCGCGGGGCTCATCTACGGCATGGGCCACGCCGTCTACAGCATCTCCGACCCGCGCGCCCGCATCTTCAAGGGCTCCGTCGAGCAGCTCGCCAAGGAGAAGGGGCTCGAGAAGGAGTACGCCCTCTATGCGAAGGTGGAGGAGCTCGCGCCCGAGATCATCGCAAAGCGCCGCAAGATCTACAAGGGCGTCTCGGCGAACGTCGACTTCTACAGCGGCTTCGCCTATCGCATGCTCGGCCTTCCCACCGAGCTCTTCACGCCCATCTTCGCCATCGCGCGCGTTGCGGGCTGGAGCGCCCACCGCATGGAGGAGCTCGTCAGCGCGGGCAAGATCATCCGCCCTGCCTACAAGTCCGTCGCGCCCCGCCGCGAGTACGTTCCCATGAAGGACAGAAAATAAGGCAATATAGAGAGGCGGCCGCCCGTCGGGCTGCCGCCTAAAAGAGAACGCGCCCCGCCGAGGCACAGCCTCGGCGGGGCGCGTTCCGTTACTCATAAACTTTTTCAAAGGCGATGCGCTCGGTGCCGTCGTCCACAATGACGGTTCCGCAGGCGGTAAAGCCCAGCTTTTCGAGCGCGCCGCGCATGGGCGCATTGTCCTCATGCGTATCGATGCGGATGTCCTTCGCCCGTTCGGAGCAGTAGTCCATCACCCGCCGCAAAAAGCCGCGCTTTTCGTTCGCCGCCACGCGGTGGACGACGCCGTACTCTCGGTTCTCCGTCAGCCACTTGCCGTCGATGTGTCGATACGCTGGGTCTTCGCCCGTGAAAAACACGAACGCACCCAACAGCTCGCCCTTTTCCCGCATGAGATACAGCCGCTCTCTTTTGATATCTTCAAGGAGCAGTTCGCGCGGGGGATAGGAGTCCTTCCACTGCGTCGGGTTGCCCGCCGTTTTCATCTTCGCGCGCGCCCTTGCATATAGGCCTTCGAGAAGCCCTAAATCGCTCTCCTTTGCCAAAACAACTTCCATACCCGCCATTGTATCGAAAACGGGCGCAAAAGTCAAGCGCGCGGGCCGCGGCGCACGCAAACTTACGGCCGCACCGAACGCGGCTCAAAGCCGAGACTTATCAAGATCGCCCTGTCGACGCGGCTCATGGTGGAGGGGGGAAGCTCGCCGATGCGCGACATCAGCCGCTTCTTGTCGATGGTGCGGATCTGTTCGAGCAGAATGACGGAGTCCTTTGCAAGGCCGAAGGCGTGGGGGAGCTCGATGTGCGTGGGGAGCTTTGCCTTGTGGATGCGGCTCGTCACGGCGGCGGCGATGATGGTGGGGGAGTACTTGTTGCCCGTATCGTTCTGCACGACGAGCACGGGCCGCACGCCCCCCTGTTCGCTGCCCACCACGGGCGAAAGGTCGGCATAGTAAAGTTCACCGCGTTTCACGTTCATATCGTCCCTCTTTTGCGTCGGACTGTCTCCGCTATCATTGTATGTAGCTGCCCGAACACGGGTGTCCGCCGCCTTTGAGATGGTTGACGGAAAACGCGTCCCTTATACCCGATTTCGTGCAATTTCTCCGCGCTCCTGCGTGACAGAACGCATTCCCCGTGTTATAATAGAGGCATGGACTTAACAGAAAAGACCGCCGCACGGGCGAAGAGGGGCACCCTCGCAAGCGTCATCGGCATGTTTCTCAACCTCGTCTTGGCGGGGGCGAAGATCGCCGCAGGGCTTGTGTTCGGGCTCGTCTCCGTGCTCGCGGACGGCATCAACAACTTGAGCGACTGCGGTTCGAGCGCGGTGGCGCTCGTCTCCTTCCGCATCGCGGCAAAGCCCGCCGACAAGGAGCACCCCTTCGGCCATCAGCGGGCGGAGTACGTCGCCTCCATGATCATCGGCTGCATCATCCTGGCGCTCGGCGTCGAGCTTCTCCGCGAATCCATCGACACTGTCATCGAGGGCGCGCGCGCGGAGGCCTCTCCCATCGTCTTTGCGGTCTTGGGGGCGTCCGTCGCCGTCAAGGCGGGCATGTACTTCTTCTACCGCGCGATGGCGAAGGCGATGGGGGGAAGCGATCCCCTTGTAAGCGCCGCAAAGGACAGCGCCTGCGACTGCATCGCAACGCTCGCGGCCATCGTCGGCACCCTCGTCTCGATGTACGGCGACATCCCCTCGGCGGACGGCTGGGCGGGCATTCTCGTCGCGCTCTTCATCATGTGGCAGGGCGTGGGCGTCTTGAAAGAGGCGGGCTCCAAACTTTTGGGACAGGCCCCCGACCGCGCGCAGCTCGACGACCTCCGCGCCTGCATCTTGAAGGGCGAGGGCGTCCTCGGCGTCCACGACGTGCGCCTCTTCAGCTACGGCCCGCAGCACCTGTTTGCGACCGCCCATGTCGAGCGCGACTCGAGCGAACCCGCGATGCTCTCCCACGAGGCCCTCGACCGCCTCGAACGGGAAGTCAGGAAGGAGCTCGGCATCGATTTGACGAGCCACCTCGACCCCGTGGACCTCAACGACGAGGAAGCGCAGCACCTCGAGCACGAAGTGCGCGAAAAGACGAAGGGGCTCTACGAGGGGCTCGACCTGCACGATTTCCGCCTCGTCCGCGGGGCGAAGAAGACGCTCGTCTTTGAGGCGGCCGTGCCCTTCGACTGCAAGGCAAAGGACAAGGAGATCGCAGCAAAGCTTTCAAAGACCGTCAAGGAGCTGGGCGATCTTGACTGCTCCGTCTGGGTGGAGCGCGAATGAGCGCCCCCGATGCACCCTTTCCGCGTAAAAAACGCGCCGCAGCGCTCTTTGCGGTGCGTTTTATTTGTCTTTTTGAAAAAGAAATGATATAATATCCATAATAAGCTGGGAACATTTGTCCTTATTAAAGCAAAGGGAGAACGATATGGTAAAAGTCATCGTAGACGCGATGGGCGGCGACAACGCCCCGCAGGAGATCGTAAAGGGCGCGCTTTTGGCCCTTCAGGAACGCAGCAATTTCTCCATTCTCTTCACGGGGGACGAAAAGCGCATCAAGGAAGAACTTGCAAAGACCCCGCACGACAAGTCCCGCGTGGAGATACGCCACTGCACCGAGGAGATCACCAACGACGACGTGCCCACGCACGCCATTCGAACGAAGCGCGACTCCTCGCTCGTCGTCGGCATGAATATTCTCAAGGAGGACCCCGAGGCGGCGGCGTTCGTCTCGGCCGGCTCGACGGGCGCAGTCCTCACGGGCGGCATCATGCTCATCGGCCGCATCAAGGGCGTCATGCGCCCCGCGCTCTGCCCGGGTATCCCCAACGTGAGAGGGGGAAGGACGCTCCTTTGCGACTGCGGCGCCAATGCCGAGTGCAAGCCGCAGTATTTGGAGCAGTTCGCCATCATGGCCTCCGCCTACGGCAAGGCCGCCTTCCACATGGAGCACCCCCGCGTCGGCCTTCTCACCAACGGCACCGAGGAGCACAAGGGCGATCCCCTGCACCAGCAGGCGCATGAACTTCTCAAGAACAACCCCAACATCGAGTTCGCGGGCAACATCGAGGGCCGCGACATCATGTTCGGCGATGTGGACGTCGCCGTCGCGGACGGCTTCTCGGGCAACATCGCTCTAAAGTCGATGGAGGGCTGCGGCAAGACGGTCTCCACCATCTTAAAGCGCGAATTCAAGAAGAACCTCGCCTCCAAACTTGCCTACCTCTGCGCGAGGAAGCAGATCTCGGGCCTTGCCAATATGCTCGACTATGCGAAACTGGGCGGCTCCGTCTTTTTGGGGCTCAAGAAGGTCGTCGTGAAGAGCCACGGCTCCTCCAAGGCGAACAGTATCTGCCCGTCCGTCATTCAGGCGCTCGACGCGTACAACAATCACCTCGTCGAGACCATCGAAGGAATGCTCACGCTTCCTTCCGAGGAACATAATGCGTAACGGCGAGGACTTCGCAGCGGGGGAACTGGAGGAGGCCGAGCGCATCCTCGGCTATACCTTTAAAAACAGGGAACTTTTGAAGGCGTGCTTTACGCACCGCTCCTATTCCAACCTCTTTGAATGCAAGGACAACGAGCGCCTCGAATTTTTGGGCGACGCCGTCCTCGAGCTCGCCGTCACCGAGCAGCTCTTCCGCACGCGCGAGGGGGAGGGCGAGGGCGCGCTCACCGAACTTCGTCAGCGCCTCGTCTCGCAGTCGGCGTTGGAGCGGGCGAGCGAGCGCCTCGGGCTCATGCGCTATCTTCGCCACTCGGGCGGGGAGAGCAATCTGGGCGGCAAGACGAGCTCCAACCTCTTCGAGGCGGTCGTCGGGGGCATCTACCTCGACGGCGGCATGGAGGAAGTGCGCCCGTTTCTGCTTCGCAACCTCTCGCTCATCGCCCCCGCCAACTATAAGACGCTCCTCCAGGAATTCGTGCAGGAGCGCACCAAGTCTCGCCCCGTTTACGAGACGCACGCCGAGGGAGAGGGGTACGTCTGCACCGTCTCCGCCCTCGAAAGACGCGCCGAGGGCCGCGGCGAGAGCAAGAAGGCGGCGGAAACGTCGGCCGCAGAACAGCTCTATCAAATACTCATTGCGAGGGACAGCATTGAACTTTAAGGAGATCCAGCTCGTCGGCTTCAAGTCGTTTGCCGACAGAACTTCCATCAAATTCGACGACGGCGTCACCTGCATCGTCGGCCCCAACGGCTGCGGCAAGAGCAACGTCGCGGACGCCGTGCGCTGGGTGCTGGGCGAGCAGTCGGCCAAGTCCCTGCGCGGCTCCTCCATGCAGGACGTCATCTTCAACGGCACCGAGACGCGCCGCGCCCTCTCCTATTGCGAAGTGACGCTCGTCTTCGACAATTCCTCGCGCATGTTCGACATCGACTACGAGGAAGTCGCCATGACGCGCCGCCTCTATCGCTCGGGCGAGAGCGAATACCTTTTAAACAAGCAGCCCTGCCGCCTCAAAGACATCGTCGCTCTTTTGCACGGCGTCGGCATCGGCAAGGAGGGCTATTCCATCATCGGGCAGGGCAAGGTCGAGCAGATCATGAACGCCAAGCCCGAGGACAGGCGTTCGATCTTTGAAGAGGCGACGGGCGTCATGAAGTTCAAGTCGCAGAAGGGGGAGATCGAGCGCAAGCTCGAGAACGCCAAGGACAACCTCACCGTATTCGTCCAGCGCATGGACGAGGCGGAGAAGCAGCTGCGCCCCCTCGAAAAGCAGGCGGAGACGGCGAGAAAGTACCGCGCCTATTCCGACCAGCTCAAGTACGAGGAAGTCAACACCTACCTTCTCCGCTGCGACAACTTCGCCTACGAGACGGGCAAGCACCGCGAGCGCATCAAGAAGGCAGAGAAGCGCCTTGCAGAGATTCGCAAGGAGACGGACGAGCTCGACGAGAAGGAGCGCCTCGCCCGCGAGGAGATCGCCCGCGCCGACGAGGAGATAAGAAGCCTCAACGAGCGTCTCCGCGCCTTCGAAGTCAGCCTCGAGCACAAGAGCGGGGAAGCCAAGGTCATCGGCGAGCGCATCGCCTCCGTCCGCCGCCGCGGGGAACAGGCCAAGGTGGACGAGGAGGCCTCGCAGAACCGCATTTCGGAGATCGCCCGCCTTCTCGACGCGGGTCAAAAGAAGACGCAGGAGGGCACCCAGCGCGCGAAGGAGCTCGAAAAGCAGTGCGCCGCCCTTCAGAAGCAGGTGACGGAGGCGGAGGCCCACCTCGCGGCATACGAAAAAATTTCCGACGAAAAGCGCGCCAGCGAGCTCTCGTCCGTCGAGGACCTCGCCGATGTGCGTGCGAGCGCGGGGAGCCTCTCCGCGCAGAAGACGGCCGCGAGCGAACGCATCGAAGAGGTGCGCGCCGCCCTCGAGCGCGCCGAAGCGCGCAAGCGGGAGTTTACCGACCAGCTCTCCGCCTGCCGAAAGGAGAAGGAGCAGGTCGAAAAGTTCTTCTCCGAGCAGGAGGAGCGGGAAGCCGAGCTCACCGAAAATTTGCGCGAGCTCGCCCGCTCCGGCCAGAAGCTCTCGCAGGAGTACATCGACTGCAACACCTCCATCGCCAACTACACCAACAACCTCGAATTTTACCGCAACCTCAAGAACCGTTTCGACGGCTACCGCGATTCCGTCCGCAACCTTCAGCTGAAGGCGCAGAAGGACGAGGAGCTCGGCAAGCGCATCAAGGGCGCCATTGCGGACATTGTCTCCACCGAGCAGAAGTACGAAGTCGCCATCGAGACGGCGTTCGGCGGAGCGATGCAGAACCTCGTCACCGCCACGGCGGACGATGCGCGCTACCTCATCGAATACCTGAAGCGCACGGGCGGGGGCGTCGTCACCTTCCTGCCCGTCGCCGCCATCCGTCCCCGTCCCAACAGCGGGGACATCCGCCGCGCCCGCCGCGAAGAGGGGGCTCTGGGCCTTGCCGACGAGCTCGTCAAGTACAACCCCTACTACGGCAACGTCATCGGCAACCTTCTCGGCAACACCCTCGTGTGCGACACCATCGCAAGCGCGACGTCCATCGCCAAGAAGTACCCCCGCGCCTTCCGCATCGTCACGCTGGACGGCGACATCATCGCAACGAGCGGCGCCATGACGGGCGGCTCCAAGCGCAAGGAGAGCGGCAACCTTCTCGCGGGGGAGCGCCGCATCAAGGAGTGCGAGGACGCCATCGCCCGCAAGCGCCTCACGGCCGAAAAACTCAAGGCGGCAGCCGACGCGTGCGAACAGGAACGCTCTAAGGCCGAGGCAGCCATCGCCGCCTTCCGCAATGAAGTGCAGAGGGAGACCGCCTCCCGCGCCGCCCTCACGCAGAAGGAGCTCGCGCTCTCCGATCTCATCTCGGACGCAGACCGCGACATCAAGGAGTACACCGCCCTTTTAACGCAGCTCGAACAGAAGGTGCAGGGGCTCGAAAGCGAGGCCCTCTCCGCCGCCGAGAGCGAGGACGTTTTGAACCGCATCCGCTCGGAAGCCGCCGCCGAAGCCGCCGCAAGGCAGCAGGAAGCGGGCAAATTGCGCGAGGAACGCGACCGCCTCAATGAGCAGATCGCCGCCCTTCGCGTGGAGAGCGCCGCCATCGTCTCCGCCCGCGCCGCCGAGGAGGAGAGCGCCCGCCGCCTCATGGAGGAGAAGGAGACGCTCACCGCCCGCATCGCGTCCGACAGGGCAGAGACCGAGAACACCGAGCGTGAACTCGCCTCCCTCAAAGCCGAGGCCGAGAAAGTCGCCCTCTCCGACGAGGACCGCGCCGCCGTCAATGCCGTGCGAAGCGACATCGACCGCGCCGAGGAAAAAAAGAGACAGACCTCCAAGGAGCAGGAGGAGCGCTCCGCCCGCCAGAGGGCCCTTCTCGAAGAGCAGCAGCAGGAGGACGACAAGCGCCACAAGAGCGAGCTCGAGATCGGCAAGGCGGAGGCTGCGCTCGAGAACATGAAACAGCGCATCGACGAGGCGTACGGCCTCTCCTACGAGAGCGCGCAGGACCTCCGCGACGAGCACTACGACGTCTCGCAGTCCTACAACAACATCAACTCCCTGAAGCGCAAAATTTCGGCGCTCGGGCCCGTCAACATGAACGCCGAGGAGGACTACGAGCTCCTTTTCGGCCGCTATTCCGAGATGCAGACGCAGAAGGAGGACCTCGAAAAGGGCATCTTCGACCTCACGACCGTCCTCAACGACCTCCGCGACGCCATGCAGAAGCAGTTCGACGACGGCTTCAATGAGATAAACCGCAACTTCACCGTCATCTTCAAGGAGCTGTTCGGCGGCGGCAAGGCGGAGATGCAGCTCGACTACACCGACTGCGACGACCCCTTGAACGCCGGCATCGAGATCGTCGCCTGCCCGCCCGGGAAGAAGCTCACGAAAATTTCCCTGCTTTCGGGCGGCGAGCGCGCGTTCACGGCCATCGCCATCCTCTTCGCTATCTTAAAGTCCCGTCCCATGCCCTTCTGTATCCTCGACGAGATCGAGGCGGCGCTCGACGAGGCCAACGTCGACCGCTTTGCCAAGTACCTGCAGAAGTTCTCCAAGGAGACGCAGTTCATCGTCATCACGCACAGAAAGCCCACCATGAACAGGGCAGACACCCTCTTCGGCGTCACGATGGAGGAAAAGGGCGTGAGCAAGATCGTCTCCGTCAAGCTCTCCGAAGTGGAGGAGCGCCTGGGCGGCGACACCGTCATCGCATAAAAAGGAACGACTATGAGTTTATTCGGAAAGATCAAGGACGCACTCAAAAAGACCAGGGAGGGCGTCTCGCACAAATTGCGCCTTCTGTTTGCCAAAAATAAGCTGGGCGACGAGTTCTACGACGAGCTTGAGGAGATCCTCATCTCCGCCGATGTCTCCGTGCGCACCGCCGAGGAGATCATCGAGGAAGTCAAGGAGGAGGCCATCGGCAACAAAGTGAAGGACGAGCAATTCGTCACCGACCTTCTGAAGGACATCCTCGAGGAGAAGCTCGAGGAGGCCCCCGTGCCCGAATTTAAATATCCCGTCGTCATCATGTTTGTGGGCGTCAACGGCGTCGGCAAGACGACGACCATCGGCAAGGTCGCCAACTACTTCGTCAAGGAGAAGAAGAGCGTCACCGTGGCGGCGGCGGACACCTTCCGTGCGGCGGCGGGCGAGCAGCTCACCGTCTGGGCGGAGCGCGCAAATGTGCGCATCGTCAAGCACGAGGAGGGGAGCGACCCCTCGGCGGTCATCTTCGACGCGGTCTCGTCGGCGAAGGCGCGCAAGACGGACGTCGTCCTCGTCGACACGGCGGGGCGGCTGCACGTCAAGGAGAACCTGATGAAGGAGCTTCAGAAGATGGACCGCGTCGTGACGCGCGAGTGGCCCGAGGCGCAGTTTCTCAAGTTTTTGGTCCTCGACGCGACGACAGGGCAGAACGCCGTCTCGCAGGCGCGCGTGTTTGACGAGGCGGTGGAGCTGGACGGCATCGTCCTCACGAAATTGGACGGCACCGCGAAGGGCGGCTTCGTGTTCTCGCTGTGCAGCGAATTGAATATTCCCGTCGTCTTTACGGGCGTCGGCGAAAAGATCGACGACCTCGTCCCCTTCGACGCCGAGCAGTTTGTAGAGGGATTTGTATAATATAGTTCACGCAAATCTTTTTGCAAAGGACGAGCAAGGGAGTTCTTAAAACAGCACGGTGTGCTGTTTTCCCCTTGCGAGATGAGCGAGCGCATTCTCCCCGCGCGAGCGGTGACCGAAAACGGCGTTTCCCTTGCGCCGTTTGAGACCAAAAATCTTTGCCGTGATTTTGAGAAAAACACCGCCGCGACAAGACTGCGGCTCGTTTTTCATCTGCGGGCGCACTTTCGGGGCTTTCGAATTTACTGCGCCCGCATTCACTTTTCCCCCAGAAGCGCAGGTATGCGCAAATTGGGGTGCGCAGCGCAAAAGTGTGATTTTGCTCGCGCAATTAAAATGAAAACGCCTGTCTGACTGACGGGCGTTCTTTTTTAAATCTACTGCCGCGAGCAGGGTTGCCCTGCGGTGCGGCACCCAATTTGCCTCATACCTGAGGCTTATTGTCTTTGAGTACAAATAAGTGCGCGGGCGATAAAGCTGTGATATGAATTAACCCCACCCCTCGCGGAAAGATTTTTTCGGAACGAAAAAAGATTTTCGCGAAACCCTTCTGTCAAGTAAAAACACTTGACAGTAGCGGTCGCATCTGCTATAATGCGGCATATCGGGAGGGCGCATATGGACCTTACCATCTCACGGCTCATCGACGTCTACGGCGCACTTCTCACCGAGAACAAGCGGGAAGTCGCCACGCTCTACTATAACTACGACCTCTCCCTTCAGGAGATCGCCGAGGAGAAGGGCTGCTCGCGGCAGAGCATTTCCGATACCCTCGCGTCGGTCCGCACAAAACTTCTTCAATACGAGGCGGCGCTGCACCTCTCCGCTCTCCTTTCAAAGCGCACAAGGGAGCACGAGGCCCTTGTGGAGTTTGCAAAGACGCTCCCCGACGAGCAGCGCACCGCCCTCTTATCCATCCTCGAACGCGGGGAAGGCAACGCATAAAGGAGGCCCCATGGCACTCTTCGGCACGCTCTCGGAGCGGCTCAATCACATCTTTTCCAAGCTCACCAAGCGCGGGAAGCTCACCGAGCTCGAGATCCGCTCGGCGATGCGCGAAGTCCGCGTCGCCCTTTTGGAGGCAGACGTCAACCTCTCCGTCGCCAAGCAGTTCATTGCAAGCGTCTCGGAGAAGGCGGTGGGGCAGGAGGTGCTCGCCTCCCTCAACCCCGCGCAGCAGGTCATCAAGATCGTCAACGAGGAGCTCATCGCCCTGATGGGCCCCGCGAACGCCAAATTAGAGGTCGCTCCCAAGCCCCCGACTGTCATCATGATGTGCGGCCTGCAGGGCGCGGGCAAGACAACGCTGTGCGGCAAGCTCGCCCTTCAGCTCAAGAAGCAGGGCAAGCGGTCCCTCCTCGTCGCGTGCGACATCTACCGCCCCGCGGCCATCAAACAGCTGCAGATCGTGGGCGAGAAGGCGGACACTGAGGTCTTCGAAAAGGGCACGCAGGCGCCCCCCAAGACGGCGAAACAGGCCGTCGAATACGCCCTCAAAATGGGCTACGACACCGTCATCCTCGATACGGCGGGCCGGTTGCACCTCGACGACGCCCTCATGAAGGAGCTGGAGGACATCGAAAAGACGGTCACGGTCACGGAAGTCCTCTTGACCGTCGACGCCATGACGGGTCAGGACGCCGTCAACGTCGCCAAGACGTTCAACGAGCGCGTCGGCATCACGGGCGTCATTTTGACGAAGCTGGACGGCGACACCCGCGGCGGCGCGTGCCTCTCCATCAAGGCGGTCACGGGCAAGCCCATCAAGTTCATCGGCGTGGGCGAGAAGCTCACCGACCTCGAACCCTTCTTTCCCGACCGCATGGCGTCCCGCATCCTCGGCATGGGCGACGTTTTGTCCCTCATCGAGAAGGCGCAGGAGGCCGTCACCGAGCAGCAGATGAAGGACATGGAGCGCAAGATGCGCGAGAGTTCCTTCACGCTCACCGATTATCTGGCGCAGTTCGAGACGCTCAAGAAGATGGGCGGCGCGGGCGCGCTCATGAATATGCTCCCGGGCGCCGGCAAGCTCAAGCTCAGCGAAGCGGACGTCGACGAGAAGCGCCTCGAGCGCACCAAGGCCATCATTCTTTCCATGACGCCCAAGGAGCGCGACAATCCGCAGATCATCAACTCGCCGAGAAAGCGCCGCATCGCCCTCGGTTCGGGCACGAGCGTGCAGGAAGTCAACCAGCTTTTAAAGCAGTTCGACCAGGCAAAGCAGCTCATGAAGCAATTAAAGGGCGGCAAAGGGAAACTTCGGCTTCCCTTCTGAGATAAGTTAAAATCACGAAAAATTTCGGAGGTCAAATACTATGGTCAAAATGAGATTGGTCAGAATGGGCGACAAGAAGTCCCCCGTCTACCGTATCGTCGTCGTGGACGCGCGCAAGGCGGCCACGGGTGAGTATCTGGACAAGGTCGGCTTCTACGATCCCAGATCCAACCCCGTCACGCTCACCGTGGACGTCGAGAAGGCGAAGGATTGGCTCTCGAAGGGCGTTCAGCCCACCGAGACGGTCAAGTCCCTCCTCGTCGCATCGGGCGCGATGGAGAAGAGCGACAAGCTCTCCCCGTCCAAGACCAAGACGAAGAAAAAGAAGTAAGCACTTTGCGGCCTGAAGCCGCGGCCCCACGGCCAAAGGAGACACCATGCTGGAACTCATCAAGTATATCGTCGAACAGTTCGCCGAGGACAAGGCTGCCATCTCGTACGACGTCGAAGAGACGGACGACGCGATCACCGTCACCGTGCTCCTTGCGGAGTCGGACATGGGCAAGGTCATCGGCAAACAGGGCAAGATCGCCAAGGCGCTGCGCACGCTCGTCCGTGCGGCGACGCCCAAGGGCAGCAAGAAGTACAATGTAGAGATCAAGGAGCGTCCTCAGGACTGAGGCCCTCCAAACCCGCCCCGCGGCAAAAATTCCGCGGGGCTTATTTTTTGGCGATTTTGTGGAATTCTCGGCGGAAAATTTTTAAAAAATCGTCGAAAGAAAAGCCCAAAATGCGGTTTTTTGTGCAAAAACGATGTTTTCGCGCCGTAAAACGTTCGCAAATTATACAAAAAAATGACGAACGCTGTGGAATTTTTTTCGGGGAAAGAGTTGCAAAAGCGTTTTTTCTGTGATATAATCCTAAACAAATAAGGGGCGCGAAGCGTTTGTCCGACCGCCTCTATCCTGTTCCGTGCGGACGATCCGAGCGGCAGCTCCGGGGAGGCGGCATGCCGTTCGCGCATCATCCTCGCAAAAACGAAACGAAGGAGGGACTATGTCAGAAGAAGAAAAAAAGACCGGGGAGAACCCCCAACCGGTTCCCGATGAAGAAGTGAGCGTCGGCGACGTGTCTGCTTCCGAGCCCGAGGACATGCCCGAAGAGGCGCCCGAAGACGTGACGGAAGAGGCTGCAGAAGAGACGCCTTCCGAAGCTGAGGAAGCCGAGAGCGAACCTTCCGAAGAGGAGCCCGAGGATCCGTCCGAGGACGTGACGCATGAAGCGGCTCCCGAGCCTGCACCCGATGATGTGGAGGACGAGCCCGCCGAAGAGGATGACAAGAAGAGAAAGGTCATCATCGGCGTGAGCGTCGTCGCGGCGATCATCGTCGTCTTTATCATCGTGCTGCTCTGCCTCATCGGCTCCTGCACGCACCGCCACACGATGAGCTATGTGGAAGAAGTCGCCTCGACCTGTACCGAGGCGGGTACCGTCGCGCACTGGCACTGCGACGAGTGCGGCAAGGACTACGCCGACGAAGCGGGCGAAGAGGAGCTTTCCGACCTTGCCCTTCCTCTTGCAGCGCATACCTTGACCCACGTGGAGGAAGTTGCATCCACCTGCGTCGTAGCGGGCACGGCAGAATATTGGCACTGCTCCGTCTGCGACAAGAACTTTGCCGATGAAGAGGGCGACGAGGAACTTCATGACCTCACGCTTCCCCTTGCGGCGCATACCTTCGTTGAGGACAAATACGTTGCACCCACCTGTACCGAGACGGGCCTTTCGGCAGGCCTGCACTGCTCCGTCTGCAACGAAGTCTTTGCCGAACAGCAGGTCATCCCCGCGCTCGGCCACAGCGCGCCCGAAGCGGGCTATTCGATCACGGCGGAGCCCACCTGCACCGAAGCGGGCAGCATGACGTACGAGTGCACCCGCTGCCATGAAGAGCTCGAGGCCACCGTCGCCGCGCTCGGCCACAAGGAAGTTCAGCGCGAGGGCAAGGCGCCCACCTGCACTGAGACGGGTTACACGGGCGAAGTTGTCTGCGAGCGCTGCGGCGAGATAGTCAAGGAACGTGAAGTGCTTCCCGCACTCGGTCATACGCCTGAGCGTCAGCCCAGCGTGGAACCTACCTGCACCGAGGACGGTTATTACGGTGAAGTCATCTGCACCCGCTGCAACACCGTGCTCGAGCAGCGTCAGACGCGCCCTCGTCTCGGTCACCAGATCCCCGAAGAGGGTCCTACCATCATCGTGGAACCCACGTGCACCCAAACGGGCAGAGAGTCCTATGTCTGCGTACGCTGCAACACGACCATCGAACAGGATGTGGCGGCGCTTGGTCACGATTATGTCCTGGAAGGCAACTACGATGCGACTTGCACCGAAGCGGGCCTCGAGGGCAGGACGGTCTGCAGCCGCTGCGATGATGTGCAGAACGAGGGCACAGTCATCGCACCTTACGGCCACACCGTCAGCAACAACGTGTGCGTTGTCTGCAACACGCCGGCAAGCACGGGTCTTCTGTTCGCGCTCGGCAGCGACGGCGCAAGCTACACGCTCATCGGGCTCGGCACTTGCACGGATACCGATATCCTCATCCCCGACAGCTATACCGATGAAGCAAGCGGCCTTGGCGCACTGCCCGTCACGGGCATCGCCAACATGGCGTTCTACGGCGCAAGCAGCGTCGTCTCCATCAGTATTCCTTACACCGTCACGAGCGTCGGTACCAACGCGTTCATGAATTGCACGAGCCTTGAAACCGTCAAGTTCGGCGCAGCCGTCACCACGATCGGCTCTACCGCGTTCATGGGCTGCGAGAGCCTCACCTCCGTCCGCTTTGAGAGCACGCCGGAGGGCTGGTCGGTCGCCCGCGCCGCAGGCGAGGCGGGCACTTCCGTCGACAGCGAGCAGCTCGGCGATCCCATGCAGGCAGCCGTGCTCTTCAAGGAGACCTACCTTCAGTACGATTGGACGAAGAACCCCGCAGTCGTCGGCTGATCGGAAAAATTGATGAAATGCAGAGAGCGGAGGGAAATTCCCTCCGCTCTTTCTTTGTGCTCAAAAGGAGAGGCGCCCGCGGGGCGGCAGTTGCCGCCCCGCGGGCGCTCCCGAAACAAAAGGCGCGCGGCCGAATGGCCGCGCGCCTTCCACATTTTCAGTTACATTCAGATGACGTAAGCGGGATCGCTCGCCGCCTTGTCGAGCTCTGCCTTCTGCTCTGCATAGCCGGGCTTGCCGAGAAGGGCGAACGTCGCCTTCTTGCCCGCCTCGACGCCGGGCTGGTTGAAGGTGTTGATGTTGAACATCGCACCCGCATAGGCGGTCTGCAGCTCGAAGAGGAAGAGAAGCTGGCCGAGCGTGAACTCGTTGACCTCGGGCAGGGTGATGGTGTAGTTGAGCCTTCCCGCCTTGGTGAGGGCATACGCCGTCGCCTTGTTCTCCGCCTGAATGAGCTCCTCCATCGTGTGCCCGCCGAGGAAGCCGACGTCGGGGATGTCCTCGCAGCCGTGGGGAATGGGGGACTTCTCCTTGTAGCTCCCGACGGAGAGGAAGGTCACCACCTTGTCATAGGGGCCTTCGGTGTAGAGCTGCACCTGCGAGTGCTGGTCGGTAACGCCGAGCGCCTTGACGGGCGTCTGGCCGACGTTGCAGGGAGTACCGTCGAGCGTCACGTTCTTGCCGAGCGACTCCGCCCACAGCTGTGCGTACCAGTCGGAGACGGTGCGCAGGTTATCCGAGTACGGCATGAGCACGCCGATGTTCTTGCCGTCGTTCATGGCGATATACTGCAGCGTCGCGCACATGAGCGCGGGGTTCTTCTTGAGATCGGACGTCTTGCACAGCTTGTCCATGTAGGCAGCGCCCTTTAAAAGCAGCTTGATGTCGATGCCGAGCACGGCTGCGGGAAGCAGGCCAACGGGGGAGAGTTCGGAGAATCTCCCGCCCACGCCGTCGGGAAGCACATAGCTCTTCACGCCGCCGAGCTTCTTGGAAATTTTCACGAGGTTGCCCTTTGCGGCGTCCGTCGTGAACACGACGTGGTCCTTCACGTTCTCGCCCGCCTTCTCGAGAAGGTCGGAGATGATGAGGTACTGCGTCATCGTCTCGCTCGTCGCGCCCGACTTGGAGATGACGTTGAAGCACGTCTTCTTGACGTCGATGACGTCGAGAAGTTCCTTCATGCGGACGGGGTCAACGTTGTCCTCCACGAAGAACTTGGGGCCCTTGCGCTTGGACTTGGGCAGATCGTTGTAGTGCAGGTGGCAGAGGGCATTGAAGGCCATGATGGGGCCGAGCGCCGAACCGCCGATGCCGAGCACCACGAAGTTATCGAAATTGCGGCGGATCTTCTTGGCCTCTTCCAGGATATCCGCGACGATCTCGTCCTGATTATAGGGAAGTTCCGTCCAGCCCATGAAGAGCTCGTCCTTGCCCCTGTTTTCCGCAACATAGGCGTGCGCCGCCTTGGCGAGTTTCTTGTGCGCATCCAGCGTCTTCTGCGAGATGCCCTTGTCGCCGAGGTACTTGTCCGTCATGTTGGTGTAGTCCACGCGCACGCGGAGCGCCTTGCGCAGTTCGTCCGTCATTCTCATATAATTTCCTCCGTTTTCGGCAAATTTGCCAACGCTCATATTGTAAAACACTTTTGCGCCAATGTCAATAGTACGCCCGCAAAAAGAGGCGCGAAAAGCAAATTTTTTCTGAAATTTCCCCCTTCACGCCGTCTTTCGGCCGCTCTTTCTCCGTTTGGGGAGGAAGCGGCGAAGCAGCGCCTTGAAGTCGGTGAGCTTAAAGAGCGCGATGAGCCCCGCCTCCGTTCCCGCCACGAAAAGGAAGGTGAGAATGAGCGCGGGCAGGAAGCTCAGGTGCAAAAAGAGCAGCTCCCGCACGAAGTGCCCTATAAGCGCCGCCCCGCCCGCCGCGAGCAGCACTTTGAGGGCGTACTTCCCCGAGCGCAGCCGCCCCGTCCGCTTCCTCAGGACGAGAAGGGAGAGCGCGGCGGAGAGGGCATACTCCGCCCCCGTGCCGACGAGCAGCGCCCCGCCCGAGAGCTTGCCCGTTAAAAAGAACACCGAAAGGAGCATCGCCCCCGCGCCCGCAAGGAAGATGAGAAGGGACTGCCTCTCGCAGTGCAGGGAATTGAGAAGGCTCCCCGCGATCATCGTGAGGCTCATGGGGATCAAAAGCAGCGACCCGAACGCGATCATCTGCCCGCTCTTGGGGCTGTCGAAGAGCAAAATGCCGATGTCCTCCCCGCACACGGCGTAGAGGGGAATGAGCGCCCCCGCAACGAGCAGGGCGGCGTTCAGGGCCTTCTCGGTGAGGGCGGCGAGCTTCTCCCTCTCCCCCCGCGCGGCGCACTCCGAGAAGGAGGGCACCATGACGAGCGCGATGGAGCTCAACACCGCCGAGGGAATGTGCATGACGGGCATCACCATGCCGCAGACGACGCCGTACTCCGCCATTGCCGTCGCGGACGTCGCCCCCGCCGCCATCAGCCGCAGGGGAAAGAGCACGGAGACGAGCGTTCCCGCCAGCGACGAGAGCGCGCGCACCGCAGTCACGGGCAGCGCCGCAAGGGCGAGGGGTTTGATTTCGCGCCCCGGCGAGACGAACTTCCCGCCTCTCGCCCAAAAGCACCCGAAGGCAATGCCGAAGGAGACGAGGTGAGACAAAAGCACCGCTCCCGCCGCCAAGTTTTCTTTGGGGAGCGCGAGCGACGTCAGAACGAGCAGTACGACCCCCGCCGCGATCATGGCGATCTCCTCGGCAAGCTCGGTGAAGGAATAGAGGAAGAACCGCTTCTCCCCCCAGAATCCGCCCCGCAGGACGGCGTAGGCGGCCGTGAAGGGGAGCCCCAAGAGGAGAATGTAAAAGAGGCTCTCGGCGCCGCTGTCCGAAAATACGGAGCCCATGAGCGGCCGCAGGGCAAAGAGCAGGGCGGTCAAAAGGAGCGACACGCCGAGCGCGATGCAGACGGCGGCGGTGCGGGCGGCCTCGGCGGCGCGCACATTTCCCCTTGCGCGGTGGGAGGAGAGCGTCCGTGAGAGCGTCACGGGCAGCCCGCTTGCGGAGAGCGTCGAAAGCACGGAAAAGACGGTGAGCGCCATCTGGTACCGCCCCAGCCCCTCCGAGCCGAGCACGCGGGAGAGCAGGATGCGGTATAGAAAGCCGAGGCAGTGCTCGGCGGCCGAGAGGGCGGTGATGAGCGAGGCGGTGCGTACAAGGTCCATACCCTCTATTGTATTCGGCCTGTCCTTTTTCTTATGTGTGCGCTTTTTGCCCTCCGCCGCATAAAATAGAGATATGGAATATGTTCTCCGCCTTCACCGTCCCGCCTACTACCGCGTCAAAAGAGGGCAGACGCTGGATACGATCGCCCGCGCCTTCTCGCTCCCGTCCCGCGTCCTCGCCGCAAAAAACCGTTTGACGTGCGAACCCGAGGAAGGCAGCGTGCTCTTTCTTCCCGAAGGGGGCAACCTCTATACCGTGCGGGGAGGGGAGACGAAGGCCCTGCTTTCGGGCAGCGAGGAAAAATTCGAGGAGAAAAACTGCACAAAGCGGCTGTATCCGACGCAGGCGGTACTGCTCTGAAAGGTGCTGATCCCTCTCAAAATCCCCCAAAATGCGGCTGAAAGCTCCCGAAAAACACTCTGTCCGCAGGTATATTTTGGTTTTTTGGGCAATCTATACAGTCTCATAGGCAAACTTTGTTATGATTGCCTATTGCAAAATCGGACATTTTCGTGTAAAATATCCTCAAAACATGGTTTGGAGGAAATTATGTCCGGTCTTTTACTTAAAGGCATCAACAAGATCTATCCCGGCGGCAACCAGGCAGTGTTCAACTTCTGCCTCGACATCAGGGATAAGGAATTCATCGTCTTCGTCGGCCCCTCTGGCTGCGGTAAGTCCACCACGCTGCGTATGATCGCAGGCCTCGAGGAAATTTCCTCCGGTGAACTTTACATCGACGGCAAGCTCGTCAACGACGTCGTCCCTAAGGACAGAGATATCGCGATGGTCTTCCAGAACTACGCACTCTATCCCCACATGTCCGTCTACGACAACATGGCATTCGGCCTCAAGCTCCGCAAGGTGCCCAAGGAAGTCATCGACGAGAAGGTCAAGGCAGCAGCCGAGATCCTCGGCATCACCGATTACCTTTCGCGTAAGCCCAAGGCTCTTTCGGGTGGTCAGCGCCAGCGTGTCGCGCTCGGCCGTACCATCGTCCGTGAGCCCAAGGTCTTCCTGCTCGACGAGCCTCTGTCCAACTTGGATGCAAAGCTCCGTGCTCAGATGAGAACGGAAATCTCCAAGCTCCACGCCCGTCTCGCCACCACGTTCATCTACGTCACGCACGACCAGATCGAGGCTATGACGATGGGTACGCGTATCGTCGTCATGAAGGACGGCTTCATGCAGCAGGTCGATACCCCTCAGAACCTCTACGACTATCCCATCAACCTGTTCGTCGCGGGCTTCATCGGCACGCCTCAGATGAACTTCTTCAAGAACTCCACCCTCACGCAGGAGGACGGCAAGGTCTACGTCAACTTCGTCGGCGGCAACAAGATCGTGCTCCCGAAGTCCGTCGTCTCCAAGATCAAGAACGTCGACGAGTACATCAACACCGGCAAGACGGTGACGCTCGGCGTCCGTCCCGAGGATATCCACGAGGATGACCTCTTCATCTCCAACTCGCCCGACACCATCGTCAAGGCGAAGATCGACGTCATCGAAAAACTCGGTGCCGAGACGCAGATTTACTGCGACCTTGAGTACGAGAACGACAAGAACACCATTGTCGACAACGCATCGCAGATGATCGCAAGGATCAGCTCGCGTGCCGTCGTCAGCCTCGGCGAGATCGTTGAGCTTGCATTCGATGCAAAGCACATCCACCTCTTCGACGGCTACACCGAAGCGACGATGCTTGAGCGCGATGAGCACTACGACGTCATCCCCGAGAACGCAGAGGGTGCGGCATTCGTGCCTCCTACACCTCAGGAGATGCAGGCTCAGATCGAGGCGGCAAGAGTCGTCACGAAGGAAATGAAGAAGCTCGAGAAGCAGAACGCCAAGATGGAGAAGAAGAAGGCGGCTGCTGCAGAGAAGAAAGACGAGAAGTGATCTTTCAATCAACCTACAAAAGAGACGCTCGAATGTTCGGGCGTTTCTTTTTGCCTTTTTTCGGGGGAGAGGGGCGGCCGCAAGCGAGGGGAGAGGGCATAAAAGCCGGAATTTCCCGCGAACGATAAGAAAAATTTGACAAACTGCCGCAAAAGAAGTATACTTTTCCCCGTCACGGGAGGGGCGCGCCGCCCTTTCCCGAAAAGGAGGCCGCATGGGAGACGTCATCTTAGACGCCCTTTTGGATACATTAAAGCTCTTTCCCTTCCTGTTCGTGCTGTATGTGCTCATCGAACTTTTGGAGCACCGCACGCGGGTGGGGGCGCCTTCGCGCGCTCTTTCGGGGAAGGCTGCGCCCTTCCTCGGCGCGGCGACCGGCCTCATCCCCCTGTGCGGCTTTTCGGTGATGGCGGCAAAGCTCTTCGAGCGCGGCCTCGTCACCGTCGGCACGCTGCTCGCCGTGTTCATTGCGACCAACGACGAGGCCCTCCTCGTCCTCGCGCTCTCGTCGCTCACCTGGCAGCAGAAGATTTTATACATCGCTCTTCTCTGCGTCTTCAAGCTCGTCTTTGCCGTTGCGGCGGGGTATCTTGCCGACTTCCTGCTCCGCAAGAGAGCGCAGCCCCTCGCGCCCATGCCCGCCCCGCATGAGCATGAACATCACGAGCATGAGCATGACCACGACGAGCATGACGAACACGAACATCACCACGATCACGATGAAGAGGAGGAGTTCCACGTCTGCGAGCACAAGCACCACGGCGCGCTCACGCTTTATCTTTGGTCCCCGCTCCTGCATGCCCTGCAAGTGGCGGCGGCGGTGCTTGCCGTCAACTTCGTGTTCGGCACGCTGTTCTTCCTCATCGGCGAGGACAAGGTCGTCGGCTTTCTGACGGGCGCGGGCTACTGGTTCCAGCCGCTCGTCTCCGTCCTCATCGGCATGGTGCCCAACTGCGCCTCGAGCGTCGTCCTTGCCGAGACCTTCTCGATGGGCGGCCTCACCTTCGCAAGCTGCCTCGCGGGCCTCGTCACCAACACCGGCCTCGGCATCTTAGTGCTGTTGAAAAATTCCAAAACATGGAAGCGCGGTCTCGTGCTGCTCGGCGTGCTCGCCCTTCTGGGGCTTGTCGTCGGGTATGCGGGCAACGCCCTTCTGCTTTTGTTCTGAAGGAGGAACTTATGACCTATCTCAGCCGCCGCGCTTTATGCATCGCTCCCTACACGGCGGGCGAACAGCCCAAGGACAAGTCGTATATCAAGCTCAACACCAACGAGAATCCGTACCCGCCCTCGCCGCGCGTCAGGGAAGTGCTCAAGGCCTTCGAGACGGACACGCTCCGCCTCTATCCCCGCCCCGACGCCGATCCCCTGCGCGAGGCCATCGCCCGTGCGGAGGGCGTTTCTCCCCAAAACGTGTTCTGCGGGAACGGCTCGGATGAAGTGCTCGCCCTCTCCTTCCCCGCCTTTTTCGACGAGGGCGGCCTCCCCGCGTGCTTTGCTGATCTTACATACAGCTTCTACGAGGTATTCGCCTCCTTCTTCGGGGTGAACACCCACATCGTGCCGCTCAAAGAGGACTTCACCTTCGATTTGGAGGGCATGCTCAACGCCGACTGCGCGGGGTACTATCTCTGCAACCCCAACGCGCCGACGGGCATCGCCCTGCCCCTTCAAACGGTGGAAGCCTTCGTCTCCGCGGCGAAAGAGAAGGGGCGGGTCGTCATTGCGGACGAGGCCTATATGGACTTCTTCGGCGAGTCGGCCGTGCCGCTCACGAAGAAGTACGATAACCTTCTCGTCGTCAAGACGTTCTCCAAGAGCTACTCGCTCGCGGGCATCCGCTGCGGCTACGCGGTGGGGGACGAGGAGCTGGTCTCCGCCCTCTTCCGCATGAAGGACTGCTTCAATTCCTACCCCGTCGACGCCGTCTGTCAGGCTGTCTGCGCCGCCGCGGTCGAGGATAAGGAGTACCGCGAAAAGACGTGTGCCCTCGTCAAGAGCGAGCGCGAACGCCTCCGGGGGGAGCTTCTCTCCCTCGGCTTCACGGTGCCCAAGTCTGGCGCCAACTTCCTCTTCGCGGGAAGGGTGAAGATGAGCGGCGAGGAACTCTACACCGCCTTGAAGCGCGAGGGCGTCCTCGTGCGCTTCTGGAACAAACCCATCTTAAAGGAGTTTCTGCGCATCACCGTGGGCACGCCCGCGGAGAACGACGCGCTCCTTGAAAAATTAAAATTCATTCTCCGTTGACTTCGGAAGGGGCGCACGCGGCATTGCCGTTTCCGGCGCCCCTTTTCGGGCCGTACGGACGGGAGAGCTTATGCAGCAAGTGTTTTCGTCCGTACCAAAGAAGAACCCGCCTCTCGGCGCGGAAAAAAAGCTCATCTTTACGAGCGCGAAGGAGGACATCGCCACGCGCTTCAAGCTCTTTTCGGGCGGGAAGATCGCCCTCGTGAGCGATCAGGGGCGCTTCTCGCTCTTCCGCGACTTCGCCCTCTCCCCGCGCGCCATCTGCCTCATCTTAGAGGACGACGCGCTCCCGCTCTTCTCCCTCCCCGAGGGGGTGTGCTGCGTGCTGGCGGCGGGCGGAAGAGAGACGCTCCTTTCAGCGCGCTGTTTTGCGGAAGTGAGACGCCTCCCCTGCGCCGTCTACCCCTCGGACGCGCTGCTTGCGGGCGCAACGGAAGAGAGCGCACTCCTTCCCGTCGGCGGCGACCTCTCCTCCCACGCCCTCGCGCCCGCCGCGGTGTGCTGCGACGAGAGCCTGCTCTCACCCGCGCTCGGCGAAGGCTATGCCGCCCTGCTCCTTGCCCGCCTCTCGCATTTCGAGAGCCGCGCGCTTGCGGAATTCGGCATGGGGGAAGTTCGCCCCGCGGTCACGCTTCCCGAGCTCTCCTTCCGCCCCGTCTTTTCGGCGCTCTTTGCGCTCCCCGAAGAGCTCAAAGAGGGGGAATGTTTCACGCTCGCCTCGCTCCTGAAAAAGGACGGCGAAAAAACGCCCAACGTGCGGGCGTATCACGAACTTCTCGCGCTGTATGCCGCGTTCTTCCTCAAGGGCAAGCCGCGCAAGCACTTCGTTCCCGACTACGCCCTTCGATTGCAGCGCTCGAAAAGCCCGCTCTCGGCCTACGTTCCCACGCCCGAGGAATACGCCGCCCGCGCCCTCGCGCTCGAACGCATCCGCGGCCCGTTTGCCGCCGAGGCTGTCCGTCTCCTTAATGAGCGCGACATGGAAGAGCAGCGCATCTCTGCCCTCTCGCCCGTCAATACGCGCGGTGACCGCACCCGCCTCAAATTTCTGCCCGAATACGCGCCCAACGGCCTTTCCTCCGTCGTGCGCGACTTCGGCCTCACCGACTTTTAACGAAGGACTCTTATGACGACACAGGAACTTTTACAAGCAACCGACGCCTTCCTCTTCGACCTCGACGGCACGGTGTACCTCGACGAGACGCCCATCGGGAACGTGAAGGAGACCCTCGCCGCGCTCCGCGCTAGGAAAAAGCGCATCGTCTTTCTCACCAACAATTCCTCCAAGACGGAGGAGGAATACCGCCAAAAGCTCACCCGCATCGGCATCTTGGGGGAGGGAGATCTCATCTACACCTCGGCGATGGCGGCGGCGGAGTACGCGGCGGCACATTTCCCCGAAAAGCGCGTCTGTCTCCTTGCGACGGACGCGGTGAAAGCGGAATTTTCCCGCACTGTGCCCCTCGTCGAGGAGGAGCCCGACGTCGTCATCCTCGCCTACGACGTGACGCTCGACTTTCCCAAGATGAAGAAGTTCAACGAATTTTTGGCGGCGGGCGTCGTGTACCTCGCGACGCATCCCGACGCCGTCTGCCCCACGAAGGGCGTGCCCATGCCCGACGTCGGCTCCTTCATCGAACTCTTTGCAATGAGTTCGGGAAGGCGGCCCGACCTCATCATCGGAAAGCCCGAAAAAACGATGGGGGAGAGCCTTTCGCATCGCCTCCACATTCCCTGCTCCCGCATGGCGATGGCGGGGGATCGGCTGCACACGGATATCCGCTTCGGCAACAACTGCGGCATGCACACGGTGCTCGTCTTGAGCGGCGAGACGACGCGGGAGACGATGAAAAACTACCCCGACGTCCCCACCCTCATCCTTCCCGACGTCAACGCACTCATTTGAGCGTTTGATACCCCGTGTCTGACGGGTATAAATAGATAGAAGCCCCCATGGGGGGGCGAATTTCAGCGCCGCAGGGCGCGGAGGAACACATGAAAGAAGTCAACGTTTTATCGCTCACGCCCGAGATCCAGATCGAGCTTTCGGGCACCATCGACTCGGGCAATGCCGAAGAATTCGGCGCGGAAGTGCTCGCTGCCTACGACTCCGCCAAGGGCGACATCTGCTTTTCGTGCGAGAAGCTCGAGTTCATCGACTCGACGACGCTGGGCACCTTTGTCAAAATTTTGAAGCACGTCAAGACGGACGGCCACAAGATGACCTTGAAGGGCCTCAACGCCCACATCAAGAAGCTCTTCGTCATCTGCGCGCTCGACACCATCATGGAGATACAATGATGAATGCACTCATCGACTTAAAAGTACCCCTTCAGAGCGAACTCATGACGACCGTGCGCCTTCTGACGGGCGGCGTCTGCTCCCTCGTCGGCCTCGGCCTTGAAGAGAGCGAGGACTGCAAGGTGTGCGTCACCGAGAGTCTGCTCCTTTTAAAACACGGCGGCTATACCTCGGCGCGCCTCATTTTCACGCGCGAAAAGGGCGTGCACGTCACTATCGAGGGCGAAGATGGCGGCGGCGAGAAGGTCTCCTCGATGGAGGAAGAAATTTCGGTTGCGCTCCTTCAGGCGCTCGTCAAGGATCTTACGATGAACAAGACGGAAGCGGGGGCATCCTGCATTTCCTTTGGATTTGAAATTGACTGATGGACGAACAGGAACTCTTCAAAAAATACCGCGAGACGCATGACGTCAAGCTCCGCAACGAGATCGCGGAGAAGTATCTCTTCATCGCCTCGATGATCGCCAAGAAGTTCGTGGGGCGCGGTGTCGACTACGACGACTTGTATCAGGTCGCCTCGCTTGCGCTCTTAAAGGGCATCGACCGCTTCGACGAGACGAAGGGCCTCAAGTTTTCCACCTTCATCACACCCACCATCACGGGGGAGATCAAGAACTACTTCCGCGACCGCTCCCGCCTCATCCATCTGCCCCGCCGCGTCGCGGAGCTGAGGGTGAGCGTCAAGAAGGCGGAGGAGGAGCTCGCCCTTCAGAACGGCAAGAACCCCACCGCGAAGGAAATTGCGGAGAAATTGGGCGTCCCCGAAGAGGACGTCTTAAGCTGCATGGAGGCGGGCAGCGTCGTCTCTTTGGACAAACCCGTCGACGACGAGGACGGCGCGAGCTTTTACGACGTCTTGCCTGCGGGCGAGGACGACTTCGAGCGCATCATGGAGAACGACGCGGTGCGCCGCGCCCTCTCCACGCTCAGCGACACGGAGAAGAAGCTCGTTTCCTACCGCTTCGGGCAGGAGCTCTCGCAGGCGGAGACGGCAAGAAGGATGAACGTTTCGCAGATGTATGTCTCGCGCATGGAGCGCAAGATCTTACAGAAACTTCGGGATGACTTAAAACAGGGCATGGCAGAATGATGTACTTTGAGATCGGCGACCACGCGGAACTTGCGCGTGCGCTTGACAGTCTGACGGGCGGCCTCGAAGCCGAGAAGGTGCCCGAGGGCGTCGTATTCGACAGCAAGCTCGTTGCGAATGAGCTCGTCATCAACGTACTGCGCCACGGCGGCGGCAGGGCGTTTTTCCGCGCGGAACTTTTGGGGGACGAACTTCTCCTCTGCGTGCGCGGGGAGAACGACTTTCAGCCCCCCGCCGTCAGCTGCTGCTCTTCGGTGGGCGACGAGTGCGGCCGCGGCCTCTTCCTCGTCGACGCCGTCTGCTCCCGCCGCGAGTACTCCCAAAAGGACGGCATCACCGTCTACATCAACGTCAAAAAATAAAACCCTCGGGCATTCCCGAGGGCGATTTTTTATTGTTTGGGCTTCTTCTTGACCGCTCTTGCCGCGACAAGCCCCGCCGAAAGCACCAGACCCGCGCCCGCCGGGACGAGGACGAGCAGGGAGGGGAGGGGCGTGAACGGGGCAAGGCTCATCTCCTCCGCCGCATAGCAGGCGACGACCGCGCCCGCCGCCGACAGGACGAGGAGGAAGCGCACGAGCTCAAACGCGAACCCCTTGCCCGCGCCCATTCTCAGGACGGCGAAGAGAAGGTTGAGGCCGGCTAACCCGAGCAGCACGACGAGGGCGATGTCCGTTCCCTCCCATGCCCGCATGCTCACGGAGAGCGCCGCAGTCAGCTCGCGCTTCACGGCTGTCCCGGGCAGGCACACCCCCGCGAACGCGCCGACGGCGAGCAGCAGGAACGCGCTCCCGAAGAGCCCCTTGCTCCCGCGCCTTGCCGCCGCATGCAGTACGCGCAGCAGCATCACCGCCGCGAACACGAAGAGCGCGTCCAAGGCAAGCGCCCGTTCCAATGTTTCTCCGCCCAAATAGACGAGCCCCGCAAATCCCCCGAACGTGAGCATGTGAAGGGTCAGCGTGAAGGCGGAGAGCTTTCTCGCCGTCCTGCCGGCCGCAAACGCTAAAACGGAGCAGGCCAACGAAAGCGCCGCCGAGGCCGCCATCAGCAATAAGAAGAGCTGCAGCGCGCCCGCATACAGGCTGTTCGTGGCGGGCAGGCTCCCGCGCACGGCTTCCACGGCCATGCCGAAGAGGGAATTTCCCATCAGCGTATCCCGCCCCGCCACGGCCCACGCCGCCGCGGAATGAGGGAGGAGCATCCCCGCAAACAGCCCGAACACGGCAGCCGCCGCCCCCGCGCCCGTCAGGCAGGCAAAGGTGAGCGGCTTTGTCTTCAGTTTTTCGCGCGCCCTCTGTTCGATGCGCACCTCCGTATTTCGTCTCACGCTCACGGGCGCACGCTCGATCGCGCCCTCGATCGCCGCATATTGCATAAACTCCCCTCCTTGCATTGAAATTGCCCCCATTATAGCACCTTGCGGCAGAATGGGGGAGGGGAGAGCTTGTCGCATTTTGGCATGGTTTGGGCGCTGAGCGCGGAAAAGCCGCCCCTCTCCGCGTCCTGCTTGCCCGCGCCGTGTGATTTTGGTGCCGTTCTCGTGAAAAGCCTTGAATTTTCCGCCGCGATTTGATATAATTGAAGCATATGACAGGCGGAATGTTCCGCCATAAGGGGAGAATACTTATGACACATCAGACCAAGGCGGAGCTTTCCCGCCTTTTGAAGGACGTCGCGGAAAAGACAGGCACCGTTGTGCGCCTCACCCCCCGCGGCGGCGAGGAGACCAAGTTCCCGCTCTCCTATTGCGGAGACACCGTGGACGCCTACCTCGACGGCACGGGCGAGGAGGCCGAGAGCAAGGCAAAACTTGTGGGCTACCTCGTCTCCAATTCGGACGCCCGCGAGGTATTGCCCGACAAGGCGGAGTACCTCAGGAACATCCTCTTGGGCGAGGGCACGGGCTGGTACATCTACCGCTTCCTCACCAAGTTTAACTTGACGGACGCCCCCTGCTTTGCCGTGGAGCTCCTCATCCCCAAGCGCATCGAAGAGGCGCTCGCCCACATCGAGAACTGCCTTTCCGACTCTCCCGACATGGTCGTCCGCATGGACGATATGCACCTCGTCGTCGTCAAGTTCATGGAGGCGGACGAGACCCCGCTCGAGTTCGGCCGCTTTCTGAGCCAGTCCCTCTACGAGGAGCTGGGCGTCAAGGCAAGCATCGGCATCGGCTGCGAGATGAAGAGCTTTTTGGACATCGCCTCCTCCTACCGCCAGGCCTCCACGGCCGTTCGGGTGAGTACGCTCTTCCGCTCCGACTTCAAGGTGCATACCTACCGCGAGTACCTGCTCGTCAAGATGCTTGAGGACCTTCCCAAGGACAGGCTCAAGGAGTACATGGAGCAGTTCTATGTGGAGAGCGCCGACGAAGTCTTCGAGGACCCCGACATGATGGAGACGGCCGAACGCTTCCTCGAAAACAGCCTGAACATCTCCGAGACGTCGCGCGATCTCTTTATGCACCGCAACACGCTCATGTATCGGCTGGATAAGATCGAGCGCATCACCGGGCTCAACATCCGCAAGTTCTCCGATGCGGTCACCTTCCGCGTCATCACCATTCTCTATAAACTGCTCAATCCCTAAACTTTCAGGAGGTGTCTATGGACCCCGAATTTGATAACCGCAACCGCCCCGAGGAAAAGGACGAATTTTTCGATCCCGTTCCCGAAGAACGCCCCGACGAGAGGGAGAACTTGTCCTCTCCCCGCCCCACGCGCAAACAGTCGTGGCAGCGCCGCCTCATCTCCCTTCTCCTGGCGCTCGTACTGCTCGCCGCGGGCTTCCTTGTCGGCTGGTTCGTCCGCTATTATGCGATCGACGCGGACATGCGCTCCTTTTTGTGGGCGCTCGACGTCACCGAACGCTACTACTATCCCGAAGATTTCTCGCGCGAGAAGGTACTTGAAAGCGCGGGCGAGGACGCGACGGGCGCAGAGCTTCTTTCCGCGCTCAACGAGACCCTCGATGACTATTCGCAGTACTATTCGCCCGAGGAGTATGCGGCGTACGTCCGCGCGGGCGAAGGGCAGAACTACGACTACGGCATCTCCTTCTTCGTCGGCGACGATTCGGGAACGATCGCCTCGGTCTCCTACAATTCTCCCGCCTATCACGCGGGGGTGCGGCAGGGGATGCGCATCTTTTCCTACTTCGTGCGGGCGGATGCCACTGTCTCGGGGCCCGAGATCCCCTTCACGACGTACGAACAGTTCGCATCCGATGTTTCCGCCGTTCCGGGCGGGGAGCTTGTCCTGCTCCTGGGGTATGAGACGACGTACAGCGGGTACGGGTATTACTACATCACGCCCGAAGAATATCAGCGGACGTACTGCCTCTACCGCGACAGCGAAACGGGCGCCGTCTTTACGACAAACGGCGCGATGAGTTTTCACGAAGAGGACCGCCTCTCCTCCCTCGACGAAGACACCGCCTACATCCGCATCGACGAGTTCAGCGGCAACGTCTCGGAGGAGTTTGAACGCTGCCTCCGGACCATGGAGTCGCGGGGAAGGACGCATCTCATCCTCGATCTGCGCAGCAACGGCGGGGGGTATCTGGACGATCTGCAGAATATCGCCTCCCACCTCATGCGCAGCGCCGAGGGGAAGCAGCCTCCCGTCGCCGTCGCACGCTACAAGGGCGGCCTCGAGGAAGTCTACTACGCCTACGAGAACGACTTTTCCGACTATTTCTCGGCAGATTCTGAGGTGTATCTCCTCGCGGACGAGCATACGGCGTCCGCTTCCGAGTGCCTCATCGGCGTGCTCGTCGATTACGGCACGCTCTCCTACGATCATATCTATCTGCGCGAGGCGGAGGACGGCACCGCGTCCACTTACGGCAAGGGCATCATGCAGACGAGCTTTGTCGCGGCAAACGGCGCGGCGATGAAGCTCACCGTGGCGGGCATCTATTGGCCGGTGAGCGATAAGAGCATCCACGGCACGGGCGTCACGCCCGAAGACGGCTGCATCGCCGTCTCCGCGCCCCTCGTCTGGGGGGAGGAGGACGTGATGCTCGACGCGCTCCTCAAGAATATTTCAGGCAGTTCTATCCCCTCTGTTGCAGTCTGAGGAAGGCGGTAAGCACCTTCGGGTCGATGGTCAGCCCTTCGGGGAATTCTGACACACTGTCAGCCGTTTTGGGGGCACTTTCGCCCGATTCTGACACGGTGTCAGCACAATTTGCGTGATTTTCAGCCCCATTTCGGGCATCGGACGGCGTGGAAGCGCCGTCCTTTTTGTTTGGCGCAAAGAGGAGAGCGAGCATGTCGCGGTTCTCGCGGTAGAAGGAGAGGGCGGAGGAGAGCGTCTCGCGGATGCCTCTGTCCTCGGCCGCGGCAAAGAGCAGAATGAGAAGAAGTGCGTCTTTTTGGTCCATACGCCATCCTATGCGCGGCGCAGAGGTGACGTGCGGCCGCGTTTTTGCATACGATGGCGTATGAACGACTTTAAAAGTTTTATGGGCGGCAAAAAATCGCCCGAACAAGGTGTTTCAGGGAAGGCGCTCCCGCCCGAATGGGAGAAGGAAGTGAAAAAGGCGGCCTCCGCCCTCGAAAATAAGGGAGAGGAGGACGTTTTGAAGGAAATTTACGCGCGTGCCGAGGCCGCAAAGCGCGCGGGAACGCTCTCAAACGCCGAGATCGACGCGTTCCTCACGCAAATTTCCCCCATGCTCGATGAAAAGCAGCGGAAAAAACTTGCAAAACTTGCCGCGCGCTTAAAGCGCATTTAACGGGCGGTTTCGGGCGAAAATCGGCAAAAATCGGCCCAAACGGGCAATTTAGAGCGTCTTTTCGATCTCCGAAAGGGCAGCAAGCAATGCCTTTGCCTCCTTTTTTCCCTGCTCGGGGGAGAAGGACGCGCGCACCAAGCCGTCGGGAAAGTCTCCGAGGGCCTTGTGGATGAGCGGCGCGCAGTGGAGACCTCCCCGAACGCAGATGCGGTACCTTTCGGAAAGTTCGCCCGCGATCTCCTCGGAGGGGATGCGCTCGTGCGAGAAGGAGCAGATGCCGACGGGGTTTGGCTCGAAATACGCCCTATATCCCTTGAGCGAGGCAAGACCCTTTTTGACGAACGCGGTGGTCTTGAAGAGTTTTTTCTCCCACTCCGCGCGGTGCGCCTTCACGAGCAATGCGCCCTCATACAGCGAACAGATGGCAGGATACGAGAGCGTGCCGCTCTCGAGGCGGTCGGGGTAGAAAGAGGGCATCTCGAGCGAGCGGCTTTCGCTGCCCGTGCCGCCGAAAAGGAGCGGCTTTATCTCCATGCGTTCGGAAAAGAGCAGCGCTCCCGAGCCCTGCATGCCGCCCATGCCCTTGTGCCCCGCGAGGGCGAGCGCGTCGAGCCCCATTCCCTTCATCGAGAGGGCGATGTGCCCCGCTCCCTGCGCTCCGTCCGCAACAAGCAGCACTTTTTCGGGCAAAAGCGCGCGTATTTTGGCTAAATCGGGCACTTCTCCCGTCACGTTGGAGGCCGTCGTCACGATGGCCATGCGCGTGTTGGGCTTTATAAGCGCGGCGATACTCTCGGGCATGAGTTTTCCGTCCGTGAGCGGCGCGACGTCGTAGGTGATGACGCCCGCCCTCCTCAGCGCCTCCAAGGGGCGCAGCACGGAGTTGTGTTCGAGGCAGGTCGTCACCGCGTGGTCGCCCTTTTGAAGGACGCCGAGAATGGTCAAATTGAGCGCCTCGGTGCAGTTCTTGGTAAAGACGACGCGCTCCAGGCCGTACCCCTCGAAGAGATCGCATATCAGCCTTCTCGCCGCAAAGACGCGTTCGGCGGCGGCGAGGGAGAGCGTGTGCCCGCTGCGGCCGGGGTTGGCGCAGCAGCGCAGGGCGGCGAGGACGGCGCTCAAAACGGAGGGCGCCTTGCTCCCTCCCGTGGCGGCATGGTCGAGATAGATCAAAATTCACCTCCTGAAACTTCGCCCGCATGGGGGCGTACCATCATTTTACGAACGCAAGGGGACAGAATATGACAATTTTGGCAGTTTTTCGCTCCCGCTCGGAGACGCTCGCCTTCACCGCCGCGCTCCGCAATTTGGGCGCGCCCGTCCAGGCGGTGAATACCCCCAAGGAGGCGGGCGTGGGGTGCGGCATCTCCGCACGCTTCGAGGACGGCTTCCTCCCGCGCGCAAGAAGGGCGCTGCAGGCGGGGCGCTATGCCTCGTTTGCGGGGTTCATGCGGCGTTCGGGGCGCTCCTTTGAGTACCTCTGAGCCGTTACCGCTTGCCTTTTTCGCCCGCGTTGTGCTATAATGGGGGAGATGGATACCAAGGAAGAAATTTTAAAGGAGCTTGCCCGCCTCTACCCGGACGCCAAGCCCGCCCTCGAATACGGGAGCCCTTACGAGCTCCTCGTCGCCGTCATTCTCTCGGCGCAGTGCACGGACGAGCGCGTCAACAAGGTCACGAAGGTGCTCTTTGAAAGACACAATACGCCCGAGACGATGCTCTCGCTGAGCCAAGAGGAGCTTGAAAAGTACATCTTCTCGTGCGGGTTCTATCACAACAAGGCGGCGCACATTCTCTCGGCGTCGAGAGATATTTTGGAGCGCTTCGGGGGCGAAGTGCCGTCGACGCGCGAGGAGCTCGAGACGCTCGCGGGCGTGGGGAGAAAGACCGCCAACGTCGTGTATGCGGTCGCGTTCGGGGGCAACGCCATCGCCGTCGATACGCACGTCTTTCGCGTTGCAAACAGGCTGGGCATCGCCGTCGGAAAGACGCCCCTCGAAGTCGAGAAGGGGCTCATGAAGGCCATTCCCGAGGAAGATTGGTCGAAGGCGCACCACTGGCTCATCTGGCACGGGCGCAGGGTGTGCCATTCGCAGCGGCCCGACTGCCCCGCCTGCACGCTCCGCAAGTATTGCCCATACTTTCAACAGACGAAGGGGAACGCTTCCCCCGAACACGCATAAAACGTTTCCTCCCGCACAACCTCTTGGCGGGAGGTTTTTTATGGGGCTTGACAGGGAAGAATTTTCGGCGCTGCTCCTTGCGGCGGAGGGGGAGGCGCTGCTTGCGAAGAAGGCGCATCTCTACGCGGGCTTGCTGACGGACGGCGCGCTTGCGGAGGGCATGGCGCACATCATGGAGGAGCACATCGCACGGCACGGGCGGCTCCTCGCTCTTTTGGAGGCGCGGGCATGAAGTACAGCAAACAGGAGATGAGCTTGAACGAGCGGGATACCTTGAAGGAAGTGCTTTTCTCGGAGCGGGAACAGCTTTTTCGGCTGCACGGGGCGCTGCTTGCGGCAGAGAGCCACGATTTAAGGCGGGAACTTTTGGAGCTCTTTTCGGGGGCGCTCGGCACGCTCGCCTTTGCAAGGGAGCTTGCGCGGGACATTCTGAAGCCGCCCGAGGGGGAGAAGGAGGCGCTCTCCGCCGCCAAAAAGGCGGGGAAGGAGCTTGCGGGCCTCTCGGAAAAATAAATTTTTTCGCGTCCGCACTATACAAACGGCGGGCTTTATGCTATAATTCCCCCAATGGAGGAATTATGATCACTTGCAAAGGAAATCTCGCGCTGCTCTCGACGGCGCATACAAGCCTTCTCATTCGCGCCGATGAGCGGCAGCCCAAACTTCTGTATCTCGGCAAAAAACTCACGGGCGCGTGGGAGAACGCCTCTCTCATCGCCCCCGAATACGACGGCACGGGCTTTGAGGCGCCCTGCTCGCTCTTTTCACCGTGGGGAGGCACCGACTTCCGCGAACCCTCCCTTCTCATTCGCGCGGAGGACGGCTCCGTCGCCGCCGACTTTTGCCTGCGCTCCTTCGGGGAAGCGGAGCGGACGAAGCCAAACGGCCTTCCCGTCTCGTACGGGGAAGATAGCTGCCTGCGGCTTGCCTATGGGGAAAAGCGCCTCGGCCTTACGCTCGTCTTGGAGTTCACCCCCTACGAGGACAGCGATACCTATTCCTGCCTCACCTTCCTCACCAATGAGAGGGGCGAAGGGGTGACGATCGAGGAGTTTGCGTCGCTGCAGCTCGAGCTGTGGGGGAAGGACTTCTCCTTCACCACCTTCGACGGCGCGTGGGCGTGCGAGCGTCAGCGCCATACCCGCCCCTTGAATGGCGGAAAGTGCGAGAATGCGTCCTATACGGGCTCGTCGTCGGCATTCCATAACCCGTTTACCCTGCTCACCCGTCCCGGCATGGCGGTGGGGGTCAACCTCGTCTATTCGGGCAATCACAGGACGATCGCCGAGAGCGACGATTCGGGCCGCACCCGCTTGATCACGGGCATCAACCCCTTCAACTTCGCGTGGAAATTGGAGAAGGGAGAGACCTTCTTCGCGCCCGAAGCGGTGTTTTCTTTCGGCCATTCCGACCGCGAGGTGGGCCTTCATATGCGCAAGTTCGTGCAGGAGCACATCGTCCGCGGCGTGTGGAAGAAGAGGGCGCGCCCCGTGCTCGTCAATAACTGGGAGGGGACGTACTTCTCCTTCACGCGCGAGCGCATCCTAAACATTGCAAGGGCGGCGAAGGAGGCGGGCGCGGAGCTGTTCGTGCTCGACGACGGCTGGTTCGGCCGCAGGGACACCGATACGACTTCCCTCGGCGACTGGACGGACTACGAGGAAAAGACGGGCGGCATCGCCTCCCTTGCCGACGAGGTGCGCGCGATGGGGCTTTCCTTCGGCATCTGGATGGAGCCCGAGATGATCTCCGAAGAGAGCGAACTCTACGGGGCGCACCCCGAATGGGCGATGAAGATCCCCGGGAGAGCGCCCGTGGAGATGCGCCATCAGCTCATGCTCGATTTGACTTCGCCCGCCGTGCAGGACTACATCGTGGAGAGCGTCTCGAAGGTGCTCACCCAAACCAAGGCGGCCTATCTCAAGTGGGACTACAACCGCCATATGACGGACACCTTCGGGCAGGCCGTCGGCGGCGAGTACTACCACCGCTATATCCTCGGATTGTATGCGGTCATGGAGCGGCTGACGGCGGCCTTCCCCGAGGTGCTCTTCGAGGGCTGCGCTTCGGGCGGGGCGCGGTTCGATTTGGGCATTCTGTGCTATTCTCCCCAAATTTGGACGAGCGACAACACGGACGCCCGCGAGCGCATCGCCATTCAGGCGGGCACGGCGGCCGCTTACCCGCAGAGCACGATGGGCGCGCACGTCTCCGCCTCTCCCAACCATCAGACGGGCAATGCGAGCGCGCTCTCCGTTCGCTTCGCCGTCGCGGCGGGCGGGGTGTTGGGATATGAGTGCGACCTTAGTGCTCTCCCCGAAGAGGAGCGCGCGGCCATCAAGGAGCAGATCGCCTTCTACAAGCAGTACCGCGAGACCATGCAGTTCGGCACTTACTACTCCCTCGGCGACGTTTCGGGCGAATGGGCGGGGTATATCACCGTCTCTCCCGAGAAGGACACCGCCGTTGCGACCGTCGCCGTCCTCAAGAAGCGCACGGGCGTGCAGAATGTGCGCGCGTATTTGAGGGGCCTCGACGAAGGGGCGCTCTACCGCGTCTCGGTGCGCGAGGGGGCGGGCGTCAAGGAGATCGGCCTCTCGACGGGCGGGCTGCTGATGGCAGGCTTGCGGCTCGACGGTATCTTCGACGAGCAGGACGCAAGGAGCGCCAACCCCGTCTTTACGCGGATGTTCGTGCTGCAGAAACTATAAGGTCTTGACAAGCCGCCTGTTCCGTGCTATAATTTGAGCAAAAGGGCGAAAAATGCCCGAAGGGGGCGGCTTATGAAGGATCAGGAAAACGAAGGCCGCGTCGACAAGGACGCGGAGGAGCGCCGCGAGGCGTTCAAACGGCGCGAACGGGAGGCCATCGCGGAGATGTCCGGCGAAACGGCGCCCGAATCCGAAGACGAGAAAAAGGCGGAGGAATAACCCCTCCGCTTTTTGCGCACAATGGGGGTATGAAAGAGAAAAGCGACACGAAGTACGCCCATAACCCCAGTTACTGCATGATCCGCCCCGAGGACGACGACGAGGACATCGTCTCGACGGGGAGTTCGTAAAAGCCGCGTTGTATGAGGCGTTCGTCAAACAAACAAGCCGCCCGTGCAGGCGGCGATTATAAAACAGCATGAAAAAAGCCGCCCCTGTTCGGGGCGGCCGTTTTGATACTTTACACATTGAAGCGGAAGAGGACGACGTCGCCGTCTTTCATCACATAGTCCTTGCCCTCCGAGCGCACCTTGCCCTTCTCGCGCGCGCCCGCAAGCCCGCCGCACTCTAAAAGCGTCTCCCATTCGACGACCTCGGCGCGGATGAAACCCTTCTCGAAGTCGGAGTGGATCTTGCCCGCGGCCTGAGGGGCCTTCGTGCCCTTCTTGATGGTCCAGGCGCGCGTCTCCTTCTCGCCCGCGGTGAGGTAGGAGATGAGCCCGAGGAGCGAATAGGACGCTTTGATGAGCTTGTCGAGTCCGCTCTCCTTGAGGCCGAAGTCTGCAAGGAACATCTCGCGGTCCGCCTCGTCCATTTCGGAGAGCTCCTCCTCCGTCTTGGCGCAGACGACGATGGTCTCCGCGTTGTGCTTGGCGGCGTATTCCTTCACCGCCTGCACATAGGGGTTCGAATCCTCCTGCCCCATGCTGCTCTCGGCGATGTTCGCGCAGTAGATGACGGGCTTACTTGAAAGCAAAAAGAGATTGTCCATCATGGGCTCCTCGTCCTCGGTGAGGGGGAAGGAGGAGGCGGGCTTTTCCTCTTCGAGGTGCTTTTGGAGCTTTTCGAGGAAGGCGAACTCGGCGGCGGCGTTCTTGTCCGACCCGCCGCGGGCTGCGTTGCGGATGCGATCCATGCGCTTCTGCACGGCCTCGATGTCGGCCAAAATGAGCTCCAGATTGATGGTCTCGATGTCGCGCACGGGATCAACGGTGCTCTCAACGTGGGTGATGTTCTCGTCCTCGAAGCATCTTACGACGTGGACGATAGCGTCCACCTCGCGGATGTGGGAGAGGAACTTGTTGCCGAGGCCTTCGCCGTGGCTTGCGCCCTTGACAAGGCCCGCGATGTCGACAAATTCGATGACGGCGGGGGTCACCTTCTTGCTCGAGTAGAGGGCGGCGAGCTTATCCAGCCGCTCATCGGGTACGGCGACGACGCCGACGTTGGGTTCGATGGTGCAGAACGGGTAGTTGGCCATCTCGGCCCCCGCGTGCGTGATGGCGTTGAAGAGGGTGGATTTCCCCACGTTGGGGAGCCCTACGACACCTAATTTCATAGCGTATCTCCTGAAAAGAAAGCGCTTATGGAGCGCTCGATGTATTCTTAAGTATTATACTTGAACGGGGCGCAAATGGCAAGTCTTTTCGCTTGCCGTTTAGAACGAAATGTGCTAAAATGACAGCGAAAGAACTGACCCGAAAGTGAGGACATTATGGACTATAAGCGCTATATCGCACAGCATATCAAGGCGGAAGGGGTGAGTGAGGAGGAGCTTGAAGGGCTCATCGCCGTTCCCCCCGATACTTCGATGGGGGACTATGCGCTCCCCTGCTTCAAACTTGCGAAAGTTTTAAGAAAGAGCCCCGCACTCATCGCGGAAAACATTGCGGCGGAATATCCCGCGGACGGCGTCGTCTCGGAGGCGAAGGCCTTGAACGGGTACGTCAACTTCCGCATCGCAAGGGCGGGGCTTGCGGAGGACGTCCTCTCCACCATTCTGAAGGAGGGCGAAAAGTACGGCTCCTCCGAGATGGGCGAGGGCAAGACCATCTGCATCGACTATTCCTCCGTCAACATCGCCAAGCCCTTCCACATCGGGCACCTCTCGACGACGGTCATCGGCGGGGCGCTCTACCGCATCTTCAAGTTCCTCGGCTATCATACCGTGGGCATCAACCATCTCGGCGACTACGGCACCCAGTTCGGCAAGCTCATCTCCGCCTACAAGCACTGGGGAAATCGCGAGGAAGTGCAAAAGGGCGGCATTCACGCCATCAACGACCTCTATGTGCGCTTCAACAACGAGGCGACCGAGGAGATGGAAGCCGAGGCGCGCGAATACTTCCGCCTCATCGAGAGCGGAGATAAGGAGGCAAACGAGCTCTTCGACTGGTTCAAGGAGCTCACGCTCGCCTATGTGAAGGGCATCTACGAGAAGCTGCACGTCACCTTCGATTCGTACGCGGGCGAACGGTTCTATACCGACAAGATGGCGCCCGTCGTCGAGGAACTCAAAGAGAAGGGCCTTTTGAAGGAGAGCAACGGCGCGCAGATCGTCGATCTCGAGCCCTACGGCATGCCGCCCTGCCTCATTCTGCGCTCGGACGGCGCCTCCCTCTATGCGACGCGCGATTTAGCTGCCGCCATCTACCGCAAGAACACCTACGACTTCTACAAGTGTCTCTACGTCGTCGCCTACCAGCAGAATTTGCACTTCAAGCAGGTGTTCAAGGTGCTGGAGCTCATGGGCAAGGAGTGGGCGAAGGACCTCGTGCACGTTGCCTACGGCATGGTGTCCCTCGAGGACGGCGCGATGTCCACCCGCAAGGGCAAGGTGGTGTGGCTCGAGGACGTTCTCAACCGCTGCGTCGAGAAGGCGTACTCCGTCATCGACGAGAAGAACCCCTCGCTCGAGAACAAGCAGGAGATCGCCGAAAAGGTGGGTGTCGGCGCTGTCATCTTCTCCGCCCTCTATAACAATAAGATCAAGGACATCGTCTTTTCCTACGACAAGGCGCTCAACTTCGACGGCGAGACGAGCGTGTACGTCCAATACACCTGCGCGCGCGCCTCGTCCGTGCTTGCCAAGGCGGCGGAGGGGGGCTATGAGGCAGCCATTCCCGAAAATTACACCCCCTGCGATCAGGAGTTCGAGCTCGTGAAGGCGCTCGCGGACTTCCCTGAGACCGTCAAGGCGGCGGCCGAGCGGTACGAGCCCAGCTTCGTCGCCCGCTGGTGCGTGGACACGGCGCAGAAGTTCAACAAGTTCTACTTCGACTGCAAAATTCTGCAGGAGGAGGAGACGCGCTCCTTCCGCCTCGCGCTCACCAAGGCGACGCTCTCCGCACTCACCGCGGGGCTGACGCTCCTCGGCATCGGCGTGCCCGAGAAGATGTAAAGGAGTACTATGTTAAAGGCAGTTTTACTCGATCTGGACGGAACGCTTCTCGACACGCTCGAGGATATCCGCTACTACACCAACGAGGCGCTTGCAGCCTTCTCCTATCCGCCCATCACCCTCGACGAGACCCGCCGCTATGTGGGCGACGGGGCGTGGGACCTCATCGAGCGCGCCTGCCCCAAGGGGGCAAAGGACGTGGAGGCGTGCTACGAGCACTTCCGCGAGCACTTCGCAAAGAATACGCAGGAGCGCACGCACCTCTACGACGGGGAGCTCGGCTGTTTGCAGGCGCTGAAGGCGCGCGGGCTCAAGCTCGGCGTCGTCACCAACAAGCCGCAGGACGCGACGGATGGGTGCATTCAAAAGTTCTTCCCCGAGGGGCTCTTCGACTTCGTGGGCGGCGACAACGGCAACTTCCCGAAAAAGCCCGACCCGACGCTCGCGCGATACGCGGCGCTCACCCTTCACGTCTCCCCCGAGGAGTGCGCCTTCGTCGGCGACGGCGAGACGGACGCGCACGTCGCGCAGAATGCGGGCATGTTCGGCATCTCCGTGCTCTGGGGATACCGCACGAAAGAGCAGCTCGAAGGGGCGGGGGCGACGCGGTTTGCATCGAATTATCCCGAACTTTTCTCGCTTCTCACGTCCGAGGCTACAAGATAGTGAAATCTTATTGATATTTAGTCTCATTTATGCTATAATGGCGAAAATCTAAAAAGGAGATACAGATTCTATGAAGAGATGTGCAGTTTGCGGCGAGATCGTCGCGGATGATGTTATGGTTTGCCCCGTCTGCAAGGCAACGAAGTTTGTTCCCATCGAGGAGAACGCAGGGTTCGCTTGCGAGCACCACGTCGGCGACGGCAAGGTCGAGGACAAGGAAGTGATGGACGGGCTCCGCGCCAACTTCGAGGGCGAGTGCACCGAGGTCGGCATGTACCTCGCAATGGCACGCGTCGCAGAGCGCGAGGGTTATCCCGAGATCGCAGAGGCTTATAAGCGCTATGCATATGAGGAAGCAGAGCACGCAAGCAAGTTCGCAGAGCTCCTCGGGGAAGTCGTCACCGATTCCACCGAGAAGAACCTCGAGCTTCGCGTGGCTGCCGAGACGGGCGCATGCGCAGGCAAGCTTGCCATCGCAAAGCGCGCGAAGGAGCTCGGCTACGACGCCATCCACGACACCGTGCACGAGATGGCGAAGGATGAGGCGCGCCACGGCGCAGGCTTCAAGGGCCTTCTCAAGAGATACTTCGGCAAATAATTCTTCGCGGGGGCTTTCCCCGCATCAGTGCCAAGGGACCGGGCGATTTGCTCGGTCCTTTTTTTTGTGTTTCGGAGAGAAACGCCGCTGCGGGGGAGAGGAGCGGTGCGGAAATGAGCAAAGCGCCGCCGCGACAGATGCCGCGGCGGCGCCCTACAAAGAATGGAGAAGAAAGGAGAGCGGGAGTTGACGCCCTCCCTCGGGGTGCGGCGCATAGGCCGCCTGACGGGTCCGCGCGGGGGTGGGAGGCCCCGCAAAGCCGCAAACTTTCTCTCTCCTTTCGGGCAGGCAAACGCCTTCTCCCGACGTCTTTCGGAAACTTGGGAGAGGGCGGCCACACGCCTTGCACGAGGGGAGGGAGGCGGCGTTCCGTCTGACTTCATCTTACAAAAAACTGCCCCAAAATGCAACCTACTTGTCGAAAAGTTTTCTCTATTGTCCGCTCCCGCCCGAGTAGAGTGCATTTTTCACACTCTACTCACGGTAGAACCATTGACTTTTGAACATTTTTTTACTATAATTTGGGTATGGAAGAAGATCAGGACCGCCTCGCCGAAATTATCGGCAAAAATATCATGCGCCTCAGGAAGATGCAGGGGCTCACCCAGTCCGAACTTGCCGAAAAGCTCAACTATTCGGATAAGTCGGTCTCCAAGTGGGAGCAGGGCAACGGCATCCCCGACGTGCGCATCCTCATGCGGCTCGCGGAACTGTTCGGCGTGACGCTCGACGAGCTCGTGCATGAGCCGCAGGGTGCCGTCATCATGCCCAAGCGATTCCGCTTCAAGCAGCGCATCATCACGCTTCTGTGCGCCGTCGGGCTGTGCTGGCTGACGGCGGTCGTCCTCTACGTCTTTTTGGGCATCTTCGGCAAGGGGGAGCTCCCGCACACCTGGCTCGTCTTTATCTATGCCATTGTGGCAAGCGCCATCGTCGTCTTGGTCTTTGCCTGCGTGTGGAAGTGGAAGGTGGTGCGCATCATCTCGCTCACCGTGCTCATCTGGAGCGTCCTCGGGTGCATCTATCTCACCGCGTTCGTGTTCGGGCAGAGCATTTGGCTCATCTTCCTCATCGGGATCCCTTTGCAAATTCTCGCGCTCTTCTTCTTCGTCTGGCGCAAGGGCGCGCGCTTTAAGGAATAAACTATGGATGAACAGCTTTTGAATGAGGCCGCACGCTTTAAGAAAAAGCATAAGGCCCTGAATATCCTGACGTGGACGGCCGCGTCGCTCGCGCTCGCGCTCGTCATCGGGGCGATCGTCTGCCTCGTCATGCTCGGCCTCGGCAACGAGAGGGTGTATCTTCTCGGCTTCCTCGCCCTCGGCTTCATGGTGGGAGCGGCTGCCCTCGGCGGCGTCGGGTTTGCGCTCTTCCGCGCGGCCGTCAGGGCGGAGGACACCGAGCGCGACTTTTCCGAGCGTGCGGACGGCGAGGAGAGCTTCACGGTGGGGGAGGGAACGCTCGCGACCTTCACGGAGGACGCCCTCCTCATTCACGGGCAGGACCGCGAAAAGAAGGAGCGGCGCATCCGCGTGCCTTACAAGGAGATCCGCTTTTTCTCCGTCATTGTCCGCCATGCCCCCAAGGATAGGGGCGAGTGGCGCATTTTGTTTGAAATTCCCGCGCAGTACCTGAGCAAGAAACCCCAAAAGGGAGAGCCGCCCGCGCTCATCGAGACGCAGGGCAAGGACCGCCTCGTTCAGGCGTGCAGGGCGCATAATGTGGAACTCATCGGCGAGACGCCTTCGGGCGAGAAGCCGTCGACCCCCAAGCGCGTGCAGCGGTATGTGATGCCCGACACGGAGAAGCGCAAGAAGGCCATGCCGCTCATGCTGCTGGGCGCGGTGATGCTCGTCGCGGGCATTCCCGTCGCCATTCTGTGGGAGCGCACCATCGGCATCGTGCTGAGCTGTTTCGGTCTCTATCTCCTCCTGCACGGCACCGTCAACTTCGCGCGGGCGCACACCGACCTCATCCTCTTTAAAGAGGGCATCTGGGACAAGAAGGCGACGAAGACCGAGAGCAGCTATCTTCGCTGGGAGGAAATTTCGGCGGTGTCCTTCTCCGAGGGGCGGGAGGGAACGGACAAGAAGCCCGAGGAAAAGCCCGCGCTCATCCTCACCTGCGCGTACGGCGACCACGGATTCACGCCCGTGAAGGAGGCGTACGACTACATCGCGGCGCATCGGCCCGAACTCTGTAAAAAATGACCGTATTTTGCCGTAAGGCGGGCGCATGGCCCGCCTTTTCGCGTATATTTTGCCCTGTCTTGCGGTTGACAACTTGTAAAAACATGCTATAATGGTGGTAACGGGGCGCCTTTTTCGGAGGGCGCCCGAAAACGAGGCTTTTTATGTATTGTACGCAGTGCGGCAGGCCCGCATCGAGATATAAGATCGTGACGGGGGGAGAGGAGCGAGAAGTGGTGCTCTGTCCCGCCTGCTATCAGGCGCTCTACGGACGGCCGAACGCGCGGCGCTGCCCTTCCTGCGGCATGACCTTCGAGGACTACAAGCGCACCGGCCTTTTGGGCTGCGCCAAGTGCTACCGCTACTTCCGCCGCGAGCTCTTGCCCGCCGTCAAGGACATCCAGGGCGGCACCGCTCACACGGGCAAGACCCCGGGCAAGGACGCGGGCGAGAACTATGAACTTCTCTTGGAGCGCGCAAGGCTTCGGAGCCGACTCGAGGAGGCCGTCCGCAGGGGAGACGACGGGGAGGCGCAGCGGCTGGGCGACCAGATCAAGGGGCTGAGCGAGACCATCCGCGGAGGGCGCGCATGACGAACACCGAATTCAAGCAAGTCTCCCGCACCGAGCGGGCGGAACAGTCCTATCGGCGGGAGCGCGACGTTCCCTACGGCAGGGCGGCGGGCGGCGACGTCGCCGTCTCCACGAGGATCCGCCTCGCACGCAACTTCGAGGACTATCCCTTCCCCAACCGCCTCACCGACGTCTCCCTCGCGCAGGAGATCGTGCAGCTCGTCACCGATGAGCTGTGCGGCGTGGAGGACTTCACCCTCCGCCGCATGAACAACCTCTCCGCGGAAGAGGCGTCCTCCCTCCGCGAGAGCAATCTCATCAGCCAGGACCTCATCAAGAACCGCGCCATCTCGGCCGTCCTCATCTCGAGTGACGAGAGCATCTCCGTCATGATCAACGAGGAGGACCACATCCGCGAGCAGTACTTCATGAAGGGGTTCGACCTCGAGGCCGCCTACGAGCGCCTTTCGGGCATCGACGACATCATCGCCTCGGCCATTCCCTTCGCCTACGATAAACAGTTCGGCTACCTCACGGCGTGCCCCACCAACCTGGGCACGGGACTGAGGGCGTCCGTCATGCTCTTTCTCCCTGCGATGGCAAGGAGCGGGCTCATGCGGACGTTTGCCGAGGAGCTCGCCCGCGAGGGCCTCACGGTGCGCGGGGCGTACGGCGAGGGCAGCGGGGCGGAGGGCGCGCTCTATCAGATCAGCAACGAGCGCACGTTGGGCCGCTCCGAAGAGGAAATTTTGCGCGCGGTGGACAGCGCCGTGGGCAGGATCATTGAGACCGAGCACGCGGAGCGCCGTCGCATCTTAAAGGAGGACCGCATCGGCATCGCGGATGTCGTTCTTCGCTCTCTGGGCATCCTCACCAACTGCGTGCGGCTCAACATGCGGGAGTTCATGCGCTACATGCAGAACGTCAAGTTCGGCGTCGTGTTGGGGCTTTTGGATGGGAACATCGAGGAGCTCGACGGGCTCATCGTCGACATGCGCCCCTCCAACATCGATCAGATCAACGGAAGCCCGCTCGAAGAGGGCGGTTACGATACCTTCCGCGCCGCCTATGTGGGCGACGTGCTGCGCCGCATGGGGCTCATCTCCGAGGAGGCGCGCGCCCGCCTTTCTGGCACGGATTGACCTTTCGCCTTCGGGCAGGCACTTATTTTAAACGGGGGAGGCAGTTATGGACCAGCGCTATACAGAGCATCTTGAACACGCCATCGAGACGGCGAACGACATCGCCAACGCCTACGACACGGGCTACATCGGCACCGAGCACATCCTCTTCGGGCTCATCTGCGAGGAGGGGAGCGCCGCGGGCAGGCTCTTAAAGGAGATGGGCGTCGACCGCACCAAATATAAGGACGAGTTCCGAAGAAGCATCGACCGCGCGACGACGGCGCGCGGCTACACGCCCCGCACCAAGAAGCTGTTCGAGACGGCCGCCGAAGTCGCCCTTCACGGGCCTGTCAAGACCATCCCCGGCACCGAGCACATGCTCTATGCCATCCTCTCCATGAAGAATTGCCTCGCCGTGCTCATCTTGAAGCGGATGCATATCGACCTTTACAACCTCGCCCTGCGCACCGAGCGCCTCGTATTTGCGCCCGGGGAGGAGCAGGGGGAGAAAGCGCAGGAGGAGGCGGAGAACTTCCGCCGCATCTTGAGGAGCGAGGAGAAGTTCCCCGAACCTCCCATCGGCGATGAGAAGGAGGAACGCGAGCCGCGCAAGCTCTCCCTCACGCCCATCCTTGCCTCCTACGGCGAGGATCTCACCGAAAAGGCACGCCTCGGCAAGCTCGACCCCGTCATCGGGAGAAGGGAGGAGATCGAGAAGGTCATCCAGATCCTCTCCCGCCGCACGAAAAACAACCCCGTGCTCATCGGCGAGCCGGGCGTCGGCAAGAGCGCCGTCGTCGAGGGCCTCGCACAGGCCATCGTGCAGGGGGAAGTCCCCGAACTTCTGCGCGGCAAGATGGTGTACTCTTTGAACGTCACCTCCCTCGTCGCGGGCGCCAAGTACCGCGGCGACTTCGAGGAGCGCCTCAAGAAGGTCATCGATACCGTCACGCGCGACAAGAACATCATCCTCTTCATCGACGAAATACACATGATCGTGGGGGCGGGCTCCTCGGCGGACAGCAACATGGACGCCTCCAACATCTTAAAGCCCATGCTCGCCCGCGGGGAACTGCAGACCATCGGCGCGACCACCTTCGAGGAGTACCGCAAGTTCATCGAGAAGGACCCCGCCTTGGAGCGCCGCTTTACGCCCGTCACCGTCGACCAGCCCTCCGTGGAGGACGCCATCACCATTTTGAACGGCCTGCGCGACAAGTACGAGGCCCATCACGACGTCGTCATCACCGAGGAGGCCATCGAGGCGGCGGTCAAGCTCTCCGACCGCTACATCACCGACCGCTATCTTCCCGACAAGGCCATCGACCTCATCGACGAGGCGGCATCGCGCGAGCGGCTGCGCTCCTACAACGGCCCCAAGGAGCTGCACGAGCTCGAGGAGCAGCTCGAGCGCACGCGCATGGAGGGCGAGAAGGCCGTCAAATGGAAGGACTACACCCGCGCCGCCGAACTCACCGACAAGGCGGAAAAACTTACGCGCGAACTCAACGAAAAGAAGGAGGCGTGGCTGGAGCGCCGCAATGCGACGCACCTGTCCATCGGCCGCGAGGAAGTCGCCGAGATCGTGAGCAGTTGGACGGGCGTGCCCGTCGTGCGCCTCACGCAGGAGGAGAGCGAGCGGCTCATGCACCTCGAGGACGACCTCCACAAGCGCATCGTGGGGCAGGACGAGGCGGTCTCCGCCGTCGCCCGCGCCATCCGCCGTGCCCGCGCCGGCCTCAATGCGCCCGATAAGCCCATCGGCTCCTTCATCTTCGTCGGCCCCACGGGCGTGGGCAAGACGGACCTCTGCAAGGCGCTCGCCGAGAGCCTCTTCGGCGACGAGCGGCTGATGGTGCGCCTCGATATGTCCGAGTTCATGGAGAAGTACTCCGTCTCCAAGCTCATCGGCGCGCCGCCCGGATACGTCGGGTTCGAGGACACCGAGGGCTCCCTCACCGAGCGCATCCGCCGCAAGCCGTACTCCGTCGTCCTCTTCGACGAGATCGAGAAGGCGCACCCCGACATCTTTAACATCCTTTTGCAGATCCTCGACGACGGCCGTCTCACCGACAACAAGGGGCGCACCGTCTCCTTCAAGAACACCGTCATCATCCTGACGTCCAACGTCGGTGCGCACGAGGTCAAGAATACCTCCTTGGGCTTCGGCGAGGGCGCGGAGAACGCGGACAGCGAGTATGAGCGCATGAAGGAGAACATCGACGCGGCGCTCAAAAAGCAGTTCCGCCCCGAGTTTTTGAACCGTCTCGACGACATCATCATCTTCCACAAGCTCTCCAAGGAGGACGCCTCCCGCATCTGCGAGAAGATCTTGGCGTCCGTGCAGGCAAGGCTCAAGGAGCGGGGCATCACCGTCAAGGTGAGCTCGCGGGCGAGGAGCCGCCTCGTCGAGGAGGGCTACAGCGAGGAATTCGGCGCGCGGCCTTTAAAGCGTGTCATCAGGAAGCTCGTCGAGGACCGCCTCTCCGAGGAAATTTTGGCGGGGACCGTCAAAGCGGGCGGCACCGTCATCGTCGACGAGGAGGACGGCAAACTCACCTTCGAACAGGAATAGACCGCCTATCTACATAAGGAACGTTTTATCATGCAGGACATTCAGTTCATTCCGTACGCGAGCGCACCTCACAAGGGTGCGCTCAGGAAACTCTACCGCACCGCCTTCCCCAAGGCGGAGCGCGCGCCCCTCTTTCATCTCATCCGCCTTGCAAAGAAGGGCGAGTGCGCCTTCTCGGGCTGCTATTCGGACGGCGCGTTCGTCGGCCTCACCGTCGCCATCGAGCGGAGCGATTTGGTCTACCTCTTCTTCCTCGCCGTTTCCCCGGACGCGCGCTCGCAGGGCTTCGGCGGGCGCATTTTGGAGCGCGTCAAGGAGGAGTACAAGGGCAGGCCCGTCGTCCTCGACATGGAGGAGCGCGACCCCTCCGCCTCCAACGCCGAGCAGCGCGAGAGAAGGTACCGCTTCTATGAAAAGCACGGCTTTACGCCCGCGGGCTATACTTATACCTATAATAAGGTGACCTATGAAGTGCTCGTATGGGGCGGGGAAGTGACAAAGGAGCGCTATTACGAATTTTTGAAGGAGCGCATCCCCAGATTCTATAACTGAGGCCGAAAAAGAAGGTTATTTTTTGCGAAAAAGGGCAAAAATCATAAAAAAGATGCGTCTAAATCGTTGACAGAAGCTTGACATTATGGTAGAATGTTCAAGCTGTGTCATTGCGGCGTATAGGGTTGAGACGGGAAGTTACTGAAAAAGCGAGGTCGGAAAGCCCCTCGGCAGATAATTTCCGTTGACAAATGTAGGAGCTCGACTCCTGCGACTAACCGAGGCTTTTGCATCAAAGCACTCCAACCAAGTGTTTTTTTGATGGAGATACCTCGATACGCACGGATACGTTGACACAAAAATCCATAGTTAGTATAAAAAGGAGTTATCACATGGCAAGTCAGAAGATCAGGATCAAGCTGTCGGCATACGATCACGAACTCGTCGATCAGGCGGCGCAGCGCATCGTCGAGACGATGCAGAAGGGCGGAGCTAAAATTTCCGGTCCCATCCCGCTCCCCACCGAGCGCGAGGTGGTCACCATCCTCCGCTGCCCGCATAAGTATAAGGATTCGCGCGAGCAGTTCGAGCTGCGCACCTACAAGCGCATCATCGACATCTATTCCCCCAACGCCAAGCTGTTGGATTCCATCCATATCCCCGCGGGCGTCGACATCAAGGTTAAACTTTGACAAAGTGATACTGCAGAAAGCGGTATTGAGAAAATAGTAAAAGGAGTGAACTTTATCCATGAATAAAGCAATCATCGGCCGCAAGGTCGGCATGACGCAGATCTTCGCGGAAGACGGCAAGGTGATCCCCGTCACCGTCGTGGAAGCGGGTCCCTGCCCCGTCGTTCAGGTCAAGACGGTCGAGTCGGACGGCTACTGCGCCCTCAAGCTCGGCTTCGATAAGGTCGAGGACGAAAAGAAGAGCCAGCACGTCTTCAACAAGCCCGATCTCGGGCAGTTCAAGAAGGCGGGCGTTACCCCCTGCAAGGTCCTCAAAGAGGTCCGCATCGACAACGTCGAGGCTTACAAGGTCGGCGACGAGCTCAAGGCAGACGTGTTTGCCGCGGGCGACAAGGTGGATGCACACGGCACTTCCAAGGGCCACGGCTACACCGGCGTCATCAAGAAGTGGAACCAGCACCGCCTCAAGGAAACGCACGGCGTCGGCCCTGTCCACCGCGAGCCCGGTTCCATGGGTTCCATCAGCGATCCCTCCCGCGTGTTCAAGCACAAGCACCTCGCAGGCCACTGGGGCGTCGAGACGGTCACCGTCCAGAACCTCGAAGTGGTGAGAGTGGATGTCGCAAGAAACGCCATCCTCATCAAGGGAGCCATCCCCGGCCCCAAGGGCAGCATCGTCACCCTTGCGGACAGCGTCAAGGTGAAGTAAGGAGAAAAGACATGGCAAACGTGAAAGTTTACAATATGAAGGGCGCCGAGGTCGGCGAGATCGAGCTCAACGACAGCGTGTTCGGCGTGGAATACAACGAGCCCCTCATCCATCAGGCCGTCGTCACCTATCTTGCGAACGGCCGCCAGGGCACCAAGTCCACCCTCACCCGCACCGAAGTGCGCGGCGGCGGCGCAAAGCCCTGGAGACAGAAGGGCACGGGCCGTGCGCGTCAGGGTTCCATCCGCGCACCCCAGTGGACGAAGGGCGGCGTCGTGTTCGCACCCAAGTCCCGCGACTTCTCTAAAAAGATGAACAAGACCGCAAAGCGCGGCGCGCTCCTTTCCGCACTCTCCAAGAAGGTCGCAGACGGCGAGCTCGTCGTCGTGGACGAGGTCAAGGTCTCCGCACCCAAGACCAAGGAGATGGAGGCATTCCGCAAGGCGCTCAACCTTGAAAAGCGCACCGTGGTCGTGCTCGACGAGAGCGATAAGGACGTCATCCTCGCCGCTCGCAACATCCAGAAATTCTCCACGATCTCCGTCGATGAGATCAACACCTACGAGATCGTCGCAAACGCAGTCGTGGTGCTCACCAAGGGTACGGTGAAAAAACTCGAGGAGGCTTACGCTGTATGACACCCCAGGATATCATCTTAAAGCCCGTCCTGACCGAGAAGGGTTACGACGGCATCGCGGATAAGACGTACACCTTCGTCGTCGCAAAGTCCGCCAACAAGACGCAGATCAAGATCGCCGTCGAAGAGATGTTCGGCGTCGACGTTCTGAGCGTGAACACCGTCACCCGCCCCGGCAAGATCAAGAGAATGGGCCGCAATCAGGGCTATACCCCCAAGACCAAGAAGGCGGTCGTCAGGCTCAAGGAAGCAAGCAAACCCATCGAGTATTTCAACTCGTTGACCTAATTAGGAGGAAAAAGCTATTATGGCAGTCAAGAGATATAAACCTACCTCCGCGGCGCGCCGTTTCATGACCGTTCCCAACTACAAGGAACAGCTCTCGGGCGACAAGGCGGAGCGCTCCCTCCTCGAGGATCAGCGCAAGTCCGGCGGCAGAAACAACGCCGGCAGGATCACGGTCCGCCACATCGGCGGCGGCAACAAGCGCAAGTACCGCATCATCGACTTCAAGCGCAATAAGGACGGCATCCCCGCAACGGTCAAGAGCATCCAGTACGATCCCAACCGCAGCGCGAACATCGCCCTCCTCGTCTATGCAGACGGCGAGAAGCGCTACATCCTCGCACCCGTCGGCCTCAACGTCGGCGACAAGGTGACGAGCGGTACGGGCTCCGACATCAAGGTGGGCAACTGCCTTGCTCTCAAGGACATCCCCGTCGGTACGATGGTCCACAACATCGAGATGAAGCCCGGCCGCGGCGCTCAGGTCGCAAGGGCAGCGGGCATCTCCGCTCAGATCATGGCCTGCGAGAACGGCTATGCGACCATCAAGATGCCTTCGGGCGAAATGCGCCTCATCCCCGCAGAGTGCCGCGCGACCATCGGTCAGGTCGGCAACGTCGAGCATGAGATCATCCGCGTCGGCAAGGCCGGCAAGACGCGCCACCTCGGCACCCGTCCCACCGTCCGCGGCTCGGTCATGAACCCCAACGACCACCCTCACGGCGGCGGCGAAGGCAAGTCTCCCGTCGGTCATGCAGGGCCCGAAACGCCTTGGGGCAAGCCCGCTCTCGGTTACAAGACGAGAAAGAAGAAGAACCCGACGAGCAAATTCATCCTTAAGAGGATCAACTGAGGAGGACAGGTCAAATGTCGAGAAGTGTCAAGAAAGGGCCTTATGTAGAAGCCAAGCTTCTGCAGCGCATCGAGGCCATGAACGAAGCAAACGAAAAGAAAGTGCTCAAGACCTGGTCGAGAGCTTCTACGATCTTCCCTCAGATGGTCGGTCACACGATCGCCGTCTACGACGGCAGGAAGCACGTTCCCGTCTACATCACGGAGGACATGGTGGGCTGCAAGCTCGGTGAGTTCGCTCCCACGAGAACGTTCCGCGGGCATACGGCGAAGACCACCGCGCCCAAGAAGTGAGGAGGAAAGCAATGGCTGGCAATATGAAGAAGAAGGCCGCAAGAGTGGAAGAGAGAAGGGAGAAACGTCCCTACGCGGTCGCAAAATATATCAGGATCTCCCCCTACAAGGTGAGAACGGTGCTCGATCTCATCCGCGGGAAGTCCGTGCAGGAGGCAGGCGCCATCCTCGACAACTGCCCCAACGGCGGTGCGGCTCCCACGAAGAAGGTGCTCATGAGCGCCGTCGCAAATGCGGAGCATAACCAGGGCATGGACAGGAACGATCTGTACGTCGCCGAGTGCTTTGCAGACGGCGGCACGATGCTCAAGAGAATGCAGCCCGTCTCCAAGGGCAGGGGCCACGCGATCTTGAAGAGAACGAGCCACATCACGGTCATCCTCGATGTGAAGCATACGGAGGGAATCTAACATGGGACAGAAAGTTAATCCTCACGGCCTCAGAGTGGGCGTCATCAAGCCTTGGGATACCCAGTGGTACGCCGACAAGAAGGAGTTCTCCGTCTACCTCAAGGAGGACTATTCCATCCGTACCTTCATCAAGAAGAAGTACTACGCGGCAGCGATCAGCAAGATCCTCATCGAGAGAGCCGCAGGCAAGATCGTCGTCACCGTCTACACGGGCCGCCCCGGCGTGCTCATCGGCAAGGCGGGCAGCGAGATCGAGGTCATCAAGAAGGACCTCACCAAGCTCACCAAGGGCAAGCAGGTCATCATCAACGTCACCGAAGTGAGAAAGGTCGACGCGGACGCTCAGCTCGTTGCAGAGAGCGTCGCGGCTCAGCTTGAGAAGCGTATGTCCTTCCGCCGTGCGATGAAGCAGGCGATCGGCAGGACCATGCGTGCAGGCGTGAAGGGTGTGAAGATGCAGGTCAGCGGCCGTCTCGACGGGCGCGAGATCGCGGGCACCGAGCACTATCACGAGGGCAGCATCCCGCTTCAGACGCTGCGCGCCGACATCGATTACGGCTTCGCGGAAGCACACACCACCTTCGGCATGATCGGCGTCAAGTGCTGGATCTACAAGGGCGAAGTGCTCAAGGGCGCGAAGAGAGCGGAAGGAGGCAAGTAATGTTAATCCCGAAGAGAGTCAAGAGAAGAAAGCAGCACCGCCCCACGATGAAGGGCGCCGCTCATAAGGGCAATAAAGTAGCTTACGGCGAGTACGGTCTCGTCGCGGAAGAGAGCGGCTGGATCAAGTCCAACCAGATCGAGGCAGCCCGTATCGCAATGACGAGATTCATCAAGCGCGGCGGCAAGGTCTGGATCGACATCTTCCCCCACAAGCCCATCACCCGTCACCCTGCGGAAGCCCGTATGGGTTCCGGTAAGGGCGCGGTGGAATACTGGATCGCGGTCGTCAAACCCGGCACCGTGATGTTTGAAATGGCGGGCGTGAGCGAGGACGTTGCCCGCGAGGCAATGCGCCTTGCAGGCCACAAGCTCCCCGTCAAGTGCAAGTTCGTAAAGAAGGCGGACCTCGAAAATACTGCAGAAGGCGGTGAAGTCTGATGAAAGGGAACGAATTCCATAACATGACCGACGTCGAGCTCGCTGAAAAGCTGAAGGAGCTCAAGAGCGAGCTTTTCAACCTCCGTTTCCGTCACGCATCGGGACAGCTCGAAAACCCCGTCTCGATCAGAACGTGCAAGCGGAACATCGCGCGCGTCAACACGGAGATCCGTGCGCGTGAGTTAAAGGCAAAGGCATGAGGTGACGAAGATGGAAAGAAATCTTAGAAAAGAGAGAGTCGGGATCGTTGTTTCCGACAAGATGGATAAGACGGTCGTCGTCGCCGTGACGGATAAGAGCATCCACCCCGTCTACAAGAAGACGATCACCAAGACCCGCCGTTTCAAGGCGCACGACGAAGAGAACGAGTGCGGCATCGGCGACAAGGTCCGCATCGTCGAGACGAGAAAGCTCAGCAAGGACAAGAACTGGAGAGTCGCCGAGATCGTCGAGAAGGCGAAGTAAGGAGAAGGAGAACAAACTATGATACAACCTCAGACCAGGCTGAAAGCGGCGGACAACTCGGGCGCAAAGGAGCTGATGTGCATCCGCGTTCTGGGCGGCTCCTTCCGCAGAAGCGGCAATATCGGCGACGTCATCGTGGCGTCCGTCAAAACTGCGACCCCCGGCGGCGCCGTCAAGAAGGGCGACGTCGTGAAGGCGGTCATCGTCAGAAGTGCAAAGGGCATCCGCCGTGCGGACGGCACCTACATCCGCTTCGACGACAACGCTGCCGTCATCATCGACAGCCAGAAGCAGCCCAGGGGCACGCGTATCTTTGGGCCCATTGCGAGAGAGCTGAGAGAGAAGGATTACATGAGGATCATCTCCCTTGCTCCCGAGGTACTGTAAGGAGGCCATGCAATGAACGTAAAAGTCAACGATACCGTGCGCGTTTTAACGGGCAAATACAAGGGTAAGGAGGGGAAGGTCCTCGCGACGTCCCCCAAGAACAACACCGTCATCGTCGAGGGCGTCAACATCGTCCACAAGCACGAGAGGGCAAGAAAGGCCAACGAGACGAGCAAGATCGTCACGGAAGAGGCGCCCATCGACGTTTCCAACGTCGAAGTCGTGTGCGACAAGTGCGGCAAGGCGACGAGAGTCGCTCACGCCGTCGTCGACGGCAAGAAGGTGCGCGTCTGCAAGAAGTGCGGCGCCGTCCTCGACAAGGCTTATTCCAAGAAGGTCAAGGCAGACGAGGCCGTCAAGGAAGAGGCTCCCAAGAAGAGGGTGAGAAAGCGCAGCGCCAAGAATGCCGAAGAGCAGGAGACCGCCGAGAGCACGTCCGCTGTTACGGGCGAAGAATAAGGCCGGCGGGTAAGGAGTAAATATGGCAAAGAAGGAAGTCTCCGTCAAGACGGAGGAAAAGGTTCCCGCAGCCCCCAGCAGGGTGAAAGTGCAGTACACGACCGAAGTCGTGCCCTACCTCATGAAGAAGTTCGGCTACAAGTCGGTCATGCAGGTGCCCCGCATCGAAAAGATCGTTATCAACACGGGCCTCGGCGACATCAAGGACAATCAGAAGTCCATGCAGATCACCGAGGGCGAGCTCAAGCTCATCACGGGCCAGAAGCCCATCTACTGCAAGGCGACCAAGTCTGTCGCAAACTTCAAGGTGAGAGAGGGCATGAACGTCGGCCTCAAGGTCACGCTGCGCGGCAAGCGCATGTATGACTTCTACGACAAGCTCGTCTCCATCGCCCTTCCCCGCGTGCGCGACTTCCGCGGTGTCTCCGCGAAGGCGTTCGACGGCAGAGGCAACTACGCCCTCGGCCTTAAGGAGCAGCTCATCTTCCCCGAGATCACCTACGATCAGGTTGAGAAGATCCGCGGCATGGACGTGTGCATCGTCACGACGGCACAGTCCGACGAGGAAGCGAGAGAACTTTTGGCGGCACTCGGGATGCCCTTCAAGAAGTAAGGAGATACGACATGGCAAAGAAGTCAATGATCAATAAGCAGCAAAAGACGCCCAAGTTTTCCACGCGTGCCTACACCCGTTGCACGATCTGCGGAAGACCCCACGCCGTTCTGAGGAAGTATGGCATCTGCCGTATCTGCTTCAGAAACCTCGCATACAAGGGCCAGATCCCCGGCGTGAAGAAGTCGAGCTGGTAAGGAGGCAAGAGATGACAGATCCCATCGCAGATATGCTCACTAGAATCAGAAACGGCCTCACCGTACACAAGGAAACGGTGGAGGTGCCCTCCTCCAAGATGAAGGCTGCCATCGCGCAGATCATGCTCGAAGAGGGGTATCTCAAGGACGTGAAGCTCGTCGAGGACGGCTACAACGGCAAGCTCGTTCTCACGCTCAAATACACGGAGGACAACCGCTCGGTCATCAGCAACCTGAAGCGCGTCTCCAAGCCCGGTCTTAGAACGTACAGCGGCGCCGACAACATGCCCAAGGTGTTGGGCGGCTACGGCATCGCCATCGTCTCGACCAACCAGGGCATCATGACGGACAAGCAGGCGCGCCAGAAGAACGTCGGCGGCGAAGTGCTCTGCTACATCTATTAAGGAGGAAGGTATGTCGAGAATCGGTAAGATGAGCATCGCGCTTCCTCAGGGCGTAGATGTCAAGTGTGAAAATTCCCTCATCACGGTCAAGGGTCCCAAAGGGACGCTCACCCGTGAGATGAAGGGCGCCATCGAATTCAAGACGGAGAACGGCCACCTCACCCTCGTCGCTCAGAACGAGGAGAAGGAGACGGGTGCGCTCCACGGGCTCTACCGTGCGCTCGTCGCAGGCATGGTCAAGGGCGTTTCCGAAGGTTATTCCAAGGCGCTCGAGATCAAGGGCGTCGGCTGGAGAGCGGCTATGCAGGGCAACAAGCTCGTTTTAAACGTCGGTTTCTCTCACCCCGTCGAAGTCGCGCAGCCCGAAGGCATCAAGATCGAGTGCCCCACGCAGACGGACATCGTCGTCTCGGGCATCGACAAGGTGCTCGTGGGCCAGGTCGCGGCAGACCTTCGCGCCATCCGCGTGCCCGAGCCCTACCACGGCTACGGCATCCGCTACAAGGGCGAGCACGTCGAGCATAAGGAAGGCAAGACGAGCGGCAAGGGCAAGAAGTAAAGGAGCGTATCATGATAACGAAAATCGATAAAAATTCGGTCAGACAGCGCCGCCACGCCCGCGTCCGCAAGCACGTTTCGGGCACGGCAGAAACGCCCCGTCTGAATGTTTACAGAAGTCTCAATCACATCTATGTGCAGGTGATCGACGACGTGAAGGGCGTGACGCTCGCGTCCGCCTCCACGCTCGAGAAGAGCATCCGCGAAGAGGTCGCAGGCAAGACCAAGACCGAAGCAGCTAAGATCGTCGGCAAGACCGTCGGCGAGCGCGCCAAGGAGAAGGGGATCGAGACGGTCGTGTTCGACCGCGGCGGTTACCTCTACACGGGCCGCGTGAAGGCAGTCGCAGACGGCGCCCGCGAAGCCGGACTGGAATTCTAAGAGGAGAACATCATGGCAAGAGAAAACAGACCTCAGAGAAAACAGGATCAGGACGACGGTTTCATCAAGAAGCTGATCGGCATCAACCGCGTCAGCAAGACGGTCAAGGGCGGCCGCAACATGCGCTTTGCAGCGCTCGTCGTCGTCGGTGACGGCAACGGCAAGGTCGGCTACGGCCAGGGCAAGGCGAAGGAAGTCCCCGAGGCCATCGAAAAGGCCACGCAGGCTGCCAAGAAGAACCTCATCAATGTGCCCATCGTGGATACCACCATCCCCCACGAGGTGCTCGGCAAGTTCGGGAAGGGCGCGGTGCTCATGATGCCCGCTGCCAACGGTACCGGCGTCATTGCGGGCGGCCCCGTGCGTGCGGTGATGGAAGCCGCAGGCATCAAGAACATCAGGACGAAGTCCCACGGCACGCAGAACCCCGTCAACTGCATCAAGGCAGTCGTCGAAGGCTTGAAGGAGCTCAAGACGGCGGAGGAGATCGCCTCTCTCCGCGGGAAGGCCGTGGAAGAGATCGTCGGCTAAGGAGGAACGGATATGGTTAAAGTGACACTTGTAAAGAGCACCATCGGCGAGGTCGAGTCCGTCAAGGCGACGATCGCTTCGCTGGGCCTCAAGAAGATCCGTTCCGAGCGCACGTTTGAAGACACGCCCGCCCTTCGCGGCAAGCTCAAGAAGGTCGAGCACCTCGTCAAGGTCGAGAACGTATAAGGAGACAGCAATGAGAATCGATACTATTTCTCCCGCCGAGGGAGCGAGAACTTCCGCAAAGCGCCTTGGCCGCGGCATCGGGTCCGGCCTCGGTAAGACGAGCGGCAAGGGCCACAAGGGCCAGTGGGCGCGTTCGGGCGGCGGCGTAAGGCCGGGCTTCGAAGGCGGCCAGATGCCCCTTGCAAGAAGAGTGCCCAAGCGCGGGTTCAACAATGCGTTCCGCAAGGAGTACGTCATCGTCAACCTCTCCGCGCTTGCCGATGTTCCCGCCGGGACCGTCGTCGACTACGGTTTCGTCATGGAGAACGGCCTCGCGAAGGCAGTCAAGAACGATTCCGGGCTCAAGGTGCTCGGGAACGGCGAACTAAAAGTGGCGCTCACCGTGAGGGCCGCAAAATTCTCCGCGTCTGCTAAGGCTGCCATCGAGCAGGCAGGCGGCACGGCGGAAGTGATCGAATGATCATGAGACGCCCTTGTTTGAGGGGGCGTCTTCCGTCGCTTTGCTTCCTTTCTGCAGCTAAGAACAGGAGTAAAACATGATTGAAACATTAAAAAATGCCTTCGCCAATAAGGACATCCGAAAGAAGATCCTGATCACGCTTCTTCTCCTTGTGGTGTTCCGCATCGGGTGCTATATTCCCGTCCCCGGGCTCGCACGCGGGCTCCTGACGGACGCTGTCACGACCAACGATTTCCTCGGGCTCATGAGCGGCGTCACGGGCGGTGCGCTCGCGAACGGCACTCTGTTTGCCCTCGGTATCGGACCGTACATCAACGCGTCCATTATCGTGCAGCTTCTGACGGTGGGTATCCCCGCACTCGAGCGTCTCTCCAAACAGGGCGAAGAGGGCAGGAAGAAGATCACCAACATCACGCGCATCATCACCATCGTGCTTGCCGTCATCCAGGCGATCGGCATCATCGTCAACTTCGCAGGCGGATTCTCCGGCATGGCCGATTCCGACAGCATCAGCTGGGGCCTCTTCTTCAACCAGCAGTGGCTCGCCATCATCTACATGGTGGTCATCTATACGGGCGGCGCGATGCTCGTCATGTGGCTCGGCGAGCGCATCACCGAGTACGGCGTCGGCAACGGTATCTCGCTCATCATCTTCGTGGGTATCATCTCCACGGCGGGCCTCTCCATTCTGGATAAGCTCACCTCCATCACGGCAAGCGACGTCACGCCTCTCTTCGAGGTCATCGGCTTCCTCGTGCTTGCCGTCGTGGTGTTCTTCTGCATCGTCTTTGTCGACCTTGCAGAGCGCAAGATCCCCGTCCAGTACGCAAAGCAGGTGCGCGGCACCAAGATGTACGGCGGCCAGTCCTCCGTCATCCCGATGAAGATCTCGGGCGGCGGCGTCATGCCCCTCATCTTCGCGTTCGCCATCATCTCCTTCCCTTCCATGATCATGAGCGTCGTTCCCGCATGGTCGGGTGCGCTCGAGTGGTGGAACGGGGTGTTCGGTTCGGGTACGTGGATCTACGTCATCGTGCTCGCGGTGCTCATCTTCGCGTTCAGCTTCTTCTACGCGCAGATCCAGTTCAACCCCGAGGACGTCAGCCGCACCATCCAGCAGAACGGCGGCTTCATCCAGGGCATCCGCCCCGGCAAGCCCACGGCTCAGTACCTGCGCAAGATCAACAACCGCATCACGCTGTTCGGCGCCATCTATCTGACGCTCATCGCGTTCATCCCCTCGCTCGTATTCAGTTTCGTCACGGTGGACCTCATCAACGTGTTCTCCACCACCGGTATCCTCATCGTCGTGTCTGTCGCGCTCGAGTTCGATAAGCAGCTCCAGTCGCAGATCATGATGAAGAACTACAAGGGATTTTTGAAATAATCACACGGAGGAACGCATATGAATCTCATTCTACTGGGCGCCCCCGGCGCCGGCAAGGGCACGCAGGCGACCAAGATCGCCGAGAGATACGGC
>CALVWI010000012.1 GCA_944367045.1 uncultured Clostridia bacterium | reverse complement strand
GCGAGATGAGCGAGCGCATTCTCCCGCGCGAGCGGTGACCGAAAACGGCGTTCTCCTTGCGCCGTTTGAGAAAGTGGAGAGTGTGCATATCACAGCCCTGTCGCCCACGGACGTTTCTGTTCTCAAAGACAGTAAGCGCGAGGTATCGCGCAAATTGGGGCGCGCAGCGCAGGGGAACCCTGCTCGCGCCTCGAAATTTAAGAAAGAGGACAGAAAACCCTGCTTGCGGCATTTCATTTTAGGGAACGTCTGTCTGCACATAACAGTTTCCCTTTTTTCCTGAAATGTCAGGAAAAACGGAGAAGGGCGGGGCGGTTGGCGAAATCGCCAACCGCCCCGCCCCGAAAATAAACGGGCAGCCCCCAAAAAAAGCCTGCTTGCCAAGGCGGGTGCGGGCTCCACAAACTAAAAACACTTCGTCCAACAGACGGATGGGGGAGTGAAAAGCCTGTTCATCGGGCGGGTGGGGGAGAGGGGATCAGCCGCGCAAAACTTCCCGAACAACACAAGAACTGCCTCTCCGAGAGAAATTCCGTGAACAGCAAAAAAGCGGCCCTGCCTCGCAAAACTTCCCCCGAGCAACTCAAGAACCGCTCCGCCGCGCAAAACTTCTCAAACAGCATAAAAACAGCTCCTCCGCGCGGCCGCACGGAGGAGAATTTATGGTGCCAAATTCAGTTGTGACCGGGGCGGGCCTTTCGGCGCTATCTCGGCTTGAACTCAATGTGGAATCAAACTTCCGGTGCGATCAAGTGGGTCGATCGCTAAAAAGTTCCGTTCATCCGACTAGCTTTGCGCCCCTTCGGTGAAATTGTACGTTGGTCTGTCCTCCTTATCCGAGATCTTCCTCGCCTCATGGGGAATGAAGTTTGTCATATCAAGTACACCTCCCGATATGAGATTCTCTCGGAGAAGTTCTCCGCTTTGCGGGTCAGCCTGCTTTCCCGCTTGGAATGTGTAACCACAGTTACATGGTCATTGGAGTAGCCCTCGCTGTGTATTCAATTCCCGCCTTTGAAGTTATCGCGTTAATTGTGCATTGGTCTTTCCTTCTTTGTGAGATTGCCCTAAAGTTGCATTGATTTACATGCACATTGGAGTAGTCCCCTTTGATGATTTGTGAGAAAGTAACTTGATTTGTGTGTTTCTTTCTCTTTCTTGGCTACATTATAACATAAATCCCGATTTTGTCAAGCGTTTGGAAGAATTTTTTTCGGAAATTTCCGAACTTTTTTTCGTGCGGGTAAAGAGGTAAGTCTTCGCCTTCTCTCCCGTTCATTCCGCGCCCTTCACCGTGACGGAAATGTCCGCCTCCAACCCCGAGGGGAACAGCTCTTTGAGAGCGGCGTGCCGTTTGGGGTCGCTGCGCCATAAGTCGCGGGAGAGGAGGAAGAGGTCGCACCCGCTCGCTTTCACCTCCTCCCAAAGGGCGGCCGTGTGGGAGGCGATGAGCTCCTCCGCGCGCCTCTCGTCGGTGTCGGTCGCGACGTTGGTCTCGGTGCCCGCTAAAAAGTCCTTCTCGGCGCGGTCGCTCACGAGCACCTTGAGCTCAATCTTGAGCTGCGCGCGCGGCACGGCGTCCTTCGTCAAGGAGACAGAGCCCTTGTCGCGCTTGACGGAGAGGGAGACGGGCGTTTCGTCCTCGCCCTCCACGGTGAGGATGCCCGCCTTCACCTTGCCCATCAGGAGGTTGTACGCGACCGTCTCCTCGGGGGAGAGCAGCCCCGTCATTTTGCCCTCCGAAAAGAGCGCGGTCTCCTCGGCGCGGAAGAGCACGCTCTTTTCCTCCGAACTGCCCCCCGAACTTCCCGAACCGCCCTCGGACGAGCTGCCTGAACTTCCGGTCGAATCCCCCGAAGAACCGCCCGAAGAGCCGCCCGTGCTCTCTTGGGGGAGGGTGCGGATATAGGGCATGAAGGAGCTCTTGGAGACGCCGAGGGTCTCGACGGCGAACTCGCGGAGGGTATTCTTGACGGTCGCGCCCGACTTCTCCGCCGCCCCCGAAAAGAGCTTACTGATGGCGAGGGAAGGGGTATCGTCGATGGCGCTGGCCTTTTTTAAGAGTTCGGCGGCCATGCCCGCCGCCACGGCGACGGCGCAGTTGTCCGACATATACTCGTTGTGGAGAAAGTAGTTGAGGGCGGGCATCGCGCCCGACTTTGCGGTCTCCTCGCCGAGCAGGACCAAAGAGCAGAAGTCGAACTTGGGCACCCAGCCCGAGTCCGCGTACATGCTCACGAGGCAGTCCGCGACCGTCTCGCCCTCGCCCGAGAGCTCCACGCTCGCCGTGCCGCCCTGCGTCTCGCCGCCCTTGGGCACGGACACCTGCGCCGTGAGGAAGTAGCCCGTCTCCGTCCTGTCGATGCCCGCGGCGAGGATGATTGCCGTCTTTTGAATGTCGACGAGGCCGAAGTCGTTGGAGAAGAAGGCAAAGAGCAGCACGCCGCCGAGGAGCAGGGCGAACTTGGGCGCGGCCCGCTTCAAGATGCGCTTCATATCCGCCTCCCTTCACGTGCACGCAAAGGCAGGAGCGCGAGGGGCAGAAGCACGTCGAAGAGCGGGAATACCCAAAAGAGCGTGCGCGTGATGAGGCGTTCGGCGGCGGGGAAGGCGAAGGAGAACACCGACGAGAGGGCGGCGATCGCCCCGTTGAGGACGAGGGAATAGATAAGGCTCTTGAGTTTGCTCTCCCCGAAGCTCTCGCGGAGAAGCTCCGCCGCCGAGATGAGGGGGAGTAGCGAGGAAAACACCATCGCAAGCGCCATCGCGTAGATGAAGAGATAGTCGATGCGCCCCAAGAGGTTGATGGCGGGGAAGTACTTGGCCGTCTTGGAGAAGGCGAAGAATTGCACGGGGGCGATGTCCTGGAAGATGCCGTAGAAGACGGCGAGGAAGAGGAGCACCGCCGCCCCGCCGACGGCATAGGCGAGTGCCGACTTCCACGCAAGGCCCTTTTGATAGTCGATCTTCCCGAGCATCGCGAGGACGAGCGCACCGTCAAAGAACCACGCCGTCGTGTGAAGGGAGCCCGTCAAAACCTTCGTGCCCGTCACGCCCACGGGGGCGAGCGCCATAAAGTCGGTCTCCCCGACGGAGAAGATCATGAGAAAGAAGAACGCGACCGCCGCAAGCGGGCCGAGGATATCGAATATGCGCCCGTAGCAGCCGAGGGGCTTGACGCAGAGGTACAGCGAGAGCAGGAAGAAGGGCGCAAACAGGAGGTCGGAGGGGAGGGTGTCGTAAAAGACGCTCTGCACCATGAGTTTCTGCTCGAAGAGGGGGATATACGCCGCGAAGAGGAAGAAGAGGACAAGGAGGAGGCAGCCGACATAGGCGGCCGCCCTTCCGAGGGAACGGCGCAAAAGTTCGAAGAGGGAGAGCCCCTTCTTTGCAAGCAGCACCGCGGCGAACACGGCGAGCGTCTCCACGGCGAGGGACAAAAGGGCGGAGAGCCAGAGATCGTTCTTTGTTTCCGCCGCCAGCTGCGCGGGCATCAAGATGAGTTTTCCCAAGGGAGCGAGGCAGGCGAGAAAGAACAAAAGCTGCCTCGGGGCGATGCGGTGTGTCATTTCATCCTCCTTTTGTTGGGACTTTTGAGAACGGCAGGCCGCGTCTTGAGCGAGCGCAGGCCGAACTTGACGACGCCGTCCTTCATGTCGCGCGGGAGCATGGGCGAAAAGGGCGCCATGAGCGGCACGCCGTAGTTCTCCGTCGTCACGAGTTCGAGAAGGAGAAAGGCGGTCGCAAGCACGATGCCGTACGTCCCCAAGCTCCCCGCCGCAAGCAGCAGAAAGAGGCGTACAACGCTCGTCACTTCGATGAGGTCGGGCACGGCATACAGCCCGATGGCGCTGAACGCGACGATGATGATGGCGGGCGTCGAAAAGAACCCCGCGCGCACCGCCGTTTCGCCCAAAACGAGCGCGCCCACCACCGAGAGCGCCATGCCCACATACTTCGGCATGCGGATGCTCGCCTCGTTGAGAACTTCCAGCATTAAGAGCACGAGCAGCATCTCGAGGGAGGGGGAGAGGGGGATATCCTTGATGCTCCCCGCAATCGTCAAAAGCAGTTTGACGGGGAAGAGCTGCAGTTTGAAGAGCTGCGCCGCCACATAGAAGGCAGGAAGGTACATCGCCGCGAGCATCGCAAGGAGCCGCAGAATGCGCGTCAGCGTCGCCCGTACGGGCGGTACGAAGTAGTCCTCGCCCGCCTGCAGATCTTCCATGAAGAGGTAGGGCAGCGTGAGCGCGATGGGAGACCCGTCCACGAGCACCCCGACCCGCCCCTCCGCGAGCTTCGCCGCGAACACGTCGGGTTTCTCCGTCGTTCCCACCTGCTTGATGAGCGCGTGCGGCCGCGAGCAGAGGAAGTCTGAAAGATAGGACGAGTCGGGAATGACGTCGATGTCGATGCCCTCGATGCGCTTTTCGATGCCCCTGACGACCTCCTCGTTCGCCGTGCCCTCTAAATAGCAGACCGCGATGAACGTCTTGGAGCGCCGCCCCGCTTTCAGAAACTTTATTTTGAGCTCTCCCGTCTTGAGCCGCCGCCGCACCATCGAGGTGTTGATCTTGATGTCCTCGATGAACCCCTCGCGCGGGCCCTTGACGGTGACGCCCGTGGGAGGCTCCATGACGGCGCGGACGAACACCTTCTTGGTGCCGACGACGAGCGCCTCGTCCATGCCGTCCCAAAGGAGCACAGGGTTGCCCGTCAATACTTCATTTGCAAGTTCTTTGAGGTCCTTGAAGGAGCGCAGTTCGGGAGAGGCAAGCCGCTCACCCACCGCTTTTGCGCTCTTCTCGCCGCAATAGTGCAAAAGCGGCCGCACGACGAGCGTGCCCAAGAGCTCCTTGTCGGTGACGGGGTCCGCAAAGAGTGCGGTGAACGTGATGCCGCCCTCCGACAAAAAGTCGAAGGTGAGGATGTCCTCGGCGGGGAGCATCGCTTTGAGCGCCTCCAAGTCTCGCTTTCTCTCGCCTGAAATTTCCATGCAAGGAGTATGCGGAAGGCTTGGAAATTTATGTAAGTTGTGCGCTTGCGGCGCAAGTTTTATCGATTCGCTTGCCTTATAGCGGAAGATATGGTATAATAAGTTATCATAGTTTCGAGATATAGGGTTTTTACCCGCACAATATGAGGAAAAGAGGTTCGGAGGGATACGCATGAAATACACGCGGCGCATTTTCACCCTGATCGGTTTGTTGATATCGGTGCTCATCGCGGCACTGCTGTTTGCACTTGTGCCGACGGCGCACTTTGCCGCGGCGGAGGACGTGACCGCGGGCGGTTCGGACGGAACGTCCGATGAGGGTACGGGCGAAACGATCGAAGAGCCTGAAGAACCGGAACCCGAGCCCGCCCCGAGCGTTGCGCGCGTGACCTTGGGCAGCCTCTCTGCCGAGTATTCCGACATTTCGGCTGCGCTTGCCGTATGGGGGGAGGGTGCGACGCTCACCCTGCTTTCCGATGTATCGGTCTCCACCGTGACGGTCTCCGTCACCTGCACGCTCGATCTCAACGGCTATACCTTCCAGGGAACGTCGGGAAGGACGCTGCGCGTTTCGGGCGCGCTCACCATTTCCGATTCCAGCCTCATGCAGGGCGGGGAGATCGCGGGCGGCGGCGTGCGCATCGAGCGCGGCGGCTCTCTGACGCTTGCGAGCGGCTATCTCACCGATAACACGGCGGAGGACGGCGCGGGCGTGTACGTCTCGGACGGCGGCACTTTTACGATGACGGGCGGCACCATCGCGGGAAACACCGTCACGGGCAACGGCGGCGGCGTGTACGTCTCGGGCGGCGCGACGCTCTCGATGACGGGCGGCAGGGTCGTCGAGAATACGGCGGCGGGCGACGGCGGCGGCGTGTATGCCGCGGGCGAAGTTGCGCTCTCGGGCGGGGCATCCGTCACGGGCAACACGGCGGGCGGCGAAAAGAGCAACCTCTACCTCGCCGCGGGCCAGCAGATCAGTGTGAACTCTCTCTCGGGGCAGGTGGGCGTCTCCGCGCCCTCGGGCGGCACGTTTGCTGTCGGCACCGCGACGGGCTTTACCTCCGATTCCTCCGCCTACGACGTCCATTCCTCGGGCAGCCGCTTCTCGCTCGTCTTGAGCCCGCTCGACAGCGTGACGGCAGTCTTTGTCTCGGCGGAGAACGTCTATCCCACGTCGGACGTGCAGTCGCTCCGCGCGGGGCTGACGGTCACGGGCGTCAACAAGAACGGTTCTGAATACCCCGCCGACATGATCGGCTATACCATTGCGCTTCCGGAGGGCGTCGAGGCCCTCACGGTGGGGGCGAACACCATCGCCCTGATGGCGACGGGCAACGGCGGCGAGACTGCGGAGACCACCTTCACCGTCAACGTCGTCGCTCCCTCGCTCACGGGTATCGAGGCGCAGTACCGCCAGAGCGCGACCGTCTACTTCGACTCCGCGCCCGACATCCTCGTTCCCGACCTCACGGTGACGGGCACCTTCAACGACGGGCTCACCCGTCCCTTGGGCCGCACGGCGGAGGAGACGCATGCGCTCTCGGGCGAGGACTACATCAACGCATCGTATGAGATCGCGGGCAGCTTCGAAGGGCACGAGAACGGCGTCGTCACCGTCACCGTGCGATCGGGCAGCTTCACGGCGCCCGTCGAGGTGACGATCTCCCGCCACGTCATCAACACGGCGGACATCCCCGTTCAGGACGCAGTGGAAGTGGAGCGCACGGGGAACTGGGAGGTCTCTCCCGCCGCCTTCACGCCCGAACTTCCCGACGGCGTCACGGCGAGCATCGAAGTCCTCGGCGCGGCGCTAAGCGGCAATCTCTCCGCGGGCACCTACACGGTGCGCATCGACTTTTCCGTCACGGACGAGAAAAACTACGAACTTGCGGGCGGCTCGCGGCAGGCGACGCTCACCGTCTACTACGCCTCCCTCACGGCGGCGAGCGAGGACGGCAGCGTGTTCTTCGAGGTGACGCGCGAGGGCGGCATCCCGCTCTCGTGGGAGCTTTCCATCGAGGACGTGACGGACGAGGTCAACGCGCCCAAGCTGGACAGCGGCATGGAATCGCGGCAGATCTTTGCGATCTCCCTGCGCGACGGCGGGAACATCGTGAATGAGCTCGACACGCCCATCACCGTGCGCATCCGCCTCGACTCGTTCTTCGCGGAAAAGGATGTGACGCTCTACCGCCTCGCCGCGGACGGCGGCCACATCGCGGTCGAGAGCACACGCGACGGGGACTATCTCGTCTTTACGACTTCCTCCGTGCAGGCGCAGTACGCAGTCGCTTACGACGCGGGCTTCGGTATGTATCTTGCGCTCACCATCGTGTTCGGCGTGCTGTGCATCGGCGGCGCGGTGCTGCTCATCTGGTACTTCAAGCACAAGAAGAAGCTGGATATGTCCCTCCCCAAACAGGACGAATAACAAAGAGACGGGCGGCTCAAAGGCCGCCCTTTTTTGTGTCTTAAAGCGGGGCGCCCTTTCCCGCAGTTCTAAATTGCGACTTGTCCTCATACTTTGAGCGTATGGAACTCTACACGCTCACAAAAACGGAGGCCTTGAAGGCGCTCAAGAGCTCGGAGGGAGGGCTCTCCCAAGAGGAGGCCGCCCGCCGCCTTGAGAAGTTCGGAAAGAACGAGCTCAAGGAGGGCAAGCGCCGCTCCATTCCCGTGCTCTTCTTCGCCCAATTCAAGGACCTCATGACGCTCATTCTCGTCGCCGCGGCGGTGCTCTCGGGCGTGCTCGCCTATGTCACGGGAGATAAGAGCGAACTCACCGACACCGCCATTCTGCTCTTCATCATCGTTCTCAATGCCGCGGTGGGGGTGGTGCAGCAGTACCGCGCCGACAGCGCCATCTTAAAGCTCAAAAAGCTCTCCACGGCGACCGCCAAGGCCGTGCGCGGGGGAAGGGTGCGCGTCATTCCCGCCGCCGAGCTCGTCCCCGGGGACATCGTCGAACTCGAGGAGGGAGACCGCGTTCCCGCCGACTGCCGCATCCTCACTTCGGAGGGGCTGAAGTGCGACGAAGCGCCGCTCACGGGGGAGAGCAAGCCCGTCAAAAAGCGCGACTGCATCGTCGAAAGGAGGGGCATCTCCGAGCGGGAGAACACCGTCTTTCAGGGCACGTTCTGCCTTGCGGGGCGGGCGCGGTGCGCCGTCACCGAGACGGGCATGGCGACGGAGATGGGGCAGATCGCCGACCTCCTTCAGAAGGCCAAGCCCACGCCCTCGCCGCTCGATAAGGTCCTCTCGCGCCTCGCCAAGATCATCTCGTGGACGGTGCTCTCCGTCGCGGGCGCGCTCTTCATCGCGGGCGTGCTCTCTCAGCGGACGGGCATTTTGCAGAGCCTGATGTCCTCCATCGCCGTCGCAGTCGCGGCCATTCCCGAGGGCATGGGCGCGGTCGTCACCGTCATTTTGGCGATGGGCGTGCAGCGCATGAGCGCCTTCCGTGCCGTCGTCCGCCGCCTCTCCGCCGTCGAGACGCTGGGAAGCTGCACCTGCATCTGTTCGGACAAGACGGGCACCCTCACCATGAACCGCATGACGGTGGGCGCAGCCCTGCCCTTCGGGAGCGAGAGGAAGCTCCTGCGCTGCATGCGCCTCTGTGAGAGCGTGAAGGGGAGTGCGGGCGCGTATGTGGGCGACCCGACCGAAGTCGCGCTCGTCGAGTACGCCGCTCTGAAGGGCGAACGGGGCGAGGAGCGCCTCCTGCCCGGCGGCAAGCCGTTCTCCTCGGAAGCCCGCTGCATGAGCGTGCTCGCAAGGACGGACGACGGCATTTTGCTCCTCGAAAAGGGCGCACTTGACGTCGTGCTCGCTCACTCCAGGACGGCGGGCGGGAAGCCGCTCACGGGGGAAACGCTCGCCCGCATCCGAGAGGAAGGGGAGAAGTACGCCTCAAAGGCCATGCGCGTTTTAGCCTTTGCCGAGGGGAGACGGGAGGGCGAGCTCGACTTTTTGGGCCTCGCCGCTCTTCTCGATCCCCCGCGCGAGGGCGTCAAGGAGGCCGTCGCCGCCTGCAAGAAGGCGGGCGTGCGCACGGTCATGATCACGGGCGACAGTCCCGCGACCGCGCTCTCCATTGCAAGAGAACTCGGCATCGCGTCCTCTCCCGACGAAGTCCTGACGGGCGACAAGCTCGAGACAATGGGCGAGCGCTTCCAAAAGGAGGCGAAACGCTTCCGCGTCTTTGCGCGCGTCAGTCCCAAGCACAAGCTCACCATCGTCAAGGCCCTGCAGGCGGGCGGGGAGGTCGTCGCCATGACGGGGGACGGCGTCAACGATGCGCCCTCGGTGAAGGCGGCGGACATCGGCGTTGCGATGGGTTCGGGCACCGACGTCACCAAAAACGCCGCCGACATGGTGCTCGGCGACGACAACTTCTCGAATATCGTCAAGGCGGTGGAGGAGGGCCGCGGCGTGTTCATGAACGTGCGCCGCACCATCGACTTCTTCCTCGCGACCAACCTCGCCGAAGTCTTCGCCGTGCTCCTTGCGACGCTCTTTCTCTGGAAATTCGACTTCCTCACCTCGACGCAGCTCCTGTGGATCAACCTCATCACCGACTCGCTGCCCGTGCTCGCCCTCGGCGTGGAGAAGAGCCACGGCATGATGGAGCGCCCGCCCGTCCGCGCGGAGGACATCTTGTCCAAGAAGTCGCTGCTTTCCATCGCCTTCTTCGGCGCGGTGCAGACAGCGCTCGTCCTTCTCGTGTTTGTGCTCTCCCTCGTGCTGTGGGGGAACGCGGTCGCCTGCACGTCGGCGTTCGTGACACTCTCCCTTTTGGAACTTCTCCACGCCTTCAACGTGCGGAGCGGGGTGTTCAATAAAACGCTCCTCATCACCGAGCTCGTCGGCATCCTCTCGACGGTGCTGCTCGTCGCCGTGCCGCCGCTTGCAGAGCTGTTCGCCCTGACTCCGCTCACCCTTCCTCAATGGGCGCTCGTTATGGCCGCGTCCGTCCTCATCCTGCCCGCGGGCATGCTTTGGCGGAGGGTGCGGAAAGCGCGGAACGCGCCCCTCAGAAGGCGCAAAAGACGCACCCTTCCTCTCGGAAGTGCGCAATGATGGCGGGGAGCGCATCGGCGGTCGCACGATGGCGGGCGGAGTCATGGAGAAGGAGAATGACGGGATCCTTGCCCTTGCTCGTCCTTGCGGCCTCTTGGCTGAGTTCCCACGCGGTCGCGTCCTTGATTTCCTCGTCGCCGCATACGGCGTTCCAACCGATGATGGTGTAGCCGCGCTCGCGGATGAGCTCCTTCTGCCGCTCATGCCCGCCGCCCGGGAAGCGGTAGAGGCGGGGCTTTATCCCCGTCACCTGTAAGATGTACGCGGCGCACTCGTCGATGTCGGAAAGCAGCGCCTCGTCCGAGGCATAGATGCGCGCATAGTCGTGCGAGGCGGAGTGTACGCCGATGGAATGGCCCTCTTTCGCGATGCGGGAGAGGGTCTCTTGCCGCGTCCTGGCCATGTCGCTGACGATAAAGAAGGTCGCCTTGATGTCCTCCTTTTTTAAGATGTCCAAAATACGGCCCGTCACGACGGTGGAGGGGCCGTCGTCAAAGGTGAGGTACACCCGCCGCACTTCCGCGCCCGTCGCAAAGCGCGCCCGCGTCCGCTCCATCTGCAGCCCGCAGACGACAAACATCGCAAGCAATACCGAGAGGACGAGCACTGCGGGGATAAATCGTTTCTGCATACCAAAAGTGTGCCGTATTTTCGCCATTTTATTTACTTTTGGGCGGCGATGTGCTATAATAACGTCATGCAAGTGTATTCTGATACTTACGGCGACGAGGCGCTCTCGCGGAAAGGGCGCTTAACTGCCGATTTCAAGGAGCAGTTCGGCGAAGAGCCCGCGCTCTTTGTCTCTTCCCCCGGGCGTGCGGAGATCGTCGGCAACCACACCGACCACAACGGCGGGAAGGTCTTGGTCTCTTCCATCTCCTGCGACGTCATGGCGGCCGTCTCCCCGAGAAGCGACGGCAACATCGTCATCGCCTCGGGCGCATACTATCCCATCCGCCTCTCTGTGCATGAACTCTCGGTGCGCGAGCGCGAACGGGGCCGCTCCATCGCCCTTGTGCGCGGCGTGCTGCGCTATCTCAAAGATTTGGGCCTTTCGTTCGGAGGTTTCTCCTGCGTCACCCACAGCACCATCTTCCGCGGGGCGGGCGTCTCGTCCTCGGCGGCGTTCGAGGTGCTCATCGCCGAAATCATCGATCTTCTCTATTTGGAGGGGCGGCTCCCCGCGATGGAGAAGGCGCGCGCGGGCATGTATGCCGAGAACGAGTACTTCGGCAAGCCCTGCGGCCTTTTGGACCAAGCGGGCGTCGCACTCGGCGGGCTGAATATGATCGACTTCGGCGTAAGAGACCCCGTCGTCACGTCCGTTCCCGCGCCCGAGGGGTATCGTCTTGTCCTTACCAACACGGGCGGTTCGCACAGCAAGCTCACGGGGCTCTATTCGGACATCCGCCGCGAGATGGGCGAAGTCGCCGCGTTCTTCAAAAAGCGCTTCCTCTGCGAACTTTCGGAAGAGGACCTTGTAGAGGAACTTCCCTCTCTTCGGCAGAAGGTGAGCGATCGGGCGATCCTTCGCGCCTTCCACTTCTTCGAGGAGAACCGCCGCGTGGAACTTGCCGCGGAGGCCCTGAAAGAGGGCGATACGGCGCTCTTCTTCGAGCAAGTCCAAAAGAGCGGGGAGAGCAGCCTTGCCTATCTTCAAAACTGCTATGTCCCGGGCGACACTTACGAGCCCATCGTCATCGCCCTCAAGCTCACCGAAAAGCTCTTGAAGGGCGGTGCTTACCGCATGATGGGCGGCGGCTTCACGGGCACGGTGCTTTGTTTCTGCCCCGTCGGCGGCGAGGAGCGCTACTGCCGCGAAATGGCGCGCGTCTTCGGGAGGGAGAACGTCTTTCTCACCGATTTGCGGCAAGAGGGCGCATGCGAATTAACTTAAAAAATCATTGATCGGAGGGAACTTATGATCACTTCAAAGGTATTTGGCAAGACGGCGGACGGCAGAGAAGTTCTGGCGTTCACCTTCGAGGACGGCGCTCGCCGTGCGACCATCTTAAACTATGGCGGCATCGTGCAGAGCATCGTCGTCCCCGACAAGGACGGCAACCCCGTCGACGTCATCCTCGGCTACAACGACGTTGCAGGCTACGAGACGAACGGCGGCTATCTCGGCGCGCTCATCGGGCGCTTCGGCAACCGCATCGGCGAGGGCAAGCTCGTGATCGACGGCAAGCTCTACGAGCTGTATTGCAACGACCGCGGCAACCACCTCCACGGCGGCAAAGTGGGCTTCAACAAGAAGATCTGGGCGCACGAAATTGACGGCGATGCCCTCAAGCTCTCCTACACCTCTCCCGACGGCGAGGAGAACTACCCCGGCAACCTTGCGGTCACCGTCACCTACACCTTCAAGGACGGCGAGCTTAAGATCGCTTACCACGCGACGACGGACAAGAAGACGGCCATCAACCTCACCAATCACTCCTATTTCAATTTGAGCGGCGAGGCGGACGGCTCTATCCTCGACAACGAGCTCTGGATCGACTGCGATGAGATCACGCCCACCAACCCCACGATGATCCCCGTGGGCGGCTTCCGCGCCGTCAAGGGCACGCCCTTCGACTTCAACGTGATGAAGCCCATCGGCCGCGACATCGAGGCGGACGACGTCGATCTGAAGCAGGGCAACGGCTACGACCACTGCCACGTCCTCAAGAACAAGTGCGGGGAGTACGTGAAGTACGCCGTCGCCAAGAGCCCCAAGACGGGAATTCAGATGACGTGCTACACCGATATGCCCGCTGTGCAGTTCTATGCGGGCAACGGCCTTCACCAGCAGGGCAAGTCCATCTACTACGGCAAGCGCGCAGGCTTCTGCCTCGAGACGCAGTGTATCCCCAACAACGTCAATGTGCCCGAGTATGCAGCGAAGGGGAGCTCCTTCCTCGCTCCCGGCGAGGTGTATTCCTTCACCGCCGCCTACAAGTTCGAGGCGTAAGCGAAGGTCTGTTTTGATGTAAAAGCCGCCCGCCGCGGGAATTTTCCCGCGGCGGGCGGCTTTTATCATTGTATCCATATCGTCAGCGGAATAAGACGATTTCCTCCGTCTCATACCGTTTTGCGCCGAACGCGTGCTCGACGATTTCCTCTTCAAGGCACTTCTCCCGCGTTCCCGCAAAGGAGATATGGCCGTCCTCCAACAAAAGCACATTCTCCGCCGTCTGAATTCCGTCCGAAAGGTCGTGCGAGACGAGCATCACCGTCTTGCCCTTTTCTGCGAGTTCCTTCAGGACGCCGAAGAACACGCTCTTGAAGGGGAGATCCATGTACGTCGTCGGCTCGTCGAGAAGCATCAAGGGCGCGTCCTGCACGAGCAGCATCGCAAAGAACACCTTCTGCCGCTCGCCGCCCGAGAGCGTGGAGACCCGCCGCTCCCGAAGCTCCTCGATGCCGAGCTTTCGCATGACGGAGAGGACGTTCTCCTTCTCGTCCTTCGAAAGCCGCGTCGAGAAGGGGCTTCTCCCGAAGGAGACGACTTCCTCGGCAGGCAAATCGGGCGAGGGCAAGATCTGCGGGAGGATGCCGATGCGCTTTGCCCGCTCCCGCGCGGGAAGGGCGGTGAGTTCTTCGCCCTCTAATTTCATGCTGCCCTTGCAGGGGAGCGCGCCCGCGATGCAATTTAAGAGCGTCGACTTCCCGCAGCCGTTGCGCCCCAGGAGCGCGGTGACGCCGCTCGGGAGGGAGAATTGCACCTCGTCCAAGATCTTGCGCTTACCGTAGGCGGCCGAGAGGGAGACTTCAAACATGGCTCTTCCTCCTTAAAACGAGCGCCAGGAAGAAGGGCACGCCCAAAAGCGCCGTGAATACGCCCACGGGGATCTCCGTCGGGGCGAAGAGCGTGCGGGCGAGGAGGTCTGCGAGGAGCAGCAGCGTCGCCCCGAGAATGGGCGCAAGACACAGTTCCCCGCGCATGTTGCCCTTCGTGAGCGAGCGTGCACAGTGGGGCACGATGAGCCCGACGAACCCGATGAGGCCCGTAAAGGAGACGGCCGCCGCCGCAGATGCCGCCGCCGCGATGAGGCTTATGAGCCGCACTCGTTTCACCGACACGCCGAGGCTCTGCGCGAGGGTATCGCCGAGGCAGAAGAGCGCGAGTTTCCGCGAGAGCAGCTGGCTCACCGCAAGGCACACGACGATGATGACGGCGGGGACGATCAGATCGTCTGTCGTCACGCCGTGGAGCCCGCCCACCGAGAAGTCGACGTAGGACGCGAGCGCATCGGGATCGACGACGGAGAGAAAGGAGATACCCGCCTGAAAGAGCGCCGAGAGGGCCACGCCCGCAAGCACGATGACGACGCGGCTCATGCCCGCCGACCGCGCCACGCCTAAAATGAGGAAGGTCGCAACGATCGCCCCGACGAACGCGGCGAGGGGGAGCGCCCCGTAGGCGAGGGGGAAGCACACGAGCATCAGGAGCACCGCAAATCCCGCGCCCGCATTGATGCCGAGGATGCTCGGCGAGGCGAGGGGGTTGTCCGTCACCCGCTGCAGGAGCGTGCCCGCCTGCGAAAAGGCGATGCCGGCGAGAATGGCTCCCAGCGTTCTCGGAAGCCGCGAGGAGTAGAAGATGGCGGTGTACGTCTTATAGCCCTCGCGGAAGAACATGCCGCCCCAGAACTCGTCGGGGGTGAGGGCGACGCTGCCGAACCGCAACGAAAAAAAGGCGGCGGCAAGAAGGAGCGCCGCCGCGCCGAAAAAGACGATGAAGTTTCGTTTTTTTGTCGTCATGTAATACCTTTGAGAAGGTCGACGAGCGTCTGATAGGCCTCCGCCCACCGTCCGTTGGGTTTGAAATGGAAGAGCTCTTTGGAAAGATAGCTGTAGTTCTCGCATCTTACGGCAGTAAGTTCCTTCCACGCGTCCTCTTGGAGCATTTCAGAGACGAAACTCTGCGAGGCCGCCTCGTCGCCCATCGCCGTGAAGAAGATGTAGTCGGGGTCCTCCTGAAGAATATACTCAATGGAGAGGGTGTCCGAGACGACGGCGTCCGCGATGAGGGAGTCGTCCGCGATGTTGCGCGTGCCCAGCTCCTTGAGCATCTCCGCGGCGAAGTGGTCCTCCGAAGTCTTCGCCTTCACCGAGCGCGCCGAAGAACCCGCGCGGATAAAGAGGATGTCGATGCCCTCGAATCGGTTCTCCTCAAGAATTTGGTCGATCTCCGCCTTCTGCGCCGTGCCGTATGTCTCGTAGGCCTCCTTATCTCCCGTGATGTCGGTGAATGTCTCAAGCACATTGAGATAGTCTGAAAAGCTCTCCACGACAAACTGCGCCGCGGGGATCGAAAGCGAATTTAAGGTCTCGGCGGTCTCTGCCTGCGCCGCGATGTCGCCCGAGCAGATGACGAGGTCGGGCTCTTCGATGAGAAGCCGCTCCAAATCGATCTTCTTGCCCGCGCCGTCGTCGACGAGAGGGGTGCCGTCGGGAACGAACCCGCGCTCCACGCTCTCGCCCACGGTGACGGCGACCTCGCCTCCCGCGAGCTGCCAAAGTTCCGCAAACGAGGAGAAGAGCACCGCGACGCGCTTGGGTTCCTCCATGAGGGTGAACTCCTTCCCCGTGCTGTCCGTGAAGCTCACGGAATAGCCGGAGGGGTCTTGGGGAACATCAATGGGGTCGTCCTGATTTTGGGTGCAGTCGAAGAGCGTCCCCAGAGAGAGGGCGCCGACGGCCGCGAGGGTCAAAGCTGCAATAAATTTATTTTGAAAGTATTTCATCCTTCTTTTGGAGCAGATCGTCGGCGAGGAGAATGTGTTCGGTCTCCTCGAACCCGATGCGGTTGACGACGTCTGCAAAGCGTTCGCCCTTCGTGCCGTACGCCTTGAAGAAGAGGATGGCCTTTTCCACCATCTTGATAACTTCTTCCTCGGAGTGAAGGAGGACGCTCAAAGCCTTCCCTTGCGCGACGCGCTTGCCCCATCTGCCGCCGATGTAGACCTTGTAGCCGTCCACACAGTCGATGGCGCCGAACGGGCACGCCTTCACGCACCTGCCGCAGTTGTTGCAGGTCGAAGGGTCATGCACGAATTTCTTGTCGACGAGGGTCGCCGAATGAATGGGGCACTCCTTGACACAGATGTTGCACCCCCTGCACTTGTCGGAGAGGGGAACGGGGGTACGTTGGCCGATGATGCCGATGTCGTTGAGGTCGGGCTTGACGCAGTTGTTGGGGCAGCCGCCGACTGCGATCTTGAACTTGTGGGGGAGCGCAACGCTTCTGTATCCCTCGTAGAACAGGGTATGGAGCTTCTTGGAGAGGGCGAACGTGTCGATGAGGCCGTACTGGCAGGTCGTGCCCTTGCAGGAGGTGACGGGGCGGACCTTCGCGCCCGTGCCGCCCGTCTCGAGGCCGTGCTCCTTCAAAAATGCCATGAGGGCATCCGCGCTCGCATAGGGGACGCGCTGAATTTCGCAGGTTAAACGCACAGTCATGGCGATCTCGCCGTCGCCGAACTTTTTCGCGGCCTCCGAGATGACCGCCATCTCTTCGGACGTAATTTTGCCGTTCACCGTGATGACGCGCACATTGAAGCAGTCGGCGGTCGTCTTGTCGCGCAGAAAGCCGAGGGCCTTAAGCCGCGTGACTTCCGCCGCGGGGACCGTACACTTCGGAAACTTCGCGGGGTCGTAGTTCATATTCTGTTATCTCCTGTTATCATAGATTCGCCGCTATCATACCATAGTATATAGGTTTTGTCAATAGCAATAACGAAGAAGAGAGGTGTTTATTTATGCTCATGGTAAAGAAATTCACGTCTACATCGCTATTTAGAAATTCGTCGAAATAAAATGCAGATGAGGGGTTGACAAATGTCGAAATGTATGGTACGCTTATTTTGATGAAATTCGAAAGACAAAGAGGTCGGGATGAAGAACGTATGGGAAGCGCTGGCGGATAAGACGCGGCGGGAAATTCTGGACCTCCTGAAATTGCGTCCGCACACGGCGGGGGAGCTTGCCGACCAATTTTCCCTCTCGGCGGCGACCGTCTCGCACCATATCGCCGTCCTCAAGGAGTGCGGCCTCATCACGGGCGAGCGCCGCGCGCAGACCATCGTCTATCACCTCAACACGACGGTCATCGAGGACATGATGCGCTCTCTTTCCTCCCTTCTCGACCGATCGGATAAAAAACGCCATTAAGGAGAAGTATATGAACCATCTCAAAACGGCCATCCTCTACACGGTGCTCTCGCTTTTGAGCCTCATCGCCTTTGCCGTGGGCATTGCGCTGCTCCCCCAAGAAGTTGCCGTCCACTTCAACTTCGAGGGCGTCGTCGACCGCCTCGGCAGTCCCTGGGTGTTCATCTCCCTGCCCGCCGCCGCGGCGCTCGTCTCGGCGGGGCTCTGGCTGACTGCCCTCAAGGAGTTCAAACACGCCCGCGTCATCAACATCGTGCTCGTCGCGGTGGGAGCGGTGCTCGCCGTCCTCGGCTGGGTGTTCTTCGCCTTCGCCGCCATGGGATTGGAGCTCGGCGACAAACTCGGCTTTCCCTTCGCCGCCATCGTTCTTCTGCCCATTTCCATTCTCATCATGGTGCTCGGGAACTATATGCCCGTCGCAAAGAGAAACAAGTGGTTCGGCCTCCGCACCAAGGCGACGCTTTCAAGCGACTACGTCTGGGAGAAAGCCAACCGCTTCTCGGGCATGCTCTTCTTTCTTGCAGGGGTTTTGAGCGGCATCTCCGCGATCCTCTTCTCCTGCCTGAAACTCGACTACATCGCCCTCATCGTGCTCTTGGCGCTCCTTGTCATTGTCGTCGCCGCATCGCTCATCTACACGGCCCGCATTGCGAAGACCGCTCCCGCTGAGGACGTTTCCGATACAGACAAAAACTAAGGAGTATTTATGGAAGAAACTGCCATTGTGAAGGCGGAGGGGCTCAGAAAGACCTTCACGCTCTCCGAAAAGCAGCGGAAGATCGAAAAGACTTCCCAAAAGCTCAAGGTGGCTGTCGACGGCCTCTCCTTCTCCGCCTACCGCGGGGAAATTTACGGCCTGCTCGGGCCCAACGGCGCGGGCAAGACGACCACCCTCCGCATCCTCTCCACCCTCATCAGACCCGACGCGGGCGACGCCTTCGTCGGTGGGTGTTCTGTTCTCAAAGAGGGCGAGAAGGTGCGCGACAAAATAGGCTTTATGACAAGTGAGTTGAAGCTCGAGGGATTCTTTACCCCGAGCTATCTCTTTGACTTTTTCGGCGCGATGCACGGCGTGGACAAGGCGATGCTCGCCGAGCGAAAGGAAGAGCTCTTTGCGCGCTTCGGCATCGACCGTTTTGCGGAGGTCAAGGTGAGTGACCTCTCGACGGGCATGCTGCAAAAGGTGTCGCTCGTCGTCGCCATCGTGCACGACCCCGAAGTCGTCATCTTCGACGAGCCGACCAACGGCCTCGACGTCCTCACCGCCAAAGTCGTCACCGACTTCCTTCTCGAACTCAAGGCGATGGGGAAGAGCATCCTTCTCTCGACGCACATCTTTTCGCTCGTCGAAAAACTGTGCGACCGCGTGGGCATCATCATCGACGGTCGCATGGCGGCGGAGGGCACGCTCGAAGAACTCTGCGAAGGCAAGTCCATTGAGGACAAGTTCTTTGAAATTTACGAGGGCATCAAGGGGGAGACGGTATGAAACTCAAGGCGCTCATTCAAAAGGAATTCCGCCGCTTCTTCGGCGACCCCAAGCTCATCATCACGCTCATTTTGCCGGGTGTTCTCATCTATCTCATCTACTCGCTGATGGGCGGACTCATCTGGGACAGGCCGCAGACGCACGACTACAACGTCCTCGTCTTAGGAGAGTCCGCCGCCGTCGAGGCGCTCTTTGAGACCACCTTCGGCGAGGAACTCACCCTGACGCACACCGACGATAAGGACGCCGCGCTCGAGGAGGTCAAACAGGGAAACGTCACCGCGCTCATCTCCTTCTCCGAGGACTTCGACAACGCAGTCGCTTCCTACGACCCTTCAAGCGGCCTGCCCGCGCCGCAGGTGGAGATCTTCTACCGTTCGGCGGATGATACGAGTTCCGCCTTCTACACGGCGGCGACGTCGCTCCTTTCCGCCTACGAGGGGAGCATCTCCAACGCGTTCGACGTCAACCTCGGAGACGCGCAGTACGACTTCTCGTCGACGTCCGAAGTCATCATGTCCGTCCTCGGCGGGCTCTTGCCCTTCCTCGTCGTCACGCTCATCTTCTCGTCCTGCATGAGCATCACGCTCGAATCGGTGGCGGGGGAGAAGGAGCGGGGCACGCTCGCGACCATTCTTGTCACCTCGGTGCGCCGTTCGGACATCGCCCTCGGCAAGGTCATTCCGCTCTCGTGTATCGCGGCGATCGGCGCGCTCTCGAGCTTCTTAGGGATAGCCCTGAGTATGCCGCAGCTCATGGGAATGGAGCTCGGCGGCGTGTTCGTCGAGTACGCGTTCGGCGACTATCTGCTCCTTCTCGGCCTCATCGTTTCCATCGTGCCACTCATCGTCTCGGCGATGACCGTCATCTCGACATATGCGAAGTCGGTGAAGGAGGCGTCCTCCTATTCGGGCGTCATCATGATCGTCGTCATGGTGCTCTCGCTCGTCTCGACGTTCGTATCCGGCATCGGCGATTGGGTGTGCTGTATCCCCGTGCTCGGCACAGTCGTCGCCATTCAGCGCATCTTAGAGGACGGGGCGGCGCTCGTGATGGGGCTCATCTCCATCGCCGTCAACCTCGCATTCACCGCGCTCTTCATCTTCCTCACGGCAAAGATGCTCTCAAGCGAACGCATCATGTTCGGAAAGTAACTTAAAATATGGCGGGGCGCGCCGCGGCAGAAGCCGCGGCGCGCCCCCAAAACAAAAGCGCCGCCTAAGGCTTTAAGCCTTAGGCGGCGCTTCATCATTTATTCAAAGGAGGGGTTCATTCATCAATACATGCCGTCCATGCCGCCGTTCGCGGGAGCGGGTGCAGCGGGAGGGGTGGGGATATCGGTGACGATGGACTCGGTCGTGAGCAGCGTGGACGCAACGGACGCCGCATTCTGGAGTACCGAGCGCGTGACCTTGGTGGGGTCGATGATGCCGCTCTCTTCCATGTCGGTGTAGACGTTCTTGAGCGCATCGAAGCCGAAGTTTGCATCGCCCTTTGCGAGGATCTTCTCGACGATGACCGAGCCGTCCAACCCTGCGTTTGCGGCGATCTGACGGACGGGCTCCTCGCACGCCTTCAGGATGATGGCGGCACCCGTCTTCTCGTCGCCCTCAAGGGTAGAGACGAGCTGCTTGATGACGGGCACGCACGAAAGGAGTGCACTGCCGCCGCCGGGGACGAAGCCTTCCTCGACAGCCGCTCTCGTTGCAGCGAGGGCATCGTCGATGCGGAGCTTCTTCTCCTTCATCTCGACTTCGGTCGCAGCGCCGACGTTGATGACTGCAACGCCGCCCGCAAGCTTTGCAAGGCGCTCCTGGAGTTTTTCTCTGTCGTAGTCGGAGGTCGTGACTTCGATCTGCGCCTTGATGGAGGCAACGCGTGCCTTGATGGCTTCCTTGTCGCCCGCACCGTCGATGATGGTGGTGTTGTCCTTGTCGACCTTGACCTGGTTAGCTCTGCCGAGCATATCCGTCGTCACATCCTTGAACTCATACCCGAGATCGGAGCTCACCACGGTACCGCCCGTGAGGACTGCGATATCCTCGAGCATCGCCTTTCTCCTGTCGCCGAAGCCGGGCGCCTTGACTGCCACGCAGTTGAACACGCCCTTGAGCTTGTTGACGATGAGTGCGGCAAGCGCGTCGCCCTCGACGTCCTCCGCAATGATGAGGAGGCGTGCGCCCTGTTGCGCGAGGGGCTCGACGATGGGCAGGATCTCCTGAAGATTGGAGATCTTCTTATCGGTGATGAGAATGTAGGGGCTGTCGAGCACGGCCTCCATCTTCTCGGTGTTGGTGACCATGTACGCGGAAGCGTAGCCTCTGTCGAACTGCATGCCCTCGACCGTCGTAAGCTCGGTCGTCGTGCTCTTGCCTTCCTCGACGGTGATGACGCCGTCCTTGCCGACGATCTCCATCGCGTTTGCGATGAGTTCGCCGACCGTCTCATCGCCCGCGGAAATGGAGGCGACCTGCGAGATGGCCTTCTTGCCCTCGACCTTCTTGGAGATGGAGCGGAGCTGCGCAACTGCCGCGTCGACTGCCTTCTCGATGCCCTTTCTCAGGATGATGGGGTTGGCGCCCGCTGCGAGGTTCTTGAGGCCCTCGCGGATGATGGCCTGTGCCAAAAGCACAGCCGTCGTGGTGCCGTCGCCTGCGACGTCGTTGGTCTTGGTGGAAACTTCCTTGACGATCTGCGCACCCATGTTCTCGAAGGGATCGGGGAGTTCGATCTCCTTTGCGATGGTCACACCGTCATTGGTGATGAGGGGGGACCCGAACTTCTTGTCGAGCACCACGTTGCGGCCCTTGGGCCCGAGCGTGATTTTAACCGTATCTGCAAGGGTGTTCACACCCTTTTCAAGCGCCTTTCTTGCGTCGTCTCCGTATTTGATCTGCTTTGCCATAACACAAAACTCCTTTTAAATGTTAGTCCTCGACGATGGCGAGGATATCGCTCTGCTTGATGATGGTGAATTCCTTGCCGTCCACCTTAAAGTCCGTGCCTGCATACTTGGAGCAGAGCACCTTGTCGCCGACCTTCACCTGCATGGTGACTTCTTTGCCGTCGATGACACCGCCGGGGCCGACTGCAACGACCACGCACGTCTGCGGCTTCTCCTGCGCCGATGCGGGGAGGATAAACCCGCTCTTCGTCTTCTCTTCGACATTCGCCGCTTCGACGACGACCTTGTCGAACAATGGTTTGATGTTCATACTGACCTCCTTGAAAGACGGCGAAAAGTTCGCCGAATTTGGCTTTCTGCCTTTTTCCCTTCTATTATAAACGCCCCCGAAGTGCGCTCAAACGGAGATGTGCCGATTTTTTGGCAATTTTTTCCTGATTTTTCGCGCGCATTGCCGAGGGATATGCAAGGGAGGTTGACTTTCCCCGAAAAAATCGCTATAATTTGGTTAAAAAGCGGCCTTTTGGCTCAAAGGGGGATACAGGATGGATAAATGGGATGAACGCTTCATGGAACTTGCACACCACGTCGGCGGATGGGCGAGCTGTTTTCGCCGCAAGGTGGGCGCGGTCATCGTGCGCGACAAGCGCGTCATGACGACGGGCTACAACGGTGCACCTGCGGGCATTCCCTCGTGTATGGAGAAAGGGGAGTGCCTTCGCGAGAAGCTTGCGATCCCCAGCGGCACGCGCGCGGAGCTGTGCTACGGCGTCCACGCGGAGCAGAACGCCATCATCCAGGCCGCCAAGTACGGCATCAACATCATGGGCGCGACTTTATACTGCACCCATCAGCCCTGCGTCATCTGCGCGAAGATGATCATCAACGCAGGCATCAAACGCGTCGTCTACGACGAAGGCTACCCCGACGAGTTCTCCATGCAGCTCTTCTCGGAGGCGGGCACCGTCATCGAAAAATATTCCGATTTAAAATAAGGAGATACTATGAATCCCATCGTCACGTTTGAAATGGAGGACGGCTCCGTCTTCCGCGCCGAGCTCTATCCCGAGCTCGCTCCCAACACTGTGAGGAACTTCCTCTCGCTCGTCCAAAAGGGCTTCTATGACGGCATCATCTTTCACCGCGTCATCGAAGGCTTCATGATCCAGGGGGGAGACCCCAAGGGCGTCGGCACGGGCGGCCCGGGCTACCACATCAAAGGGGAGTTCAAAGCGAACGGCTTTGAAAATCCCATCCGCCATGAGCGCGGCGTCCTCTCCATGGCGCGTGCGCAGCACCCCGACTCGGCGGGCTCGCAGTTCTTCGTGATGCACGCCGCAGCTCCCTATCTCGACGGCCAGTACGCCGCCTTCGGCAAGGTCATCGAGGGGATGGAAGCGGTGGACGCCATCGCAACGACTGAGACCGACTTCCGCGACAAGCCCTTAAAGGAGCAGCGCATGAAGAAGGTGACGACGGAGACCTTCGGCGAAACCTACCCCGAACCTGAAAAAATCGTCTGAAACAATGCAATATACTGATTATGTCTGACATAATTGGTATCAAACTTTCGTTTTTTGGACTTTAGGAGAGTATTATGTCTGACAAACTATTCTATGAGAACCCCCTGACCACCCGCTATGCGAGCCGCGAGATGCTCATCAACTTTGGTGACGAGAAGCGCTTCCGCCTGTGGAGAAAGCTGTGGGTCGCCCTCGCCGAGAGCGAGATGGAGCTCGGCCTTCCCATCACGCAGGAGCAGGTGGACGAGCTGAAGGCGCACATCGACGACATCGACTACGAGCGCGCCGAGGAGTACGAGCGCCAGAAGCGGCACGACGTCATGGCGCACGTCGCGGCGTTCGGCGACGTCGCTCCCTCCGCAAAGGGCATCATCCATTTGGGCGCCACGAGCTGTTTCGTGGACTGCAATTCCGAGCTCATCATCATGCACGACGGCCTCGATATCATCGAGAACAAGCTCGTCAACGTCATGGACAAGCTCCGCACCTTCGCCCTCAAGTATAAGGATCTCCCGACGCTCGGTTACACCCACCTTCAGCCCGCTCAGCTCACCACCGTGGGGAAGAGGGCGACGCTCTGGCTGCAGGACCTCATGCTCGACTACGAGAGCCTGCAGAACCTCAAGGCGCACTTCAAGCTGCGCGGCGTCAAGGGCACGACGGGCACGCAGGCAAGCTTTTTGGAACTCTTTGACGGCGACGAGAACAAGGTCAAGGAGCTCGAAAAGCGCGTCGTCAAGAAGATGGGCTACGACAAGGTGTACGGCGTCACCGGGCAGACCTACCCGAGAAAATTCGACTACAACGTCCTCTGCGTCCTCTCGCAGATCGCTCAGAGCGCCTACAAATTCTCGAACGACATCCGCCTTCTGCAGCACATGAAGGAGGTGGAGGAGCCCTTCGAAAAGACGCAGGTGGGTTCCTCGGCGATGGCCTACAAGCGCAACCCGATGCGTTCGGAGCGCATGGGCTCGCTCGCGCGCTACCTCATCTCGCTCCCCATGAACTCGGCGGTCACGGCATCGACGCAGTGGTTCGAGCGCACCCTCGACGACTCGGCAAACCGCCGCATCGTCAACGCGCAGGCCTTCCTCACCGCAGACGCCGTCCTCACCATCTACATGAACGTTGCGGAGAACCTCGTCGTGTATGACAAGGTCATCGCAAAGCACATCGCGCAGGAGCTTCCCTTCATGGCGACCGAGAACATCATGATGGAGTGCGTCAAGGCAGGGGGGGACAGGCAGGTGCTGCACGAGCGCATCCGCGAACTCTCGCAGGAGGCGGGCGCGAACGTCAAGGTGAACGGCGGGGAGAACGACCTTCTCGACCGCATCCGCAAGGACCCGCTCTTCAACGCCGCGCACGATAAGCTCGACAGCATCCTCGAAGCCAAGAACTTCATCGGCAGAGCCCCTCATCAGACGGTGGAATTCATCGAGAACGAGATCGATCCCATCCTCGAAAAGTACCGCGCCGTCCTCGGCGCAACGGGCGAAGTTCGCGTTTAAAGCCCTTCAAAAACCGACAAGACCGCGGAAATTTCCGCGGTTTTTGTCATGTAACGCCCAATTTTTCCCGAATCGTGCTACGATGGAGGCAAAGATATCGGGAGGAAAATTTATGGCCAACATCACCATCAGGGTGAGGGAAAAGCACGCCGAGAGCGACTTTTCCGACATCGTCTCTTTCAATGAACAGAGTTACCGCCTGCACTTTGATTTCGACAGCGAGTGGGCGGATTATCCCCAGCGCGTCGCGGTCGTCCTGTGGGCGGGCGGCTGCCGTGAGCAGCTCTTCACGGGCACCGACTGCGACATGCCCGCCGTCACGTCGGAGGGGTGCGACACCGCGCTCGTGGGCGTTTATTCCTCGGACGGCAACGGCAAGCGCATCGCGAGCTCCTTCGTCCGCTTCCGTATCCTCGCGGGAGCGTACTGTGAGCCCGACGAGGCCCCGCCTGCCTCGCTCCATGAACAGATCTTGGACCTTCTGAACGAGTACGACTTCTCGGTGCTCTCGCAGAAGGTGACGCCGGGGAGCTACTCCTCCGTGGACGTCAATGCCTACGGCTTCGTGACGGGCGGCAAGCACATCATCGAGATGGGCACCACGGGGCAGACCCAGCCCTCCTCGACTCTCGCGGACGGCGGCCTCTTTTTCCGCAAGGAGGAGAGCGGCTATACGCTCTGCTACTTTGACGGCACCACGCTCACCGCCATCACGGGCATTGCGGGCGGAAGCAGCGGCGCGGTGACCTCCGTCAACGGGGAGACGGGCGACGTCATCGTGAGCAAGTATGACCTCGGCCTTGCGGACGTCGCACTCACGGGTTCGTACGACGATCTCGTCGATAAACCCGCCGCGGCCGCCGTCACGTCTGTCAACGGGGAGACGGGCGACGTCATCATCACAAAATTCACCTTAGGGCTCGCCGACGTCGCGCTCACGGGCTCTTACAACGACCTCGAGGACCTGCCCGCCGCGGCTGCGGTCACTTCCGTCAACGGGGAGACGGGCGATGTCATCGTCAGCAAGTACGATCTGGGCCTTGCGGACGTCGCGCTCACAGGCTCTTACAACGACCTCACCGACAAGCCGACTTCGGTGGGCGGGGGTGCGGTGACCTCCGTCAACGGCGAGACGGGCGACGTCATTATCACAAAATTCACCTTAGGGCTTGCCGATGTTGCGCTCACGGGTTCGTACGACGACCTCGTCGATAAGCCCGCCGCGGCTGCCGTCACGTCTGTCAACGGCGAGACGGGCGACGTCATCATCACAAAATACACCTTAGGCCTCGCCGACGTCGCGCTCACGGGTTCGTACGACGACCTCGTCGATAAGCCCGCCGCGGCCGCCGTCACCTCCGTCAACGGCGAGACGGGCGATGTCATCATCAGTAAGTATGGGCTGGGTCTTGCGGACGTCGCTCTCACGGGCTCGTATGAGGACCTCGAGGATAAGCCCACGATCCCGACCGCTGCGGTGACTTCCGTCAACGGGGAGACGGGCGATGTCATCATCACAAAATACACCTTAGGCCTTGCGGATGTCGCGCTCACGGGCTCCTACAACGACCTCGAGGACCTGCCTGCCGCAGCTGCGGTCTCCTCCGTCAACGGACTGACGGGCGATGTCATCATCAGCAAGTTCGATCTTGGCATCAACAACGTGCGCAACGAGCGGCAGTTCCCGCTCAACGGGACGGAGCAGAGCGGCGTCGACTTCAACACGCTCGACGATACGGGCTGTTATTACGTCTCGGGCTCGTCCGCAGACCCCTGCACCAACGCGCCCACGTCCTCGTCCAACACTGCCTCCAACTGCCGTTGGTTCCTCATGACCTTCTCGCATGCGGACGACGGGGACTACATCACCCAGCTCGCCATCTCCGAAAAGAGCGACTGCGCCATCCGCATCCGCAACTATTCCTCGGGCAGCTGGGGCGCATGGAAGACGGTCATCTGACCATCGCCGGCCATCAGTACGTCGCCCGCAAAAACAAAAAGAGAGCACGGAATCCCGTGCTCTCTTTTTTATCCCGAAAAATGCAACTTAAATACGCTTGTCTGCGTGGTAGTGCGTGTGCAAAATTTCGTGCGCCTTGTGGCTGTTGGGGAAGCCGAAGTAGTCGTTGTAGATGACGTCCATCACGGGCGAATCCGAACTGCGGCGAAGCGCATTCTTGGTGTCTGAGGTGTAGAGCGCTTTGGCGCGCGTCTCCTTGAGCTCCACGTTGTTGCGGACGCTGTCCGAAAGGGTGGGCTGGCCGCCGCCGTTGACGCACCCGCCCGGGCACGCCATGATCTCGACGAAGTCGTACTTCTTCTCTCCCGACTCGATCTGACGGATGATGGTCTCGGCATTCGCAAGGCCGCTCGCGACCGCGACGCGGATGGTGTTGCCCGCGACGAGGTAAGTCGCCTCCTTGATGGGGTTGGTGCCGCGGACCGCGAAGAAATCGAGCACTTCAAAGCTGCCGTCCAGCATGTGGGCAGCCGTGCGGAGGGCCGCCTCCATGACGCCGCCCGTCGCGCCGAAGATGGTGCCGCCGCCCGTTGCCGTTGCGAACGGGTTGTCGAATTCCTCGTCGGGAAGTTCGGCAAACTTGATGCCCGCCGTCTTGATCATGCGTGCAAGTTCGCGCGTGGTGATGGCCGCATCCACGTCGTCCTTCATCTCCTCGCGCGTGCACTCGTACTTCTTGGCCGTGCAGGGGATGACGCTCACGACGTACAGATTCTTGGGGTCGATGCCGTTCTTCTCGCACCAATAGCTCTTTAAGAGCGCGCCGAACATCTGCTGGGGCGACTTGCACGTGGAGAGGTGGGGGATCATCTCGGGGTGACGCTGCTCAACGAACTTGATCCATGCGGGGCAGCAGGAGGTGAACATGGGCATGGGCTTGTCCGTCTTGATGCGGTTGATGAGCTCGCTCGCCTCCTCCATGATGGTGAGGTCGGCCGTGACGTCCATGTTGAAGACGTGCTCGGGGCCGAGACGGCGGATGGCGGCGACCATCTTGCCCTCGACGTTGGTGCCGACGGGCATATCGAAGGCCTCGCCGAGCGTCGCGCGGACGGAAGGCGCCGTGAAGAACACGACCTGCTTGGAGGGGTCGGAGAGCGCCTTCCACACGTCCTCGATGGTGGAGTTCTCGGAGAGCGCGCCGACGGGGCAGGCGACGATGCACTGTCCGCAGCCCACGCACACCGATTCGGAGAGGGGCATGTCGAACGCCGAGCCGATGTGCACGTGGAAGCCTCTGCCGATGGGGCCGATGGCGTTGATGTGCTGCTTCTGGCAGGCGGCGACGCAGCGCATGCAATTGATGCACTTGTCGTTGTCGCGCACGACATAGGGCGTCGAGGTATCGATGGGGAGCACGAAGTCCTCGCCCTTGAAGCGGTCCTCATCGACGCTGTAGCCGAGGGAGAGCTTCTGGAGTTCGCAGTTGTGGTTTCTCTCGCAGGAGAGGCACTTCTTCTTGTGCTTGGAGAGGATGAGCTCGAGGGTCATCTTGCGGCTCTGGCGGCACTTTTCGGTGTTGGTGCGCACCTCCATGCCCTCCGAAACGGGGTAGACGCACGCGGCGACGAGCCCTCTCGCGCCCGTGGCCTCGACGAGGCACATGCGGCAGGAGCCGACGCAGCTGACGTCCTTCAGATAGCAGAGGGTGGGGATCTCGATGTGCGCCTTGCGTGCGGCCTCGAGGATGGTCGTTCCCTCCGGCACGGAGACGGAAATATTATTGATCTTTAAATTTACCATTTTTGCTTGCATGATGCACCTCACTTTCTCACGATGGCGCCGAACTTACAGTTGGCCATGCACAGCCCGCACTTGACGCACTTGCTCGTGTCGATGACGTGCGGCTGCTTGACGGAGCCCGTGATCGCCTTGACGGGGCAGTTGCGCGCGCAAAGCGTGCAGCCCTTGCACTTGTCGGGAATGATGTAATAGGTCATGAGCGCCTTGCACACGCCCGCCGAGCACTTCTTCTCGATGATGTGCTCCTCGTATTCCTTGCGGAAGTAGCGGAGCGTCGAGAGCACGGGGTTGGGCGCGCTTTGGCCGAGGGCGCAGAGGGAGGACTGCTTCATGTGCGCCGCAAGTTCCTCGATCTTGACGATGTCCTCGGGCTCGCCCTTGCCCTCCGTGATCTTCGTGAGGAGCTGCAGAAGGCGCTTGGTGCCGATGCGGCAGGGGGTGCATTTGCCGCAGCTCTCGTCCGCGGTGAATTCGAGGTAGAACTTGGCGATGTCCACCATGCAGGTGTCCTCGTCGAGGATAATCATGCCGCCGCTGCCCATCATCGAGCCGATGGCGAGCAGGGAGTCGTAGTCGATGGGGGTGTCGATGCACTCCGCGGGGATACAGCCGCCCGAAGGACCGCCCGTCTGGGCCGCCTTGAACTTCTTCCCGTTGGGGATGCCGCCGCCGATCTCTTCGACGATCTCGCGCAAAGTGGTGCCCATGGGAACTTCCACGAGGCCGACGTTGGTGATCTTGCCGCCGAGCGCGAACACCTTGGTGCCGGGCGAGGTCTCCGTACCGATGGAGGAGAACCACTTCGCGCCCCGCATGATGATGGGGTTGACGTTCGCCCACGTCTCGACGTTGTTCAAGATGGTGGGCTTGCCGAACAGGCCCTTGACGGCGGGGAAGGGGGGACGGGGACGAGGCTCGCCGCGGTGGCCCTCGATACTCGTCATGAGCGCCGTCTCCTCGCCGCAGACGAACGCGCCCGCGCCGAGACGGATCTCGATATCGAAGTCAAACTCGAGTCCCAAGATATTCTTGCCGAGAAGGCCGTACTCATGCGCCTGGTCGATGGCGATGCGGAGGCGCTGGACGGCGACGGGGTACTCTGCACGCACATAGATATAGCCCTGATGCGCGCCGATGGCATAGCCTGCGATGGTCATGGCCTCGAGCACGCAGTGGGGGTCGCCCTCGAGGACGGAGCGGTCCATGAACGCGCCGGGGTCGCCCTCGTCAGCGTTGCAGCAGACGTACTTGATGTCGCCGGGGGAAGCCTTTGCAAACGACCACTTTCTGCCCGTGGGGAAGCCCGCGCCGCCCCTGCCGCGAAGGCCGGAGGCGAGCATCTCGTTGATGACGTCGTCGGGCGTCATGGAGGTGAGCACCTTCTCGAGCGCGGCATAGTCGCCCGCCGCGATGGCCTCCTCGATATCCTCCGCCGCGATGAGGCCGCAGTTGCGGAGCGCGATACGCATCTGCTTCTTATAGAAGGGCGTCTCGCCGAAGGGAATGATGGAGCCGTCCTCGTGCACGGTGCCCTGGTAGAGGAGCTCCTTGACGATGTGCCCGCCCTTGACAAGGTGCTGTTCGACGACGGTCTTGGCGTGTTCGGGCGTCATCTGGGCGTAGAACGCGCCCTCGGGATAGACGATCATGATGGGGCCGAGGGCGCAGAGGCCGAAGCAGCCCGTCTTGACGACGATGACGTCGTCGATGTTGTTCTCCTTTAAGGACTTCTCGAGCTGCTCGATGACCTTCATGGAGTGAGAGGACGTGCAGCCCGTACCGCCGCAGACGAGCACCTGCTTGCGGTAGGTGGAGTGCTCTGCGATCTTCTCCGCCTGCTCCTGAACGGCGCGGCGGATGGCGATGAGGTCATGCTTGCGCGCGCGGATCTCGTCCAGCTGCGCGGTGGTGATGTGTTCGTGCGTGCTCATGCGTTTTCCTCCTTGCGGTATTTGTCGAGAATGCCCTTGACGGACTCGGGCGTGAGTTTCCCGTACACCTCTTCGCCGATCATCATGACGGGCGCGAGGCCGCAGGCGCCGACGCAGCGGCAGCTGTCGATGGAGAAGAGCCCGTCCTTCGTGCATTCGCCGCAGGCGATGCCGAGCTCCTTCTCGATCTCGGAAAGGATCTTATCCGACCCCTTCACATAGCAAGCGGTGCCGAGGCACACGCTGATGCGGTGCTTGCCCTTGGGTTTGAGCGAGAACTGCGAGTAGAACGTCACGACGCCGTACACTTCGGAGAGCGAAATGCCCAAACCCTCCGCGATCGTCTTCTGGACGCTCATGGGCAGGAATCCGTAGATCCCCTGCGCCTCCTGCAGGATGTGCATGAGACATCCCGGCGTGCTCTTGGACTCCTCGATGACGGCCTTTAACTTTGCGGCCTGTTCGGGCGTTCCGCACGCTTCACAATTTTCCATCCGTTACCTCCTGAGAGCGCTTCTTTCGTCGTAAAAAAACACAAAATGAGCAAAATAGCGCATAATTACATACATTATATCACATCGGAAAGTATTTTTCAAGGACTTTCTCACACATAGGCATGAAAAAATATATAAACGCCGTGCAGAGCCGCCGCGCGATGGGAGCGCTCACGAAATCAGGGGCATTTTTTGTGTGAAAAAGAAGAGAAAAAATTGCGGAATGGAAGAATTTTGCATTGACTTTTTCAAAGCCGTTGTGTAAAATGGGTAGGTCAGTCAAAAATCATACAAAAGTGCGCACGGCCTGCCCGCGCGGCATGAGAGGACAACATGAAATTTGAAAAGAAGAAGTTTTTAGCGGAAGTGGACGGCATCCTGCACGCCGAATTCGGCTGCGACCTGGCTACCTGTAACCGGAAAGAGCTGTATAACGCGCTCTCGAGCGCAGTCATGCAGGACATCTATCCCGACTGGAAGGCGGAAAAGACGGCGGATAAGAAGCGCTGCGGGTACTTCTCGGCAGAGTTTTTGATGGGCCGCGCCATCTTCTCCAACCTTCTCAACCTCGGCATCCTCGAGGACGCGGACGAGGCCTTGAAGAGCATCGGCGAGGACTTGAAGCAGTTCGAGGAAGTGGAGGACGCGGCGCTCGGCAACGGCGGTCTCGGCAGGCTTGCCGCCTGCTACCTTGAGAGCGCGGCGACGATGAACATTCCCCTCGACGGCTACGGCATCCGCTACCGCTACGGTCTCTTTGCGCAGACCTTCGTGGACGGCTACCAGCACGAAGAGGGCGACGACTGGCTCAAGTGGGGGGATCCTTGGAGCGTCCGCGCCGAGCGTGACGCCGTCATCGTGCACTTCGCCGACCAGGACGTGCGCGCCGTTCCCTACGACATGCCCATCTTCGGCTACAAGAACGGCGTCGTCAACACGCTGCGCCTCTGGCAGGCCGAGCCCGTGCAGGCGTTCGACTTCGCTGCCTTCAACGAGATGAAGGGCGAGCACACCGCGACGGAGAACTTCAACGCGACCAAGATCACCGACGTCCTCTATCCCAACGACAACACGATGGTGGGCAAAATTTTGCGTCTGCGCCAGCAGTACTTCCTCGTGAGCGCCTCTTTGCAGGACATCGTCGCCAAGCAGAAGGCGGCGGGGCACGATCTTCACGACCTCAGTAAGTACTACTGCTTCCAGCTCAACGATACGCACCCCGTCATCGCCATTCCCGAACTTTTGCGCCTGCTCAAGGCGGAGGGCTTCTCCTTCGAGGAGGCCTTCAAGGTGTGCGCGGAGACATTCAATTTCACCAACCACACCATCATGGCAGAGGCGCTCGAGAAGTGGGATGTGCTCGCGCTCTCCGACCTTCTCCCCGACGTCTATCAGGAGATCGTCAACTGCCAGCGCCGCCTCGAAGCGGACGGCCTCGACACCAACGTCTTCTACATCATCCGCGACAACGTCATCCACATGGCGCACCTCGCCATCTACGTCGCTTCGCACGTCAACGGCGTCGCGGAGATCCACACCAACATCTTAAAGACGGACACCTTCAAGAACTGGTACGAGCGCTTCCCCGAGAAGTTCGTCAACGTCACCAACGGCATCACGCCGAGAAGATGGCTGCTTTTAAACAACCCCGACATGGCGAAGGAGATCGACAAGTACATCGGCACCGCATGGCACACCGACCTTGCCCAGCTCCGCAAGTTGGAGCCGCACATCGATGAGATGCTGCCCGCGTTCCGCGCCATCAAGCACGCCAACAAGGAGAAGCTCGCCGCCTACATCGCAAAGCACGAGGGCATCGATCTCTCGCCCGACTTCATCTTCGACGTGCAGGTCAAGCGCCTTCACGAGTACAAGCGCCAGCTTTTGAACGCGTTCGCCATTCTCTACTTCTACTACGAGATCAAGGACGGCAACATCACCGACTTCCCGCCCACAGCCTTCATCTTCGGCGCGAAGGCCGCTCCCGGCTACTACAACGCAAAGGTCATCATCAAGTACATCAACGAGATCGCCAAGCTCGTCAACAACGACCCCGACGTCTCCAAGGTGATGAAGGTGGTGTTCGTGCAGAACTACAACGTCTCCTATGCGGAGAAGATCGTCTGCGCGGCGGACGTGAGCGAGCAGATCAGCATGGCGGGCATGGAGGCCTCGGGCACGAGCAACATGAAGTTCATGCTCAACGGCACGGTGACGCTCGGAACTTTGGACGGCGCAAACGTCGAGATCTGCGAGGAGGCGGGCCGCGAGAACAACTATATCTTCGGCGCGACCGTCGAGGACGTGGCGGCCGTCAAGCAGTACTACTGCCCGACCGAGATGCTCGGCAACAACGCAAAGCTCCGCCGCGTGGTGGAGACGCTCCGCGACGGCACCTTCTCGGACGACAAGGGCATGCTCAAGAAGCTGTATGAGAGCATCGTCACCGATTACGGCGCGGACCGCTATCTCATTCTCTACGATTTCGCCGATTATGTGCGTGCCAAGCTGGAACTTCTCCGCGACTACGGCACGGAGGAATTCGACAGGAAGTGTCTTCACAACATGGCGGCGGCGGGCAAATTCTCCGCCGACCGTTCGGTCACCGATTACGCAAACCTCATCTGGCACTTAAAGTAAAAAGATCGTAAGCAAAGAGCGCTCCCATCGCGGGAGCGCCCTTTCTTTTTTCAAATGGATGTTACAGCACCGCAGCGATCGCCGCAGCCGCCGCGCCCTGCGTGGCGTTGAGCAGCAGCACGACGATGACGAACCACAGCCCGACCCAAACGGCATTGGCAAGCGCGATGATGACGATCTGCAGCAGCAGGCGCAGCGCAAAGTTCATCTTAGAGCGGGCGATCGTCATATTGAAGACGGCGGCGAGGAAGCAGCACAGCGCGCTGAAAAATCCGCCGACCGCCCCGCAGAAGATGACGCCGGGCAGGATGCCGACAAGGGAGAGGACGAGGATCACCCAATCATACCACATGTTTTGGGCGAGGACGACGGTCTCCTTGGGGTCGGAGATCTCTACCTTCACGCCGCTGATAAAACTGCCCTGCACCGTGTAGAAGGTCGCTTTCCCGTCCGCCGCCGTAAAGCTGAATTGCTTCTTGCCGATCTTCGTGGCGGGCGTTCCGTTGATGATGAGCGCCTTTTTGCCCGTCCAAAAGTTTTCCTGGTACAAAATGGCGGTCCCGTTTTTGCTTGCAGCCGATAGTTCCATCATTTTCTCTCCTTTATGTTCTATGTTTCAATGATACCACCGCCGCGCGCCGTTGTCAATACCTGAAACAAAAAAACTTTAAAAAAACGCTCCCATCGTGGGAGCGCTCTCATCTTTCAAAACAAACCTTATTCCTGCGGTTCGACTTCGGCGATGACTTCGACTTCGGCTAAAACGCCCTTCGGAAGCGCCTTCACCGCCACGCACGAGCGCGCCGGCCGTCCCGTGAAGTACTCGCCGTACACTGCGTTGAACGCCGCAAAGTCGCCCATGTCCGCGAGGAAGCAGGTCGTCTTGACGACGCGTTCCAAGGAAGACCCCGCCGCCTCCAACACCGCCTTCAGATTTTCGCAGATTCTCTGCGTCTGTTCCTCGATGCCGCCTTCGACGACGTCGCCCGTCTTGGGGTCGATGGCGATCTGCCCCGACGTAAAGAGCAAATTGCCCGTCCGCATGGCCTGCGAGTAGGGCCCGATGGCCTCGGGCGCATCCGCCGTATAAACTTTCTGCATAAAAGTCCTCCTTTCCGCGGGAAAAGCGTTCGCCCGCGCTCGTTATTCGATGATCTTGAAGCCCTTGTCCTCAAGCGACTTGCGGATGTGGGCGATGTGGTCGAAGTCCTTGGTCTCCATGTCGATGCGGAGGGAGCACCCGATGACGTCGCTGCCCGCATGCGCGTGCTCGTGGTGGACGCCGACGACGTTCGCCCCGCAGTTCGCGATGATCTCGGAGACCGCGACGAGCTGGCCGGGCTTGTCCAGAAGCTCGATGTTGAGCGTGCACATCCTGCCCGTCATGAGAAGGCCTCTCTGAATGACGCGGCTCAAGATGGTCACGTCGATGTTGCCGCCCGAGATGAGGCAGCACACCTTCTTGCCCTTGAGGTGGGGGAGCTTGCCCGCCATCACGGCCGCAAGCGGCGTCGCGCCCGCGCCCTCGGCGATCATCTTCTGCTTCTCGATGAGCGTCAAGATGGCTGCCGCGATTTCGTCGTCCGTCACGGTGATGACGTCGTCCACATACTCGCGGCACAGCTCGAAGGTGAGGTGCCCGGGCTGCTTCACCGCAATGCCGTCCGCAATGGTGGAGACGGAGGCGAGCGTCTCGATCTCGCCGTCATGCAGGGAGTTCGCCATACTGGGCGCACCCGCCGCCTGCACGCCGTAAACTTTCACGCGCGGGTTGATGTTCTTGACGGCAAACGCGACGCCCGAGATGAGGCCGCCGCCGCCCACGGGCACCACGATGGCGTCCACGTCGGGCAGTTGGTGCAGAATTTCCAGACCGATGGTGCCCTGACCCGCGATGACGTCCTCGTCGTCGAAGGGGTGAATGAAGGTGTAGCCGTGCTCCTCTTGAAGCTGCAATGCGCGGTTGTAGGCGTCGTCATAGACCCCGGGCACGAGGCAGATCTCCGCCCCGTACGAGCGCGTCGCCTCGACCTTGGAGATGGGAGCGCCCTCGGGCAGGCAGATGATGGCGGGGATCTTGTTCTTCTGCGCCGCGAGCGCAACGCCCTGCGCATGGTTGCCCGCCGAGCAGGCGATGACCCCGCGCGCCTTCTCCTCGGGGGAGAGCTGCGAGATCTTGTAGTACGCGCCCCTCAGCTTGAAGGAGCCCGTGCGCTGCAAATTCTCCGTCTTCAAGTAGATGTCCGCGTCGGAGGGGATGCTCGCGCGGATGACGGCGGTATCGATGGCCGCCTCGCGGAGGACGCGCTGTGCGTCTTTGATCTTTTCAATTGTAAGCATAACTATCTCTTTCACACCATGCGATGCCCGCCACGTTTTGCAGTCGGGGCTTAGACGCAAATTGCTAAAAAATTACCAAAATTTCCGAAACAATGCAGTTAAATCAGCGGCAACTTACAGCACAAATAGAAGGATGATTCCCGCCACGAGGCCGATAGCGGCGAGCGTTGTTGCGAACACGGCGCATTTCTTAATGGTATTCAAGTTTTTTGCATTTTTTAACTTGAGCCATTCATCTTGCTCTTTTTCGGTCATATCTTCGCTTATGCCGAGTTGTAAGCGCATTTGCCTCATTTCATAAGTTTGATTGTTATTGAGCGTGAGAGTACCTCCTGCGTGCAAAACGCAGGGCGGAGCCGTGGTTCATGTCTTGCACGCAAATTTGCATAAAACTGTGATCATTTTTGCCGAACAAACCTATTATACGTCGCTTTTTCATGAAAGTCAACAAAAAGAGGGCGGCGGCGGGGGAGGGCACGCAATTTTTCCGCCCTCGTCAAGAGGGGGTACGCAATTTTTCCGCCCTCGTCAAGAGGGGGCGCGCAATTTTTCCGCCCGTGAAGCCCGAATAGCGGTTGCAAAACTCACCGAAAGCCGCTATAATAATTGGGAAGAAACACAAGGAACCCATATGGCAGCACCCAACCGCAATTTACGAAATTTCTGCATCATTGCCCACATCGACCACGGCAAATCGACGATCGCCGACCGCATCATGGAGCTCACGGGGCAGGTGAGCAAGCGCGACATGGAGGAGCAGCTCCTCGACAGCATGGATATCGAGCGCGAGCGCGGCATCACCATCAAGCTCACGCCCGTGAGAATGTACTACACCGCCCTCGACGGGGAGGAGTACGAGCTCAACCTCATCGACACCCCCGGCCACGTCGACTTCACCTACGAAGTCAGCCGCTCGCTCGCCGCGTGCGAGGGTGCCATCCTCGTCGTCGACGCGACGCAGGGCGTGGAGGCGCAGACGCTCGCAAACGTCTATCTCGCGCTTGAGAACGACCTCGAGATCGTCCCCGTCATCAACAAGATCGACCTGCAGTCCGCGCGCATCGACGAGTGCAAGAAGGAGATCGAGGACGTCATCGGCCTCGACGCCGAGAACTGCCCGTGCGTCTCCGCGAAGGAGGGCACGAATATCCGCGACATTCTCGAGGCCGTCGTCAAGCAGGTCCCGCCCCCCTCGGGCGACACGGAAGCCCCCCTCAAGGCGCTCGTCTTCGACAGCTATTACGACAACTACAAGGGCGTCATCCTCTTCGTGCGCCTCAAAGACGGCACCTGCAAGGTGGGGGACAGGATCAAGTCCTTCAATTCGGACAAGGTCTACGACGTCACCGAAGTGGGGGCGTTCAGCCCGCAGCTGCAGCCTAAGAGCAGCCTTCAGGCGGGCGAGGTCGGCTACATCGCCGCGTCCATCAAGTCCATCGAGGACGTCGCCGTGGGCGATACCGTCACCTTTGCCGACAACCCCGCCTCAGAGCCCCTCCCCGGCTACAAGAAGGTGCAGCCCGTCGTGTTCTGCGGCATCTACCCGCTTGACGGCAGCAAGTTCCTCGATCTCAAAGAGGCCATCTTAAAGCTCAAGCTCAACGACGCGTCCCTGACGTTCGAGCCCGATAACTCCGTCGCGCTCGGCTTCGGCTTCCGCTGCGGCTTTTTGGGCCTTCTCCACATGGAGATCATTCAGGAGCGCATCGAGCGCGAGTTCAACCTCGACATCATCACGACGGCGCCCTCCGTCTCCTACCGCGTGCACAAGACGGACGGCACCGAATTCTTCGTGGACAACCCCTCGCACCTGCCGCCCGTCTCCGAGATCGAGTACATGGAGGAGCCCATCGTCAAGGCGGAGGTCTACTCCCCGCCCGACTATCTCGGCGCCATCATGGAGCTCTGTCAGGACAAGCGCGGCGTCTTTAAGGACATGACCTACCTCGACCCGCACCGCGTCAAGCTCGAGTACCGCCTTCCCCTCAACGAGATCGTCTACGACTTCTTCGACGAGCTCAAGTCGCGCACCAAGGGGTACGCAAGTTTCGATTACGAGCTCGTCGGGTATGAACGGAGCAAGCTCGTCCGCCTCGACATTCTCTTGAACGGCGAGATCTGCGACGCGCTCTCCATCATCGTGCATGAGGACAGGGCCTATACGCGCGGCCGCACGCTGTGCGAGAACTTGAAGGACGCCATCCCGCGTCAGCTCTTTGAGATCCCCGTGCAGGCGGCGGTGGGGGGCAAGATCATCGCCCGCGAGACGGTCAAGGCCGTCCGCAAGGACGTCCTCGCCAAGTGCTACGGCGGCGACATCACGCGAAAGAAGAAGCTCCTCGAAAAGCAGAAGGAGGGCAAGAAGCGCATGCGCAAGATCGGCACCGTGGAAGTTCCCTCCGAAGTCTTTATGGAAATTCTCAAGACCAACAAGGATAAATGAGCGGGCCCTTCGATCGGCTGCCCGCCGAAAATATGATGATACTTCGTTTTGCAGCCGAGCAGGACTATCCCGCCATGCTCGCAATTTACGCGCCCTATGTGCGGGAGCAAGTCGTCTCCGCCGAATACTTCGTGCCCTCGCTCGCGACCTTTTCGGCGCGGATGCACGCCCTTGCGGGGAAATTCCCCGTGCTCGTCATGGAAGAGGCGGGGGAGGTTTTGGGCTACGCCTATCTCTCGTCCGCGTTCGAGCGCCGCTCCTTCGCGTGGGACGCCGACCTCTCCATCTATGTGAGAGAGGACGCCCGCGGAAGGGGCATCGGGCGGCGGCTGGAGGAGGCCGCCTCGCACATCGCAAAACTTCTCGGCTATCGGCGCATCTACGCCCTCGTCACGGGGGAGAACGAGGCGAGCATCCGCTTTCACGAGCGCGTCGGCTACCGCGTCGTCGCGACCTTCCCCGAGGCACTCCACAAGTTCGGCCGCTGGATCGACCTCGTCTGGCTGGAAAAAGAGGTCAATCCGCCCGAAACCTGCACCGACTTTCCCCGCCCGCTTGCTTTTCTTCCCGAGAACATTTTGGAGGCGCTATGACTTTCGACGAAGCCGTCTATGACTATGTGTGCCGCGTGCCGAGGGGCAAGGTGACGACGTACGGCATCATCGCCTGCGCCATCGGCCACCCCCGTGCGGCGCGGCAGGTGGGGGGATCGCTCCACCGCAACCCTCGTCCCGGCGAAATTCCCTGTCACCGCGTCGTCAACCGCGAAGGCAGGCTCGCTCCCGCCTTTGCCTTCGGCGGGCAGGACGTGCAGGCCGACCTTCTCAAAGCGGAGGGCGTTCCCACGGAGCTCCGTGACGGGCTTCTTTTTGTCGACTTAAACGAATATCTCTGGAGGCCATAATGGCAGGCATCTATCTTCACATTCCCTTCTGCAAACATAAGTGCACCTATTGCGACTTCACCTCCTTCGCGGGGCGCAGCGAGGTCGCCGAGGCCTACATGGCGTGTCTCATCAAGGAGATCGAGATGTGGGGGGAGAAACTCAAGGACAAGACCTTTGACACCGTCTACTTCGGCGGCGGCACGCCCTCCTTCGTCGACCCCAACTACATCTATGGCGCGATGAATCAGATCGTCAAGCACTTCCACCTTTCGAAGGACCCCGAGGTCACCATCGAGATGAACCCCGGCACGGTCAACGAGAAGAAGATCGCGACCTACCGCCGCGCGGGAATCAACCGCTTCTCCATCGGCCTGCAGACGGCCATCGACGACCAGCTCAAAGAGCTCGGCCGCATCCACAACGTGCACGACTACCTCTACTGCACCACGCTCCTGAAAGGGCAGAACTTCTCCTCGGACGTCATGATCGGCCTTAAAGGGCAGACGACGGAGGACATCCGAAAGACCATCGAGCTGGTTGCGGCGAGCGGGGCGAAGCATGTCTCAATGTACGCGCTCACCCCCGAGGACGGCACGCCCATCTACACCGACTACTTGAACGGCGAACTTCCCGACGGCGACGAGGTGCGCGAGATGTACGACTTCGGCGTCGCGCTCCTGAAAGAGCACGGCTATCTTCGCTACGAGGTGAGCAACTTCTGTATTCCCGGCTTCGAGAGCCGCCACAACCTCAACTATTGGCGGCGGGGGGAGTACATCGGCATGGGCGTCTCCGCGAGCTCCTTCCTAAAGGACCACCGCTTCACGAACACCTTCGATTTGGATGAATACATGAAGTGCATCCTTTCGGGCTTTTTCCCTATCATCACGGACGAGGAGGTCAAGGGGGAGGAGGCGCACTTCGAGTTCGTCATGTTGGCTTTGAGAACGGCGCGCGGGCTCTCTTCGAAGGAATATAAAGAGGCCTTCGGCACCGATTGGAAGCAGGACTTCGCCGACGCCTACAAGAAGACCCGTCAGTACTTCGACGAGGACGGCGACATGACCCGCATCAAGGACGAGTACCTCTACGTCCAAAATCAAATTCTTTCCGACTATATCCGATGATATCATACAGCGCGGCGGCGCGGAGGGCAAAGGCCCTCCGCGCCGCCGCCTCAAGATCAAAGGTTTTACCATACAAAAAAGCGTCCCGAAGGGGCGCTTTTGCGTTATATATTTCTCACCACAGCCGATCGGGGTCGAAGCCGTACACCTGCACGACTTCCAAAAGCTCGCTCCGTGCGATGTCCGAGCAGGAGACGAGCGGCCCGCCCGTCGAATCGATGTCGTACCCGAAGTGTTGAAACGCCTGCCAGACGAGGTGGCTGCAGTGCGTCGCGTAGGGCTCGTCGCCCTGGTCTTTCGGCGTAAAGAACCCTGCGAACAGCGAGTATTCGATGCCCTTGAGGTGCTCGCTCGCCCAGACGGCGATCTCCCGCCGCTCCTCCTCGCTCACGCCCTTCAAGCGCAGCACGAGGAAGTTCGCGGCATGGGCGAACCAGCTCGCATTGCCCACCGAACTGTTGGTCCCCGGAGAGACCGCCTCGAGCACCCGCTCTGCATCTCCGTCCAACACGATGGCCGCATGGCCGTTGCGCCAGCCGAAGGTGTGGCAGGTGGACGTCAAAATGATGTCTCCGTCCTCGAGGGGCGCGAGCGGGGCATAGTAGTTCTTGCCGTCCTCCGTCTTGAGCACGCAGTGCGGGGTGGTCGCGGCCGCCATCGTGTGGTCGAGAACGCCCTCAAAGAAGAACGCCTCCTGAAATTCGAGCAGTTCCGCCCGCGAGCCGAGCGCATCCACGGCAACCCGTGCAAGCCCCGTCTGGTGATACAAAACGTCGTAGTCCTCGTCCGAGAGCACTTCCTTCTCAAGATAGGGCGAAAGGTCGATCTTCTCGTAGGAGGGGAGGACGCGCGCCGTCTCCTCCACGGTGAGCATGGCGACGCCTATCCCCAAGATGATGCCTAAAAGCCCCGTCCCGAGTGCGATGAGCACGGCGAGGACGATTGCCCCGACGCGCACCTTCTTGCGGGCGGGAGCAAGCACCTCCGAAGGCACGGCCGCAGGTTGAGCGGGCTCAGCGGTCATAGATGCTCCTGCCCTCCGAGTCGGTCGCAACGACGAGGGGAAAGTTTTCGACTTCCATGCGGTAGACGGCCTCGCTCAGAAGGTCGGGGAAGGCGACGCACTCACACGTCTTGATGGCGTTCCCGTACGTCGCGCCCGCTCCGCCGATGGCGGCAAAGTAGACGGCCCCGTTGCGCTTCAAAGCCTCCCGCACGTCCTCGCTCATCTCGCCTTTGCCGATCATGCCCTGAAGGCCCAAGTCTAAAAGGCGCGGCGCAAAGGAATTCATGCGGGCAGAGGTCGTCGGCCCGCAGCTCCCGCACGCCTTGCCCTCGGGCGCGGGGCAGGGGCCCGCATAGTAGATATAGGAAGACGAGAGCGGGAAGGGCAGCTCCTTGCCCTCGTCCAAGAGTTCAAAGATGCGCCGATGCGCGCAGTCACGGGCGGTGTAGATGGTGCCGGAAAGCAGCACGCTCTCGCCCGCGCGAAGGGAGCGCTTTTCCTCGGCCGTCATGGGAAGGGTGATGTGTCTCATATCGTCTCCTTCTCGCAGCGCACGCAGTGGCACTGGATGTTGACCGCGACGGGCAGCCCCGCGATGTGCGTGGGGGCGAGCTCGCAGCTCACGCCGATGGCGGTCGTCTTGCCGCCGAAGCCCTGCGGCCCGATGTTGAGCTCGTTGATGCGCTCAAGCGCCTCCTCTTCGATGGACGCGACGTCCGCACGGGGATTGCGGCTCCCGACGTCGCGGGTGAGCGCCCTCTTTGCAAGGAACGCGCACGAATCGAAACAGCCGCCGATGCCCACGCCCACATATACGGGCGGGCAGGGGCGGGAACCCGCAAGTCTCACCGTCTCGACGATGCTCCTTATGATTCCCTCGCGCCCCTCGGCGGGGGTGAGCATATAGAGCCTGCTCATGTTCTCGCTCCCGAACCCCTTGGGAAGGTAGGTGATATGCACCTCGTCGCCCTCGACGATCTCCACATGCAGGTGTGCGGGGGTGTTGTCGCCCGTGTTGACGCGGGTGAGGGGGTCGCAGATGCTCTTCCGGAATTTCCCGTCCTCGTACGCCCGCCTGACGCCCTCATCGACTGCCTCTCTCAAGGGCTTACCCGTCAAATGCACGTCCTGCCCGAGGTCGAGGAGCACGACGCTCATGCCCGTGTCCTGGCAGACGGGCATCTTCTCGCGCTTTGCGGTCTCTTCGTTTTCGAGGAGGGCGGAAATGGCAAATTCCGCCGCGCCCGTCTCGCGCGCCTTTGCACATTCGAGGGCATGGCGGCAGGAGTCCGTAAGCGAAAGCCCCGCCCGCCGCGCCATCTCATAGACGCGTTTTGTTATCTCTTTGGTATCGATCTCTCTCATAGCTTTCATTATATCCTTCTTTTGTGAAAAAGCAATGTTTTTCCCCGTATCGCTTGGCTTTTTGCAAAAAAAATGCTAAGATAGGCAGTATGAACGAAGTCACCGAAAGCGTCCTTCCGCCCGCGGACCGATTGAAGGAGTCGGGCATCGCCTTTTCATTGTCGGCGCTCCTGCCGCTCGTCGTGTCCGTGCTGCTCTCCGTCGTCGTCATCGCGGCGGGGGAGGGGGCGCAGAATTCCGTCTGGTACCGCTATCTTGCCTACCTTCTGCCGCAGCTCTGTTTTGCCGCGGCGGCGGCCGTCTACATCCGCCGCACCCGCCATCCCTTCACGGAGATGTACCGCGGCGCAAAGCCCCGCTACTATCTCTTGGCCGTCCTCATGCAGTTCGGCCTGCTCTTCTCGTTGGGGGAGCTGAATACGCTGTTTATCAACTGGTTGGAAAAACTCGGCTACACGTCGCAGGCGAGCGCGCTTCCGCCGCTCGACGGGGGCTGGATCGTCTTGACGCTCTTTGTCGTCGCCCTGCTTCCCGCCGTGTTCGAGGAGACCATCTTCCGCGGCATCCTCGCGCGCAATATGCAGGGCGCGGGGTGGGGGACGGCGGTCACCATTCTTCTCTCGGGCGCACTCTTCTCGCTCTTCCACGGACGGCCCGAGCAGACCGTCTACCAATTTCTCTGCGGCTGCTGTTTCGCCCTCATCGCGGTGCGGGCGGGGAGCGTCCTGCCCACCGTGCTCTCGCACTTTCTGAACAACGCCGCCATTCTCATTCTCTCCGCCTGCGGCATCGACACCTTCACGGGCTCCCTCAGGATCGTCCTCATCTCCGCGGGGGCAGCCGTCCTCGCGGGTACGCTCGTCTATCTTATCTTCTTCGACAAAAAGACCAATAAAAAGGGCGGTGCGCCGCGGGCGGGGGTATTCTTCCTCGCGGCGGCGGTCGGTATCCTCATCTGCGCCGTGCAGTGGGTGAGTATGCTCGTCACGGGGTTTGTAAATGTTTAAGGTACACATCGTCTGCGTGGGGAAGCTCAAGGAAAGTTTCTGGCGGGACGCCGTCGCGGAGTACGCAAAGCGTCTCTCCCGTTTCTGCGCGCTCGACATCCGCGAACTTCCCGAACGGGCCACCCTTCAGGAGGAAGCCCCCGACATCCTCCGCGCCGCCAAGGGGCACATCATGGCGCTCGCGGTGGAAGGCAAGGCCTGCACGTCCGAAGAGTTCGCCGCGAAGGTCGCCGCCGTGCGCGACAGGGGCGAGGAACTCACCCTCCTCATCGGCTCTTCCTGCGGCCTCGCGCCCGAAGTAAAGTCGGCCGCGAAAGAGCTCGTCTCCTTCTCGAAAATGACCTTCCCGCACCAGCTCATGCGCGTCATTTTGGTCGAGCAGCTCTACCGTGCCTTCATGATCTTAAGCGGCTCGGAATACCACAAATAATCGGGCGGCGGACAAGGGGAGCGCGCGGCCCGTCACCCGAAGCGGCACGCAAAGGGGCGGCAAACGCATACCATGCAGAATGGACATCTATCGCCGCATCCGCGCAGCTTATGCAGCTTACACGGGAGAAAAACGCGTCATCGGCAGGAGCGTGGAGGGCCGTTCGCTCTTCGCGTTTTGCATGGGGGAGGGCAGCCCCGTCGGCATCGCCGTCTACGCCGTCCACGCGCGGGAATACATCACCGCGCATCTCGCCCTCGAGCACCTCAAGCGCCCCGTCAAGGGCACCGTCTGGTTTGTGCCGCTTGTAGATCCCGACGGCGCCCTGCTCGTCGAAAAGGGCATCTCCTCCGTCCGAAATGCCGCCCGCCGTAAATTTCTGCTTTCCCTCAACGGCAGCGAAGATTTCAGCCTGTGGAAGGCAAACATCGAGGGCGTCGATCTCAACGTCAACTTCCCCGCGCGCTGGGGGACGGGCGAACACAACGTCTTTGCCCCTGCGCCTTCCGACTATGTGGGGGAGTGCCCGTTGAGCGCCCGCGAGAGCCGCGCCCTCGCCGCCTTCACGCTTTCCGTGCGCCCCGACTACACTTTGAGCTTTCACACCAAGGGGGAGGAACTTTACTGGCACTTTCATCAGCCGCCCCTCCGCCTTGCAAGAGATTTCCTCTTCGCCCGCGCCCTCTCCCGCGCCTCGGGCTATCCCTTGAAGGAGGCCCCTCGTTCCGCGGGCGGGTATAAGGACTGGTGCGTGGAGACCCTGCACATCCCCGCACTCACCGTGGAAGCGGGCAGCAATGCGCTTTCTCATCCCATCAAAGAGAACGCCCTGCCGCAGCTCATCGAAAAGGCGGGAAGCCTCGTGCAGGCGGCATCTCAAGCCTATAAGGAGTTACCATGGACGAAAAATTCATGCGGGAGGCCATCAAACTCGCCGAACGCGCCAAAAAGAAGGGGGAAGTCCCCATCGGAGCGGTCGTCGTCTTAGACGGCAAAGTCATCGGCAAGGGGTATAACCTCCGCACCAAACTGCAGATGGCGACCGCCCACGCCGAGATGCGCGCCATCGACCGCGCCTGCAAGAAGGAGCACTCCTGGCGGCTGCCCGAGGCAGAGCTCTACGTCACCCTCGAACCCTGCCCCATGTGCATGGGGGCGATCTTAAATGCCCGAATAAAGCGCGTTTGGTTCGGCGCGTACGAGCAGAAGGGGAGGAGCCTCACCTCCGAGCTTGCAAACGCCAACCTTTTCAATCACACGGTGGAAGTGACGGGCGGCGTTTTAGAGAAGGACTGCTCCGAAGTCCTCACGTCCTTCTTTCAGGAGATGCGCGCGCGGGAGAAGTTCAAGAAGATGAAGCAAAAGGCAAAGAGCGGCACGAAGCCGCCCGTCTCCCCCAAAAAATAAAACCCTTCAAAATCGGTTGACTTTCTCATGGAAAGGGGGTAGAATAGAATTCGCGGGTCCTATTTTTTGGGGCCCGAAATAATGCCCGAAAAAATACAGAGGATGATGCAATGATCACACACGGTAACGAAATCAAGCTCTTTTCCGGCAACTCCAACCGCCCCCTTGCCGAGGCGATCGCGAAGAAACTCAACACGACGCTCGGCGACATCGAGGTCGGCAAGTTCTCGGACGGGGAGACGAGCGTCCACATCGGCGAGACGGTCCGCGGCAGGGACCTCTTCATCATTCAGTCCACCTGCGCACCCGTCAACGATAACCTCATGGAACTGCTCATCATGATCGACGCCGCAAAGCGCGCCTCGGCAGGCCGCGTCACGGCCGTCATCCCTTACTTCGGATATGCCCGTCAGGACCGCAAGGCCCGCTCGCGCGATCCCATCACGGCCAAGCTCGTCGCAGACCTTCTCACGTCTGCGGGTGCAGACCGCGTCCTCACGATGGACCTTCACGCCGCGCAGATCCAGGGCTTCTTCGACATTCCCGTCGATAACCTTCTCGGCGGCCCCCTCCTTTACAGCTACTTCGAGCACAAGATGGACGAGAACTTCATCGTCGTCTCGCCCGACATCGGCTCGGTCAACCGCGCGAGAAAGGTCGCAGAGCGCCTCAACTGCCCGATGGCCATCATCGACAAGCGCCGTCCCAAGGCGAACGTGATGGAAGTCATGAACATCATCGGCAATGTCGAGGGCAAGAAGTGCCTCCTCGTCGACGACATGATCGACACCGCGGGCACCATCGTCCAGGGCGCGAAGGCCCTTGTCGACCAGGGCGCAACGGAGATCTACGCCTCCTGCACGCACGCCGTCCTCTCGGGGCCGGCACTCGAGCGCCTCGCCTCGTCGCCCATCTCCGAGCTCGTCATGCTCGACACCATCCAGCTGCCCGAGGAGAAGCGACTTCCAAAGATGAAGATCCTCTCGACGGCCGACATCTTCGCCGCCGCCATCGAGAACGTCTACCTCGATAAGCCCATGTCGAAAATTTACGACTGAAACTCTTTTGACTATTTCGTCCGCCGCCGCAAGGCGGCGGCATTTTTATAGGAGCAAGCTATGTATCTCATCGTGGGGCTCGGCAACCCCGAAAAGAAGTACGAAAAGACCTTCCACAACATGGGCTTTTTGGCGGCGGGGGACGTCGCCGAGGCCTTAGGTGTCAAGTTCAAGAAGAAGGAGTGCGAGGCGTCCGTCGCGGAGGCATTCGTGAAGGGCGAGAAGGTCATCATCGCCCGCCCCATGACGTACATGAACGCCTCGGGCCGCGCCGTCAAGCAGCTCATGGCAAAGTACAAAGTTTCGCCGCACGAGATGGTCGTCCTCTATGACGACTACGACCTCCCGAAAGCCCACGTCCGCATCCGCCCCTCGGGAAGTGCGGGCACGCACAACGGCATGCGCTCGGTCATCGCCGAGATCGGCACAAGTGACTTTGCGCGCATCCGCATCGGCATCCGCGATGCAGAAGTCAACTGTCCCATCATCGACTATGTCTTGCAGGACGTGCGGAAGGACGACTACGAACTCTTCGCCGCGGCTTGTCACCGTGCGGCGGAAGCGGCGCTCGCCCTCGCCTCGGGGGAGGAAGTGGAGCGCGTCATGACCAAATATAACGGATGAAGGGATTTTTCTCGTTTGAACAACTGAGCGGGGAGTACGCCCTCCTCGGCAAGGACATCGAGCACGGCGTTCCGACCGCCGCTTACGGCCTTTCCGATGCGCAGAAGTATCTCATCGGCGCACTTCCCGCCCTTCGCGTCGTCTATGTGACGGCGGACGGCCTCGCTGCCAAGCGCGCCCGCGATGCGATCTCCGCGCTCTCGGGCAAGCGCTGCGTGCTGCTCCCGCCCAAGGACGAAGTGCTGACCTTCCGCCGCGCCCTCTCCAAGGACGCGCTTTTCGCACGCCTCACGGCGCTTTACGATTGGCAGAACGGCGCCGATGTGCTCGCCTGTGACATCGAAGCGCTCCTGCAGCTCGTGCCCGTGCGCCTTCCCGTCGTGAGTTTATGGACGGGCGGGGAGCGCGAACTTTCCTCGCTCTTGAAGGAGCTCGTCTCTCTCGGCTACAGAAGGGAATATAACGTGGAGGCCAAGGGGAGCTTTGCCCTCCGCGGCGACATCCTCGACATCTGGCCCGTCAACCTCGAACACCCCGTGCGCATCGACTTTTTCGGCGACGAGGTGGAGGCCGTCAAGCCCTATGACGAGGTGACGGCGGAGCGCTATCCCGTCGTCGAACGCGTCGACATCTGCGCCGCGACGGACGCCTTCTACGGGGAGGGGGAGAAGGAGCGCATCATCAAGACGCTCCGCGCCGAGGCTCGCCGCGCCAAGTCCACCAAGGCCGCCGACAGGATGGGGGAGATCGTCTCCGCCATTGAAAATTCCGACGAGGCGAGCGACTTCACCCTGCCCCTTCTCGACTGCGCCGCGCCCTTCCTCTCGACGCTTTCCGAGGACACCCTCGTCATCTTCGACGACCCCAAACTCATCTCGGACAAGGTGGAGAGCCTCTGGAAGGAACATTCGGAGCGCTGCGCCGAGCTTTTGGAAGGCGGCGAGGCGATGAACTTCTCTGTTCGCCAATATGTGACGCGGGAGGACATCGAGGACGAAATTTCCCTCCTGCCCAAACTTGCGCTCTCGGCGTTCCTCTCCGACGTGCGCTTCTTCAAGCCGCTGCAGGTGAGGAACTTCACCTCCGCGCCCGTGCGCCGCTACCTCGACTCCTTCGAGGACCTTTTGACCGACCTCTCCATATGGAAGAGGACGGGCTACCGCGTCATGCTGTGGTGCGGGAGCGCCGAGCGCGCGCAAAAGACGCGGGAACTTCTCTACGATAACGGCTTCTCGACCGTCGAACTTCCCCAAAAGCTCTACGACTTCAAGGGCATCTGCGTTTTAGAGGACGCCCTCGAGCAGGGATTTTTGGTGCATGAGGCAAAGCTCGCCGTCATCGGCACGGGCGATCTCTTCCGCAAGGCGCCCGCCGCCCGCCGTATCAAGAAGAAGCGGGGGGATCTCTTTCTCGCGCCCGAAGTGGGCGACTACGCCGTGCACGAGACGTACGGCGTCGGCAAGATCACGGGCACCAAGAAGATCGAGACGACGGACGGTATTAAGGAGTACGTCGCCCTCGAATACCGCGACGGCGACACCCTCTACGTCCCCGTCGAGCAGATGGACATCCTCTCCAAGTACATGGGGGAGGACAAGCCCGGGCTCTCCAAAATAGGCGGCGGCGAATTTGAGCGCGTCAAGGCCCGCGTCCGCGCCTCGCTCAAGAAGATGGCCTTCGACTTAAAGCAGCTCTATGCCGAGCGGCAGGAGCGCAAGGGCTACGTCTTTCCCGCGTATGAAGAGGAGATGGAGGAGTTCGAGGCGGCCTTTCCCTACGAGGAGACCCCCGACCAGCTCTCGTCCATCGCCGAGATCAAGGCGGATATGTGCTCGGACAAGGTCATGGACCGGCTACTCTGCGGCGACGTCGGCTTCGGCAAGACGGAAGTCGCGCTCCGTGCCGCGTACCTCTGCATCCTTGACGGCAGGCAGGCCGTCCTCATGTGCCCGAGCACCGTGTTGAGCGAGCAGCACTTCCGTACCGCCGAGGCGCGCATGAAGGACTTCGGCGTGCGCATCGCCTGCCTCAACCGCTTTAGGAGCGAAAAAGAGCAGACGAAAATATTGGCGGCCCTTGCAAAGGGGGACATCGACCTTCTCATCGGCACGCACCGCCTTCTTTCCAAAGACGTCAAATTCCACGATTTAGGCCTTCTCATTCTCGACGAGGAGCAGCGCTTCGGCGTCGAGCACAAGGAGAAGATCAAGAACTACAAGCGCAATGTGGACTGCCTCACGATGACGGCGACGCCCATCCCGCGCACGCTGCATCTCTCGCTCTCGGGCATCCGCGACATCTCGACCATCCAGACGCCGCCCCACGCCCGTCTCCCCGTGCAGACGTACGTCGCCGAGGAATCCCCGACGCTCATCCGCGACGCCTGTATCCGCGAGATCGCACGCGGCGGGCAGGTGTTCATCCTCTACAACCACGTCGAGAGCATCCACGCCTTCACGAAGGGTCTTCAGGACCTCATTCCCGAGGCGCGCATCACGCTCGCCCACGGCAGGATGGAGAAGATCGCCCTCGAAAAGAACGTGTTCGGTTTCTATCGCGGCGAGTACGACATCCTCGTCACGACGACCATCATCGAGAACGGCATCGACCTTCCCAACGCCAACACGCTCGTCGTCATCGACTCCGACCGCCTCGGCATCTCCCAACTCTATCAGCTGCGCGGAAGAGTGGGGAGGGGCAAGCGCCTCGCGCACGCCTACTTCACCTACAAGCCCGAGCGCGTCATGACCTCTCAGGCGGCGGAGCGACTCAAAGCCCTCATGCAGTTCACCGAGCTCGGCTCGGGCTTCCGCATCGCCATGCGAGACCTTGAGATCCGCGGCGCGGGCAACGTGCTCGGCGCGGAGCAGCACGGGCACATGGACAAAGTCGGCTACGAGCTCTACTCCAAAATTCTGCAGGAGGAGATCACGGGCGTCAAGCACGAGAGCGTCGACCTCGATATCCGCACGACGGCGTTCATTCCCGAAAATTACGTCGAATCGGCGGCGGGGCGCATGGACTGCTACAAGCAGATCGCCGAAGTGCGCACGAACGCCGACTACAAGCGCGTGTGCGTCTCGATGGAGGAGACCTACGGCCCGCTCCCGCCCGAGACGCAGAACCTGCTCATCATCGCTCTCTTAAAGAGCTATGCGGGCAAGTTCTCCGTCAAGAAAATTTCCGTGGACGGGAAGGGGGGAGCACTGCAGTTCGCTTCCTTGGAAAACTTGGGGAGCGACGCGCTCTCCTCGGCGATGGACAAGTACCGCTCCTTCCTCTCGCTCGATATGACGAGCGCGCCCGTCCTTCGCTTCAAAAGCCTCGGCGACGGCGGCAAGACGATGGTCCTCATGACAAAATTCTTGAAGTTTGCGGCAACTTTTGTTTGATTTTCACCGAGAATTATTTGCACTTCAGGAGAAAATAAGGTATAATAAGCGAGTACGGAACGCTATATGTGCGTATCCCATCAAAGAGTAACGGTTCGGAGCAGAGAATTTATGGCATTCAACAAGAAAAAAACGGCGGCGGTAGGGGTCGCTGCAGTCATGGCGCTCGGCGCGCTTGCGGGCTGCGACCTCGTGTCCACCGATCTTCAAAAGGACTACGAACAGGTCGTCGCGGACGTGGACATCACGGCAAGCGCGGAGTTCCAGTCGGGCGGCGAGTATGCGGCTTATGCCGACGTCATCCAGCCCTCCACGGTCATCAAGCGCGACCTCGTTGCAAGCTTCATGAACGTGGGCTACCTCTATGTCGAGTCCTACGGCTATTCGTATGCCGATACCTACGAGCTCATCCTGTCGAGCCTCGTCAACCGCGCCCTCTACCTGCAGTACGCGCAGGTGTACTTCTTCGAGAGCGGCGACTACACCGTCGATGGCTACAATGCAGCCGTCGCGGCCGCTGAAGAAGGGGAGAAGGACATCGCGGGCCTTGCCTACTTCCTCGACGAGGACGAGATCGCCGCGGCCGAGTATGAAGTCAAGGTCTCTATGAACACGGTCATCGACTCCATCGAGACGGAGATCATCGCCTTCGAGGACGAGCACGACCACGACGAAGCGCGCACCGTCCCCACGGGCGTGGATACCGTCAACGAGGACTTCGTCGACCCCGCCTACAAGATCTACACGGGCACGAACTCCGCGTCCGACTGCGGCACCTACGAGACGGTGGACGAATCTACCCCCTCGACCCGCACGCGCGCCTACAAGCGCTTCCTCTCCAACATCAACAGCTATGGCCTCGTCGAAAAGGGCGAGAACACGAGCGGCATCACGTCCCTTTCCTACTACCACATGCAGCGCAAGAGCGCCTATGAGGACGCCGTCATCGACAAGCTCGGCGAAGCCTTCGAGGCGGAGGCTGCCGAGGGCATCACGGAAGAGTGGGTGAAGGCCAAGTTCAACGAGACGCTCGCCTCCCAGCAGGAGCTCTTCTCGAACGACACCGCTTCCTTCGAGACGGCGCTCGACGGCGCGTCCGACACCTCCTTCGTGCTCTATGCACCCGACGAGAACTACGGCTACGTCATCAACATCCTGCTGCCCTTCAGCACGACGCAGACGGCTGCCCTCGACGCGGCTCCCGCAGACAGGGGCGACGTCAACGGCAACAAGTTCGGAACGCGCGCAAGCCTTCTTCAGAACGTCCGCGCGACCGACCAGCGCAAGACGTGGTTCACGGGCCACAGCGACTATTCCTTCGTCGCAGAGGAGAGCGACAACGCCTACACGGGCGGCAATTCGGAGAGGCAGTACCTCTTCTTCGAGAACAACCTCAAGAAGTCGGGCGAGGGCGAGCAGTACGAGCCCCTTGCAAACTACTACGGCAAGTACACCTACAACGGCACCGTCGTCAAGTCCGAGGATGAGCACGGCCACACGGAGTACACCATCACGCCCGCGCAGATCTCCATCGACGGGTTCCTCTCCGAGATGACGGGTTACCTCAATGCCAACGGCTACACGCTCACGGAATCCGTCTCCGCAAGCAGCAGCTACTACAATAAGTCCGTCTCCGACTACTACAACGCGGACGGCACGGTGGACTATTCCTCCTTCGTCTACTACGAGGCAAAGGTCAACGAGCTCTCCGACTTCAACGCCAACGAAGTGTTCGTCGCGGGTTCGGACGAGAACAACGTCATGTCCATGATGAACGAGCTCTCGTTCGCCTACAACACCGATACGGCGGGCCTCAACAGCTACCTCGGATATTCCGTCTCCCCCAACTCCACCGACTACATGAAGGAATTCGAGTATGCGGCGCAGGAGGCAGTGCGCGGCGGCGCAGGTACCATCGTCGTCGTTCCCACCGACTACGGCTGGCACATCATCTACTGCACGTTCTCCTTCGCGGGCAACACGCCCTATACCTTCGACTGGTCTCAGATCGAAGAGGAGGGCACCTTCTCCAACCTCTATTATGAGGCCCTCAAGGCGTCCAACCTCACGACGTATTCGACGAGCCGTCAGACGGAGATCATCAACTCCTACGACAACGACGACTGCGTCACGACCTATGAGAACCGCTATTCCGACCTCATCCTCGACGGGACGTCGAGCGACCCTCACGCGGGGCATAACCACTCTTAACGGAGCATAATCTATCTCATGGAATTTTTAACGGCGATTTGGCAATCGATCGTTTTGGGAACGGTGCAAGGACTCACAGAGTTCTTGCCCGTTTCTTCTAGCGGACATTTGGCGCTGCTGCACCGCATCTTGGGCGCGGACTTCGGCGGCAACACGCTCTTTTTCGACATCATGCTGCACGTCGGCACGCTCGCAGCCGTTGTCGCGGTCTTCTGGCGGGACATTTTGGACCTCTTCAAGAAGCCCTTCAAGACGCTCCTCATCCTCATCGTCGCGACCATTCCCGCGGGCGTCGCGGGCCTTCTTCTCAACGACTGGATCGACGGCGTCACCAACGGCCCGTACGGCGTCATCGTGCTCTCGTGCTGCTTTGCCTTGACGGCTGTTCTCCTGCTGCTTGCGGAGAACTACTCCAAGAAGCGGCAGACGGCGCAGCCCTTCGGTTGGAAGCACGGCATCTGCATGGGCGTCATGCAGGCGTTCGCGCTCTTCCCGGGGCTCTCGCGGAGCGGTTCGACCATCGCGGCGGGCGTCCTCTCGGGCGGGGAACGCAAGAGCGTCGCGCACTTCTCCTTCCTCATGAGCATCCCCGTCATCTTAGGGAGCGCGCTCGTGAGCAGCATCGACGTCGTCAAGGATCCCACGCTCGTCACGTCCATCGGCGCGAGCGGGTTCGTCGGCATCGCGGTGGGGGTGGTGTTCGCGGCGGTGAGCGGCTTCTTCGCCGTCAAGTTCATGCTCCGCATCATCGAGAAGGCCAACTACAAGTGGTTCAGCCTGTATCTCGCCGTCCTCGCCGTCACCTGCATCTCGCTGTATGCGGCGGGCGTCCTCGTCTGAGCGGGCGCGGCAGAAAAAACTTTCCCCGAACGCGCATAACTTCCGATGCCTTGCACAACATGGTAGTATCGGAGGTAACGAAATGAGACTTAATTCGGGTGATACCTGTCCCAAGACGGGTTCCTACAAGGTCATCAACGAGGAAGGCAGGGTGGTCAACACCGTCTACGTCGGCGAAGGCGAGACGATGCCCCCCACGCAGTACTCGGGCTGCCACTACGAATCGGAAAACTGAATTACCAATGAAAAAAGGAGCGTCCGTACCGTTTGGTACGGGCGCTCCCGCATTTTATCTGCGTTTTATAAGTTTAAGAGTGAAGCACCTTTTCGATGGCGTCCAGCTCTTCCTGCGTGAAGGAGGGATCGATCTTCAAATTGTCGAGGATCTGTGCGGACGAGCTTGCGCCGATGATGACGGAGGAGACCGTCTCGTCCTTGAGGACCCACGAGAGGGCGAGCTCGGGCAGCGTCTCGCCGCGCTCTTCGGCGATGTCTCTGAGTCCGTCCAGCTGCATCTGCAGGGTGGGGGTGAGGCGCTCCTCCTTGAGCGTGAAGCTCTTCTTGATGCGGCTGTCGGCGGGGATGCCGTAGCGGTAGCGGTCGGTGAGCAGCCCCTGCGCGAGCGGCGAATAGACGATGAGCCCGAACCCGTTCTCCTTCGCGCAGTCCAGAAGGCCGTTCTCCTCGACGCGGCGGTCGAGAAGGTTGTAGCACGACTGGTTGAGGATGAAGGGCGTCTTGAGCTCTCTGAACACCCTGAGCGCCGCCTCCGTCTGCTTTCTGTCGTAGTTGGAGATGCCGATATACAGCGCCTTGCCCTGCTCGACGAGGCGGTGCAGCGTATAGCAGGTCTCCTCGATGGGCGTCTCGGGCGCGGGGCGGTGGTGGTAGAAGATGTCCACATAGTCAAGCCCCATGCGCTTGAGGCTCTGATCGAGCGACGCGGTCAGGTACTTCTTGCTGCCGCCGTCGCCGTACGGGCCCTTCCACATGCCGAAGCCGGCTTTCGTGCTGATGAGCATCTCGTCGCGGTAGGAGGAGAGCTGGTTACGAAGAATTTTTCCGAAGTTCTCCTCGGCGGAGCCGTTTCTCGGGCCGTAGTTGTTGGCGAGGTCGAAGTGCGTGATCCCGTTGTCGAACGCGGTGAAGATCATGTCGCGCATGTTTTCGAAGTTGTCGAAGGAGCCGAAGTTGTGCCAAAGCCCGAGGGAAATTTCGGGGAGCTTGAGCCCGCTCTTTCCCGCGCGGCGGTAGTGCATGGTCTCTTTCTTGTATCTCATGGGATCGGGGATGCGTTCCTTGTTGGCAAGGAGGCGCTTGAAAGTGCTTTCGTCGGTCATCGTATCACCTGTTTTTTTTGCAAAAAGGATAGCACACTTTGCGCCTCGTGGCAAGCAAAAAGCAGGCATCCCGAATGTTTTATTTTCGTCAAAAGCAAAGTTTTCTTGAAGGGGCCGCGCGGAATTTTCACGGAATTTTGCAGGGGGCATTGCAAATCGGAAAAAAGTATGCTATAATAACCCAAAAGAACGTTTTGTTTGTGAACATTTCACAAAAAATTCACCGTGTGATAAAGTCCTCTTTATCGGCATGGGTTAGAATGGTATAAAATTGTAAAATCAGAAAACATACAACGCGAGGAGGCGGAAGATGAAAGTTTTGATCGTAGACGACGAAGAAATGATCCGTGCGGTGCTCCGCGAGTACATCGAGTTCGAGGGGGGCGAGGCGGACGAGGCGCAGGACGGCATGGAAGCCGTCAAGAAGGCGCGCGAGAACGATTACGACATCATCCTCATGGACGTCATGATGCCCAAGCTGGACGGCTTTTCCGCCGTCAAGGAGATACGCAAGTTCAAGAACACGCCCGTCATCATGCTCTCGGCGAGGGGCGAGGAGTACGATAAGCTCTTCGGCTTTGAGATCGGCTCGGACGACTATGTGACGAAGCCCTTCTCTCCCAAGGAGGTCATGGCGCGCATCCACGCGGTCATCAACCGCAGCAAGGGCGCCTCGGCTCCCAAGCGCGACGTCTATGAGTTCGAGGGCCTCAAGATCGACATGGTGGGCCGCAACGTCTATGTGGACGGCGAGCGCGCCGACCTCACGCCCAAGGAGTACGAACTTTTATTCTATTTCGTCGAGAACCGCGGCGTGGCGCTCACCCGCGAACGGCTCTTGAATCAGGTGTGGGGGTACGACTTCTACGGCGACGACCGCACCGTCGACACGCACGTCAAGATGCTGCGCGGCAACCTCAAGTCCTACCGCAAGTTCATCGTGACGCTGCGCGGCCTCGGCTATAAGTTCGAGGCGTAAGATGCCCGCGCTCACCGCAAAAAATGCCAAAAGAGCCAAGACGCCCAAGAAAAAATTCCAGCCCAAGAGCTTCAACTTGAACCTCATCCTCTGGGTGAGTTTCTCGGTGTTCACCATCATCGTCATCGTGTTCTTTGCCGTCGTGCAGAATGTGCAGATCGGCTACCAGTACCGCGATCAGGCGCAGCGTGAACTCAGAGAGGCGGGGGGAGAGATCGAGGCGACCGTCTCGGGCACCACCGAACTCTTTCCGGACGACGACCTCTCGCGGCGGCTCCTCGCCATCGCCAACCGCTACAACGTCAGCGTCTACCTCTTCACCATCGACGGCAGGTACGTCTTTCCCGAAGTCCCCGTGGACGAAGTGGACGACTATTACGCCATCTACGAGGAAGTGCGTTCGCTCATCGGCGAGGGGGACTACGTCTCTCCCTACGATACGGGCGACGGCAGCTATGCCTATGCGATGAAGCTCGAGACGCTGGGCGGCGGGGAGTGCTACCTCTATTTGAGCAGTTCCACGGCGCACGTCGCACGGACGATGAACGAGATGAGCTGGCTCTCCCTCATCACGGGGCTGTTTGCCGTCGCGCTCGCCTTCGTCGTGAGCGGCCTCGTCTCGATGGTCATCACCAAGCCCATCAGCGAAGTCGCGGAGAAGGCCAAGGAGCTCGCCCGCGGCAACTATGAAGTCACCTTCGAGAGCGAGACGTACGCTTGCCTCGAAGTCAAGGAACTCTCGGAGGCCTTGAGCCATGCGAGCGCGGAGATCTCCAAGGCGGACAAGATGCAGAAGGAGCTCATCGCCAATGTCTCGCACGACTTCAAGACGCCGCTCACCATGATCAAGGCGTACGCCTCCATGATCATCGAGATCTCGGGCGACGACAAGGAGAAGCGCAACAAGCACGCGCAGGTCATCATCGACGAGGCCGACCGCCTCGCCGCGCTCGTGGGGGACGTTTTGGACCTCTCCAAGCTGCAGGCGGGCATCGAGCAGGAGGAGTTCTCCGTCTTTAACCTCTCGGAGGACGTCTACGCCGTCACCAACCGCTTCAGCTTCTATGTCGAGACGGAGGGGTACGTCATCAAGACGGACATCGACGACGATCTCTACTCCTTCGCGGCGCGCGGCAGGGTGGAGCAGGTTTTATACAACCTCATCGGCAACGCCATCAACTACACGGGCGAGGATAAGACCGTCCTCGTGCGCCTCAAGAAGGGGACGGACTGCTCGCACTTCGAGGTCATCGACACGGGCAAGGGCATCCCCCCGGAGGAGATCGACACCATCTGGGACCGCTACTACCGCTCCAATGAAGCGCACAAGCGCTTAAAGCGCGGCACGGGATTGGGACTGTCCATCGTCAAGAGCATTTTGCAGAAGTACGGCATCCGCTTCGGCGTCAAGTCGGAAGTGGGAAAGGGCAGCTGTTTCTGGGTGGACTTCCCGCTCCCCAACGGCAGAGAGCCGCAGGCAAAGCAGCAGACGCCGCCCAAGCCCCTCAATTAAACAATAAGGCTCCCTACAGGGGGCCTTTTTTGCGCCCTTTTGAGGCCTCCCGCACCGCTCAAAGAGATGGCATATATGAATGAGTTGACTTTTTCCCCAAGATATGCTACAATACCCCCTCGGAAATAAGAGAGGTCAATTCATGTTAGAACTGAAAAATATTTGCTTTGACGTGGAGGAGAACGGCGCCGTAAAACACATCTTAAGCGACGTCTCCCTCACGATCTCCGACCGCTTCGTCGCGGTCACGGGCCCCAATGGCAGCGGCAAGTCGACGCTCGCCAAGATCATCGCGGGCATTTTGACGCCCACGAGCGGCAAGCTCATCTTCAACGGGGAGGACATCACGTCTCTCTCCGTCACCGAGCGCGCCAAGCGGGGCATCTCGTTCGCCTTCCAGCAGCCCGTCCGCTTCAAGGGCATCACGGTCAAGGACCTCATCTCCCTCGCGGCGGGCAAGCACATCACGGTGGGGGAGGCCTGCGGCTACCTCTCGGAAGTCGGCCTCTGCGCGCGCGACTATATCGACCGCGAGGTCAACGCATCGCTCTCGGGCGGCGAGCTCAAGCGCATCGAGATCGCGACCGTCCTCGCCCGCGGCACCGAGCTCTCCGTCTTCGACGAACCCGAGGCGGGCATCGATCTTTGGAGCTTCCAAAACCTCATCTCGGTGTTCGAGAAGATGTACGAAAAGTCGCAGGGCAGCATCGTCATCATCTCCCATCAGGAGCGCATCTTGAACATTGCCGATAAGATCGTCGTCTTGACGGCGGGCAAGATCGAGAAAGAGGGCACCCGCGAGGAAATTCTTCCCTCCCTTCTCGGCACGAGCGTCTGCCGCGCCCTCACCGACAAGTTATAAGGAGCAGCTTATGGACGAACTTGAAAAAATGTTATTGCTGCAGGTTGCGGACCTGCACCGCGTGCCGGACGGCGCGTATAACATCCGCAAGAACGGCGAAGGGGACGGGCGGCGCAGCACCGACCGCATCCGCATCGAGGACAGGAAGGACGGCCACGCCGGCATCGACATCTTCATTGCGCCGGGTACCAAGAACGAGAGCGTGCACATCCCTGTCGTCATCACCAAGACGGACTACCGCGAGCGCGTCTACAACGACTTCTATGTGGGCGAGAACGCGGACGTGCTCATCATCGCGGGCTGCGGCATCCACAACTGCGGCGTCGAAACGAGCGAGCACACGGGCGTGCACACCTTCCACATCGGCAAGGGCGCGAAGGTGCGCTATGTCGAGAAGCACTACGGCAGCGGCGACGGCACCGGCGAGAACATCATGAACCCCGCGACCGTCATCTATCAGGATGAGGACTCCCGCTTCGAGATGGAATCGACGCAAATTAAAGGCATCGACTCCACCGACCGCGAGACGACGGCAACGCTTGCAAAGGGCGCGGAGCTCGTCGTGCGTGAGAAGATCTACACCCACGGCAAGCAGTTCGCGCGCACCAACTTCACCGTCGATCTCAACGGCGAAAATTCGGGCGCGGACGTCGTCTCCCGTTCCGTCGCGGCGGACGATTCCCGCCAGTTCTTCGGCTCGCGCATCAACGGCAACACGGCGTGCCACGGCCACACCGAGTGCGACTCCATCATCATGGACCGCGCCTGCGTGACGGCCGTTCCCGAGCTCACCGCGAACAGCGTGGACGCAGAACTCATCCACGAGGCTGCCATCGGCAAGATCGCGGGCGAGCAGATCATCAAGCTCATGACGCTCGGCCTCACCGAACAGGAGGCGGAGGAGCAGATCATCAAGGGCTTCTTGAGCTGACCTCTGTTTCGTATGGAGAAGATACGGCGCGGCGGGCGCCCCCGACATGGGGCGCCCGCCGCGCCTTTGCCTTATCGGCTAAGTCCCAAAAAAATATGCGGAAGGGGGCAAAAACAGTTGACTTTCCCGTCGAAAAGCCGTAAAATGAAATAGCTTTTTGCGGGGGCATAGCTCAGTTGGTTAGAGCGCACGCTTCACATGCGTGAGGTCACAGGTTCGAGTCCTGTTGTCCCCACCAAAAAAATGCTGCGGTGTTTGCCGCAGCTTTTTTTTTGTGTCAATGACAGATACCGAAGAATCTGTCTGTCCGCGCTTTCCTTGAATTATTTTTATTTGTCGGATTTTGAAAAACCCCTTGAAAAGCCCGCGCGAATATGTTATAATTCTTTTAAGTAATTCTAAGGGGGAAATTTCATGAAAAAATTGCTTACGGTCCTGCTCTCGGGCGCATTGGCGGCGGGGAGCCTGCTCTCGTTCGCGGCCTGCTCAGAGGGGGCAGACCCCAATGCGGACAGACAGGGCGACAAGTTCTCTTCGCCCGACACGACGCTCACGGTGAGTGCCAACAAGACGGAGCGCGAGATCTCCGACGAACTCTTCGGCGTCTTTTTGGAGGACATCAACTACGCGGGCTATGCGCTCGACGACGACCTCGTCGCGAACGGCTCCTTCACCTACCGCGATCCCGTCGACCGTTGGACGGCGGAGGGCATCTCCCTTCAGGTCGAAGAAGAAGAGGGCGGGCTGCACGAGAACAACCCGTCCTACGCCGTGCTCGACATCTATTCGCTGGGTGCAACGCTCGAAAACGCGGGTTATTCCGTCATCCCGATGGCGGTCACCGAGGGCGCCGAGTACACCTTCTCCGCCTTCGTCAGGGCGGAGGACTACGCGGGTACCTTCACGGCTGCGCTCATGGCGGGCGAGGAAGTCCTCGACGAGGCCACCTTCACCGTCTTGGAGGGAGCCGAAACCGACTGGGTCAAGTACACCGCGCCGCTCACCGCAAGCAAGACGGCGGATGAGGACGTCACGCTCCGCATCACTTTCTCGGATGCGGGCTATCTTGCGCTCGACAGCGTCTCGCTCGTCACGTCCGAAGCGACGGGCGGCATCAAGAACTACCTCTTTGAGGCCATCGATGCTCTCTCTCCCGCCTTCATCCGCTTCCCGGGCGGCTGCGTCGTCGAAGGAAAGCGCAGCGGCGACGCCGTCTACGACTGGAAGAACTCCATCGGTGTCGACGGGGAGGACGAACTTGCTCCCTTCACCTATCAGGAGGTGGACGAGACGGGCACGGCGCGCGAGGTGACGACGTACGGAGAGGCCGCCACGCGCAAGCCCAATACGGACATCTGGCAGAACAACGCCAACGTCGACTACGAGATGAACTACGGCGTCGGCTTCTACGAATACTTCCTGCTCTGCGAGAACGTGGGCGCGAGCGCCGTTCCCGTGCTCAACGTCGGCCTCTCGTGCATGATCCAGGACGGCGGCGGCTGGGAACTTCCCGGGCGCTACGGCAACGGCATCGACGACTTCATCGATGAGGCGCTCGACCTCGTCGCGTTTGCGAAGGGCGACCCGAACTCCTCGGATGCGAACGAAGCCAAGTGGGCGCAGGCGCGCGTCAACATGGGGCATCCCGAGCCCTTCGAGATGAATTACCTCGGCATCGGCAACGAGCAGTGGGATTCCCGCTACTACGGTATATATTTGGAGTTCGTCAACGCCTTCAAGGAAGCGCGCGAGAGCAACCCCGACCTCTACGGGGGCGTGCAGCTCATCGTGGGCAACGGCGCGGCGTTCACCGACTGCGAGAATGCCAAGACGGGCGCCGTGGGCCTTGCGCATGCGCAGGCGTCACGGTACGTCATGGCCGGCTACTTCGACAAGATCTCCGACTTCGGCGTGCACGACCATCACTACTACATGTCGCCCGAGGACTTCTACTCCAACACCGACCTCTACGATTCCTACACCCGCGAAGATGCGACGCGCTACGACGTGTTCGTCGGCGAGTACTCCGCCAACACGAACACCTCCATCAACACGTGGTACACGGCGCTCTCCGAGGCGGCCTACATGACGGGCCTCGAGCGCAACGGCGACGTGGTCAAACTCGCGGCATATGCGCCCATGTTCGGCAACGACGACAGGGGCGTCAACCAGTGGGCGGCGGACATGATGTATTATACGAACACGGACGTCGGCTTTACGCCCAACTACTACGTGCAGCAGCTATTTATGAACAATCAGGGCGACGCCGTCCTCGAGAACGAGTTCTCCTCCTTTGAGAACACGATGTTCTACGGTTCCTCGGAGGGCCTCGCGCTCTACAAGAGCGTCACTGTTGACGAGGAGACGGGGGACATCATCGTCAAGCTCGTCAACGGCAGCGGCAGCGCGTTCGATGTCAACATTGCGGTGAAGGGCGCCTCGACGGCGGGCCTCGCGTATGTGACGACGCTTCAATGCGACGACACGGCGGCCGCCAACACGCTTGCGGAAGAGAAGGTCTCGCCCGAGAGCTACACCCTCGGCATTGCAAGCACCTTCGGCTACACGGCGGAGGCGTACAGCGTTTCCATCATCCGCATCACCACCAAGTGACCTTTCAAGAGGCGGCTCGTCCGCCTCTTTTTTGTGCGGCAGGCGCATCCGTTCCGATATTGTGAAATTGTTTGACAATACGGGGCGCATATGATACAATCAACGCTTGTGGGAGGGGCTCTGAACGCCCCTCTGCGTCTGCCCGTCCCGTGCAGGCGCGATCCTGCCCCCGACCGCCGGGGGAACGAACTTTGGAGGAACTATGAAAAAAGCCATTCTGGCAGTCAACATCGTCCTTGCCGTCCTGCTCGCCTTCTTCTTCGCCGTCTCCGTGGCGGACACCGAAGAGCTTCCCCGCAAGACGGAGATGGACACCGCGGCCATGCAGCAGCACATCGAAAAGCTCTCGGAAAACGGCCCGCGCTCCCTCTTTGACCCCGAGGCCAACACGGCCGCCCGCGACTACATCATCTCCTGCCTCGAAGAGGACGGCCTTACGAATGAGGACACGACGTCCGCTCCCGCCTACCTCGTGCAGGAGTACACCGCGCACGACGACGAGTATCAGAACTTCTATTTAAGTAACGTCATTGCGCACATTCCCGCGAACGGCCCCGCGCCGACGGGGGAGGCCATCATGTTCATGGCGCACTACGATTCCGTTCCGATGGGGCAGGGCTCCTCGGACGACGGCGTCTCCGTCGCGGCCATGCTCGAGGCCATCGATTACTTCACGGAGCGCATGGCGGAGGGGTACACGCTCAACAACGACCTCGTCTTCTGCTTTGTCAACGGCGAGGAATTCGGCTTGTACGGCTCCAAGGCGTTCATGGGCCTTGACGGCGAGGCTCCCTTCGCGGGCTTCAACAACATCACCGAGCGCATCCGCTTCGGCGTCAACCTCGAGTCCCGCGGCACCTCCGGCACCGTCATCATGTTCGAGACGGCCGCCAACAACTACCACACCATCGAACTCTTCTCCAAGCTCAACAAGAGCATCTTCTCCTGCTCCATCGCGACGCTCGTCTACGACATGATGCCCAACTACACCGACTTCACCTCCTTCAAGGAGGCGTACCAGGGCATCAACATGGCGAACATCACGCAGGGGGAAAATTACCACACCCAGAACGACAACCCCGAGAACGTCGGCAAGGCCTATCTCTCGCAGCAGGCGGAGATCGTCTACAACCTCATCGACGGCATGGGGAACTACGATCTCAATAAGCTCTACGAGGCAGAGGAGTCGGCCATCTTCTTCACCTACCTCAACGTGACGACGGTCATCTACAACCACACGGCGAACATCGTGCTCGGCGTCATCGCGCTCGTCCTCATCGTCGTGAATATCCTTCTCCGCGCCCTCTGGAGAAAGGAGAGGGGCGGCCTCAAGGAGACGGCGGCGGCCGTCGGTGCACTCGTTCTGACGCTCGTTTTGGCGGCGGCAGCGGCGTACGCTTCGTACTTCGTGTTCCAGCTCATCGCCTCGATGTTCGGCATCATCGACATCCACATGATCGGCACCATCACCTATTCGAGCATTCCCATCGTCGTCGGTGTCGGCGTCCTCACGCTTTCCATGATCGTCTTTGTCGTGCACTACGCCGTCAAGTCGTGGAAGCTCTCCCTCCGCTCACTCGTCCGCGCGTTTGCCTATGCGCATGCCGTGCTCGGGGCGATCGTCGCCTTCGTGCTGCCCAATGCGGGATATCTCTTCCTCTTCAGCGGCATCCTCCTGATGGCCAATGAGCTCGCCGTCACGCTCATCAAGAAGTTTGACTTCTCCGCCTTCCACGGCGAACTCTTGGTGACGGCGCTCTACTTCCCGCTCATCGTGCCCGTCATCTTCCTTGCGACGAGCGCGCTCGGTCTCACGATGGCATACGTCTACGGCCTCGTGTTCGCGCTTGCCCTGTTTGCGGTGGGCGTCGCCATCACGCCGCTCATGCGCTACTTCAGTTTCGCGACGCTTATCCGTGTCGTCCGCGGCCGTCCCTCGGCGGTCTCGGCGGCGGAGGGAGCGACCCACCTTCTCGCCGTTGCGATGCTCATCTTCCTCGTCGTCAGCCTCATTCCCGCCAACGCGAGCGTCAACCTGCAGGGCAAGCAGAACATCGCCAAACTTCCCTACGACGACGCCCTCGTCTATGTGCAGGCGGAGGACGGCGCGTTTGAGTACCGCATCTACGACCTCAACTCCATGCGCGCTCTCCGCGACTACGCGCCCGACGGCATGAAGTACACGACCGACCACTATGCAGGCAGCGGCGAGCAGAAGGACGTCGCCCTCACCGTCCTTTCCAAGCAGGAGAACGGCGCGCTCACCGTCCAAAAGACGACGGACAAGGCGCTCGTCTACCTCACCTTCAAGGCGGAGGAGGGGACGGTCATCACGCTGGATGACGGCACCTCGACTTCGCAGCACACGGTGGGGGAGAGCGGCGAACTTGCCCTCACGCTCCATTCCGACTGCACGGTCACCTCGTCTGCTTCGGCGGAGGTGGAGTACCTCGAAGTCGTCCGCGACTATCAGCCCCTCATTCCCGAGAACTACACGGGCGAGGAGCGGCTGCACTTCAACCTCTGGCTGACGAGCGCCTTCACGCTCGCGTGAGGAGGGGATATGCAGCACAAAGTCGTCGTCACGGTCATCGATAAGAAGCTCTATCCCGAGCTGCAGGAGCAGTACTGCATCGACCCGAAGGCGGGCCCCTGCCCCGTCTACAACGTGGGCGACACCTTCGTCTTCGAGCGCTACGGCGAACGGGACGACTTTTGGCATATCGGCCTCAACACGCTCAAAAAGACGGACGGAGAGGTCGCGGGCGTTGCGGGAGGAACGGTTTTCCCGCACTGTTCGGAGGCGTGGGACGCCATCGCCCGCTACATCTACGCGGCGTCGCAGGGCGGCTCGATCATGCGCCAGTGGATGCGCGACGAGCGTCAGATGATCGCCTGCTGTTCGGACGGCACCCGCCCCGTCATCTTCCGCATCGAACGAGTGGACTACAAGCCCGTTTATCTTTCGGGCGAGAGAGCCTGCCTCGACGCCGCCGCGGAGGCCATCACCTCTCTGGAAGGCGTCATAAGGACGGAATGGCGCGAGGACTACCTCGAAGTCTATGTCGAGGGCAACGTTTCAGACGCGTTCCTCCGCTCCGCCGCCCAATCGGCAGGTGCAACTGTTACGAAGATCGACTGAAACTCATAAAATAGACACGCGGCCCGCAGATGCAACGCATCTGCGGGCCGCTCTCAAATCAAAGCGCCGCCGCGGCTCAGCCACGGCGGCGCTTCCCAATAGTTTCCTTATTATCCGACGATGAGATTGACGAGCCTTCCCGGCACGACGATGCACTTTCTCACCGCCTTGCCGTTCATGCGGGCCTGCACCTCGGGGAGCGATTTCGCCTTCTCCTCGATCTCCTCGTTCGTCATGCCGTTTGCGATCATTGCGCGGCACACGATCTTGCTGTTGACCTGCACGGCGTACTCCGTCTCATCGAGCACGAGCGCCGCCGCATCCTCCTTCGGGTAGTCTTGCGCGAACACCGACTCCTTGCCGCCCCAGATCTCCCACAGTTCCTCCGCGGTGTGAGGCGCGCAGGGTGCGAGCAGGAGGATGAGGTCCTTCACGGTCGCCTTCAACAGCGTCACGTTCTTCTTCTCGAGGCCGTCGTACTTGCTCGCGGCGTTGAGAAGCTCCATGAGCCGCGCCACCGCCGTATTGAAGGAGAACGCCTCCATGTCGCGTGCGACGCGCTGAATGGCGAAGTTGCGCGCATAGTTGAGCGCCTTCTCGTCCGCCCCGAACGGTTCGCCGCCCTCGGGGACCTGCTCGTCCTTCACCTTCAAAACGAGCTTCTCGACGCGGTCGAGGAACTTCGCGACCGCCTTGATGCCGTCGTCGTTCCACGGGCCGCCCTCGGTGTAGGAGAACCCAAACATGAGGTAGAGGCGGAAGGCATCCGAGCCGTACTGCTCGACGTATTCATCGGGTGAGACGACGTTACCGTGCGACTTGCTCATGCGGTTGCCGTCGGGGCCCAAGATGACGCCCTGGTGAATGAGCCGCTTGAAGGGCTCGTCGAAGTCGAGATACCCCATGTCGCGCAGCGCCTTCGTGAAGAAGCGCGCGTAGAGAAGGTGCATGCAGGCGTGTTCTGCGCCGCCCACGTAGGTATCGACGGGCAGGAGCTTATCGACGGCCTCACGGTCGAAGGGCGCACGGTCGTTGTGCGCGTCCGCATAGCGGAGATAGTACCAGCTCGAGCACACGAAGGTATCCAGCGTATCGGGATCGCGCATCGCCTCGCCGCCGCACTTGGGGCAGGTGGTGTGCATGAATTTCTCGCACTTTGCAAGGGGGGACTTGCCGTCGGGGCGGAACTCCACCTCATAGGGGAGCTTGACGGGCAGATCCTTCTCGGGCACGGGCACCGCGCCGCAGGTGGGGCAGTGGATGACGGGGATGGGGGCGCCCCAATAGCGCTGACGGGAGACGAGCCAGTCGCGCAGGCGGTAGTTTACCTTCTTGCCGCCCTTGCCGAGCTTGGAGAGGTGCTTTGCGACCGCCTCGCGCGCCTCCTCGCCCATGAGCCCGTCAAACGTGAGCGAGTTCACCATGATGCCGTCCTCGGTGTAGGGGAGCTCGGTCTCGCCGTTGGGGTTCTCGATGACCTTGAGAATGGGAAGGCCGTACTTCGTCGCAAAGGCGAAGTCTCTCTCGTCGTGGGCGGGAACGGCCATCACCGCACCCGTGCCGTAGGTCGCAAGCACGTAGTCTGCAAGGTAGATGGGCACGCGCTTGCCGTTCACGGGGTTGACGGCATACGAGCCCGTGAACACGCCCGTCTTTTCGCGCGTCGTGGAGAGACGGTCGATCTCGCTCGCACGCGCCGCATAGTCGATGTATTCCTCGACGGCCCCCATCTGTTCGGGCGTCGCAAGTTTCTTTGCAAGGGGATGTTCGGGCGCGAGCACCACGTAGGTAACGCCGAACACGGTGTCGCAGCGCGTCGTGAACACCCTGATCTTGTCGCCCGTCTCACACTCAAATTCGATCTCGCAGCCCGTGGAGCGGCCGATCCAGTTGCGCTGCATGGCCTTGGTCTTCTCGGGCCAATCCAAAGTATCCAGCCCGCTTAAGAGCTCGTCGGCGTACTCCGTGATCTTGAAGAACCATTGGGTGAGGTTCTTTCTCACGACGGGCGTGCCGCAGCGCTCGCAGCAGTTCTCGACGACCTGCTCGTTCGCAAGCACGGTCTGGCAGGAGGGGCACCAGTTGACGGGCGCCTCCTTGCGGTAGGCGAGGCCCTTCTTGTAGAGCTGGAGGAACATCCACTGCGTCCACTTGTAGTAGCTCTCGTCGCAGGTCTTGATCTCGGCGGACCAGTCGAACATGGCGCCCATCGCGCGGAGCTGGCCCTCCATCGTCGCGATGTTCTTCTCGGTGGAGTCCTTGGGGTGGACGCCCGTCTTGATAGCATAGTTTTCCGCGGGCAGGCCGAATGCGTCGAAGCCCATGGGCTGGAAGACGTTGTAGCCCTGCATCCGCTTGAAGCGCGCGTAGGAATCGGTGGGCCCGTAGTTGTACCAGTGCCCGATGTGCAGCTTGGCCCCGGAAGGGTAGGAGAACATTTCGAGAACATAGAGTTTCGGCTTGTCGCTCTTCGGATCGAAGTGATTGAACTTCGTCTTCTCCCAGTAGGTCTGCCACTTGCGTTCTACCGCTTTGATGTCCATAAACAGAATAACCTCATTGTATATCGTTATCCTTGCTATTTTACACGTTCGCATTATATTTGTCAAGCGATATGCACGTTCTCACGCTTTCCGCGGGCGGAGGAAGGAAGAAAAGGGGGAAAACAGCAAAACTGACACCGTGTCAATTGTGACAGAACGGTGAAAATGACCGAAAAACCGCTGATTTTGGGGCATTTTGTGTCAAAAATCGGGCCTTTTTTGTAAGTGATTTCACCATTTTTAGCGCTATTTTCGGCAAAGTGAATGCAGAAATTGTTATTTCTCAACATAACGAAAGCGAGACCGCACTTGCGGTCCCGCTCCCGTCCGAAAGACATTGAGCACGGCGAAGGTGCGGCGCTTTCGTGGCTCCAGCCACCCATCCAACAGCAAATTAGAAAGCGAACTCTATCATAAAGCGCCGCGCGCCGCTGCCGCCCGATGGGGCGGTCAAGGGCAGTATGGGCAGATCTTTGGCGAATTTTGCGGGGTATTTTTCAAAAAAGCGGAGGAGGGCGTCATAAATTTCGGGGCGGAGAAATAAAAACGTGCAAGCGGCATACAATATCGTTGTGGAATTTCTCGTATCGGACACCAAGCCGCACAGCGCCTACGTCTCCTATCTCTACAGCGGGCTTGCCGCCTCCCTGAAAGAGGGCAGGGCAGAGCTCGAATTTACCCAAGACCGCGCCAAATGCCGCATTTTTGCCCCCGAAAGCGCCCTTCGCGGCATCTTTGAACGCATGAGCGAGGTCATCGCGGTGGGGTACAAGTACCGCTTTTTGGACGGCTGCGTGCGCGTCTGTCTGCCGAAAAAGGAGCGCGGGCTGCTTCTCTCCGCCCTCATCGCGGCCGATCTCGAGGGCGATCGGGAGTACATTTTGCCCCGCCTCGTGAGCGAGAGGGAGTTCTGCCTCGACGCGCTCTTTCTCTTCCGCATGGGCCCCTTGCGCGAGAAGTGGGAGCGCATCGCCGCCTATATCCCCGAGAGTTTCTCGGTAAAAGACCTCAAAAATTTCAGCAAATTTCTCGTCGAGGAGAGCCGCCGCACCGTCTATATCAAGGAAAAGAGCGTCTATAACGAGCTTTTTTCGCCGCTCAGGCTGTCGCGCCTCACGGGGGAGGAGAGCGTGGAGCGGGAAGTGGTGCTCGCCGACGCGGGATATATCAAAATTCTTGGAACCGTTCCGAGCGAAACGCAAGATTTTCTTGAAAAATATTACGCCGACCGCGTCGCATTCTCTTGACAAATCACGGCGGGTTGGCTATAATAGGAAACGACTTAAAAAGTTGTATATTTGAGTCGCAAAAAAGACAAGTAGCACTGCATTTTTTCGGCACAGAGAGCGCGCTCGCGGCTGTAAGGCGCGTCCGGAAGGGCAGAGGGCGAAACCGCTTTTTTGTAAAACTTCATCGAGCGGCCGAAGACCTCGGCAATTAAGGTGGAACCGCGCATACTTTAAAAAATGCGTCCTTAAATTCTCATTATGAGGAATTAAGGGCGTTTTTCTTATCTTAGCATAGTACTATGTCAGACATAGTAATTCTGATATAGTGTAATAAATTCGTAACTTTCAAATCTTTTTGCATAGGAAGGAGGACTTATATGAACATCACTTTGAAAAACGGCGATCAGCTTGCCATTCAAGATGGTGAGAATTGTGCAGCCGCCGCGAAGGCCATTTCCGACGGCCTCGCCCGTGCTGCCGTTGCGGCGAAAGTCAATGGGGAGCTCGTCGATCTTTCGACGCCTCTGAAGGAAGGGGACAGCCTCGAGATCGTCACCCTCAAGGACAAGGACGGCCTGCACGTCTATCGCCACACCTGCGCGCACGTGCTTGCACAGGCCATCAAGAGCATCTATCCCACCTGCAAGCTCGCCATCGGCCCCGTCATCGACAACGGCTTCTACTATGACATCGATTTCAAGACGCCCATCACGATGGATGATTTTGCCAAGATCGAGGCGGAGATGAAGAAGATCATCAAGAGCAACCTGCCCATCGAGCGCTTCACGCTTCCGAGGAACGAGGCCGTCGCCCTCATGAGCGGCTTCGGTGAGAACTACAAGGTGGAGCTCATCAACGATCTGCCCGAGGGCGAGGAGATCTCCTTCTACAAGCAGGGCGCGTTCATCGACCTGTGCAAGGGGCCTCATCTTCCCTCGACGGGCAAGATCAAAGCGTTCAAACTTATGAGCATCGCGGGCGCTTACTGGCGCGGCGACGAAAAGAAGAAGATGCTCACGAGAATTTACGGCACGGCGTTTGCCAAGAAGGAGGAGATGGACGCCTACTTCGTCATGCTCGAAGAGGCCAAGAAGCGCGATCACATCAAGCTCGGGAAGGAGCTCAAGCTGTTTGCGCTCCTCAACGAGGGCCGCGGCTTCCCGTTCTTCCTGCCCAACGGCATGGTCATCAAGAACCTTCTCATCGACTACTGGCGTCAGATCCACCGCCGCGACGGGTATGTCGAGGTGCAGACGCCCATGATCATGACCCGCACGCTGTGGGAGACCTCCGGTCACTGGGATCATTACAAGGACAACATGTATACGACCAAGATCGACGGGGAGGAGTGCGCCATCAAGCCCATGAACTGCCCCGGCGGCGTGCTCGTCTACAAGCTCTACCCGCATAGCTATAAGGACCTGCCCATCCGCATGGGCGAGCTCGGCCTCGTGCACCGTCACGAGAAGAGCGGCCAGCTCCACGGCCTCATGCGCGTGAGATGCTTCACGCAGGACGATGCGCACATCTTCATGACCCCCGAGCAGATCACGAGCGAAATCAAGGGCGTCGTCAAGCTCATCGACGAGGTCTACACGCTCTTCGGCTTCAAATATCATGTCGAGCTCTCCACCCGTCCCGAGGACAGCATGGGCAGCGACGAAGATTGGGAGAATGCGACCAACGCGCTGCGTGCGGCGCTCGAGGGCATGGGCCTTGATTACGAGGTCAACGAGGGCGACGGCGCCTTCTACGGCCCCAAGATCGACTTCCACCTCGAGGACAGCATCGGCAGGACCTGGCAGTGCGGCACCATTCAGCTCGACTTCCAGCTCCCTCAGCGTTTCGACCTCGAGTATGTGGGCGAGGACGGACAGAAGCACCGCCCGATCATGATCCACCGCGTCGTGTTCGGCTCCATCGAGCGCTTCATGGCCATCCTCATCGAGCACTTCGCGGGCAAGTTCCCCGTGTGGCTCGCGCCCGAGCAGGTCAAGGTGCTGCCCGTCACCGACCGCGCCTCCGAGTACGCACAGGCTCTCGCCGATGAGATGAACGCGGCAGGCTTCCGTGCGAGCGCGGACCTCAGAAAGGAGAAGCTGGGCCGCAAGATCCTCGATGCCGAGATGGAGAAAGTGCCCTATAAGCTCGTCGTTGGCGACAAGGAGATGGAGGACTGCACCGTCTCCGTGCGCCGCCGCGGTGAGGGCGACATCGGCGTGATGGATAAGTCGGAATTCCTTGCGATGCTCCGCGAGGAGAACGACAGCAAGAAGATCTTCTAAAGATATCGATCACATCCCTTTGTCGCGATGGATCGGGTGACAAGAGACCTTGTCCGAACTTCGGGCGGGGTCTCTTGGCGTTCTTATCGAAATTTTAAAAGACAGCCCGTGCGGGCAACAAAAAAAGAGCGGTGAAAGTGCCGCTCTTTTTTGCTGTTCATAAAGTTATTCGTTCTTGGGGCGGACCTGCAGGTAGT
>CALVWI010000011.1 GCA_944367045.1 uncultured Clostridia bacterium | reverse complement strand
GGTCTCATGTTCCTTGCAAAGCACGAAAAGCGCGTGCCCGAGGAAAAGCCGGACTTCTTAAAGTCGGACGAGGAGAATAAGCGGATCAACAAAGAGAAACGCGATCGGGAGTAAAGAGAGGGGCAGCCTCTCTTTTCCTTATATATAGGCGCGCGTATGGGCGCACACAAATTTCTTTCCCTATATAATATGGAAAGAGAGTTGCTTTTTTCGGAAACGCGTGATAGAATAAGGGCAAGCCGAAGAAATTCGGCCGGGAGGTTTGAGATTATGGAAGAGTATCGGAAATTTCTCGACGAGCTGCCCCTCGTTTTCAAGATCATTTTGGCGCTGCCCTTCATCGACGGCATCGTCTACGGCATCTACCGCATCTGCAAGAACACGACGGCGGGCATTGTCCTCGGCGTCATCTGGATCTTCCTGGGTGCGTCCTTCCTGTGGATCCTGGACATCGTGTTCATCGCCCTCGGGAAACCGGTCTTTGAACTGTAATTTTTTTTTGACGCAATGTGATGCGGCGCGGCGGGCCTTTCGGCCCGCCGCGCCGCTTTATTCTTAAAATTATGCTTCGAGCAGAGTTTCCCTCCGCTACTTCTTGAAAATTCGAGGCGCGAGCAGGGTTGCCCTGCGTCACTTCTCTAATTTACTTATCGCGAGGAGGGTTCCCCTCCGCTGCGAGACCCGATTTGCCTCATACCTGAGGTTTATGGGGGAAAGGGTGAATTTGCGCGAGCTAAATTGTAAGCCCTTAAAACTCGCGCAAAGAGGAAAAACGAGCCGTCGCACTGGCGCAAAGCGCGGGCGCGGCGGCGTTTTTCCTAAAAATCACGGCAAAGATTTTTGCCTTTGCAAAAAGATTTGCGTGAACCTCTTATATTTTGTTTGTCGAGTTCAGCAGCAGCGCCATGCCGCTCTCTTTGCCCATCGCCGTGATGGTGAGGCCCGCCGCGTTCTGATCCTCGATCCACGCGGGCATGACGACGCCGAGGAACTCGTCCCCCGCGATGTCGAAGGCGATGTAGTGCGAACCGTACATGCGCCAGCTGCCCTCCATGCCGTTGATGACGCCGCCCGCACGCAGCACCACGCGCGTCGGCTTGACGGTGTTCGTCCCCTGCGTGAAGAGAATGAGGTCGAACTTGCCCGCCGTGATGTTGAGGAGGGTCTCCTCCGTCACTTCCTGGATCTCCTCGCCCGCATAGCGGTTGCCGCTCATCACGGGCCAGCCGTCCGAGTTGAAGTCGTACTGGCCGAGATAGAGATAGTGGAAATTGTTGGAGCGGCTCATGCCCTGCTCGATGAACCAGTTGGTGCGGCAGTGGTAGGCGATGAGGCGCACGCCCTTGGACGTCACGAACATGTCGTTGTGGCCGGGGCAGTAGAAGTCGGGCGCGTTCTCGGACCAGCGGAAGGAGCCAAGCATCTTGTTGCCCGTGCCGAGGTCGGTCGAGCAGACGAGCGGGTTGCCGTTGACGTCGAGGTAGGGCCCCTCGGGGGTCTCGCTCCTGCCGCAGCGCATGCAATAGTCACTGGAGAGCGAACCGTAGGAGCACATCAGATAGTAATAGTTCTTCTTCGTCCACTTGCCCTTCTCGAGGACGTCGACGCCCTCGTGATAGTGGATGACGCCGCCCTCGACGGAGCCGCTCGCAAGGTGCGTGCCGAAGAACTCGTCAAAGGTGCAGCGCTTCTTGATCCAGTCGGTGTAGGCGCGGCCGTCCTTTCTGCGGCCGGTGGCGGGATCGAGCTCGATGAGATACAGCCCGAGACCGTAGGAGCCGTAGACGAGGTACATCTTGCCCTCGGCGGCAAAGAGGACCTGCGGGTCGATGCAGTTGGGGGTGCGCCAGCCGGCGGGCGAGCAGAGAAGGAGCGAGTCGAACTTGAAGGGGCCCGTGGGAGTCTCCGCCTTCGCGAGGCCGATGCAGGACTTGGAGCCGCCGAAGTAGCCCGTCAGGCAGAAGTAGAGCCAGAACTTGCCGTCGGTGCCGCGGACGACGTCGGGCGCCCAGAAGGACATGGAACCGTCGCGGCGGGTGCAGATGCCGTAGCCGACTTCGCTCTGCGAGGTCACGCACCAGTCGTAGGCGGGCTGCAGTTCGCCCTTGCCCTGCTTATAGCGGGGCGCGGTGCCCTCCATCTTGAAACAGGAGCCGACATACTCCCAGTGGAGAAGGTCAGTGCTCGTGCGGACCTGGTAGCCGTTGGGCGCGCCGAAGGTGTCCGTGGAATAGGCGTAGTAGGTGCCCTCCCATTCGAGGATGGAGGGGTCGTGTGCGCAGCCCTCCTGCCAGGTCTCGTAGTCGGGCGTACGCATCTTGAGTTTGTTGAAGTGCGGGTTCTTGGGATATCTCAATGCCATAGCTTCCTCCTTTTTCCGGGCCGTGCGGCGCGGTACCGCAAGAGGTCCCCCCTGATGCGGCAAGCATTGTTCATTCTTATTATAAATCATCCGAGCCTTATTTTCAAGTGCATTCACGCAAATCTTTTTGCAAAGGCAAAAATCTTTGCCGTGAGATTTAGGAAAACGCCGCCGCGACAAGACTGCGGCTCGTTTGATCTCAAACGGCGTAAGGGCAACGCCGTTTTCGGGCACCGCTCGCGCGGGGAGAATGCGCTCGCTCATCTCGCAAAGGGAAAACAGCACACCGTGCTGTTTTAAGAAAGCCTTTGCTCGACATCTGCGGGCGCACATTCAGGGCTTTCGAATTTATTGCGCCTGCATTCACCTTTCCCCATAAGCGTAAGTATGCGCAAATTGGGGCGCGCAGCGCAGGGGAACCCTGCTCGCGCCTCGAAATTTGAGAGCATCTTTTCGTTAAAAAAGGCTGTCCGTTATGGACAGCCTTTCCTTATTATAGTATAGTCCTTATTAGCATTTTATCTTCCGACACACCAAATGGCGTTGCCGTCGGCGGAGGTCGCCGTGAAGCAGTAGACGCCGCCTGCGTATTCGCCCGTGCGCCAGCCGCCGCATACCACGCCGCTGTAGCTGATGCCGCCCACTTCCAGCGTTACGAAATAGTCGCTCTCCATCGACCACGTGCCCGTGAGTGCGCCCGAAACGGTGCCATCCGCACCGAACGTGCACTCCACCGAGGCGACGATCGTATCCGAAACGCCCGTCGTGTGCACCACGACATCGTACGTGCCCGCCGTCTCCTCCACCGTTGCCGTGCCGTTCGTCTCGCCCGCATAGCGCAGGGGCGCCATCACCGGCCAGCCCTCCTTGTTGAAGTAGAGCTTGCGCGTCTCGAGGTGGTGCCCGCCGTTGAGCGCGTTTCTCACATGGCAGACGACGTAGAATTCGCCGCGGCGCTCGACGACCGAGTTGTGGCCGAGTGCGACGTTGTTGCCCGTGTTCGCGATGTTATAGTTGCCCGCCAGCTTGTTGCCGCCGTCGAGGTGCATCGACATATCGTCCCCCGTGATATCCACATAGGGGCCGTCGGGATTCTCGCTGCGCGCGACGCGCATGCAGTAGTCCGTCGAGAGCGAGCCGTCGCTCACCATCAGATAGTAGTAATCCGTATCCTCGTTATAGAAAATGAAGGGACCTTCGACGCCCTGGCCGTCGCCCATCCAAAGGAGCTTGCCGAAGCCGTCCTCGACGGGAAGGCCGTTATCATCCAGCTCTTTGATGTAGATGCCGCCGAAGAAGGAGCCGTACACCATCCAGAGCGTGCCGTCCTCGTCGTAGAAGAGTTCGGGATCGATGCAGTTGGGCTTGTTGGACGCGCCGGTCGTGACGCTCTCCACGATGACGGTGTTGTTGGAATAGGGGCCCATGACGTTGTCGGACTCCACCCTGCCGATGGCGGAAGAATTGGAGCCGAAGCCGCCCGTCAGCGAATAGTACATGTAGTATTTATTGCCGATCTTGTGCACGTCGGGCGCCCAAGTGGTCGTGCTGTCTCTCGTAGGATTGACAAGCTCCACCGTCGATTGTAACGCCGCAGGCCACTCAGTTCCGTTCTTATCAACATAGGACCCCGAGCCGTAGAGCGACGGCCAAGTCAGCCGTCCACCCGAGATCGTCTGATCGGTCACTTCCTGCGTCCATGTGACGAGGTCTTTCGAGCTCGCCACGGCGTAGTGCGTGCCGAAGGCGTAGTAGGTCTGCGAAGAGACATCGTAGAAGACGGACGGATCGTGAACGGCCGCCGTTCCCGTGGGACCGCTCGAGGGCAGGCCGATGGCTTCCTCCGGGATTTCGACGCCGCCGCCGTTGCAGCCGGCAAGCGCAAAGGCCGTTGCAAGGGTCATCACAACGGCAAGCGCAGAGACGAGAAGCTTCTTAAATTTCATAGTTCCCCCTATCGTATGGTTTAAGAATATCTCTATTATACAGCATGTGCGCGAACATTTCAAGGCTTTTCGAAAAGATTTTTCACTTTCTGTACGAAAAAGACGGGGCCGCGAGGGCTCCGCCTTTTCTTTGGTATTTCACGCGGGAAATGCGTTTCTTTGGTACCTTACTCCTTCGAACCGGTGAGCATCAGCGAGCTGATGATCGTTCTCTGGAAGCAAGCGAACAGGATCATGACGGGCAGGACGCAGAAGACTGCACCCGCAAGGACGACGCCGTAGCCGCCTTCGATGGACGTGACGTTCTTATCGAACACGGACAGGGCGTGCGGCAGGTTGACCGCAAGGCTGTTCTGAGGGATGAAGATGTAGGAGCCCATGTAGTTGTTCCAGCAGCCCATGAAGGACAGCAGGCCCTGAGCCATGATGGCGGGCATCGCAAGAGGAAGGATGAACCCGCAGAAGATACGGAAGTAGCCCGCACCGTCGATCTTGGCCGCCTCGATGATGGAGGTGGGAAGGCCGTACAGGAACTGACGGATGAAGAATGCCGTCATGATGGAGCCGAAGATACCGGGGATGATCAGGCAGAGGCCGTTGTCTCTCCAGCCAAGGACCTGATACATCGAGAACTGAGCCGTCATAATGCAGGCGCCGGGGACCATGATCGCAGCGAGCAGAATGAAGAAGATGAAGTCTCTTCCGTACCATTGGATCTTTGCGAAGGAGAACGCAGCGGATGCCGACGTGATGACGCCGATGACGACGGGCACGATGGAGTAAATGAGGTTGTTGACGAGGGCTCTCCAGAAGGTGAGCCGTGCGAACACGTTCTGGAAGGTCTTGGTCATGAACTGCGAGTAGTTGTAGAACGCGCCGTGCGTATAACCGGGGTCGAGCGTGCTCTGCGAAGGCCACCAGACGAGACGGTTCAGGATCGTCGTACCGATCGCCGTGTTGGACGTATCTGCGAAGCCTGCCGCGACCATCCACCAGAAGGGATAGACGGACAGGAATGCACCGAACAGAAGCACGATGTAGCAGACGATATCGCCCACGAGTTTCTTTCTCTTCTTGCTGGCGCGGTGCGTCGCGGAGGAGATACCGAAGAAGGCGAGGAAGGCGCCCCAGGCATAGCGGATGGGAGAATACTTCTTCTCTTCGACTTCAACTTCATTGACAATGTTATCAGTCATGGTTCCCCCTCCTTAGTCCTTATTCTTGGAATCCAGATAGAACTGGACCAGCGTGAGCAGGATGATCATGACAGCGAGGATCATGCCGTAAGCAGCACCCTGCGAAGGCCTTGCGGTGATGTCGTTCATACCGGTCGCCCAGATGAGCGCGACATAACCGGAAAGCATGGGATCCTGTGCTTTGAGCAGTTCGGGCTCGGCGTAGATCTGCATGCCGCCGATGACTGCCGTGACGATGTTGTAGAAGATGGTCGGGTACAAGTCGGGCATCGTGACCTTCCAGAAGATCTGCCAGCCGTTTGCACCGTCGATCTGAGCAGCTTCCTTGGTCGCCGCATTGACGCCCGAGAGACCTGCAATGTACAGAATGATGGTACCGCCGAGGCCCTTCCAGACCGACATGATGATGATGACGAGCTTGGAGAAGAAACCTTGACACCAGAACGGGTCGATCATGAACGCGCTCGTCGAGGAGCCGCCCGTGAGGGAGTTCCACGTGAGCGACGCGGCGCCCGTGGTGTTGATCCAGTTGATGTTCAATCCGAAGAGCTGGTTGATAACGCCTTCCTGGTTGAACATGAGACGGAACGTATAGACGATGGAGACCGTACTTGCGACGCAGGGGAAGTAGTAGATCACGCGGAACACGTTCGCGCCGGGGATATCGCGCGTCATGCAGACGGCGAAGAACATTGCGAGGATCATACCGATCGGGATACCGATCATGTAGAACACGGTGTTGAACAGGTACACGCCCATCTCGTTCATCTCGATGGCGGGGCTGATCTTGATCGTGTGGGTAAAGGCGTATGTATACCAATGGAACGGCTCTACGACACCTTCACTCGTCGTATAGATATGCTCGCCCATCTCGCCCAGGAATCCGAACATGGAGCCGTCCATGACCGAATAGTCGGTGAACGAGAGCAAAATTGCAGCGACAAGGCAGATAAAGACGAACCATACCGTTCCCACGATGAGGGGGAGACAGAAGATCCAGCCCCACAGGTTGTCCTGCAGCTTCTGCTGGTTGATGGGTTTTCTTTGCTTCTTCTGCGGCAGAGCGGCTTCACCGACGGCAGCGCCGTCGACGTCTACGGCTTCCGCATTGACAGCAGCATTTTTTTCCATCACTTTCCTCCTTATTTTTTCATATCCGCCCGAAGAGAAGAAGCGGGAGCACGGCGTCCCGTGCGGAATGCGTGCTCCCGCGTGCTCTTCAGGTGATGCGGAGCTTTAAAGAGCTCCTTCGCGTTACATGATCTCTTTTAACGGAGCATGGACTGCTCGAGTTCGATGGTCTCCTGGAGCAGGCGCTCTGCTTCCGTTGCGGAGTAAAGTGCCCACCAACCGGGCGTTGCATAGCGCTCGGGTGCGTTAGGCGTCGTGCCTGCGTTGTTCTTGACATCGCCGCTCTTGAGGATGGTATCGAAGATATCGCTCCAAGGCGTTGCATCGCCGGTATGAGGGTTCTGAGCCTCGTAGCAGATGAGCATGTTCTTGCCGCGGGCGTCGAGGCTGGTGAGCCAACCGGTCTCGTAGGTGTACATTGTCGAGTCACGGACGAAGTTGAGGCCGAACTGCATTCTCAAGCTGATGTCGCGGTCCTTATAGGTGTAGAACGTGAGGTAGAGGACCTTCATGCCGTAAGCATTGGAGTTGACCGAGGTCATCGGGGTGTTCTCGAACTGAGGATCGTAAGCGAGGTCGGGGTGATTTGCCGCCATCCACTGGCCGATGGTCTGGGTGGAGCCTTCCGCCGCAGCGTACATATCCTTTGCGACCTGATAGACTTCTGCGAACTCTGCGTCGTCGGGAGAGATCATCTCTTCGAACGCGCCCGTGCCGTCGAGGAAGTCGATGCACTGAGATTTGAAGTTGGGCAGCTGCGAGCCGGAGTACGTGAACGTGACCTGCATCTCTTCACCGACGGTGAGGTACTTGACGAGGTCGATGCACGCGTCGAGCTTCCAATCTGCGTCGTCGAGGACGGAGGAGGAGATACCGTAACCGACGGAGTCCATACGGGCGCCCCACTTATCCTGACGCTCGAGCTGGTTCCTGAAGATCTCTTCGCCGGTGAACACATCCTGCTCGGTGCCGTACTCGACCATGTTGTAGTCGTAGTCCTTGACCCACGAATAGAGCGCGTAGTCCTCGGAGACGGGCTCGGGCATGAGGTTTGCCTGAAGGACGTTATAGTCGGTCTTGTTGGTGTTGATGGCGTCCCACGTGCCCTTGCCGTAGAAGACGACCTGGCCGAGGCAGAACAGATCCCAACCGGAGGCCTTGCTGTTCGTCGTATCGCCTGCGTAGTTGGAGTTCGCGTTCCAGTCGGAGGTGTAGGCATAGAACGCGCCGAGCGTTTCAAGATATGCCTCGCTGTTGACGCCGTACTGGATGGCAACGTCTTCCATCACGCCCTGGATGTCGACCTGCTGGGTGGTGTAGGTGTCGGTACCGATCGTCGAGGCGTCGTCACCGTTGATGACGGACGTCGAATCCTGGTTGATATAGTCGGCGTTGTTGCCGGCGAGCCAAGGAAGGAGATAGTAGACGGACTCGTACTGGTCATTGCCGTAGATGTTCGCATACGAACCGTCGGAAATGATCGTACCGCCGATGTTCTCGGCCTTGTTGTTCCAGTTATAGGTGTTGAAGTAGTAGGTGAGGACCCACGTGAGAGCGCTGTACTCTGCATACGTGTAGGTGATATAGCCCTGGTTCTCGTCGTACTCGGCGCCTTCGTTCTTGTAATCCTCGGGGATGGTGACGTCCACGTTGGAACCTTCGGGCCACCACTCCTTCGCCTCTTCGAAAGTATCGCCGGGGAAGCCGGGGATGGTCACGCAGTAGCCTTGACCATTGGTGTACTCATCGACGAGCCAAGCAACGGGGTCGCCGCCCGAAAGTGCAGCTTCATAGCTTGCGAACTTATAGAAGTTGTAGGGCTTGTAGTAGGTGGGAACGCCGATCTGGATGAGGGGAACGTCGTTGCCGTCCTTATCCATGACGACGCCGGACTCGCCGTTGAAGGTGAGGTTTGCGGTGTCGTACTGAGCGCCTCTCGTGCCGTTTCTGTCGTTGGTCGTCAGGGTCGTGAGAGCGGTACGGATGGTGTCGGTGAAGAACGCACCGTTGTAGGAAAGACCGAAGCTCGAGAAGTCCTTGGGAAGGCCGTAGATGCCGACTTCCGCGCCGGACTGCTGGCCGCGCCATGCGCCGTCCGAGAATTCGATACGCTCGCCGCGCTGATAGCCTTCCGCATCGGAGTAAGCGTAGAACGCAAGTGCGTCGTCCCAGATCGAGCTGAGCGTCTGAACGTCCTCATCGGAGGTCAGATAGTCCGAAAGGTCGAGGATACGGCCGTAGCTGGACCAGACGCGGACGTACTTGGGCGAGACATAGAAGATGTCGGGCTGGCTGTTGGAAGAGATCTGGGAAGAGAGCGCCGAGAAGTAGGACTCGGTGACGGAGTTGGAGTCGAAGTCGATCTTGATCGTCTCGTGACCGTCCTCCCAGACGCCGTCGGCAATGAGTTTCTGCGTGTACTCTTCTGCCCACGTGTTGCAGGCTTCCTCGTTGATCACACGGTCGTCAACGCCGCAGAACATGGAGATGGAGATCGTGTTCGAGTTCTTATCTCCGCACCCGGCAAGGCCGAATGCCGTTCCGCACATCATGACGGCAGAGAGGGCAACGAGTGAAGCGTTTCTTAACAGTTTTTTCTTCATTCTTTTACCTCTTATAAAAAATAGAATCTTTGTGCCGCCCTCCGCGCTCTGCCGCCGTGCTTTTTTTGCCCCCAAGGAAGGGTGTTTGCCCGTTTTGGCTTTGCTTTTCGGACGGATGAAATGCCGCGATCAGTCCGTCAAGTAGAAAAAGGACATTCGTCAATCTTGCCGTTTGACGCACTCCGAAAGAGCGCGCTTTCCAAAAAAGAAAACACGGAAAAATTAACGAATGTCCCTCTGCTTCATGACTTTCCCCCTATCGTCATTTCTACACTGACATAACTTTACCACACTTTTTGCAGTTTGTCAATGTTATTTTGAAAATTTTTTTGTGAAATATTCATCTTCAATTGCGACTTTTCACCAATTCGACTTATTTCTCGCTATCATGAGCAAATTTGTGGTGAATCTTCGCCGTGAGGTTTAGAAAAACGCCGCCGCTCGCCGCTTCGCGTCTTGACGGCTCGGTTTCCTTCTTTGCGCGAGTTTTAGGGGCTTAACAGTATAGCTCGCGCAAATTCATTCTTTCCCCCGGAAGCGTAAGTATGCGCAAATTGGGTTGCGCAGCGGAAGGCAACCTTCCTCGCGCCTCTGAAATCAAAAACGCCCATCTGTCAGATGAGCGTTTTCTTAAAATGAACTGCCGCGAGCAAAACCACCGCTTTTGCGGTGCGGCCCCCAATTTGCCCGATACTTCGGGCTTCGTGTCTTTGAGTACAGACAGGTGCGCGGGCGATAAAGCGGGGAGATGTTTCAACCTCATTTTCTCAAACGGCGCAAGGGAGACGCCGTTTTCGGTCACCGCTCGCGCGGGAGAATGCGCTCGCTCATCTCGCAAGGGGAAAACAGCACACCGTGCTGTTTTAAGAACACCCTTGCTCGACCCTCACGGAACTTATTTTGCGCAGCAAAAGAAGTTCGTGAACTCATTCCTGTCTATCCACAATATCCAAGATCTCCGAGATGCGGTCGAGATCGTCGCGCGAATAGTAGTCGATGTAGATGCGGCCCTTCTTGTCCGTGCCGATGAGCGAGACCTTCGTGCGGAAGGACGTCCTCAGCCGCTCCACAAGGTGCGTGAGCTCGGCGTTCGCGAGGGTGTTCTTCTTCTCCTTCTCGCGGGCGAGCACCTCGGGCGGGTTCAAAAACTGCTTGACGGCGCGCTCCATCTCTCTGACCGACCACGCGTTCTTCACGCACTCCTCCGCAAGTTTGCCCTGCGCCTCCTTGGGAACGGGCACGAGCGTGCGCGCATGGCCGGACGACAGCTTGCCGTCCCTGACGAGCGCGACGACTTCGGGCGAGAGCGTCAGAAGGCGCAGCGTGTTCGCAATGGCGGGGCGGGATTTGCCGAGGCGGTTCGCAAGCTCCTCCTGCGTCAGGTGGTACTCGTCCATGAGCTGCTTCATCGCATCCGCCGCTTCGATGGGGTTGAGGTCTTCGCGCTGCAAGTTCTCGATGAGGCTTATCTCGCGGATCTCCCGCTCGGAATACTCCTTGATGACGGCGGGGATGGTCTCGAGCCCTGCCATCTTGGCGGCACGGTAGCGGCGTTCGCCCGCGATGATCATGTAGCGGCCGTCGGGGTCCATATTGACCACGATGGGGCTGATGACGCCGTGCTCGCGGATGGAACTCGCGAGATCGTTCAAGGCGCCCTCGTCGAAAATTTTACGAGGCTGGTCGGGATTGGGGTAGATATCGGAGAGGGGCAGCTCGCGGATGCCCGAGGAGGACTCCGTCTGGGCGTTCTCGTAAGCCTCTTCCGTATCGCTGAACAGGGCGGAGAGCCCTCTGCCTAAGCCTTTCGTCGCCATTCGTTATTCCCCCTTTTCCGTCTTAAGAATAAATTCCTCGGTGAGCGCGGCATAGGCGCGCGCCCCCGCACACTTGGGATCGTGCAGCACGATGGGCTTGCCGTGGCTGGGAGCCTCCGCAAGGCGCACATTGCGCGGGATGACGATCTCATACAGCTTCTTCGTAAAGTACTTCTTGATCTCCGCGGCGATCTGCTTTGAGATGAGCGAGCGGCCGTCGTACATCGTGAGCGCGACGCCCTCCACCTTGAGGTTGCGGTTGAGGTGCTGGCGCACGAGCGAGATGGTGTTCATGAGCTGCGAGAGGCCCTCGAGGGCGTAATACTCGCTCTGAATGGGGATGATGACGCTGTCCGCCGCAGCGAGCGCGTTGATGGTGAGAAGCCCCAGAGAGGGCGGGCAATCGATGAAGAGATAGTCGAAGTCGTTCCGCACCTTCTCGAGCGCGTTCTTCAAGATCCTCTCGCGGCTCTTCTTTCCGACGAGCTCCACCTCCGCACCCGCGAGGTCGATGTTCGCGGGCAGGAGAAGGAGATTTTCAAGTTCGGTGGTGAGGATGTTGTCCTGAGCGGGCTCATCCTCGATGAGGACGCGGTAGACCGACTTCTTCAAAGCGCTCTTGGAAAAGCCGAGGCCGGTCGTCGCATTGCCCTGCGGGTCGATATCGACGAGCAGCACCTTCTTTCCCATCGTCGCAAGGTACGCCGCCATGTTGATGCACGTCGTCGTCTTGCCTACGCCGCCCTTCTGATTGGAAAAGGAAATGATCTTGCCCATATTCTCTCACTCTCCCTTATTCGGCGGGTTTCTCGGGCGTGTCGGACGCGGGAGCTGCGGGCGTCTCGGGCGCCTTGGGAGCGGGTTTCGAACCCATGCCGAATGGATCGTCGGGCTCGCCCTTGTCGTGCTTCTCCATGTAGGCGAGCACCTCCTCCCACGACGCGCCGTTCATGAGCATATCCACTTCGGGCGTGTAGATGGTCTCGCGCTCCACAAGCACGCGCGCCATATTGTCAAGAACTGAACGATGTTCGAGGAGGAGCTTCTTCGCACGCGTGTACTGCGTCGTGACGATCTTCTTGATCTCCTCGTCGATGATGTTCGCGGTCTCCTCCGAATAGACGTTGTGCTGCTCGAAGTCGCGGCCGAGGAACACGGGGTTGTCGCTCTGATAGGCGATGGGCCCGAGTTTGTCGCTCATGCCCCACTCCGTGACCATCTTCCGAGCCATCTGCGTGACCTTCTGAATGTCGTTGGAGGCACCCGCGGAGACGTCCTGAATGACGATCTCCTCCGCGACGCGGCCGCCGAGGGCCATGCAGATGAAGTCGTTAAGTTTGTTGACAGTGTAGCTGTTGTCGTCCGTCTCGGGGCGGGTGAGGGTATAGCCTGCCGCCATGCCGCGGGGGATGATGGAGACCTCCTGCACGTTGTCGTTCTGTTCACACAGTTTAGACAGAATGGCGTGGCCGGATTCGTGGTAAGCCGTGGACTTCTTGTCGGCCTCGGTCACCACGCGGCTCTTCTTCTGAGGGCCCATGATGACTTTGTTAATTCCTTCATAAAGTTCGAGGTTGCCGATGAGCTTCTTCCCGGCACGGGCGGCGAGGATGGCTGCCTCGTTGAGGAGGTTGGCAAGGTCGGCTCCGGAGAACCCGCTCGTCATGCGGGCGATGGTACGGAAGTTGACGTCGGGAGCGAGCGGCTTGTTTCTCGCGTGGACTTTGAGGATCTGCTCACGGCCCTTGACGTCGGGAAGGTTGACGTAGATCCGCCTGTCGAAACGGCCGGGACGAAGCAGAGCACTGTCGAGGATGTCGGCACGGTTGGTCGCCGCCATGACGATGACTCCCTCGTTGGAATCGAAGCCGTCCATCTGGACGAGGATCTGGTTGAGGGTCTGCTCTCGTTCGTCGTGTCCGCCACCGAGGCCCGCACCACGCTGACGGCCCACGGCGTCGATCTCATCGATGAAGATGATGCAAGGCTGGTTGCGTTTTGCGATGTCAAAGAGGTCTCTGACACGCGAGGCACCGACACCGACGTACATCTCGACGAAGTCGGAACCGCTCACCGAATAGAACGGCACACCCGCCTCGCCTGCAACGGCCTTTGCGAAGAGCGTTTTACCCGTTCCGGGAGGGCCGACGAGCAGCACACCCTTGGGGATACGGGCACCGAGATCGGAGAACTTCTTGGGGCTCTTGAGGAACTCGACGACTTCGGCGAGCTCTTCCTTCTCTTCCTCGGCACCGGCGACGTCCGAGAAACGGACTTTGATATTCGTGGAGACCTTGGCCTTGGTCTTGCCGAAGCTCATCGCCTTGGTACCTCCGCCCATCGTCGAACGCATCACGAAGAAGATGGCAACGACGCCGATGACGAGCACCGCAAGATAGATGATGGTCGTCCAGTTAGAACCCGCGTTTGGGTTTGAAAAGCTATATTCTTCGAGGCCGTAGTTCTCGACCCAGTTGTTGAGAACGTTCTGAAGGCCTTCGGGCGTATACAGATTGATGTAGTTCGCCCAGTAGGTGTAGTTTCGTGCATCTGCGGACGTATAACCGTAGACGATATATCCATCCACGTGGATCTTGACGATCTGTCTGCTGTCGTCAATATTGCCTGCGTTGCCGTTCACGGAGACTCTGTCGTCTTCGACATACTCTGTAAACTCACTCGCACTCAGCTCCATGCTGTCTCTGATGCCCGCGGTGACTAGGAAGTAAATTCCTATCCCGAGGACGAGCACAAGAAGCACCGCGAGGATCACTTTGACTGTCTTACTCAAGTTCAACTCCTTGTTTTATTGCCCTAGTATGGGCAAGTTTGCCTGATTATTGTACCATACATGAGGGGACTTTGCAAGTGTTTCCGAGAAACTTTTTTCAATTTTACAAAAATATCACCTGTTTGCCTCTTTTTGGTCATCTCACGATGTTTCACATGAAACTTTTCCTGTTTTACGGGTTGTTTTCGGCATGCGTATAGTGATTTTACCCCAAAATGTGTTTCATGTGAAACCTCCCAAGAATTTTTCGTCAAAATCGACTGTTTCACGTGGAACATCAGGTGCAGAAAAATCTGTTTTGCGTATCATAATTACAGAATAAAAGAAGAGACACCCCAAAACTGGAGTGTCTCTGAATAACTGATTTGATCGTCAGAACAGGAATTGTGCGATGTAGTCATCGAACCATTGTCCGGAGACGGCGTAACTCGTCGCGGCATTGAACCATTCGGACGAATAGATGGGACCGACGATCGTAGAACTTGCGAGGAAGTTGTGGAGTCCGTCGATGGGCAACCAAGAACAGATGGCAAGTACTAAGAACAAAACGACGGCGGCCTTGACGAGTCCGAGGATGGCTCCCAGCAGCTGATTGACGACACGGAAGGGAGTGAGTTTCTCGACGAGCCCGCTCAGGCACTTATCGAGGAGCACGGCGGCAAGTTTGATGATCACAACGAGCAGAACGAAGGAGATGGCAATAGAGATCCATTTCGCGAGCGTGCTCCCGAGCATGACGGCGGGCGTTGTACCGGCGGGGATGGTCTCTACCGAAGAGAATGCGCCGGAAATGATGACGCGCGGCAGCCAACCGACTCCGAGGCTCTCAAGCGTGGCGCTGACGTCTGCGCCTGCAATGTCGACGGGCAGGGGAGTCAGAAGCGCCTCATTTTTGAAACTATTTGTTAAGCCGTTAGCAATTGCAGTCGTCATATGGAAGAGACTTTCCAAGAAGTTTGAGAACGACACGCAGAAGATGATGGCAAAGACGATGGCAAAGAGCGTCCCGGCCATCTTGCACACGCCCGAGATGAACCCGCGGTATGCGCCGAACGCCGTCCCTGCCACAAGGATGAGAATGAACAGGACGTCGACCGTCCATGTCCAAGATGTGAGCAAAGAATAGGCCATACATTCCTCCCTTATAGAATAAGTACCGCTATTATACCACAAACCCGAAGATTTGTCGACGATTTCCCGCATTTCAGGGAATAAAACCTCGTTTCGCCGTCAACCATCCTACTATGGACCAAACTTTGAAAAACGAAACCTGTTTTCAATGCTGTAACTCGCTCGCTTCCCTCGGCCTCGCACGCGCGATCCGTCCCCTCTTCATAAAAACATATGTTCGTCCGATAATTTTGTGCGTGGGGAGCGATCGCGTCGCGGGTGACAGTCTCGGGCCGATGGTCGGCACGATGCTCAAAGAACGACACCTGCCTGTCTTCCTCTACGGCACGCTCTCCTCGCCTGTAACGGCGCGCGAAGCCTCCTACGTTCGCGAATTTCTCGCGTGTACGCACCCCCTGTCGCCCGTTTTAGCCGTCGATGCGGCCGTCGGAACACGGGAGGATATCGGGATCATGAAATTTGCCAATGTCCCGCTGCTGCCCGGTTCGGGCTCGAACAAGCGGCTGGGTGCGGTGGGCGATGCAAGCATCCTCGGCATCGTGGCGGAGAAAGAGAAGGGCTTTTCCGCCCTTGAGAACGCACGGCTGCACCTCGTCAGGGAGATGGCGGAGGCGATCGCGGAGGCCGTCTCGCTCGCCCTCACGGAACACGCCGCCCTCACGATCAGACGAAAAAGAAAAGCAGCGTCACAGTAATGGAACAAAGTGAACGTTTTCGATATGGATCGCTGTAAATAGTGTTCAAAAGCATTTTTCTTTCGTTCATTCGACATTTTCACAGAAATTTTCGGTCATTTTGTTGACGAATGTTGAAAATAAGTGTAAAATAGTAATAAGAACCAAAACAAAAAGGAGAAAAGTGTCATGATCAAGAAGACGAAGACCAAGACGTTCGATACCGATACCGCTACCGTTGTAAAGAAAGTCTGCTTCGGGGAATACGGTGATCCCGCAGGTTACGAGATGACGATGTATCAGACTCCCGAGGGCGACTACTTCCTTTACGTCAACGGCGGTGCCGAATCCCCCTACAAGGCGGAAGCGATCACGTCGTACGCAAAGTCCAAGGCGCTCGCGTGGATCGAGAATAACTGAGGAACAAAAAAGGGCAGACCGCGCGTCTGCTCTTTTTTTGTGGCTTTGGGCAATGGGCGTCCGCTTTGGAAATGATGACGGGCACAGCATCTTTTACGCCCATCCCGCTGCACAACACAAAAAACGCACTTCCCGCAAAGGAGAAGTGCGTTTATTTTTATTCTTCCTCGTGCTCGACAGGCGTTCCTGCGGCCGTGCCGCTCGCCGTCGTATCGGTCGTCTCGTCCTTGGGCTCCTCGTCGCGGACGTTGCCGAGGTAGGTCCCGAAGAACCCGTTGAAGCCGCCCTTGCGGTAGCCGGGGAGGGAGCTTCCCTCGCGCTTGAAGGAGGTACCCGAGGACTCGGGCGTCGCCTCTTCGGGAAGTTCGCGCTTGGGGTACTCGCGCTTCTCGCCGTAGCGGGGCTTGTTGTAGCCGCCCTTATTGCGGTCATTGCGGTCGCTGCGGCTGCGGTCGCCCTTATAGCCGCCCCTGCCGCCGCGGTCGTTCCGAGGCTTCTTGTCGTACGTCTTCATGTTGTTAGGAATGATGACGACGAACCGGGCGGGCTCTTTGCCCTCGCTCTTGGTGGTGACTTCGGTGGAATCGACGAGCGCCGCATGGATGATCCTGCGCTCGTAGGGGTTCATGGGCTCGAGACGCACTCTCTTTCCGAGGCGCACGGCCTTTGCCGCCAGCTTCTGTGCAAGGCGCTTCAAGGTCTCCTCGCGCTCCTCACGGTAGTTGCCGCAATCGACGACGACGCGCATGTAGTTCTTTCTGCCCGTGTTGGCGACGGCGCCTGCCAAAACCTGCACGGCGTCGATGACTTCGCCCCTGCGCCCGATGAGGCCCTTCGTGGCCCCGTCGAGGTTGATGACGATCTTCTCGTCCTCCTCGGCGAGGGTAACGACGACGTCCTGCTCGAGGCGCTCGAACAGCCCCTCGAGGAACACGACGGCGCGCTCCCCGTCGGTGAGCTTCTTCTTCGGCGTGAGTTTGACTTCGGCGGGAACGTAGCCGAACAGCTTCTTCTTCCCGGGGTTGAGGACCTCCACTTCGACGTCCTCGCGCGTAAGGCCCAGCTCTTTGAGGCCGGTCTCGACGGCTTCGTCTGCCGTCTTCCCCTCATAGATATACTCTTTCTCTTCCATTTTTTTCCCCTTATAGAGATTATTTTTTCGATGCCTTATCGGGCTTGTTCTTCTTAGCCTTCGCCTCTTTGACGGCGGTAGGGACCTTTCTCTGATACTTGGCGATGAGTTCCTTCTCTTCCTTCTTGCGGAAGGAGCGGTCGATGAAGAAGTTGGCAAGGAGTGTCGTCAGGATACCGACGATGGAGCTCACGGCGATGTAGATGGAGAATGCCGCCGTCCACATGAGGCCCGTGATGGCGTAGATGAGCGGGAGCATGACCATCATGACCTTCTGCGTCTTGGCGCCCTGGCCGTCCACCGTCTGATACTGGTTGGACTCCTTTTGGCTCTTCATCATGATGAACTGCTGCAGCACCATGAGGCCGATCGTCAGGATGATGAGGATGAAGTAGCCGTTGGGCTGTTCCTTCTCCTCGGTGAGGTGGAGCGTCATGGTGTTGTAGTCGGCTTCGGAGAAGATGTCGCCGATGCTCACTTCCGAGCCGCCCTCGCGGATGATCTTATTGGAAAAGCTGCTTACAAAGTCGTCATAGCTCTGAATGGGGTGCGCATACGAGACGTCGGGATACCACACGTTCTTGATCCAAAGGAAGGAGGGATCGTTCTCGGTGCGGAACCAGTTCGCGGACGCCCGCGCGCCGATGTCCTGCACGTAAGCAAGCGAGACGGAATCGAGCGTCGCACCCTCCTGAGAGAGCAGTTCGTCGATGGCGGCCTTGACTTCGGGGTCCTGCTGGTTGGTATAGAGGCGGTCGGTGTCGATGTAGTAGCTTCTCTCGATGCTGTCGACGCCGAGGTTGTATTCGTAGTAGAGGAAATCACTCGCATCGGGCGACGTGACGCGCATTCTATCGATGCCGTCCGTGCCCTTGATGACGGTGTAGAGGACGCCGTTTTCTTCGTGCGCTTCACCGTATTCCCACGTCCACGTGACGACGGGGATGTTCTCGTCCTCGGAGGAGAGGCGGAAGTCCTCGCCCTCGGGGGCATATTCAAGGATGGCGGCATTGTAGGATTCCGCCATCTGTTCATACATGTTGAGGTTTGCGTACTGCGAGAAGGACTGGAACGCAGAAATCGCCACGATGAGGATGACGAAGGAGATGATCATGGGAAGGCAGGCGCCGAACATACTGTAGCCGTTCTTCTTCTGCAGCTCCATCATCTTCATGCTGTACGTCTGCTTGTCGTTGGCGTACTGCTTTTGAAGTTTATCGAGGTCGTCCTTCATGTCGCGCATGATGAGGGACTGTTTTCTCATCTTGACGCGCTGGTAGATATCGAACGGGGTGGTGATGACCTTCAAAATGAGCGTGAACACGACGACGCCGAGGCCGACGATCCCCACACCCTCGATGATCCAGCGCACCACTTGCCCCAGCCAGTTGAGGTTGATATAGAAGCCTTCCTCCAGAAGAGGGAGGGCGACTGACAAAAGATCCATAGATTTCTCCCTTATATCCGCTTCAGAGCAGCCAGCGGAGCTTGAAATATTGCTCCGGCGCGGGGTCATATCCCCCCTTCGAGAAGGGGTTGCACCGGAGGATGCGCCATATGCCGAGGAGGATGCCGAGGGGAACGCCCAAATTGTTGATGCACCGCTTGGTATATTCCGAGCAGGTGGGCGTATAGAGGCAGGTATGGCGGGAGAGGTATTTCTGATAGAGGCCGATGAGCAGCATGCAGAACCCCTTGAGGTAGGGCTTAAACACCCTACGCCTTAGGTAACGGGCATTTTCCCTTATGAGCTGCATTGCCCTTATCTTCAAGCAATTTCTCCTTATTCAGGATGCAGAGGATATCCCGCCTGAACGCTGCATAGGAATACTCCTCCGCCTCTTTGGGAATGAGTAAAAAAGAACAAGCGGGAGAAACGCTGCCTTGGACCGAGCGGAACGCTTCGCGAAGCAATCGCTTGATTCTGTTCCGTTTTACGCTCTTGCCGTACTTCTTCCCCACGCAGACGGCCATCTTCACGGCGTCGGAAGGAAAGTAGATGACGGACAGAGAGCGGCAATGCGCGCGCTTTCCCGCTTTGAGGACTTTTAAAAAATCCTTCTTCTTTTTGAGACGCAGATACTGCATATCCGCGCTGTTTTAAGCGGAAATGTGCTTTCTGCCCTTGTTTCTTCTTCTCTTGAGCACCTTTCTTCCCGAGGTCGTCGACATTCTCTTGCGGAAGCCGTGCACCTTGCTCTTCTGTCTCTTCTTGGGCTGATACGTCCTTTTCATGGTAATTTCTCCTGTTTTACGATTATTTTTGAGGTTTCCGTTTGATTATAAGATTTTTCGCCGCGTTCGTCAAGCGAAAATGACGGCTTTATTGCGCATTTCTCACGGGCAGGATCAAATAGAGGCTGTCTTTATTTCCCGCGTTCTCCACGATGAAGGGGGAGACGGGCCCGTTGAAGGAGGCGGTGATGCGGTCCTCCTTGAGGGCACGGAGGGCGTCCGAGAGGAATTTCGCGTTCATCGAGACGGTGAGGTCCTTCCCCTCGGTCTCGGCCAAGAGGCTCTCGGAGACGTTGCCGCTCTCGGAATTGGAATAGACGCGCACGCTGCCTCCCGAAATTTCCAGCGTGACGAGGTTGTTCTTGTCGCCGCGGATGAGGATGGCGGCGCGCTCGACGCTCGCAAGCAGGGAGAGCTTGTCGACGGTGAGCTTGGTCGTGAACGAGGTGGGGATGACGCTCTCCTTCTTGATGAAGTCGCCCGTGTAAAGGCGGGAGACGACGGTCATGTCGCCCGAAGAGACCATCATCATGCCCCCCTCCGAATAGAGGGTGACTTCCTTCTCGTCGTCCTCGAGCATGCGCGAAATTTCAAGGAGCGTGCGCGCGGGGCAGATGAGCTGCTTTTCGCCCGTCTTGGAGAGGACGTCCGCGGTCGCAAGCGCCAAACGGTAGCCGTCGAGGGCGGTGACTTCGAGCTTGTCCTTGAAGTCGAAGAGGCAGCCCTTCAGAATGGGACGGGAATCGTCCTGCGCGCAGCAGAAGGTGGTCTCCGCGATGATGCGCTTTAAGTCCGCGCTCTTCATCACGAAGCTCCACTCGCCGACGGAAAGGTCGATCTTGGGGAATTCCTCCGCGGGCATGGTCTGGATGGCGCTGCCCGAATCGCTGTAGCAGATCTCAAGGCCGCGCTCGCTCGTCTTTAAGGTGAGCTCTAAGTCCGTGAGTTTTCCCACGAAGTCTGCAAAGAGTTTTCCGGGGACGCACACTTCGCCCTCTTCAAACACCTCCGCCTTGAACGTCTTTCTGATGGAGAGTTCGCCGTCCGTCGCGAGCAGGGTGACGTCCTCGCTCGTCGCCTCGATCTTGATGCACTCCAAAATGGGCGTGGTGGTGCGCACGGCGCACGCCTTGACCGTCTTTGTCACCGCTTCCGAGAGGGTGAGACCGCTGCAAACAAATTTCATGTATTTTCCTCCCTGTTCCCGCCGTTCTCCCTTGATGTATTCTTATTATAAAAGAGAATTTATAATAATAGTAATAATAGTGGCTGTTGATTTGTGGAAATCTTCGGCGGAAGTTTTCTTTTATGCCATTATAACGCAAAACGGCGCATTTTTCAAGCGTTTCGGGCGCAAAAAAGCCGCTTTCGGAAGGGCCGCTTTTTTGTGGAGAAGTTGTGGACAGGCAGTGTGGAAATCTGTGGAGAACTTTTGCGATCGTGGATAAATTTTTCCAGACCCCTCCGCGGACGGGGACGAAACCGCCCGAAAAATTTGGCATTTTGTCGAACTCGGCAAAGTTATCCACACGGATCTCCACATTGTGGATAAAGTTATCCCGTATTTTCCACTTGTAGACAAATTGCCGCATATTTGGCAGGAACTCTTGAAAAAGGCAAAAAAGTATGGTATAATGGCGGTATGGAGATAACTCTTGAGACCGGGCGGGCGGAAGACCTCCTCAAAGAGCACAGGGATGCCTTTGATGAATTCCGCCGCATGCTCCTCGAATACAACGAAAAGTACAACCTTACGTCCATCACCGAGGAGGGGGAGATCTTTGCGAAGCACTTTTTCGACAGCGCCGCGGGTGAGAGCCTCTTCCCCCAAGGGGCGCACGTCCTCGAGGTGGGCTCGGGCGCGGGCTTTCCCTCCATTCCCCTCATGCTCGTGCGGCCAGACCTCACCTTTACCCTCGTCGAGAGCACGGGCAAGAAGTGCGACTTTCTGAACGCCGCAATTGAGAAGTTTTCCCTTCCCGCAAACGTCCTTCACATGCGCGCCGAGGACGCCGCGAAGGGCGAATGGCGGGAACAGGCCGATGTCTGCTGCGCCCGTGCCGTCGCGCGCTTAAATACGCTTTCCGAGTACTGCCTTCCCTTTGTGAAAGTTGGCGGCGTGTTCCTTGCGTATAAGGGCGGGAACGTCGCGGAGGAAGTCAACGAGGCGAAGCGCGCGTTTTCCCTCCTGGGCGGAGGCGACGTAAAGACGTATTCTTATTCCCTTCCCGAGGGCATGGGGGAGCGCACCGTCGTCGCCGTCAGAAAGATAAAGCCCACGCCGCAGAAGTACCCGCGCGGCAGGGGCAAGGAGAGGAGCGCCCCGCTATGAGCGAACGGCAAAAGCTCGTCGCCCTCACGGGGCACCGCGAACTGCACAACTTCGACGAGAACGCGCTCGCCTATGAACTCGAATCGCTCGTTGCGGAGGGCTACACGGGGTACCTGTGCGGCATGGCGCAGGGGTTCGACCTCCTCGCCTTAAAACTGCTCGTCGCCTTAAAGTGCAGGACGCCCCTCTACTTGGAGGCGTGCATCCCCTTCGAGGGACACGAAAAGAGCTTTTCCGCAGCGACGCGGCAGCTCTATCATGACCTCTTGGAGGCGTGTGATAAGAAGACGGTGCTCTTTCCAGCCTACACCGCCGCGAGCTACCTTGCGCGCGACCGCTACATGGTGGACTGCGCCGATCTCGTGCTCGCGCACCTCGAAAAGGAGACGGGCGGCACGGCCTACACCGTCAAATACGCCCAAAAGAAGGGCGTTCCCGTGCGCTATATCTAAGGAGGTATTTCATGAACTGGCTTTCAACGCTCACCCCCATCGAACACGTCTTTTTCTGGATCGCCGTCATCGCGAGCGTCGCGCTCGTCGTGCAGATCATTTTGCTCATCGTCTCCTTCGGCGGGGGCGACGCCGACTTCACCGATTTCGACGGCGACATGGACACGGACGGCGGCCTCTCCTTCTTCACGGTCAAGGGCATCACGGCGTTCTTTGCCCTCGGCGGCTGGTGCGGGTTCGCCGCGGCGAGCTTCATGCCCGACAATATCTGGGCGCCCATCCTCATCGCTGTTGCAACGGGTGCAGTCGCGCTCGTCGCCGTGGGATTTGCGATGCGCGGCGTTGCAAAATTGCAGTGTTCGGGCAACGTCGTCAAGGAGAAGCTCGAAGGACTCACCGCGACGGTGTATGTGTCCATCCCCCCTTCAAGGAGCGGCCGCGGTAAGATCACCCTCACTGCGCAGGGCCGCTATATGGAGATCGACGCCGTCACCGACGAGACGGAAAAAATTCCCGTCGACGTGGAAGTTGAAATCATTTCTTACAAAGAGGACTTTGCGGTTGTTTCGCGAAAATAATTTTGGCTCTGCAAAACAATATTTATATAAGGAGAGAAATTTATGGGACCTGCAATCATTGCTGTCATTGTCGTCGTGGTGCTCATCGCGTTTTTGATCCTGCTCACCATCGCCGTGCGCTACAAGACGTGCCCGCCCGACAAGATCCTCATCATCTACGGGAAGATCAGCCCCAATCCCGACGGCACCTACCGTTCCGCCAAGTGCGTGCACGGCGGCGCGTCCTTCGTCATGCCCTTCTTCCAGAAATACACCTTCATGGACCTTACGCCGCTCGCCATCTCCGTCGACTTAAAGAGCGCGCTCTCCAAGCAGAACATCCGCATCGATGTTCCCAGCATCTTCACCGTGGGCGTCTCCACCGACCCCGGCATCATGCAGAACGCCGCCGAGCGCCTTCGTATGCTCACGCTTGCGCAGATCTCCGATCTCGCGCGCGACATCATCTTCGGTCAGCTGCGTCTCGTCATCGCGACGATGAATATCGAGGAGATCAATGCCGACAGAGATAAGTTCCTCGAGGCTATCTCCCGCAACGTCGAGGGCGAGCTCAAGAAGGTGGGCCTGAGGCTCATCAACGTCAACGTGACGGACATCACCGATGAATCGGGCTACATCATCGCCCTCGGTAAAGAGGCCGCCGCGAAGGCCATCAACGACGCGAAGATCTCCGTCGCCGAAGAGGACAAGAAGGGCTCCATCGGTGAAGCGAACGCCAAGATGGAGCAGCGCATCCGCGTTGCCGAGGCCGAGAGTGCCGCCATCGACGGCGAGAACAAGGCGAAGGCGGACATCGCGCTCTCCCGTGCGGTGCTGCGCGAAAAGGAAGCCGAGGCGAGCCGCCTTGCCGTCACTGCCGAGAAGGTCAAGGAAGCGCAGGCCCTCGAGGAGAGCTATGCCGCACAGGAGAAGGCGGAAGTCTCGCGTGCCTCGCGTGAAAAGGCGACCAAAGAGGCGGACGTCATCGTCGCCGCCGACATCGAGAAGCGGAAACTGGAAATTGAGGCCGAGGCCGTCGCCGAGCAGATCAGACGCAAGGCGCAGGGCGAAGCGGACGCCATCTACGCCAAGATGAGCGCCGAGGCGCGCGGTATCATGGAGAAGCTCACCAAGCAGGCCGAAGGTATGGACGCCCTCGTCAAGAGCGCGGGCTCCTCGGACGAAGCGGTGCGCCTTCTCATCGCCGACAAATTGGAAGCGCTCGTCGCCGAGCAGGTCAAGGCCATCTCGGGCGTCAAGATCGACAAGATCACCGTCTGGGACAACGGCGAGGGCAAGGACGGCAAGACCGCCACGGCGGGCTTCTTGAGCGGCCTTTTGAAGAGTTTGCCGCCCCTCGAGGACCTCTACCGCATGGCAGGCCTCGAAATGCCCGACCTCGTCAAGCCGAAGAAGGCCGGCGAGGACGACACCGAGGAGATCGTCATCGAGCGTGCGAAGGACTAATTCACGCAAATCTTTTTGCAAAGGCAAAAATCTTTGCCGTGAGGGGTGAGGTTGATTCATATCACAGCCCCGTCGCCCGCGCACCGAAATGTCCTCAAAGACACTAAGCCCTAGGCATAGGGCAAATTGGGTGCCGCACCGCAAAAGCGTGGTTTTGCTCGCGGCAGTTTATTTTAAGAAAACGCGGCGGCGCGGACCTTTCGGTCTGTGCCGCCGCATTTTTTCTTCACAATAGATTGACGAATGTTATTGCATTATGCTATAATGCAAATTGAGCAACATGGATATCGTAGGCGGTTAGCCCCTTGGGGGGAAATTATGAGTAATTTCCTCAATAAGGGGGTGGTCTTATGGATTTATTCATCCTGCGCCTGCTTCTGCTTTTGGTAGAAGAGGGCATTGTCATCTCTTTCAGAGTTACAAAGGATAAAATTTATCTGATCATAAAAAAATAACCGCCCGAATAGTTGACAGCTCCTGGGTCGGTTATTTTTAATCAGCACTCGGGGCTAACCGCTAATTGGTGTCCCTCTGTTGCTCTTTTATTTTATCACCAATTAAGAGACCTGTCAACCCTATTCACGGAATTTATTTTGTGTAGTAAAAAGATTTACATGAATTAAAGTCTAATCCCGCAGATCCCGCCCGTTTTTTTGAGCTCCTCCTGCAGGAGGGCGGCGGCGTACTCCCATGCGTCCGTCGGGGAAAAGAGGTGCTTTAATTTCCAGCCGCGTGCAAAGGCGGGATAGCGTTTCTCGAGCGAGGGGAATTTCTTTTCGCCCTTCACCGTGACGACGAGGGCGCGCTCTTTCGCGGAGAGCACGCGGTATTCGATAAAATTTGCCGCGTCCTTTTTGAAGCGGTAGATCTGCGTGCAGGTGGAGTCCGTGCCCTTCGAATAGTCGCGCTCAAACGTAAACCCGCGCTCCAAAAGAAAAGCAAAGCAGGCTAAAACTCTCTCGTCCTCGGTCATAAGTTACTCCTTTTTTCGGGTGATAAATTTCCCTGATACATTTATTATAGCACAATTCTGATTTTCTTTCAAGAGACCGCCCCGCATGATTGAAAACTTTTTACATCTTTAAGACATCTTTGTGTGAAAATATCGAGCGGCAGATGCTATACTTTTGATGGTACGATATCACAAGGAGTCAAAAGGTATGAAGAAAACATTAAGTTTGCTGCTTGCCGCGGCGATGGGCGTTGCGCTCTCGGTGCAGGCGCTGCCCGTGATGGCCTCTGCCGCAGAAGCGCCCGTTCCCGGCACGCCCTATACGGCGGACGGCGTTTACGATGTCACGGTGCCCCACGTCGTCGTTGATCAGGTGTTCGGCGCGTCCGACGACGCCGAGGCCGTCAGCCACAGCTTTATCGAGCTCTACAACGCCACCAAGGAGAGCGTCTCCCTCGAGGGCTGGCAGCTCGCCTACCGCTCGAGCGCGGACGGCGGCGACACCGCTTGGCAGACACTCACTCTCTCGGGCAGTATCGCCGCGGAAGGGTACTTCCTCATCCGCTGCGGCGAGGTGGACAGCGTCGCTTCCTCCGCTTACATCATTCCCGAGGGCGACATGGAATGGGACGTGCAGATGCACAACAAGGGTCTGACCGTCGCGCTCTTCTCGGGCGCCGTCACTTTGAGCGATACCTTCGCAGGCGCGGTGACGGATACGAACCGCCCCGAGGGATACGTCGACGCCCTCGCGGCACAGGGCAACGACACCGAGGACGCGCAAATTCCCCCCGTCTATGAGGGCGCATACGAGGACATCCAGTCCAAGAAGAAGGCCATCGTGCGCGACGAGCACGCCGACACCGACGACAACGCCGCGGACGCAAGCGACCTCGACTACACCGACGTCACCCCCGCCGACGTGCCCGTGCAGAACAGCAAGGGCGAGACCATCGCATCGCAGCACACCTACACCGTCAAGGAGGACGGCTTCACGGCGGATGCGGCGCTCTCCGTCAAGAAAGTGGACGGCGTGAAATTGGGCGACGCCAACGCGGACGGCGGCGTCGCCGAGATCGTCACCTACAGCGCGGACCGCAAGAAGGCGTTCGTCGTCAACGGCGCCGAGTCCCGTCTCAACGTGTTCGACGTGAACGCGGACGGCACGTTCGGGGAAGTCACCGCCCTCGACATCTCTGCACTCATGCAGGAGGAGGACGCCTCCTTCGTCTACGGCGACATGACGAGCGTCTCCGCCGATCCCACGGGCGGGAACATCGCCGTCTCGCTGCAGGATGCGGACTACACCAAGGCGGGCCGTGTCGCCGTGCTCAATGAGAACAATGAGATCGTCGCCGTCTACACGACGGGCGTGCAGCCCGATATGATCACCTATACGGCGGACGGAAGGTATATCCTCACCGCCGACGAGGGCGAACCCCGCATGGGCTACGGCGAAGGCGCCGTCGACCCGATGGGCTCCGTCACCGTCATCGACACGGAGAGCGGCACGGTGAAGATCGCAGACTTTACCGAGTTTGACGCAAGGGAACTTGCCGCTGCGGGCGTCGTGTTCAACGCCGTGGACGGCACCCCGCTTGCCGCCGCGAACGATTTGGAACCCGAGTACATCGCCGTGAGCGGAAATACCGCCTACGTCGCCCTGCAGGAGGCCAACGCCATCGGCGTCCTCGACATTGCCTCCGCTGCCTTCACGGCCGTCGAGCCCCTCGGTTTCAAGGACTACTCCCTCGAAGAGAACGCCATCGACCTCGACGATTCGGACGGCACCTACCTTCCCAAGACGTACGAGGCCTTCGGCGTGTATATGCCCGACGGCATCAGCGTGTATGAGACGGGCGGCAAGACCTATCTTCTCACTGCCAACGAGGGCGATGCCCGCGAGTGGGGCGACTTCACCGACGAGGACAAGCGCACGCTGACCTCTGTCGACGGCACCGTCACTGCGGAGAAGGTGCGCGTTTTGGACAACACCGTCAAGGCGGGCATCGGCGAGGGGAGCTACCTCTACGGCGCGCGCTCCTTCTCCATCTTTGAAGTGGGCGAGGAGGGCCTCACGCTCGTGTATGACAGCGGCAGTGACTTCGAGGCCATGACCTTTGCGTTTCTTCCCGACTACTACAACGCCTCCAACGACGACACCGAGCTCGAAAGCCGCACCGCCAAGAAGGGCATCGAGCCCGAGGCCGTCACGCTCGCAGACGTGGGCGGCAGGACGTACGCCTTCATCGCCCTCGAGCGCATCGGCGGCATCATGATCTACGACGTCACCGACCCCGCCGCGGCGGAATATGTCAACTACGTCAACACGCGCGACTTCAACGGCGCCACCGAGGGCGACGTCGCTCCCGAGGGCCTTGCCGTCGTCGACGACGGGGAGAACGTCTACCTTCTCGCAGCGTTCGAAGTTTCGGGCACGGCGGCAAGCTATGAGCTCGTCTCCGAAGTCGAGCCCGAGCCCGAACCCGAGCCCGAACCCGAGCCCGAGCCCGAACCCGAGCCCGAGCCCGACCCCGAGCCCGAACCCGAGCCCGAACCCGAGCCTCAGCCCGAACCTCAGCCCGAGCCCGATGAAGGGAACAGCGCAGTGGGCTGGATCGTTGCGGGCTGCGTCGTCGGCGTGCTCGTCATCGCTGCCGTCGTCGTCCTCATCGTGAAGAAGAAAAAGCAATAAGTGAGATGAAAAAGGCCGTCCCTCGGGGCGGTCTTTTTTGCTGTGTTTTGCGCGGCGGCGGGGCTTCAACAGGGCAGGTAGAAATACCTGCCCTGTTTTTTATTCGCTCCTTTCGGACGAACGGCGAGAGAGCTGCACTTGACGGTCGGCCGCGGATATGATAAAATGAGGAGGTATTATCCGCATAAACGGGAGGGGATATCACCATGAGCAAGATCGGGCGGGTGCGCAAACTTCTGCCGCGCAATGCGGCTGCGGATGCGGGGTTCATCCTCCTGTCTGCGGCAATTCTATGTCTCACGCTGCTGGAGCCGGCGTTTTTGAGCAGGCTCATCGACCTCGCCCTCGACGGCACGCTTGTCCATCGGCTCTACATCGTCTTTGTGACGCTCGGTGTCTTCTTTCTCCGCATCGCGCTCCTCTTTTGCAAGCAGATGTGGCTGTACCGCTATCGCGCAAAGTGCATCGGCGCGCTGTCCTCGCAGATGCTCAGGGCCTCCATGCGCGCCAAGATGGAGATCTTTCAAAAGTGGACGCCCGCCTACCTCGTGACGCGCCTCATCGACGAGCCCATGAACATCGACGGGATCCTCAGCTTTTGCCTCATCGACGGCATCTTCGGGCTGCTCATCTGCCTCGGCATCCTCGTCATCATGGTCCTCGAGAGCCCGCTCGCGGCCGTCCTCTCTTTGCTCTTCATTATGCTCGATTATGTCGTCGCCATGAAGCTTCCCCTGCAAAAGACCTATAAAACATATAACGAGGCGCAGGCCAAATGGAAGGCGGACACCGCGAACATCCTGCAGGGTGTCGAGGTCATCAAGCTGGGCGACAAATACCGCGCGGAAGAGGACAACTTCGGCCGCGCGGCAAAACGCGGCCTGCATGCGCTTTGGGCGAAAAACGTACTCACCTACCTTCAGCGCACCTTCGGCTCCGTCTGCCGCCAGCTCGGCTACATTTGCACCATCGTCGTGAGCGCTCTGCTCATTGTCCGTGGGCGGCTGGACGTGGCGGGCTTTACCATGCTTTTAAGCCTCAACAATCTGCTGTGGTCCAACCTCGCTTCGGCCGAGAACATGATCCCGCTCTACAAGTACGCCAAGGTGACGGCAGACAGGATCGTTGAAGTGCTCGACGCGGAGCAGGAAATTATGAGTGCCGACATCACCCTTCCCGAGCGCATCTCAGAAATCGGCTTTCAAGACGTCTCCTGCGCCTATTCGGAGGAGGGGCGGCACGTCCTCGAACACATGAGCTTTACTGCCCGCCGCGGCGAGATCACGACGCTCGCGGGGTACAGCGGCTGCGGCAAGAGCACCGTCCTTCAACTCCTGCTCGGGTTTCTCGGGGCGGACGGCGGCGAGATCCTCCTCGACGGGAAGGCCTATCGGCAAGACGAGCTCTTGTGCCTGCGCCAAAAGATCGGATATGTCGGGCAGGACACCTTCCTCTTTGACCGCTCCGTTTCGGACAACCTCTTTTACTTCGCCGAAAAGACGGAAGAAAATATGAAAAAGGCGCGACGGCTTCTGCAAGAATTGGAGCTCGACGCCTTCATCGCAGCCCTTCCCGAGGGCTTGGAGACGGTCATCGAGGCGGACTCCTCGAACATCTCGGGCGGCGAAAAACAGCGCCTGTGCATCATCCGGGAACTTCTGAAAGAGCCCATTGTGCTGCTTCTCGACGAGTTCACGGCGTCCATCGACGTCGCGACGGAGAGCAGACTGTTCGCTTTCCTCCGCGACTCCTGCAAAGACGAGGTGCTCTTGCAGGCAGCTCACCGTCCGACCGCACTCAAGGAGAGCGACGTTATCTATGTGATCGACGGCGGCCGCGTGCGCGAGGCGGGCACGCATGAGGAATTGCTCGCACGCTCGGATTTTTATCGTGCACTCCTCGCCTCGAAACACTGACGGCCATTCACGAGAGGATAAAATGATGCGTGGACGCAGAGAAGGGCGGGTACTATCAATTTGCGCATTTCCCCCATGCAGGGATCACAGTCATTCTTGAAAGACTTGATCGTCAGCATTGTTCGGGGAGGCCGTAAAACCCAAAAAATTCTTATCCGTGCAGGCGGTCTGTATTTATAGCATCAGAAGTTCACTGATCAAAATCAACATGAAATAAGGAGAACGCATGTTAAAGATCAAGTTTCGCCGCGAGGACGGGAGAGAGGACGAATATTTGACGGCGACAACCGTCGATGAGCTGTCCGGGGAATATGCGAAGGCGTACTACGAAACGCTTCTCAAAGAGGCAACGACGTTTTATTTCCGCCTGTGTTATCCGAACGATGCGCTCCCTTCCTGTATTCTGCATGCGCCGCGGGCACCCTTAAAGGTCTTTCAAGATACGGTCGGGCTCTTGCTCCCCGGAAACATTGAAAGACCGAAGGACGGGGACTATGAGAGGCTTTCGGGGGAATGGAAAGACCGCTATCGCATGCTTCCCGTTGACGGGGAGACAAAGAGATATCTTTTAAGCCGCGGATTTACCCTGCAACGGGACAGCGAGCGCCCCATCGCCGTCACCATGCCGAACGGCGAGAAAAAGACGGTGACGGCGGAGACCGACGGCGTGGATGACTACCTTCTGACGGACGGGGACGCAAGATGTTTGGTGTATGTCTCTCAGCATGAGGGCGCGTTGGCCGTTCGTCGGGATGCGTATGAGAAACTGCTCCCGTCGATCGGGAAGTATCTCAAAGCCGATGCGAAGTACGGGGAGACAGGGCAGCCCTTGGAAAAGATGACCGCAGAGGAGCGCAGGGAGCTGTATTCGGAGCTGCGCCGATTTGGCGGCGGAGATCACATTCAGGGAGGGGTCTGTGAAACGGGATCGCCGCGCCCCTATTACCGCTACATTTGGGAGGAAGATTTCGACGAGTACAAAGATTCCGACCTGATCCGCTATCTGACGAAGGAGTTCCGCGAGAGTACGTCACTTGACCCTTACAGTCGGCTGAAACTGTTTGAACGCGACGTCTACTTCCTTCTCGATGTTTTCGAGAGCTTGTATTATCATGAGATCTGCGACCTCATCTGAGAACGGAGAGACATCTGAAGCGTTTTCAGGCACGAAAAAAGGCCCGCTCGTTTCCGAGCGGGCCGCGCTTTTTACGCGATCAAATTTACTTCTCGCAGTTTGCCTTGAGGGTCGCAAGGTTGTCCTTGAGCTCCTGAGGAAGCTTGTCGCCGAACTGCTTGTAGAACTCGGCGATCTCGTCCGCCTCCTTGCTCCAGCGCTCCTTGTCGACGTAGAGGATCTTTTCAAGCGTCTCGACGGAGTAGTCGAGGCCCTCGATGTCGATGTCCTTCGCGTAAGGCACATAGCCGATGGCGGTCTCCTGTGCCTCGATCTTGTCGTCGCAGCGCTTCAAGATCCAGTCGAGCACGCGCATGTTGTCGCCGAAGCCGGGCCAGAGGAACTCGCCGTTCTCGCCCTGACGGAACCAGTTGACGTTGAAGATCTTGGGAGGGTTCTTGACCTTCTTGCCCATCTCGATCCAGTGTGCGAAGTAGTCGCCCATGTGGTAGCCGCAGAAGGGCTTCATCGCCATGGGGTCGTGGCGGAGCACGCCGACGGCGCCCGTTGCGGCAGCGGTCGTCTCGGAGCTCATGATGGAGCCGACGAACACGCCATGGTTCCAGTCACGCGACTGATACACAAGGGGAGTCGTGGTCGCCCTGCGGCCGCCGAAGATGATGGCGTCGAGGGGCACGCCCGTCTTGGAGTTGAATTCGGGGGAGATGCAGGGGCAGTTGACGGCGGGAGCCGTGAAGCGGGAGTTGGGGTGAGCCGCCTTCACGCCGCTTGCGGGCGTCCAGTCGTGGCCGAGCCAGTCGATGAGGTGTTCGGGGGGCTGCTTGGTGAGGCCTTCCCACCAAACGGTGTTGTCCGAAGGATCGATGGCGACGTTGGTGAAGATGGTGCCCTTTCTCGTCGCTGCGAGCGCGTTGGGGTTGGAGTGGTCGTTGGTGCCGGGCGCGACGCCGAAGAAGCCGTTCTCGGGGTTGACCGCCCACAGCCTGCCGTCCTCGCCGACGCGGATCCATGCGATGTCATCGCCCACCGTCTCGACCTTGTAGCCGAGGTCACGATAGTGCTTGGGGGGAATGAGCATGGCAAGGTTGGTCTTGCCGCACGCGGAGGGGAATGCCGCCGCGACGTACTTCTTGGTGCCGTCGGGATAGGTGACGCCGAGGATGAGCATGTGCTCTGCCATCCAGCCCTCTTTTCTGCCGAGGTAGGAAGCGATGCGGAGCGCGAAGCACTTCTTGCCGAGGAGCACGTTGCCGCCGTAACCGGAGTTGACGGAGATGATGGTGTCGTCCTCGGGGAAGTGCATGATGTAGCGCTTCTCGGGGTCGATGTCGCACTTTGCGTGGAAGCCCTTGACGAAGTCGCCGTCCTTGCCCAAAGCTTCAAGGCAGTTGAAGCCGACGCGCGTCATGATGCACATGTTGAGGACAACGTAGATGGAGTCGGTGACCTCGATGCCGATGCGGGAGAAGGGGGAGCCGACGACGCCCATCGAATAGGGGATGACGTACATCGTTCTGCCCTTCATCTTGCCGCGTGCGATCTCGCGGAGCATGGGATAGGCCTCCTTGGGGTCCATCCAGTAGTTGGTGGGGCCGGCGTCCTTCTCGTCGCGGCAGCAGATGAACGTGCGCGCCTCGACGCGGGCGACGTCGTTCTCCGCCGTGCGGTGGTAGTAGCAGCCGGGGAGCTTCTCCTGATTGAGGCGGATCATTTCGCCCGTGCTGCACGCTTCCTCGCGGAGAGCGTCGATCTGAGCGTCGCTGCCGTCGATCCAGACGATCTTGTCGGGCTGGGCGAGCTCGGCACTTGCGTTTACAAAGTCAAGTACCTTCTGATTTTCGGTGTAACCTTGCGTCATAAAGACCTCCGAGTAAAAAGATTTCTTTTTAAAAGGCGGGCGACGGGGGAGGGTTTAACATGATGGAGCGTATTTAAGGAGGGATGCGCCAAAGAAATGGGCACGCGTTCGCTCTTCGGAAAAATTCCCCTCGTCCGCCACTATTATTATAGCACGAAGATTTGTCAATGGCAAGCGAAATGGTTCACGAACTTCTTTTGCTGCGCAAAATAAGTTCCGTGAGGAGTGAGCTTTTATCATCTCCCCACTCTGATGCCCGCGCACTTGCCTGTTCTCAAAGACACTAAGCCTCAGGTATGAGGCAAATTGAGTCCTTCAGCGGAGGGAAACCCTCCTCGAAGAAATAATTTAATAGCGCTATGACGCAAAAGCGTGGTTTTGCTTGCAGAGTTAAATTTAGTTCACGAACTTCTTTTGCTCGGGCGGTTTCGCTTTTATTCCGACCGATTTTTCGTGTTTCGTCTTGATTTTTCGGATAGGGTATGTTATACTGACAGTGCTCACCACCAATTTCACAAATTCATCCCAAGGTTACAACGGCATAGTTGTACCCTAATTTCCCCTTGGGATGATGTTGGTTGGTGAGCGACTGATCACGGGTGCGTTATGCGGGCGTCCCCTTGGTCGGGACGCTCTTATTATTTTTAAGGAGGAAAACGAAATGCAAGAGAAACACGTTTGGAAAGAAGGGGCTGTCGTCACGGCGGAGGATATCGCAGCGTCCTTAAAGCCGCTCATCGACGAGTACTTCGTGGGCGAGTGTAAAGCGGCAGGCGAGACGCTCGTCTACACGCTCCCCGACGGGAAAAAGTTCGAAATTTCCGTAACCGAAAAATGAAACATTGCGGCGGGCGGGTGCACTTTGCACCCGCCCGCCGCATATTTTGTAAAAAGATTTTCGCGAAAGGGTTATTTGACTATGGCTCCCGAGTCTGCGTCCTGAAAGACGACGTAGAAGCCCTCGTCGTCGGAATAGGGGGAGGAGGGCACGAACACCGCGGTATCCTTGAGCTCTTCGGGCGGGTCGCCCTGCGCCTCTACGGCAAGGCACACGTAGCGCGGCTCGCCCAGGTGGTAGACGATGCCGAGGAGCGCGCCCTCGTAACTCACCCACTCCGAGTGCGGCACGGCGCGGCAGAGGCGGTCGTCCCGTGCGCCCTTCTCAAACGCCTCCTCCATGCGGGGACGGATGCTCTCGAAGTATGTATGCCCCGAAGGGGGCGCGGGTTCCTGCGGGATCTGTTCGGCGGGTTCGGAGAAGTAGTTGCCGCCTGCGAGCGCTTCGTCGTCATACTTCTCCCGAGGGGCAGCCTCTTCGGGCATTTTGTCCTCTTCGGGCGAGGGCTCGTCGTCGGGGACGGGTCCCGGGAGTGGCACGCCGGGTGCGAAGGGGGTGTTGGGCCCGGGCACACCGGGAACGCCTGTCGGGGGCATCGGCATGGGCGGGATCTCCTCCTTGGCGATGGGTTCGCGGGCAGCGGCGCGCTCGCGGGCGTGCGAGCGTCTCCCCTCGGCATAAAAGACATCGAGCAGGGCGTGGTAGTCGTCGGGCGCGGTGCCGCAGGTGCCGAACGCGACGGGCTCGGGGCTCTCCCGCACGAAGCATAAGAGCACGGCGAAGCCCCCTTCGAGCGAGGGGCAGCCGGGCACGCGGAGGGGGGTGCTGCCGCGCAGCTCCAGACAGTACGCCCGCTCCCCCACTTTGACGGCGAGGGCATACCGCCCCTCCCTTAAAGGGGCGAGCCCTGCAATGCGTGGGGTTATCGTGAGCTCCGAGCCCAGCCGCTCCGCATACACCGCGCCCATGAGCGGCATGCCATCGGCGGTGAAGCCCTTCCCGATCTGTTTGAGGATGCAAAGTTTCTTTTCGTATGCCATGTTCTCCTCCCGCAGCGAAAAATTCGCGTATCGCATTTAGGATAAGCAATTTGCAGGCAAAAAATATGGCGGGTTTGCGCGAAAGAGGGGGGATCGCGGCGAGGCGGAAAAAGGGCAGAAAAACAGACCGCCCGCGCTGCGGAACGGCCTGTTTCGGAAAATGCGCTCAGATCTTTGTAAAGAGGATGTGGATAACGCCTGTATCATCCCCTTTCTGGCGCTGCACAAAGTCGATGCCCTCTTCCGTGAGTGTGCCCTCTTCGGGGAATTGGGGGAGACCCTTGACGGTGAGCTTTTCGCCGTCCTGAGAATAGGTGCCCTTCATCTCGCGCCCGCCGTTGAGCAAGGTGGCGGCGCCGCCCGAAAAGGTGAGGGTGCATTCCTGTGCGGTGGTGTTCATCATCGCGACGAAGAATTCGGCAAATTCCTTTTCCTTGTCGCTCAGATCTTTGAAGTATTCGGGATACGCCTTTTGAAATTTGTAGGTGCTGCCGGAAACATCGTGTGTCATAGAAGACCTCCTTTTCTGGTTTGATTTTTTATATGCTTGTGGGGGGCTTGCGGCGACGCGGTGACTTCTTCCGTCACGTCGCCGAGCTTAACAACCCCTCCGTCTTGCCTTTGGCAAGCCACCTCCCCGAAGAGGAGGCTATAATAAGGAATTTCTAAATTTTGCTGCAAGCAAGGTTTCCTTGCGCTGCGGGACTCAATTTGTACCCTACGGGTACTTATTGTCCAATAAGGACAAAACAGTGTGGGCGATAACGCTGCTTAAAATCGCGGTACTTCACTCCTCACGGAATTTGTTTTGCGAAGCAAAAGAAATTCGTGAACTCCTCACATGACGACGATATTGTCCGCCGCGAACTTTTCCTTGAGCTCCTGCGGGAAGTTGCCGTCCGTGATGAGCACGTTGATGTCGTCGAGGTGGGCAAACGTGTAGGGCATGATCTTGCCGATCTTCGAGCTGTCGAGCATCATATACACGGAGCGCGCCTTCTTGCGGGCGAGGATCAAAAGGTCCGCCTCCACCTGCGAGCCGCACGAGAAGCCGTCCTCGGGCGTGAAGGCCGAGGCGGAGATGATGGCAAGTTCGAAGTTGGTGTTCTCGAAGTACATCTTCGCGGAGGGCGAGGACGTCGAGAGGTTCTCGGGCATCACCTGACCCCCGAGCATCGTCACCTTCATGTTCTTCTTCTTTGCAAGCTCGATGGCGACGGCAAGGCCGTTCGTGAAGACGTGGATGTTGATGTCGGGCAGCTCCTTTGCAAGATAGAGCGCCGTCGTGCCGCCGTCCATGAAGATGGAGCTGTTCTCTTCGACAAGGCTCGCCGCCTTCTGTGCGATGGTGATCTTCTCATCCGTCTGCGAGGCGATCTTGCGCGTGTAGCTCTCGCCCGAGACCTTCTGCACTTCCTTGACGGACATGGCGCCCCCGCGGATGCGGATGACTCTGCCCTCCTGTTCGAGCTGGAGAAGGTCTCTTCTTATGGTCATCTGCGACACATTGGGGAAGTGCTCGTCGAGCTGCTCCAAGGTGAGCTTGCCGCGCTTGTCCAGAAGTTCTGCAATTTCTTCGATGCGTTCTTTTTTCATGATAAAAACCCCTTTTCTCCCATGATTACGTTCTGTAAAATTTTAACACATCTTTGTTGAAAACGCAAGCGTTTCTCCCGCTTATTTTCACACTTTGGCAATAATGCTGTAAAATAAGTGTAATATTTGCGCAAAATGACCTTAACCGTTCACAATATGAAAAAATTTCACGCATTTCTGCCGCGAAAGGGGCGCTTTTTGCGTGTCTGCGGGGATGGGCGCCGCTTTGCGTGCGGAGAAAATCGCCCCGCAAAAAGCTTTGCGTTTTTGTGCGTTCCGTGGTAAAATAAGGATATGAAAGAGACCTATCTCGAAGCGCTGGACGAATTTTTTGCGGCGCACTATTCCGACTATATCAAGCTCGCCGCGCTCGAGGGCTACCGCCGCCCCGAGCTTTTGACCGTCGACCGCGACGGCAACATCGGGCGGAAGGACAGCTCCTTTTTGCGCCTCATCCATCAGGCGGACTGGCAAAAGCTCCTCGAGACCTTCAAGGCGGGCCTCACCGATACGGCGTTCGCGTTTTCCTTCCGCTACCGCAAGTTCCGCGAGGCGTGGCGCGACCTTTCGGACAAGCACACCTTTTCCAAGATGCTGCCGGGCATTTTGGCGCACTCGAACGAGACGACGGAGAGCGCGGGCAAGAAACTTTCGCTGCTTCCGGAGGTATGGGACGGCATCGTCAAGGGCAAGTTTTACCCCGAAAAGAACACGGTGCTGGCGATCGCGCTCGTCTGCCGTCTGCGCCCCGAGGATACCAACGCCCTTTTGGTCTATTCGGGCTATTCCTTTGACCTTTCGAGCGTGCGCGACGTGGTGGTGGAGTACCTTTTGGAGCGCGAACTCTTCAACCCCGAGATGCGCGACAAGTGTTTGAAGGAGTACCGCATTGAGAACCTTCCGATCGCCAAAGGAGCGTAAAAGATTTTCTCGGAATGAAAAAAGATTTGCGGGAAGGTTTTTGCGAAACAATTTGACGAATAAGGTCAAATCATGATATAATGTGAATCAAGCAACAGAAATACCGTAGGCGGTTAGCCCCTTGGGGGAAATTATGAGTAATTTCCTTATAAGGGGGTGGTCTTATGGATTTGTTTATCCTGTACCTTCTTCATCTCTTGGTGGAAGAAGGCGCGATCCTCTCTTTTAGAGTAACGAAGGACAAAATCTACCTGATCATAAAAAAATAACCGCCCATTAAGCTGACATCTTTGAGGGACGGTTATTGTAACTGAAACTCGGGGCTGACCGCTGAACGGTATCCCTCTGTTGCTCTTTTATTTTATCACCCAAATCAAAAGTTGTCAACCCTATTCGCGCAAAGTTTTTGCGAAGCAAAAGAAATTCCGTGAACTTTCGCTTGACTTAAAGCGTCCGTCTGTGCTAAAATACCTACAATCGAATGAAATTTGCCGATGCGGCGGGAAGAGTACCGTCTTTTGTCCCGGCAGAGAGGCGCCCCACGTGCTGAAAGGGCGCTCGGGAAGGGGACGGGAACGTGCGCCCGCAGCGCCGCTCTTTAAGCGCAAGGCTCGGAGCAATGTCCGCGGCGTGCCCGCCGTTATCGGGGCAGAACGAGGGGGAATTTTCCCCGAAGTAAAGTGGAACCGTGCTCAAAGCGCCTTTATACAATGGTATAAGGGCGCTTTTTTTGCCCCATAAGGAGGAAACCATGTTTTTTTCGAGGCTGAGGAAGGACATCGCCGCCGCCAAGCGCAACGACCCCGCGGCACGCAATAAGTTCGAGATCTGGCTCACCTACTCGGGCGTGCACGCGCTCTCGTGGCACCGCTTCGCGAACAGGCTCTATAGAATGCACTTAAAGCTCTTTGCCCGCATGGCGTCGCAGTTTGCGAAATTTCTGACGGGCATCGAGATCCACCCCGCCGCAAAAATAGCCCCGGGCGTCTTTATCGACCACGGCATGGGCGTCGTCATCGGCGAGACCGCGGAAGTCGAGGAGGGCGTCGTCATCTATCAGGGCGTCACCCTCGGCGGCACGGGCAAGGAGCGCGGCAAGCGTCACCCGACCATCAAGAAGAACGTCACCGTGTCGAGCGGGGCGAAGGTCTTGGGCGGCTTCACCGTGGGCGAGGGCGCGCGCATCGGCGCGGGGGCCGTCGTCTTAAAGGAAGTGCCCCCGTATGCGACTGTCGTCGGCGTTCCCGGGCGCGTGGTGCGTATCAACGGCGAAAAGACGCAGGACCTCATTCCCGAGAAGGACGACCCCGTGATGAAGGAGATCACACTCCTTCGCGAGCGCATTTTTGAGCTTGAGGACCGCCTCGACAAGTTCGCCTCGTGGGAGGAGACGCACGCCGCCCCCGCCGCGCAGGAAAACGCCATTCAACAAAACGATACCCCCGCAGAGAACGCGGAGCAAAAAGGAGAACACCATGAAAATTTATAATTCGCTCACGAGAAGAAAGGAAGAGTTCGTACCCCTCGAGCCGGGCAAGGTGAAGATGTACGCCTGCGGCATCACCGTCTCGGGCGAGGCGCACATCGGCCACGCCTTTCAGGCCATGCTCTACGACATCTTCCGCAAGTTCCTCGAAAAACAGGGCTATCAAGTGACTTACGCCCGCAACTACACCGACGTCGACGACAAGATCATCGCCCGCTCCAAGGAGACGGGCATCCCCGCGGACAAGTACGCCGAGATGATGATCGAGAAGATCAACGCCGTCATGAAGAAGTTCGACGTGGACGACCCCACCCTCTGGCTCAAGGCGACGGAGAACATCGGCAACATCATCTCCTTCGTCGAGGCGCTGATTTCTTCCGGTCACGCCTATGCCGCGGACAACGGCGACGTGTACTTCGACGTCGATACCTTCCCCGCCTACGGGCAGCTCTCGGGGCGCGACAAAGAGGACGCTTTGGACGGCGTGCGCGTTGAAAATGATGACGCAAAGCGCCACCCCTATGACTTTGCGCTCTGGAAGGCGGCCAAGCCCGGGGAGATCAGCTGGGATTCGCCGTGGGGCAAGGGACGGCCCGGTTGGCACATCGAGTGCTCGGCGATGAACCGCGCCGCGTTCGGCGATCAGATCGACATTCACGGCGGCGGGCGCGACCTCATCTTCCCGCACCACGAGAACGAGATCGCACAGAGCGAGGCGCTCACGGGCAAGCGGTTTGCCAAGTATTGGACGCACAACGGCCTCATCAAGGTCAACGGGCAGAAGATGAGCAAGTCGCTCGGCAACAGCCTTCTTTTGGAGGACCTCTTGAAGGAATATTCCAATGAGGCCATCAAGTTCGCGCTGCTCTCGACGGGCTACCGCGGCGACATCAACATCACGGACAACCTCTTCCCCGACGCCGAGGCGCATTTGAGAAGATTCTACACCCTCATCGCCCGCGCGGAAGAGCAGTTCCCCGACGAGACGGGCGGCGAAGAGGACATCGACAAGCGCTTCGACGAGGCGATGAGCGATGACTTCAACACCGCGCTCGCTCTTTCCGACCTCTTCGGCTACTTCAAGGAAGTTTCCCGTCTCCTTTCCGAGAACGACCCCCGCGCCCGCCGCATCACCAATCAGATAAGAAAGACGTACTCCCTTCTCGGCCTCTTCAAGAAGGACGCGAAGGAGTACTTAAAGGAATACGGCGAGAAGGAGGAGAGCGTGCCCGAGGAAGTCAAGCAGATCGCCGAGGAGAGAAAGCTCGCCCGCGCCAACAAGGACTGGGCGAAGTCGGACGAGCTCAGAGAGAAGCTCAAAGAACTCGGCTACGCCGTCAAGGACAGCAAAGAGGGCTACACGCTCACCAAACTTTGAGGGTATTATGGCAAATATTAAACGCAAAGTGCCCGTCTGGGCGATCATCCTCTACACCATTACGGGGCTCATTTTGCTCGCGGGCATCGCGCTCGTCATCTTCTCCATCATCAATTCGGCGACGCTCCTTCCCTACAAGAGGCAGAACATCTTGGAGTACTTCTCGGATGAGAATAGCTACTACACCGTCGAAGGCACCGTCGGGGAGCGGTCCGTGGGCATCCTCTCGGACGGCGCCTATCCCCTCACGCTGATGCTCGAGGACGTCACGTCCGACGAGGAGGGCATTCAGGAGAGCGGGCGCGTCACCTTCACCATTCCCGCCGAGACGTACAGCTCCCTTGCGGAGAACGGCTTCTTCGACGCCCTGCAGGTGGGCACGTCCGTCGAGTTCTACATGGCGTGGAACGTGTGGGGGAATGTCGAGATCGCGGCGTTCACCGAGGTCTCCGTCGACGGCACGTCCTATTCGGACGGCGCTGCGGCAAAGGCTGCCCTTCAGGATTGGATCCAAACCGACCTCAACTGACGGGCGGCGTTCGGCGGCGTGCAAAAACGGGCGGCGGCGAAAAGGAGCTTTTCGCGGAGAAATGCGCCCCAAAACTTGTTGACAAACGCCCCTTCGGCGGCTAAAATAAGCGATTGAAAGATTTTGGAGAAAATGGTATGAAGATCACATCCAAACAGCTTCGGCAAAAGTGGCTCTCCTTCTACGAGAGCAAGGGGCACGTCAACATCGGCGCGGTCTCCCTCATCGGCGACGGCTCTACGGGCGTCATGTTCAACGTGGCGGGCATGCAGCCCCTCATGCCCTATCTTTTGGGCAAGCCCCATCCCGCGGGCAAACGCCTCTGCAACGTGCAGGGCTGCGTGCGCACCGTGGATATCGACTCCGTCGGCGACGCCTCCCACTTCACCTTCTTCGAGATGATGGGCAACTGGTCCCTTGGCGACTACTTCAAGAAGGAAAAGACGGCATGGACGTTCGAACTTCTCACGAAAGAGTTCGGGCTCGACAAGAATAAACTCTGCTCGACGGTGTTCGAGGGCAACGAGAGCGCTCCCCGCGACGAGGAGACTGCAAACCTTTTGAAGGGCCTCGGCATTTTGCCCGAGCACATCTTCTTCCTCCCCAAGAGCGACAACTGGTGGGAGCTCGAGGGCACCGTGGGCACCCCCTGCGGCCCCGACAACGAGTGGTTCTATCCCATCGACGAGACCCAGGAAAACCCCGTCTTCCCCGACGACTATGTGGAGATCGGCAACGACGTCTACATGCAGTACCGCAAGACGGAGACGGGCTACGAGCCGCTTGAAAACAAGAACGTCGACACGGGCTTCGGCCTCGACAGAATGCTGCTCTTTTTGAACGGCCTTTCGGACGGATACAAGACGGATTTGTTCCTTCCCGTCATCGAGAAGCTCGAAGAAATTTCGGGCAAGAACTACGACGAGGACGAGGCGGCGAGAAAAGCCATGCGCATCATCGCCGACCACACCCGCACGACGGTCATGCTCATCGGCGACAAGGACGGCATTTTGCCCTCCAACACGGGCGCAGGGTATATCCTTCGCCGCATCATGCGCCGCGCCATTCGCTACTGCCGCCAGCTCGGCGTCGAGACGAGCGCCTTGAACGAGTGCGCGACCATCTTCATCGACGAGGTCTACGGCGAGGCATACCCCAATCTTCACGAGAAGAAGGAGTACATCCTCTCCGAGATCAAGAACGAGGCCGATCGCTTCGAGGCCACCCTCGCGCAGGGCATCAAGGAATTCGAGAAGTGCGTGCAGGGCATCGACCGCAAGAACGCCTTCATGTCGCAGAAGGACCCTTCCTATGTGAAGGAGACGGTCATCGGCGGCAAGCAGGCCTTCCGCCTCTACGATACCTACGGCTTCCCGCTCGAACTCACCGAGGAGCTCGCCGCAGAGCGCGGCCTCTCCGTCGACCGGGAGGGCTTCGACGCCGCGTTCAAGGAGCATCAGGAAAAGAGCCGCGCCGTGCAGGGCGGTCAGTTCAAGGGCGGCCTCGAGAGCCACTCGGAAATGGCGACCAAGTACCACACCGCGACCCACCTTCTCAACGCCGCGTTGAAGGCCGTGCTCTCCCCCGACTGCAACCAGAAGGGCAGCAACATCACCGATGAGAGGATGCGCTTCGACTTCAACTTCGAGCGTCCCATGACCAAGGAAGAAATTCAGGCCGTCGAGGACCTCGTCAACGAGAAGATCAAAGAGGATATCCCCGTCGTCTACAAGGAGATGAGCCTCGACGAGGCCCGTGCCGAGCACTTCGTCGGCGTGTTCGACAGCAAGTACGGCGACGTCGTCAAGACGTACTCGATCGGCGACTTCTCCAAGGAGATGTGCGGCGGCCCGCACGTCGAGCACACGGGCGTTTTGGGGCACTTCAAGATCGTCAAGGAGCAGTCCTCCTCGGCGGGCGTGAGACGTATCAAGGCTATTTTGGAATAAATAAAAGGCGGAGCGCAAAGAGCTCCGCCTTCTTTCGGAGAACTTATGACAGAACTTGAAAAAATGAAGGCGGGGGAGCTGTATGACTACGCAGACCCCGAGGTGAGAGGGGCGCACATCCGCGCCGTGGAGCTGTGCGACGAATACAACGAGACAAAGCGCACCGAAACGGAGAGGCGCGAGCAAATCTTAAGAGAGCTCTTCGGCTCGCTCGGCAAAGACCCGCTCATCGAAAAGAACATCCGCATCGACTACGGCTTCAACGTGCGTGCGGGGGACAACTTCTTCGTGAACTACGACTGCGTGTTCCTCGACTGCGCGCCCATCACCTTCGGCGACAACGTGTTCATCGCCCCGCAGTGCGGCTTTTACGCCGTCAATCACCCTCTCGAGGCGGAGCTTCGCAACAGCGGCGTGGAGCGCGGCCTTCCCATCACGGTGGGAAACGACGTGTGGTTCGGCGGCGGCGTCAAGGTGATGCCGGGCGTCACCATCGGCGATAACGTCGTCATCGGCGGGGGCAGCGTCGTCGTCAAGGATATCCCCTCGAACAGCCTCGCGGTCGGCAATCCCGCCCGCGTCGTCAAGACCATTCCTCCCAAAAAAGCGTAACTGTTTTATAGCGGCGTGATACAATGCGCCCGCACGAAAATTCCGCCCGAGCGGCGGGGAGAGCGGGGAAAATCGGGCGCGGGGACGGGGCGGGAGGCCTTCTTAAGAGCCGAACAAAAAATTTGCCCTTTTCGGGAAAAAATTAAAAAACGCAACTCAAAACAGCTTGACGGAACTTTTTTTCTCGCCTATAATGAAGGAGTAAATCGTTTCTCGGGGCAAAGTTTCCATAAAACGGCAACGATAACGGAATGATACAGGCAAGTAAGGAGTACACAAAATATGAAAACCTATATGGCAAATGCTCAGACGGTTGAGAGAAAGTGGTACGTTGTCGATGCGGCGGGGATCCCCCTCGGCAGGCTCGCTTCCAAGGTGGCGGCGATCCTTCGCGGCAAAAACAAACCCACGTTCACTCCCAACGTCGATACGGGCGACTTCGTCATCGTTGTGAACAGCGATAAAGTTGTTCTCACGGGCAAGAAGCTCGAGAATAAGTTCTATCGCTATCACACGGGATACATCGGCGGCCTCAAGGAGATCGCTTACGGGAAGATGATGGCAGAACGCTCTGACCTCGTCGTTTACGAGGCAGTCCGCGGCATGCTCCCCAAGAATTCCCTCGGGCGTCAGATGATCAAGAAACTTCGCGTCTACAAGGGTGCGGAGCACAACCACGCGGCACAGAAGCCCGAAGAGCTGAAATTATTTTAACGAGGTATCGACATGGCTAAGGCAAATTTGAAAAAGAAATTGCAGTATTGGGGCACCGGCCGCAGAAAGAAGGCCATCGCCCGCGTACGCCTCATCCCTTCGGGGACCGGCGCCATCGTCATCAACGATCGTTCGCTCGAGGACTACTTCCCCATGGGTACCCTGCAGTACATCGTCAAGCAGCCCCTCGTCGAAGTGGCGGCTGAAGGCAAGTACGATATCTTCGTGAACGTCATCGGCGGCGGTTATACGGGCCAGGCAGGCGCCATCCGCCTCGGCATCGCAAGGGCGCTTCTGCAGAGCGAGCCCGAAGTGCGTCCCGCCCTCAAGAAGGCAGGCTTCCTCACCCGCGATCCCCGCGTCAAGGAGCGCAAGAAGTACGGTCTCAAGAAGGCGCGCAGAGCACCTCAGTTCTCGAAGAGATAATTGGTTCACGAACTTCTTTTGCTTCGCAAAATAAGTTCCGTGAGGAGAAAAGCAAAGTTGATTTTAACGGGCGGCTTCGGCCGCCTGCTATTTTTGTTATTCTAAGAACAGTAAGCCCAAAGCGTTGGGCAAATTGAGTGCCGCACCGCAGGGCAACCCTGCTCGCGGCAGTTCATTTTTTAGTTCCCGCAAAGATTTTTGCGGGAATGGTTGACAAGTCAAAGAAACGGTGATAAAATAAAAGAGCAACAGAGGGACACCGTTCAGCGGTCAGCCCTATGCTCGATTAAATAACCGACCCACAGAGGTTACCGGCTCAAAGGGCGGTTATTTTTTTATGATCAGATAAATCTTATCCTTCGTAACTCTGAAAGAGATGACAATGCCTTTTTCTACCAAAAGCAGAAGCAGGCGCAGGATGAATAAATCCATAAGACCACCCCCTTTCAAGGAAATTACTCACAATTTCCCCCAAGGGGCTAACCGCCTAATGGCGTCCATGTTGCTCGATTTGCATTATAGCATGATTTGAGAAATGCGTCAATCTATTATGAAAGGAATAATAGCGGCGGCGCGGTCCGGGTGGACCGCGCCGCCATTCTTTTTTTGGGCATTATTTTTTCTTATCCACCTTTTTTGAGACGGCGTCGTGCCGCTTTAAAAAGCTCTCCAGCGCCTGCGGGGCGGGGGAGGGGACAGAATTGCCGTCAATGTTCGGGTGTCCGCTCGTCCCATCTGCTGCCCCTCCGGCAGGTGTGCCCGATTTTCCGCCAACCTTTTCTGCTGCCCCTCCGGCAGGAGCCGCCCCTCCTGACGCCCGAATACCAGCCAACCCCCCAGCTGCCTCACCGGCAGGTGCGGCAGGAGCGCTGTCCTTTTCTGCGGCGTGGTCAGCCGGGCCGTCCGCGTTCGAATACGGGGGCGTCGACGAGAGTGCGTCTAAAAGCTCAAAAATGCCGAATCGTTCCATGAAAGCTCACCTCGGAATACAAAATTTCTCAAAGAAAAAGCGTGCCCGCCGTAAGTTTTTGATTGCCAAAACCCCTGATTTAGTATATAATGGAGAACGTATCGTTAGAACGAGAATTTTACGGTACCTTATAAGGAATCTCTTTATGCGGAACTTTGCGAAGAAACTTATCACGATAATGACTGCGGGAGTTCTCGCTGCGAGCGCGGCATCGCTTGCCGCCTGCGGCTACTCCTTCACCCCTCTCGGCGGGGACTTCTCGTCGGGCGAGGTCGTCTCCAACGGCGGGTTCGTCGTCGAAAAGGGCAACTACGTCTACTTCATCAACGGCGTCGATACCTATACTTCCGACAACACCTACGGCACCCCCGTCAAGGGCTCGCTCATGCGCATCGCAAAGAGCGATCTCGAAGCGGGCAGCAACACCGCCGAGACGGTCATCCCCTCCCTCATGGTGGCTGCGGACTACACTTCGGGCATCTACATCTTCGGTGACAGAGTGTACTACGCAACGCCCAACAACGTGCGCAACACCTCGGGCGTCATCGAGAACGACTACCTCGACTTCAAGAGCGCCCGCCTCGACGGCAGCGACATCGAGAGCTACTTCAACGTCGCGGACAACGCCACCGTCTACCGCTATACGGAAGTGGAGGGCACCGTCTATCTCGTCTACGAGAGCGACTCCGAGCTGCACTCCTACAATACCGAGACGGGGACGGACACCCTGCTTGCGAAGGACGTCGTCGAGTACGTCGTCGACACGGCGGCAAGCGGCAACCCCTATATCTACTACACGATGACCGTCACGATGGACATCGACGTGGAGAACGGCGCGCTCGAGCGCGAGTACAACCAGGTCTACCGCGTGCGTGCGGACGTCACCGAGGAGACCGCTCCCTACGACTACGAGTTCTCTCAGGAATACCTCGATGAACACGACGGCGAAGCGCCCTACGTCAACCTCGGCGAGATCGTCCTCGACGGCATCGGCGCGACGTACGCTTCGAGCCCCACGCAGTTCACGGAGGTCACGGGCGACCTCACGGAGGGCGTCACGCCCATCTCCTACGCGGGCTACACCTACACGCTGCAGGCATTTGCAAACAACGGCCTCTACTTCACCCGCACCGACCTCGCGCAGACGGGTTCGACGGGCGAGGACGGCTGGCTCTACTACCTCTCTGCGGACGAGCTCGGCGAGAGCTGGAACTCCATCACGGGCAACGGCTCGGACTATCTCGACGTCGTTGCAACGACGACGGACAACGCCTCCACCGCGGCCATCTTCTATCTCGATGACGCGGGCGAGCACCACTACCTCTATGTGTCGGACGGCAACATCTTCCGCGCAGACGTGACTGCCGCGGGCACGCAGACGACGCTCATCGCGCGCGATGCGACGGACGCCGTGCTCATCTCCATCGACGACACCTCGTCCGACGAGTACTCCTACGTCTACTACACCGTCGCGGGCGACAGCGGCTCCGAGATCTACCGCGCCGTCTACAACGGCACCGAGGAGGACTACCGAACGCTGGGCTACGAGGAGAACGCTCCCTACCGTCCCGTGCAGATCCTCGACATCGAGCACGCCGGCAGCTGGTATAACTTCGAGATCGTCGGAAACACCATCTTTTTTGCGGATGCGGAGACGATCGGCACCACCTCGTATAACTACATCGCGACCTTCTCGCTCGAAAACGAGAGCGGCGCGGTGATGGACAACGTCGAACTTGCCGACCTCAAAGAGGCGTACGACGCCGTCATCGGCGAAGACGGCGCCATCGAGGAGAGCGAGGACGTCGGCACCAATATGCCCACGGCGCTCCGCTACTACTTCTTCATGGGCCAGAACGAGCTCTTCTACACGGCGGCGGAGAAGTGGTCTCAGTACGATTACGAGTTCTCGGACGGCTACCTCACCTACGATTCGACGGCATTTGCCCGCAACATCCAGGAGGCCGTCGACGAGGGCAGGAAGGAGACCTACCTCTACAGCACCGAGGAGCAGGAGTACTTCCGCGACTGGATCGAGAACAGCGAGCTCGGCGAAGAGCGCACCCGCAGCTACTTCATCACCCACATCGGCGCGATGAACGAGAGCGACTTCGAGGCGATGGAGAGCTATTGGAGCACGACGCTTCAGCACATCACCATCGAGACGACGGAGAGCGGCCTTCCCGCGTGGGCATGGGCGCTCATCGGCGTGGGCATCGGCATCGTGGTCGTCGGCGCGGGGCTCGGCATCTTCTTCGGCGTGCGCGCAGCCAACAAGCGCAAGGCAGCCGAGGGCAAACAGCCCAAGATGTACGTCGATACGACGGACGACCGCTCCGTGGACGTCTACGCAGACGACACCGCAGAGGATGCGAACGAAGAGAGCGCAGACGAGACCGCACCCGAGGACGAGGCTGAAGCGCCCGCAGAAGAGGCAGCTCCCGAGGAAGCGCCTTCCGAAGAGAGCGATGCTCCCGCGGAGACCGCCGAAGAGACGCAGCCCTCCGACGAGGATAAGGAATAACAAAAACACTCAAAAATTCCCGCCTATATTGGGCGGGAATTTTGCTTTTGTGTGAAAAATGCAAAAAATTTGCCCGTTGCGGAGATTTTTTTGCGAAAGGAATAAAAAAACAGTTTACAAGAAAAATAAAAATAAATATAATCTACTAGCTTGATGCCCTTAAAGGGCCGATACGGAGGGAAATTTATGGTACGTTACATGAAGTGCCCGCGCTGCGAGCTCAACTACATCGACGCCGAAAAGCAGGAGTATTGCGATGTCTGCCTCAAGGAGATGAAGGGCATCCGCACGGATGCGGATGAGATCGAGGAAGTGGAGGAGAACGAGATCCCCACCGAGCTCTGCCCCGTCTGCGGCGAGAACATGATGATGCCCGGCGAGAAGATGTGCGAGGAGTGCCGCAAGAAGGCCGAGATGGAGGAGCAGGAGCCCGATCCCGAAGAGGACGACGAGTGGCGCGAATACCTCGACGACGACACCGACGAACTGGACGCCGAAATGGACGGCATGAAGGAGGAGTTCGGCGAGCTCGACGACGAGAATCAGGACGAAGAGGAAGAGGAGGAGTACGACAACTCCAACGACGACGATGACGACTTCGACTACGTCACGGGCGACGAGATCTACACCCTCGGCGGCGACGACGATGACGACGACGATGAGGAGAATCAGGACGAGGATTTCTGAGTTCACACTTTTTTGCGTACCGCAAAAAAGTCGTGAGGGGTGAGCTTGGGGCATCTCCCGACGTTTTCGCCCGCGCACCGGTTTATTCTCAAAGATAATAAGCCTCAGGTATGAGGCAAATTGAGGCCTGCTGCGCAAAAGCGTGGTTTTGCTTGCAGCATTCATTTTAAAAATAAACGCCTGTCATTTTGACGGGCGTTTTTTCTTATAAATTTACTTCTTCGAGGAGGGTTTCCCTCCGCTGAAGGACCCAATCTGCCCTATGCTTAGGGCTTCGTGTCTTTGAGAACATCTTTATTTGCGGGCGACAGGGGCGGAGAGATGTACTTTCTCCACTCTTCACGGAATTTGTTTTGCGAAGCAAAAGAAATTCGTGAACTGATTTGCGTGAATCTATTCATAAACAGCGGCTAAGAGGAATACGTTGAAAGGGAGCGGGGAGGACAGGCATCGGGCCGGGGCCCAAAGCGGCACATTCGACGCAAAGGCGGCGCGTCCGACAAAACCCTCCAAAATCTCCGTGCAAAAATATAGTATCATCGTGTAAGGAAAGCGAGGTGAGAGCACTCCGCCCGCCCGCAGCTCAACGAAAGCGCCCGGCGCACCTCTTCCGACCCGCTCCCTTGCACGAAAAGCGAGGTCTGAATGATCCTACGGCTGCGGTCGCTGCTTTTGGCGGCGGCGCTCACGGGGGCGGTCGCCCTCTCCACGCTTGCGGCAGGCGCTGCGGGTGCGGAGGAAGTCTATTGGAGCGGCTCCCGCCTGTTGCCCGTCTACAGCGTCGGGCGCGACGACAACGCCATCTCCATCACCTTCGACTGCGCGTGGGGCGTCGAACACACCGACGCCATCCTCGAAGCCCTCGGCGAAGCCAACGTCACCGCCACCTTCTTTTGCGTGCAGTTCTGGGCGGAGGAGCACCCCGACTACCTCAAAAAGATCTCCGAGGCGGGGCACGAGATCGGCACGCACAGCGCGACGCACCCCAAGATGTCCGAACTCTCCGAGGAGGCCGTCAAAACGGAACTCACGACGTCCGCCCGCGCCATCACCGAGGTGACGGGAAGACAAGTGACGCTCTTTCGTCCGCCCTTCGGCGACTACAACAACACCGTCATCGAAACGTCCCTCGCCCTCGGCATGATGCCCATCCAATGGGACGTCGACTCCCTCGATTGGAAGGACCTCTCCGCAAAGGAGATCGCGGAGCGCGTCACGTCCAAAGTGCAAAGCGGTTCCATCATCCTCTGCCACAACAACGGCCTCAATACGGCCGAGGCATTGCCCGTCATTTTGGACACCCTGCGCGCCCGCGGCTATACGTTCGTGCCCGTGGGGGAGCTCATCTACCGCGAACACTACACCGTCGACCACACGGGCAGGCAGTTTGCCGCCCCCGAGGGCTGATTCTTTCGAAAGGAAATACTCATGGAGGTACTCGAAGGATATGGATCACAATACGGAAAAAAACAACAAGGTCTATTTGAGAGGAATTGTCGTTTCGGAGGCGGTATTTTCGCACGAGGTGTACGGCGAGGGGTTCTACGAACTGTATGTGCGGGTGCCGCGGCTGTCGGGTCAGGCGGACATTTTGCCCGTGACCATCTCGGAGCGGCTGATCAGGAGCTGCGATCTGAGTGTGGGCGCGACGCTTGCGGCGGAGGGGCAGTTCAGAAGCTACAACAAGCTCGAGAACGGCCGTTCGCGGCTCATGCTGACGGTATTCGTGCGCGACCTCGTGGAGGACGACGGCAGCCGCAACCCCAACAGCATCCTGCTCGGCGGATACATCTGCAAGCCGCCCGTCTACCGCACGACGCCCTTCAACCGCGAGATCTCCGACCTGCTCGTCGCCGTCAACCGCGCCTACAACAAGTCGGATTACATCCCCTGCATCGCATGGGGGCGCAACGCCCGTTTCGTGCAGGACCTTTCCGTGGGCTCGCGCATCATGCTCTCGGGCCGCATCCAGAGCCGCGAGTATCAGAAGCGGCACGAGGACGGCTCAGTCTCGACGATGACGGCGTACGAGGTGTCCGTCTCCAAGCTCGCCACGGTGGACGAGGGCGCCGTTTTAGACCTCGAGCACGAGTTTGACTTTTCGCCGTCGGCTCCACAGCAGCTATAATTTTTTCTCGGAATACGATCAAGCGGCGGCGCCCCGAATCGGGGCGCCGCCGCAGTTTTTTCGCGAAAATCTTTTTGCTTCGCAAAAATCTCATCGCGAGATGCAGCCTTTCAACATTTCTCCGCTTTATCGCCCGCGCACCTGTCTGTTCTCAAAGACAAGAAATGCGAGGTATCGCACAAATTGAGTGCCGCACCGCAAAAGCGTGGTTTTGCTCGCGGCAAAAATTTAAGAATGGCGGGAATGGGTAACTGCACCCGCGGCAGTTATTTTGAGAAGCCGCCGCAGCGCTTTTAAAAAATTTGTCTGCACATATTGCATTTGGTGCAGCGAGGTGCTATAATCATTTTGTAATTCTTTCAAGGAGCATGGAGGGTATTATGAGAGGGAAAATTGCTGCTGTTCTGCTCGCATTTTCGGCGCTTGCTGCGGGGCTCGTCCTCGCTGCCTGCAAAGAGGAGCACGTCCACACGCTGACGCACGTTGCGGCCGTGGAGGCCACCTGCACGGAGGCGGGCTCGGTGGAATATTGGACCTGTTCGGGCTGCGGCAAGAACTTCGCGGACGAAGGGGCGAGCGAGGAACTTTCGGATGTCACCGTTCCCGCGAAGGGACACACCCCGGGTGCGGCCGCGACCTGTACGGAGCCCCAGCTCTGCACCGTCTGCGGCGAGGTCATCGCGCCCGCGAAGGGGCACACTTACGAAAACGGCGTCTGCGTCGACTGCGGCGAGAGGGAACTCATCCCCAGTGAAGGGCTGCGCTATGCGCCGATCGGCGACGCTTACTCCGTGATCGGCATCGGCACCTGCACCGACACGGACGTCGTCATCCCGGCAAGTTACAACGGCCTGCCTGTCGTGATGATCGGCAGCGAGGCGTTCGCGGGCTGTGAGTTCATGGAAAGCATCTTCCTGCCCGACAGCGTGACCTTCATCGACCGGGACGCATTCTCCGGCTGCTATCTGCTCCAAAGCGTCACCATCCCCGAGAGCGTCGCGGTCATCGGCGAGCGTGCGTTCTACGGCTGCGAAAGCCTTGCGGACATCACCATCCCCGACGGCGTCACATCCATCGCCGCCGAGACGTTCTACGGCTGCATCTCGCTGACGAGCGTCGTGATCCCCGAGAACATCACGGCGATCGGCGAGAGTGCGTTTTCGGGCTGCCATTCGATGGAAAGCCTCACACTCTCCGAGGGTCTCACTTCCATCGGCGAGAGTGCGTTCTCCGAATGCTTCGCGCTTACGAGCGTCGCGCTCCCTTCCGGCCTCACCGCGATCGGCGTGAACGCATTCTCAAACTGTATGGCGCTTACGGACATCACGATCCCCTCGAGCGTCACATCCATCGAGGAGGGTGCGTTTTCAAACTGCTATCTTCTGACGAGCATCACCGTTCCGAACGGCGTCACAGCCATCTGCGATCGTGTCTTCAACGGCTGCGACGCGCTTGAAAGCGTCACGCTGGGCAGCGGGGTCATTTCCATCGGCATGGAGGCGTTCTCATATTGCTTCTCGCTCGATCGCATCGTGCTCCCCGAGGGCGTGACGTCCATCGGCTATGGCGCATTCGCGGAGTGCCGCGCGCTCGAAAGCGTCTCCATTCCTTCGAGCGTAACGTCCATCGGAATGAACGCGTTCCTTAATTGCAAATCTCTCACAAGCGTCACCATTCCCGAAGGTGTGACGACCATTGAGATGGGCACGTTCTCCGACTGCGACGCGCTTACAAGCGTCACGATCCCCTCGAGCGTGACGTCCATCGGCGATGATGCGTTCTATTGGTGCTATTCGCTGGAAAGCATCGTCCTTCCCGACGCGGTCACTTCCATCGGGTATCGGGCGTTCTGCGGCTGCGAATCGCTCACAGATATCGCCCTTCCCGACGCGGTCACTTCCATCGGCAGAAGTGCGTTTGAAAATTGCATTTCGCTGACGGGCATCACTCTCCCCGACGGCGTGACTTCCATTGACCGCAATACCTTCAGCGGCTGCACTGCGCTGCAAAGCGTTGAGCTCGGCGGCGGGGTCACGCGCATTCGAGACAATGCGTTTGAAAATTGCACTTCGCTGACGCGTATCACTCTCCCCGACAGCGTGACCGAGATGGGCACGGGGGTGTTCATGGGCTGCACCGCGCTCGAGAGCGCCGCGCTCGGCGACGGCCTGACGACGGTCAACGTGTCGACGTTCTACGGCTGCACCGCGCTCGAGAGCGTCACGCTCGGCAAGAATGTCACAGCCATTGAAGCGAGCGTGTTCTACGGCTGCACTTCGCTGAAAAGCATCGTCATTCCCGACAGCATGATCGTCATCGGGGAGATGGCGTTCTTCGACAGCGGCCTTACGGCCGTCTATTATGAGGGAACGCAAGCGGATTGGGAGAAGCTCGACATTCGCGGTTCCAATCTGCCCCTCGCCGAGGCGACCGTCTATTTCAAGGGCGAATGGTGAGTAAAAGCCTATAAAAACAGCGAAAGCCTATAAAACAGCGAAAGCCGCTCCTTTCGGAGCGGCTTAAATTTCGCGGAAATCTTTTACTTCGTAAAATCTTTCCGCAAATTTAAAATTATGCTGCAAGAAAACCACGCTTTTGCGGTGCGGCATTATAAAATCATGCTTCGAGGAGGGTTCCCCTCCGCTGAAGGACACAATTTGTGCGATACTTCGCACTTATTGTCTTTGAGAACAGTCGAGTTCGTGGGCGGCAGGGCGCGGAGATAAATCAACTTCACCCCTCACGGAACTTATTTTGCGCAGCAAAAGAAGTTCGTGAACTTATTTGCGTGAATTCTCTCACTCTTTCGGCAGCGGATCCGCGTTGAACACTTTGTCGGCAATGCGGCAGAAGGCGCGCGCGTCCTCCTCGCCGATGAGGTCGATGACGCGGCGGGCGAGCGACATAGACCGCTCATGCTCCTCCAAAAACTCGGGAAGCTTTTTCGCGACGGGCAGAACGTAGGTTGTGCGCTTGTCCTCCCCCGTGCGCCGCTCCAAAAATCCGCGCTTGACGAGCGAGCCGATCGTCCTGTTCACCAGCGATTTGAGCATGCGCGTTTTTTTGCAGATATCCCCGAAGGACACCGCGCCCACACCGTCCTTCTTGTAGCGGTCATACACGATCGCCATCACGACGGCCTCGTTATAGATCATCTTTTTCGTGATCCGCGTGTTCTTGAGTACGGCTGTCACGCGGATCCAGGACAGAATGAGCGCCTCTTCGAGCTCCTTCTGTTCCGTTTCGGTGTGTTTCTCTTGGTTTTCCATGATTTCCTCTTCACTTTGTAAACAGGATTATACCCCCTTCAAACGAGAATGTCAAGGGGGAATTTGAAAATGTGTTTGCTTTTTGCGGGCGCGGGTACTATAATGATAGGGAGGGCCGAAGGGAATTTCGGCCGCGGCGGGCGAGCAAAGTTGCCCGCATCCGGGAGGAGACCATGAAACTGCCATCGGACGGCGCGATGCTCTTGAGCTACATCAACACCAAACTCCGCGACGAGTACGACGATTTGGATGCGCTCTGCGACGATCTCGACGTCTCGCGCGAGGAACTTGAAGAAAAACTCGGGGCGTTGGGCTATCGGTACGATACAACGCACAACAAGTTCACGAACTTCTTTTGCTCCGCAAAATAAGTTCCGTGAGGAGTGTGCTATCAACATCTCCCCGCTTTATCGCCCGCGCACGGCTCTGTTCTCAAAGACACTAAGCCCTAAGCATAGGGCAAATTGAGTGCCGCACCGCAGGGAAACCCTGCTCGCGGCAGTAAATTCAGATACTGCGGCAGGGGAATTCTCTCCCCGAATTGTGGAATAGTGCGGGGGGATTGTGGAGAAGGTGGAAAAAGACGGGAGTTATCCACACTGGAATGTCGAATTGTGGAAAGCTTCTGTACAATGCGGCCTTTGAAGGGCCGTGCGGTGCCGTAACTTCGGCGCGTATCGACGAAAAGGAGGCGGAATATGACGGCAGGCGAAATTGTCCTATGGGTAGCTGTCGCGCTCATCGCGGCGGCGGGCCTTGTGTTTGTGCTGCAGGTCCTGATGGTGGGCATCACGTTCTCCCTGCTCTACGGCCGCGTGCAGCACACGTTCAGCCGGCGCGCGCTCTTTTCCGACTTCCCCGAGATCAAAGTGCGGCAGGAGTTCGTGCCCGTCACCCGTCATCGCCGCCTTGCCGTCTATCACCTCGGCGAGGAAAATAAGAAGGGCCTCGTCATCGTCTCGCACGGCATCCGCGACTGCGCGGAGGGCTACTTCACCGAGGCGCGGGGGCTTTTGGAGCGCGGCTACCGCGTCCTTTTATACGACGCCACGGGCAGCGGCGCGTCTTCGGGCAGGAGCCAGCGCGGCCTTCCGCAGTCCGCCATCGACTTGCACCGCATCCTCTCGTGGGCGGAGAAAAACCCCGCCTTCGACGGGCTTCCCTTCTACCTCTACGGCCACAGCTGGGGCGGATATGCCGTCTGCGCCGTGTTCTGCAAGGGAGAGCACAGCCGTGTGAAGGCCGTCGTCTCGCTCTCGGGCTTCAACGACCCGGGGCACATGCTCTTAGAGAGCAGCTCGACGCTCACCGTGCACTTCGGGCGGTTCATGTACCCCGCGCTCCTCTTCGTGCAAGTGATGCGCTTCGGCCGCGCCATGTACGACACGGCGGAGAAGGGCATCCGCGCCGCGAAGGGCACGCGCTTCCTCATCCTGCACGCCGAGCACGACGAGGCCATCAAGCTGAACGGCGCGTCCATCTACGCCCGCAGGAAGGCGCTCGAGGACGCGGGCGACAGGGTGACGTTCAAGGTCATCGAGGGGAAGGGGCACCTCAACGCGTGGTTCTCGCCCGCCGCGTGCGAGAAGGACGAAATTTACGAGGCGCGCTACAGGCAGATGCTGGGCAGGTTCGGCTTTCAGCTTTCCAAGGCGCAGGAGAAGATCTTCTATGCGCCCATCGACCGGGCGGAGCGCATCGCGCTGTCCGAGCCCGATCCCGATTTTTTCGGAAGGATAGACGCATTTTACGGGGGAGAGCATGATCTCGAAACTTGATCTGATGAAACTTTTTTCGCAGTACGACGGGGAGATCTCCGAGGGGGACTTCACGCCCGAGGAGCTGGAGGAGTACCTTCGCGACATGGCGGGGGAGGAGCGGCCGCTCTCGCCCGCCGAGTGGAAGGCCCGCTACTTCGAGTACTACGACGACGTCAAGGATAAGAGCCTCAAGCGACAAGACTGGTAAAAAAGTATTTCGCGAAGATCTTTTTGCTGCGCAAAAATCTCATCGCGAGGGGTGGAGAGGGTACATCACCGAACCCTTGTCGCCCGCGACCGTTTCTGTTCTCAAAGACATTAAGCCTCAGGTATGAGGCAAATTGAGTCCTTCAGCGGAGGGGAACCCTCCTCGAAGCATTATTTATAACAAAAACGTTCGTCAATCAGACAGGCGTTTTCATTATAATTGCGCAAGAAGGCTATGCCTTCGCCCGCGCCCCCTGTTTGCGTATGCTTACGCTTTCGGGGGAAAGAATGAATGCGGGCGCAGTAAATTGGAAAGCCCTGAAAGTGCGCCCGCAGAAAGAAAACGAGCCGTCAAACGCGACAGCGTGTGCGGCGGTGTTTTCTTTCAAAATCACGGCAAAGATTTTTGCCTTTGCAAAAAGATTTGCGTGAACCTCTTTCCGCTTGACAGAAAAGTCAAAATCAAGTATGATAGCATTCACAGAAGGTTTTCGGGTAACACTTCTGAATAAAAAAACCGAGGTACAACTTCATGAAGCAATTCTTTACCACCAAACGCATCTGCCGCGCAGGCATCATCGCCGCGCTGTATGTTGCGTTTACTTATGCCTTCGGGGCCATCGCCTATGAGGGATATTTCGAGATCCGTCCCGCAGAGGCGCTCACCATCCTGCCCCTCTTCTTCCCCGAGGCCGTCCCCGCGCTCTACATCGGCTGTATGCTGGCAAACCTTGGCTCGCCGTACCTTGTCTACGACGTGTTCATCGGCTCCCTTGCAACGCTCTTAGCGGGCCTGTGCACCTATTTCGCGGGCAAATTCATCCGCAATCACATCGCGCGCGTTGCGGTCGGCGGGCTCTTCCCCGTCCTCTTCAACGCCTTCTGCATCCCGCTCATCATCGTCTATTTGTGCAATACGATGGCCGCCGAGACGGCCGCGGCGAGTTACTGGTTCTTCGTCGGCTCCCTTGCGGCGACGGAGGCACTCTGGGTGTATGTGCTCGGCGTGCCCCTCTACTTCTTTGTGTATAAGATGAGAAAGAAGGGCATCAGCGCCTTCCTCGACGGCAAGAAGCCCAAGGCGCAGGAGGCCGCGCACACCGCGTAAACAGCGTCAAAAGCGCGAACAAAAAGCGGCGCCCGAACGCCGCATCATCACATAACGCGCCGCGCGCCGCCCCCGAACGGGGGCGGCGCGCGGCGCTTCTATCACTTTTTACAAAATATTCTCCAAAACCAACTTGGTAAACGGCACTTCCTCCATGAAATCGGCGGGGCGGAAGACGACGTGGTTGAACTTGGCGTACTGAAAGAGGTGCGGCTTCAAGAGGACGGGCGTGGGCACGTCCAGCTCGCCGCAGATGTCGGTGAGGTAGCGGAAGAACTCCGAATAGGTGAAGCGCTCGTCGCGCGCATACACCGTCTGTTTTTCGATGTGGTCGCCTTGATAGACCTTTCCCCAGATGCGGAACATACCGCCATTATACCCGATTTTCGGGAAAAAAGCAAATGCGTTTGACATTCGCGCGCAAATTCGCTACAATGATAGAATAAAAGCAAGGAGGGGAGTTATGAACAAGCTCGAACGGGATATCCTCGATGTCTTGACGGCGGACTGCCGCTGTCCCGCGGAGAAGGTCGCCGTGATGGTCGGCGAGGACAAGGACAAGGTGGAGGAGACCATCCGCGCGATGGAAAGAAGGGGCACCATCGTCAAGTACGCGGCGCTCGTCAACCTCGACGAAGAGGAGGACGAGTGCGTGGAGGCGCTCATCGAAGTCAAGGTCACGCCTCAGAGCGGCTCGGGCTTCGACGGCATCGCCGAAGAGATCGCCCAGCACGACGAAGTCAAGACGCTCTACCTCATGAGCGGCGCGTACGACTTCCTCGTCATCGTGGAGAGCAAGTCCATCAAGGGCGTGTCGCGCTTCATCTCCGAGTGCATCTCCACCTTTGACTGCGTCATCTCCACGGCGACGCACTTCATTTTGAAAAAGTACAAGATCGAGGGAGCCATGACGAAGAAACCGCAGCGGGGCAGGCTCTCCATTCAGCCATGAGGGACTTTTTAAATTCCCGCTCCAAGGCGTTGAAGCCGAGCGGTATCCGCAAGTATTTCGACATCGTCGAGCACATGCCCGACGCCATCTCCCTCGGCGTCGGCGAGCCCGATTTCGTCACCCCGTGGGAGGTGCGCTCGGCGGGCATCCGTTCGCTGCAGCGCGGCTTCACCCAATATACGGGAAACAGGGGCCTTCAGGAGCTGCGCACGCTCATTGCAAAGTATCTGAAGGAGCGCTTTGACGTCGAATATTCGCCCGAGCACGTCATCGTCACGGTGGGGGCGAGCGAGGGCATCGATTTGGCCCTTCGCGCCGTTGCGGACATCGGCGATGAGATCTTGATTCCCGATCCCGCCTACGTCTCCTACGCGCCCATCGTGAGTCTGTGCGGGGGCACGCCCGTCTCCGTCGACTGCACGGCCGAGAACGGCTTCATCTTCACGCCCGAGGCCTTGGAGAAGGCCATCACGCCGCGCACCAAGGCGGTCATCTTCGCCTACCCCAACAACCCGACGGGCGGCATCATGACCAAGGAGCAGCTCGAGGCGGTCATTCCCGTCATCAAAAAGCACGACCTTCTCGTCATCTCCGACGAAATTTACGCCGAACTCACCTACGGCGGACGGCACTGCTCCATCGCGTCCCTCCCCGGCATGCAGGAGCGCACCGTGCTCTTAGGCGGCTTTTCCAAGGCGTTCGCCATGACGGGCTGGCGCGTGGGCTTCACCTGCGCTCCCCCCGACATCGACGCCGCCATGCTGAAAATTCACCAGTACACCATTCTGTGTGCGCCGCGCGTGTCGCAGCACGCGGCCGTCGCCGCGCTCTCGGGCGGGTTCGAGGACGGCTTTGCCTCGGTGGAGAAGATGCGCTCGGAGTACGACAAGCGCCGCCGCTTCCTCGTGCGCGCCATGAACGATCTGGGGCTCACCTGCTTCGAGCCGCGCGGGGCGTTCTACATCTTCCCCTCCGTCAAGGTGGCGGGGCTGACGGGCGAGCAGTTCGCCGACGGCCTTCTCGAAGAGGAGCACGTCGCCGTCGTCCCCGGGAACGCCTTCGGGCACTGCGCCGAGGACCATATCCGCTGCTCGTACGCGACGGGCATGGCGGAGCTCGAGGAGGCCATGCGCCGCATCGAGCGCTTCGTCAAAAGAAAATCGCAAGAGAGCGGGCAACCGAGTTGACAACGCGGGAAAAATGCAATATAATAAGTGAAGTGAAGAGAAAACCGTGGTCTCCTAAGGGAGGTCACGGTCGTCTTTCATAGAAAAACGGCTTTAGGCCGCAAAACGCAAAAAATCGTGCCGCAAACGGCACAGCGAGGTTTTTTATGGCAGATCAGTTTTATATGACGCAGGAGGGCTACGAGGCCGCCAAGAAGCAGCTCGAGTACCTGCAGACCGTCAAACGTGCGGAGATCGTGGAGCGCATCGCAGAGGCGCGCAGCCACGGCGACCTTTCGGAGAACGCCGAGTACGACGCAGCCCGCAACGAGCAGGCCGCCAACGAGGGCGAGATCGCCGAACTCGACTACAAGGTCAAGAACGCCGTCATCATCGAAGAGAGCGACGACAACAGCGTCGTGCACATCGGCTCGGCCGTCACCGTCTACGACGAGGAGATGGAGGAAGAGGTCACCTACACCATCATGGGCACGACGGAAGTGGACGCGATGAACAACATCGTCTCCAACGAGTCCCCCGTGGGCGCGGCGCTGCTCGGCCACAAGAAGGGCGAGCGCGTCACCGTCAAGGCGCCCGACGGCGACTATATCCTCAAGATCGTCAAGATCGGTTAAGGAGTTTTATGGACGAGAGAGAGAACATTTCTCCCGAGGCGGAAGAGGAGGAGCTTGCCGAGCAGGCCCGCATCCGCAGGGAAAAACTTGCAAAACTTGCAGCGGAGGGCAACGACCCCTACCGCAAGACGAAGTACGACGTCACCGCCCGTTCGGATGAGATCAAGGGCGATTTTGCCGCGTTCGAAGGCAAGGAAGTGTCCGTCGCGGGCAGGCTGATGAGCCGCCGCATCATGGGCAAGGCGTCGTTTTCACACATCCGCGACAGAAACGGCGACATCCAGCTCTACATCACCCGTCAGGACGTGGGTGAGGACGTCTACGCCGCCTACAAGAAGGACTACGACCTCGGCGACATCGTGGGCGCGAAGGGCACCGTCTTCATGACCAAGACGGGCGAGGTGAGCATTCACCTTACACACCTCGAGATGCTCTCCAAGGCCTTGAAGCCGCTCCCCGAAAAGCACAACGGCCTTCAGAACGTGGACATGAAGTACCGTCTCCGCCACATCGACCTCATCATGAACGAGGACGTCCGCGAGACCTTCTTCCGCCGCGCGAAAATTATCACCGCGGTGCGCTCCTATCTCGATTCGCACGGCTACATCGAGGCGGATACGCCCATCCTTCTTCCCCTCGAGATCGGCGCGGACGCCCGCCCCTTCAAGACGCACCACAACGCGCTCGACATCGACATGTACCTCCGCATCGAGACGGAGCTTTACTTAAAGCGCCTCATCGTGGGCGGCTTTGAGCGCGTCTACGAGATGGGCCGCATCTTCCGCAACGAGGGCATGGACGCCAAGCACAACCCCGAGTTCACCACCGTCGAGATGTATCAGGCATACGTCGACTACCGCTATATGATGGACTTTATCGAGGGCATGTATCAGCACATCGCTCAGGAAGTGTGCGGCACCCTCGAAATTCCCTATCAGGGCAACACCATCGACCTTTCCCACTGGGAACGCATGACGATGGTGGAGGCCGTCAAGAAGTACTCGGGCGTCGACTTTGCCGAAGTTGCTTCCGACGAAGAGGCGCAGGCCCTTGCGAAGGAGCACAACATCGAGCTTGAAGAGGGCAAGAAGACGAAGGGGCACATCCTCTCCGAGTTCTTCGATGCCTACGTCGAGGACAAGCTCATCCAGCCCACCTTCATCTACGACTACCCCGTCGAGATCTCTCCCCTTGCCAAGCGCAAGCCCGAGGACCCGACGATGACCGAACGCTTCGAATACTTCATCAACGGCATGGAGATGGGCAACGCCTTCTCCGAGCTCAACGACCCCATCGACCAGCGCCGCCGCATGACGGAGCAGGCCGAGCGCAAGCGCGCACAGGGCACGAACGCCGAAGTGGACGAGGATTTCCTCGATGCCCTCGAGCGCGGCATGCCCCCCACGGGCGGCCTCGGGTTCGGGCTCGACCGCCTCGTCATGCTCTTAACGGACAGCCCGTCCATCCGCGACGTGCTGCTCTTCCCCACGATGAAGCCCAAAAAATAAACGGCGAGTTTCGCCGAGGGAGGCCCCTTGGACGCAAGGATCACAAAATCAAGGCTGGGAAATTTCCTTTCCTACGACTGGCTGAAGATCGTCGCCGCCATCTTGGCGGTGGTGTTCATCCTCATCGTCTTCTTCACGACCATCAAGACGCGCGCAAGGAGCGAGCAGGAGTTCATCGTCTACGCCTATTCGACGACGCAGTCCGTCTCGGGCGGCGACGCCGACATGACGCTCCTGAGCGGCGCGGATGCGGATACCTTCGCCGATACGCTGCTTTCGAGCGGCACATTCTCCTACGACATCCTCCACACCGAGTTTGAAAACCTGGGCAGCGACCAGTACAGCGAGACGCTCTTCTCCGCCCGCCGCATGGCAGGGCTCGGCACCGTGATGCTCGTCTCCGACTACATCTCGCCCGACAAGGAGCCCGAGGAGACCGAGCTCGGCTCGTCGCTCGACATCCTGTTCGCCTCCATGACCGACCGCTTCGCCTACGACCCCGACGAATACTTTGCGGAGTGCGAAGAGTACTTGCAGCGGTTCTTCGGCGAAGATTGGGAGAACGGCGAACTCAACGAGGAGGAGGCCGAGGCGTGCTTCCTCTCGCGCAACGAGAAGGACAACCGCTATCACCTCGCCTCGCAGAAACAGCAGGGCATCGAGGACGAGAAGGAGCGGCTTTATAAGCTTCGAGAGGACTACCTCTTCGTCTTAGAGCACTGCATCGAGTCGGGCTTGTTCACCTACGCCGAAGTCACGCTCCTCACCGAGGACGGCGAGGAGACGACGGGCAACTACGCCATCAACATCGGCGATCTTCCCGCCCTCCGCAACCTCGTCTACCACTATGTCGAAGAGGGGGAGACCTCCGTGCAGTCGAGTGAGGACATCTGCCTCGTCATCTTGAAGAACACCGACCGCATGGAGAGCGATCTCCGCTTCGAGACGGTGAGTTTCATGCGCTACCTCTATGAGGAGTACGGCGCGTGAGGCGCGTCAAAAACTGTCATATTTTGGAGATGCTGCTCTCTCAGAAGCGGCCGCACCTCTCCTTTCACACCCCCGGGCACAAGCGCGCGGGGGCGGATATCACCGAGCTTTGCTATTCGGACAATCTTCTCTCCCCGCACGGCGTCATTGCGCGCGCGGAGGAGGACATCGCCAAGATCGTCGGCGCGCACGCCGCCTTTTTGCTCACGGACGGGAGCACCTCGGGCGTGCATGCCATGCTCTTGGCACTCAGAGAGGCGGGCATCATCCGCATCGCCTATCCGAAAACCGCGCATAAGTCGGTCAAGGACGCATGCTGGCTCTTCGGCCTCACGGGCGTGGAGATCGCGGCGCCCTCGTTGCCCTATCCTCGGCAGCCGAGCATGGAGGCCATCCGGGAGGCGCTCGCAAATGCCGATGCGCTGCTTTTGACTTCGCCCGACTACTACGGCAATTTCCCGCCCCTCAAAGAGGCGGCGGCGCTGTGCGAAGAGCAGGGGAAGCCCTTTGTCATCGACGGTGCCCACGGCGCCCACCTTCACGGCACCCCGCTCTACGCGGGCAACTTCGCGGAGATGTGGGTGGACGGCGCGCACAAGTCCTTGCCCGCCCTCACGCAGGGCGCGGCGGTCTTTGCAAGGGACGAACTTTGGACGAAGCGGCTGAAAGCCGCCGTCTCCCGCTGCCGCACGACCTCGCCCTCCTATCCCGTCATGGCGAGCGTCGAATACGCCTACAAGTACCCGCGGAACGTGAAAATCGAGCGCATGGCGGAGGCCCTCAAGCGAGAGATAAACGCCGAGAATAACGCCGACTGGACGAAAATTCTCGTACCCTTCGGCACCGAGAACGCCCGCGCCGAAAGATACTTGCAAAAAAAGGGCGTCTGGGCGGAGTTCAACGACGGGAATTTTCTCATGTTCTATCTCTCCCCCTGCACGAAAACGGGGGAGCTGCGGCGCCTGAAAGCGCTGTTAAAACGCCTGCCGCGCGGCCCGCTCACGCTCTCTTCCAACGAGGAAGGGGCGCGGGGAAAGCGCACCCGCCTCGTGCCGCTCAAAGAGGCGGAAGGGCTCGTCTCGGCGCGGGAGTGCGGGCTGTTCCCGCCCTGCGTGCCCCTCATTTCGGAGGGCGAACGCATCACGAAGGAGCACATCGCCCGGCTTTCTGCCGCCGCGAACACCTTCGGGCTGGAGGGGGGCAACATCTTGGTCTTTGAGGAGGACGCATGAAGGAGCTGCTGCACGAAACGCGCTGTTATCGCCGCATCGCCGCCGAAGCACGGGCGGGGAGAAGTGCGCACGCCGCCCTCGTCCTCTTCCCCGACGCGGCGCATCTTCGCGAACTTCTGAAGGAGTGTGCGAAGGCGTTCTTCTGCGCGGAGGAGGGCTCCCGCACGGCCGCGCTCATCGAAAAGGAGAGCTTTCAGGACTGCCTCTTCTATCCCGCGGCGGGCGCGAAGCTCACCGTGGACGACGCCGCCAAAATTTTGGAGGAGAGCCTTCTCCGCCCCGTGGAGGGCACAAGAAAGCTGTTCGTCCTCGATGCCTTTCACACGGCGAGCGCCCTCGTGCAGAACAAACTCTTGAAAGTCCTCGAGGAGCCGCCCGAAGGGGTGAGCTTTCTTCTCGGCGCAGTGCAGGAACACGCGGTGCTCCCCACTGTGCTCTCGCGGACGGAGAAATTCGCAGAGCCGCCCTTCTCCGAGGAGAGCATTTTAAAGGCCCTCAAGCGCATGTATCCCAAGGAGGCGGGCCTCGAGCGGGCGGCGGCCGCAAGCGGCGGCATCCTCTCGCAGGCGGAGCGGCTCCTGTCGGGCGGCGGGGAGAGCTTTCGCCTCGCCGAGGAATTTGTAAAGAACGACGCGCCCGAGGCGTTCTGCCGAAAGGCGGACAAGCTCGATAAGGACGCCTTCTTCGCGGCGCTCGAACTATTGCTTCGCGACATGCTGCTCTTAAAGACGGGGCAGGGACGCTACGCAAGCCGCACGGACGGCGCGGCAAAGGCGCTTGCCGAACGCTACCACGCGGGCACGCTCATAAGGGCGCTCGAGGAGGTGCGCGAGGCGGAGAAGCGCGTCAATTTCAATGCGGGGGTGGGGCAGGCACTCTATGTCCTCGCCCTCGGGATGAAGGAGGAAGAGACGAGATGGCAAAAGTTGTCGTCGTAAAATTCAGAAACAGCTGCAAGCCCTACTACTTCAGTGCGGGCGACATGCAGCTCGAACAGGGGCAGGGCGTCATCGTCGACACGGCGCACGGCCTCGAATATGCCACGGTGCTCGAGGGCGAGCGGGAAGTCGAAGAGCTTGCCGCACCCCTGAAGCCCGTCGTCAGACTCGCGACGCAGAAAGATTTGGATACGATGGCCAAGAACGATGCGAGAAAGCCCGAGGCCATGCGCATCTGCAAGGAAAAGATCGCGGCGCGCGGCCTCGGCATGAAGCTCATCGGGTGCGACTTCGCCTTTGACGGGAGCAAGGTCATCTTCTACTTCTCGGCAGAGGGGAGAGTGGACTTCCGCGAGCTCGTCAAGGACCTCGCGTCCGTGTTCCGCATGCGCATCGAACTCCGTCAGGTGGGCGTGAGGGACGAGACGCGCATCCTGGGCGGCATCGCCCCCTGCGGGAGAGAGGTGTGCTGCGCGAGCTGCATGCCCGACTTCCAGAAGGTGAGCATCCGCATGGCGAAGAACCAGGGGCTGTCGCTCAATCCCACGAAGATAAGCGGCCTGTGCGGACGGCTGATGTGCTGTCTCGCGTACGAGAACGAGTATTACGCCGCGGCGTGCAAGCAGGTGCCCAAGATCGGCGGGCAGGTCATCACGCCCGAGGGAAGGGGGAGCGTCGTCTCCGTCAACATGCTCAAGATGATCGCCCGCGTCAAGATCGAAAAGGACGGGGCACTCGTCTACCGCGACTTCCCCGTCTCCGACCTCGAATTCAAGCGCGCGCAGGAAAAGCCCGATAAAGAGGAAAAGCCCGAAAAAGAGGATAAGCCCGGGAAGGGCGAGAAGCCAGAGCGGGCGGAAAAGCCCGAAAAGGGCGAAAGATCGCGCAAAACGGAAGAGATTTCCTCGACGCAAGGCTGAAATTTTTCGCGAAAAGTCTTTACGAAATGCCCGATGTGTGGTATAATATGGGCAAGACTTGAAGGGAGGTAAAGAAGATGGCTCACAAGATCTCCGACGCCTGCGTTTCGTGCGGTGCGTGCGCTGATGCTTGCCCCGTGGGTGCGATCGCTCCCGGCGATACGACGTATGTTGTCGATCCCGATGTCTGCATCGACTGCGGCGCATGCGAGGAAGGCTGCCCTACCGGCGCTATCACGGCTGAATAATGTAAGAAGACGAAAGAAGGCGCTTGATATACTCAGGCGCCTTTTTTCAATGGGCTTTCGCGAAAATCTTTTTTCGTTCCGAAAAAATCTTTCCGCGAGGGGTGCAGAGGGAGCATCTCCGCGCTCTGCCGCCCGCGCACATTTCTGTTCTCAAAGACAATAAGCCCGAAGTATCGGGCAAATTGGGGCGCGCAGCGCAGGGCAACCCTGCTCGCGCAACGGAATTTTTGAAGCGGCAGGAAGGCAACCCCGCTCGCGCATCGGAATTTTTGAAGCGGCAGGAAGGCAACCCCGCTCGCGCAAATCGTTTTATATGCTTATAGAAGAACCTCTGCTTATCGGCAATTATCGCATCGTGCAGGACACCGAGCTCTATCGCTTCACGTCGGACTCGGTGCTTTTGTCGCGCTTTTTGAAAGCGAAAGCGGGCGAGAACGTCGCCGATTTCTGCGCGGGCAGCGGCATCGTCGGGCTCCATTTCTTTGCCGAGAACACGGGCATCCGCCACGTCACCCTCTTTGAATTGCAGCCCGAAATGGCCGACCTCGCGCGAAAAACGGTGGCTCTCAACGGCCTTGAAGAGACCTTCACCGTCGAGAACGTCGCCGTGCAGGAGATCCCCAAGCAGTACACCGAGGCGTTTTCGCTCATCCTCGCCAATCCCCCCTACGAGAAGGGCGGGTTCGAGAATGCAGACCCAAAGAAGGCCGTCTGCCGCAAGGAGCTGGCGCTTCCCCTTGAGGAGCTCGTCTCGGCCGCCGCGCGGTGTTTGAAGTTCGGGGGAAGGTTCGCCCTCGTCCACCGCGCCGACCGCCTTGCAGAAGTCCTTTGCACCCTGCACGAGAGGGGCCTCGAGCCCAAGAAACTGCAGCTCGTGGCGGGCAAAGAGGGCGCGAAGCCCTACCTTGCGCTCATCGCGGCGAAGAAGGGCGCAAAGAGCGGGCTGGAAGTTCTCCCCACCCTGTTTAACACCGCCGCGGCGGGCAACATGGCGGCAAATGCGGCCGAGAAGGAGGAAGTATGATCGAATTTGTGGCAACGCCCATCGGGAATTTGAAGGACATCACCCTGCGCGCGCTCGAGGCGCTGAAGAGTGCCGACGTCATCTTCTGCGAGGACACGCGGCACACCGTGAAGCTGCTCTCGGCCTACGACATCAAGAAGCCCCTCCGCGCCTGCCATAAGTTCAACGAGCACGAGGCGGCGGCGGAGATCATCGCGCTCTCGCGGGAAGGCAAGAACATCTGCATCGTATCCGATGCGGGCATGCCCGTCGTCTCCGACCCCGGCAACACCGTGGCGCGCGACCTGCGTGCGGCGGGAGAGCCCTTCACCATCCTCCCCGGGGCGAATGCGGCGCTCTCGGCGCTCGTCCTCTCCGCGCTCGACGCCTCCCGCTTCACTTTCATCGGCTTTCTGCCCGACAAGGCGGGGGAGCGCAAGCGCCTTCTGGAGCGCTTCAAGAACGCCCGCGAGACGCTGCTCATCCACTCCGCCCCGCAGGACGTCGAGAGAGACATCGCCGCGATGTATGAAGTTTTCGGCGACCGCAGGGCTTGCGCGGTGCGCGAGATCACCAAGCTCTACGAGGAAGCCCGCGACTTCACCCTGAAGGAGGGCCTTGCGGGCGAAAAGCGCGGGGAGTATGTGCTCGTCGTCGAGGGTGCGAGCGGGGAGAGCCCACTAAATTCCCTCTCGGTGCGCGAGCACGTCAAGGCGTATATGGACGAGGGCCTCTCGAAGAAGGAGGCCTTGAAAAAGGCCGCCGAGGACAGGGGCGTTCCCAAGAGCGAGCTCTACCGCGAGACGCTCGACTTATAGAGTTCTCTTTCCTGCATGAAACGCTTGACAGCATGGGGAGTACGGGGGTATAATCGGACAGAAAGGACAGCTCGTCCTCCGGAGAAAACATGATCTACGAAAGCTGCCCCGCGCTGGGGGAAAACAAGTTTCTTTGCTCCTTGCGAGGGTTTTTTCGCTCGGTGTGGTATCAGGCGCTCGTCGTCCTTCTGATGGTCGTCTCCAACGTGTTTGCGCTGGAACTGCCCGTCTTTTACCTCTATCTTCTCTTGGGCCTTGCGGCCATCCTCTTTTCGGAGGACACGCTCCCGCTCGTGCCCATCTTTTTGTGCGCCTATATGACGATCGCGCCCGAGAACAACCCCGCGACGCACGTCGATACGACGGTATTCAAGGACCCCGCCTTTCAGGCGCAGTTCATCGCCATTTTAGCAGTCGCCGTCGTCGCGCTCGCCGCCCGGCTCGTGTATTCCGTCGCCTTTTCGCCTGCAAAGAGCGAACGCCGCGGCTCGCCCGCGCTCTCGTTGGGCTTTTTGGCGCTCGGCATATCTTACGTCCTCGGCGGGCTGTTCAGCCCCTACTATTCCTTCAAGACCGCGCTCTTCGGCCTCGTGGAGATCGCCTCGCTGTGCGTCCTCTACTACTACTTCTACTACACCGTCGACTTCAAGCGCACGGAGAAGGACTACCTCCTCCGCTTCTTCCTCATTTTGGGCTTCGGCATCATCTTGGAGACGGTGCGCCTCTACTTCCTGCCCGGGGTGATGACGCCCGAGGGCGTTGACCGCGGCAAGCTCACGACGGGCTGGGGCATGTACAACAACATCGGGTGTATCGTCGCAATGTGCATCCCCGCGAGCTTCTACTATGCCTCGACGAAGAAGAACGGCTGGCGGTTCACGCTCTTGGGGTGCCTCACCTTCCTCGGCGTCATTCTCACGCAGAGCCGCGGCTCGATCTTGTTCGGCGGCATCGTCTTTATCGCCTGTTACGTCTTTGTCATCATCAGGAGCAAGGGGCGGGAGCGCCTCTTTCACCTCATCGTGGCGGGGGCGATCATCCTCATTGCCATGGCGCTGTTTGCCGTGTTCTTCGAGAAGGTCATGAAGCTGTTCGCCTCGATGATCCGCTTCGACAGCAACGGCCGCGACAAGATCTGGGAGGACGGGCTCAAGCAGTTTGCGGAGCACCCGCTCTTCGGCGTGGGGTTCTATGAGTGCGGGGCGTTCCGCTGGGGGAGCCTTCCTTCCGATGCCTTCCTGCCCCCGCGCTATCACAACACCTATCTGCAGCTCTTGGCCTCGGGCGGGCTCGTCGCGCTCATCTGCTACGGATTTCATCGATATCAGACGGTGCGCCTGCTCATGAAGCGCCGCTCACGGGAGAACATCTTTTTGGCGTTCATCGTGCTCGTTCTGATTTTGACGAGCTTCACCGACTGCCACTTCTTCAACTTCGGCCCCGGTCTTCTCTATTCGGTCATTCTTGTGTTTATCGAAAGAATACCCATTGAAGATTCACGAACTTCTTTTGCTGCGCAAAAAGATTTGCGTGAATAGGGTTGACAGATGTCAGTTTTGGTGATAAAATAAAAGAGCAACAGAGGGATGCCGTTCAGCGGTCAGCCCTAGTGCGAATTAAGAAATAACCGCTACCCTAAGCTGCCAACTAAAAGGGCGGTTATTTTTTTATGCGAATGATGATCATGGTCTTCGTGACAGTGATCGAAGAGACAATTCCCATTTCCTTCAACGAGAGAAGGAGCAAGATAAGCTCTTTTTTCATTAGCACCACCCCCTAATAAGGAAATTACTCATAATTTCCCCCAAGGGGCTAACCGCCGTTAAGCATCCATGTTGCTCGAAATAGATTATATCATATTGCGAAGATTTTCGTCAACCTGATTTCATGATTGTTTTTGAAATCTTAAACGCCTGTCAACAAGACAGGCGTTTTTGATTTAATTTGCGCAAGAAGGCTATGCCTTCGCCCGCGCCCCCAATTTGCGCATACTTACGCTTTTGGGGGAAAGGTAAGATGGCGCGCATTCTGATTGTTGCTATCCGCGCGCCATCAGGAAAACCAACGGTCAAGCGCAGCGCGCCCGTGGGTTTTCCTCCCCTCACGACATTTTTCCGCGTCAGTTCGCGGAAAAAAGTGTGAACATAGAAACTACCCCAAGGCTTTCGCCTCGGGGCAGTTCCTATATGATAAGGGGGAAAATTATGAGCTTTGTTTTGCATCGCCGAAGTCCTCATCGACTTTGTGCCTCTATTATAGAGCATTTTCCCAAAAAGTAAAACCAATTCCGCAAATAATTTCCAAAAATTATTTTTTTGTGTTTTGGAACAATTCCTGAGAGTTGTATGCGCAAAAATACACGCTTTCTTGCGAAAAAATGACAAATTCTCCCGTTTTGCCCCTCGCTTCTACAAAATGCGGCAAAAAAGGCACCCCAACACCGCCGCTAAGAGGTTACATACAAGCGCGATGACGACGGCGACGGGCGAAACTTTTTTGCTCCCCGCAAAGTAGAGGGCGGAGAGATAGAAGGTCGTCTCGCTCGAGCCGTACACGACGGACGCGCACCGCGCAAGGTAGCTGTCCGCACCGTACGCCGAAATGATCTCATTCAGAAACGCCATCGCCCCGCTCCCCGAGAAGGGCTTGATGAGGACGAGCGGCGCAAGCTCTTTGGGCACGCCCAAAAATTCCAAGACGGGCGCCAGGAGCCGCGCGAGCATGGAGGAAAGCCCGCTCTCCGAGAAGAGTTCGCTCAAGATGAGCACGGCGGCGAGGGAGGGGAAGAGCGAAAGTAAAAGCGGGATCGCTCCCTTCACGCCCTCCGAGAATGCGTCGTAGAGCTTGACCTTCCGAATGAGCGCAAAGGCGAACACCCCCAAAAAGAGCAGGGGAAAGAGCAGGCTCATGCGCGCTTGGGCTTCCCGCGCGGGCGCCGCTGCGTGAGGAAGGTGAGCGTGACCGCAAGCACGGCGGAGCAGACCGTTGCAAGCAGGGTTGGAGGGACGGTATCGGCGGGGGAGAGCGAGCCCGCGGCGAGGCGGAAGGTGATGGCGGTGGTGCTCATGAGCTGGATGCCCGCCGCATTCAGCACGAACAGCATATTCGCCCCGAACGTGTTGCCCCTCTCCAAGAAACGCCGTGTCGCCTCGATGCCGAGGGGCGTGGGCGCCCCGGGCAGGCTCAGAAGGTTTGCCGAGACCGAACAGCACGCTGCGGTGAGGGCCTTCTCGTCCTCCGAGCGGAAGAGGCGGGATAGAACGGGCCTTAACCCGCGGGCAAGCAGGCGATTGAGGCCACTCTTTTCCATCACAGCGAAGAACCCCAGCCACACGCAGTAGGCGGCCATGAGGGAGAGCGCGAGCGAGACGGCCTTCTCGCCGCCCTTTAAGAGCGCAGGCAGAAAGCCGGACGGGTCGAAGATGAGAAAGAGCAGGGCGGAGAGCGCAAACATCGCCGCAAAGATACCGTTCATCGCCCTATCCTATGCCCCCCTCGGACGAGTTATGCCTTTCAAAGGGTTGACAGAGGTCGGAAGGAAGTGCTATACTTTGCCTATGGACAAGTATTTTGCAGTGGAAGAGGTCATGTGCGTCGCAGTTTATTTTGAACTGCGATGACCTTACACGCGAAATTTTCCCCGTCGGGTCATCACCCGGCGGGTATTTTTTTAAGGAGGCAAGGTATGCAGCAGGGAACTGTCATCTTGGAGACGGAGCGGCTCCTTCTTCGGCCCTTTTGCGTCTCGGACGCGGAGGCGGCTTTCCGCAACTGGACGAACGATCCGCTCGTTACGCGGTATCTCACCTGGACGCCGCACGAGGACGTCGCCTTTACCCGCCAGCTCTTTCAAGAGTGGGAGGAGGCCTCGTCGCGCCCCGACTTTTATCAGTGGGCCATCGTATGGAAGGAGAGCGGCGAGGCGGTGGGGAGCATCTCCGTGACCGAGCAGGACCTTCGATCGGGCCGCGCGCAGCTCGGCTACTGTCTCTCGCGCGCCCTTTGGGGACGGGGTTTGATGACCGAGGCGCTCAACGCCGTCATCGACCATCTCTTTTCCGTCGGCTTTGAGCGCGTCGAGGCCGTCCACGCCGTTCAAAACCCTGCGTCGGGGAGAGTGATGGAGAAGTGCGGCATGGCCTTCGAAGGTGTCCTCCGAAAGTATTGCCGCGCCTCGACGGGCGAGCTCACGGACGTTTGTATGCGCTCCGTTCTCCGCGGGGAACGGAAGCGCGCTCCAATCAAGGAGACGATAAAATAAGTTTACATTTTTCTTCAAACCGTGTATAATGAAGGAAAAAGGCACGTCCGCGGGGCATTTCAGGGCAGACGCGGGCGAATTCCACGCAAGGCGCTTATCGCCGCAAGGAGAGCAACATGAAGGGAAATTATTATGTAACGACGGCGATCGCCTACACCTCGGGCAAGCCGCACATCGGCAATACCTACGAGGCCATCTTGACGGACGCCATCGTCCGCTTCAAGCGCATGCAGGGCTACAACGTCCGCTTCCAGACGGGCACGGACGAGCACGGCCAGAAGATCGAAGAGAAGGCCGAGAAGGCGGGCGTCACCCCGCAGGCGTATGTCGACAGCGTCGCGGGCGTCATTCGCTCCATTTGGGACACCGTCGGAACCTCTTACGACAAGTTCATCCGCACGACCGATCCCGACCACGTCAAAACGGTGCAGAAGATCTTCAAGAAGTTCTACGAGCAGGGCGACATCTACAAGGGCGAGTACGAGGGCTGGTATTGCACCCCGTGCGAGAGCTTCTGGACGGAGAGCCAGCTTGTGGACGGCAAGTGCCCCGACTGCGGCAGAGAAGTCAAGCGCGCCAAGGAGGAGGCCTACTTCTTCAAGATGGGCAAGTACGCGGACGCGCTCATCAAACACATCGAGAGCCACCCCGACTTCATTCGCCCCGTCTCGCGCAAGAACGAGATGATGAACAACTTCTTAAAGAAGGGCCTGCAAGATCTGTGCGTCTCGCGCTCCACCTTCAAGTGGGGCATTCCCGTCGACTTCGACGAGCGTCACGTCGTCTATGTGTGGCTGGACGC
>CALVWI010000010.1 GCA_944367045.1 uncultured Clostridia bacterium | reverse complement strand
CCGCCCGTGCACGACGGCGTCGAGGCGAAGTTCAACAATGACCGCGAGACGGACGCCGTGATGAGCTGGTCCTTCGACGGCTGCGAGGGAAACAAGACGTACATTGACGTCGTGACGGACGCACCTCGTGCCGAAGTCCTCGTCAACGGAAAGAGCCTCGGCGTCAAAGAGGTCAAGGACTTTTCCGCCCGCTTCTTCTGCACCTATGAGCACGGCATCGTCACTGCCCGCGGTCTTTCGGAGCAAGGTGAACTGCTCTATGAGAGCACGCTTTCCTCGGCGGGCGAGGGGGATCGTCTCCTGCTCACACCCGATACGCACACCCTTCGTGCAGACGGGCAGGACATGACGTTCGTCTACATCACCCTTACAGACAAGGAAGGCAACCGAAAGGCCTATCCCGAGAAAACGCTGCGAGTCCGCGTCGAGGGCGCGGGCAAGTTGGCGGGCTTCGGCAGCGCAGCCTACAAGTCCGAACACGGCTTTTCGGAGGGCGTCTACGAGACGTGCGGCGGCAGGGCGCTCGCCGTCGTCAGAAGCACGCATGAAGTCGGAGAAATCACGCTCATCGTCGAAAGTGAAGGTCTTTCCGAACACATCACATTGGAGGCAGTCAAATGAATCTCATCGAACAATTCAAGGCATATAAGCTCATTCCCGTCGTCACGATCCCGAAGTTGGAGGACGCGGAGACGATGCTCGCAGGGCTCGTCGAGGGCGGACTTCCCGTTGCGGAGGTGTGCTTCCGCACCGACTGCGCCGAGGAGGCCATCAAACTCGCTGTAAAGAAATATCCGCAAATGCTCGTGGGAGCAGGCACCGTCATCAACGGGGAACAGTGCGAACGCGCCATCAAGGCGGGGGCGAAGTTTATCGTCTCTCCCGGGCTTTCTGAGGAGGTCGCCGCCGTCTGCAAGCAACACGGCATCTTCTACCTCCCGGGCGTTGTGACCGCGACGGAGATCGTCAAGGCGCTCTCGTTGGGGCTCACGACGGTCAAATTCTTCCCTGCGGAAAATTTCGGCGGGCTCAAGACCATCAAGGCGCTGTCCGCGGCCTTCCCGCAGCTTAGTTTCGTTCCGACGGGCGGCGTCAACGAGAACAATATTCTCGACTATCTCGCCTTCCCGAAGATCGTCGCGTGCGGCGGGAGCTGGATCATGAAGGGCGACATCGCCCAAAACTGCCGCGCCGTCTGCGAGAAACTGCGCTCCGTTCAGTAACGCAAAAATACCTGAATCTCATCAAAAAAGACCCGCTTTATGCGCGGGCCTTTTTCATGCTGCAAACGGCTTAAATGCGGGCGAGAAGGTCAAAATATCCCTCGAAGGTCTTTCGTGTACAGTCGGGATCGTCGATGATGACATTGCCCGTTTTAAGGCCGATGAGGGAGAACGCCATCGCGACGCGGTGATCTCCGAACGTCCTGACGGTGCCGCCCTTGACGGGCGTGGGGATAATCGTGAGCGCGCCTTCTTCGTAAACTGCGGGCACGCCGAGTTCATTGAGGTTTTCGACGATGGCGTTGACGCGATCGCACTCCTGCGCGCGGATATGTTCAAGGCCCGTGAGGCGGGAGGGCGTCCTTGCAAAGGGAGCGAGCGCCGCCACCGTCAGTGCCTGATCGGAAAAGTCCTGCAAATTTTCCGTAAAGCCGTCAAAGCCCGTGACTTTGCTCCCGTCGGCGACGAGGCCTTGCTCCGTCTCCGTGAACTTGACGCCGCGGCTTTCAAGGAGGCGCAAAAAGGCCATGTCGCCCTGCAGACTCTCCTTCTTCACGCCGCGAACGAGCACGCGCACCGAGAAGAGAAGAGCGAGGGCATAGAGATAGCACGCTCCCGAAAGATCGGGCTCCACGCTGTAACTTGCGGGTGCGGCGGCAGGGGGGAAGACGGTGAGTTTCTCTCCCGCATGCTCCGTCCTCGCGCCGAAGGAGTGGAGCATCGTCTCCGTCATCTTGAGGTAACTGCTCTCCGTGCGCCCGCCCGTGAGGACAATCGCGAAGGGGCGGGGGTGAATGGTCGCGGCGATCATCAGCCCACTCGCAAACTGCGTGCTCTTGGAGGTGTCGATCTCCGCCTCGTCCGCGGCAATTCCATGCGATCGAAGGCGGAAGGGGAAATACCCCTTTTCTCCCAAATATTCGATGTTCACGCCGAGGCGCTCGAGTTCGAAGAGCACGTCCATGGGGCGGCGCATCATCTGCTCGGAACTCTCAAAGAGGTACTCGCCCCCCGCGAAGGCGAGCGCAACGGGCAGAAAGCGCGCCGCCGTGCCCGCACTCATCACGTTGAGAGAGGCGCGCTTTGCGGGAATATCCCCGCCGCAGCCGTCGACAAGAAGTCCCGTCTCCGTCTCGCAAATATTGATTCCGAGCGCACGCAGACAGGAGAGGAAGGCGCGGGTGTCCTCCGAGAGGCCGCCTGCCTTGAGTTCCACGCGTCCGCGGGCGAGGGCAGAAAGGAGCAGGGCACGGTTTAAAATGCTCTTGGACGCAGGCACGTCCGCCGTGACGTCGTGGGGGACAAATTTTTTCACGAGCAAGTCTTTCATGCCCCGAGTATAACACAAAGCGCGGGAAAACGTCAAGGGAAGGCCCGCCGAAAAGTTGTCAAGCGTTCAAATTCGTGGTATAATTGAGTCCATGGAAGCGTTCGCATACAAGGTAAAGCGCAGCCGAAGAAAGACGCTGTCCCTCTCCATCGAACGGGACGGCAGCGTCCTCGTCCGCGCGCCCCTTACGGCGAACGACGGAGCGGTTCGGGACTTCGTCTCCCGCCACAGGGAGTGGGTGGAGAAGAAAGTGCGGGAATTCCGTCCCGTCACGCTCGACCTTTCCGACGGCGCGGAGCTCGTCCTCTTCGGTGCGCTCTATACCATTGCGACCGGCAGGACAAGGATCGCGGGCGACATCGTCTATCTCCCCGCAGAAGGGAGGGAAGCGGCGCTCCGTCGGCTTTTGATGCGCTTCGTCCGCGAGGTGATGGAGGTGTTCACTTCCCGCCTTGCGCGGCGGTATGACTTCACCTATTCGGGCGTCGCCGTGTCGTCTGCGCGCGGTCGCTGGGCGTCCTGCAGCCGCGAGAGGGTCATCCGTTATTCCTTCCGCATCGCCTTCCTTTCGACGCGGCTCGTCGAATACATCGCCGTGCACGAGCTCTGCCATACCCTTCACTTCGACCACAGCCCTGCCTTTTGGGCGGAGGTGGAGGCCGTCCTCCCCGACTACAGGGAGCGAAGAGCCGAGCTCAAAGATAGAAGCGGCGTCATGAACGTACTGTAAAGAGAGAAAACCATGAAGATCGTCATCTACGGACTGGGCATCATCGGTGCGTCGCTTGCGGCGGCACTGAAAGCGGCGGGGCACACCGTCCTCGGCAAGAACCGCAGCCGCGGGCCCGTCGACTATGCCCTCGAACACAATATGATCGACGGCAAGGCCGCCTCCTACGAGGGCGCGGACGTCGTCTTTATCTGCCTTCCCCCCGATGCGACGATGAGAGAGCTCGACGAAGGGAGCTTCCCCGACGGGTGCATCGTTTCGGACATCTGCGGCGTCAAGGAAGTCGTCGAGGAGGCCGTCTATCAAAAGCCCAGAAACTACCGCTACGTCGGCACGCACCCCATGGCAGGCAAGGAGACGAGCGGCATCCTGTCTGCTTCCGGGGACCTCTACAGGGGCAAGAACCTCGTCATCACGCTTGCCGAAAAGACCGACATGGCGGCGCTCGAGGTCATCCGCTCTCTCGCTCGGGACGCAGGCTTCGGGCGCATCATGGAGTGCTCGGCAAGGGAGCACGATCAAAAGATTGCACTCACGTCGCAGCTGGCGCACATCGTCTCCAACGCCTACGGCAAGAGCCCGCTCTGCCTCGACGTCTCCGGCTTTACGGGCGACAGCTTTCAGGACATGACCCGCGTGGGCGGCGTGGACGAGAACCTTTGGACAGACCTCTATTTCTACGACCGCGAGCCGCTCCTGGAAGAGCTTTCGGGGCTCATTGAACGGCTCCAAGCGTACGAGACGGCGCTGAAAACCGAGGACAGAGAGCTCATGCGCGCCCTTTTGCGCGACGGAAGGCTCGCTCATGATCGGTTTTTTAGTGAAAAATGAGAAATTTGTTACAAACCTATTTACAAACGCACAAAAATCCTTTATAATGATGAGGAACGGACCATCGTGGAAGACTGCACGATCGAAATAAAGACGCACACGAAGGGAAAGGTCTCCTTTTACCGCGCAAAGGGCTCTCTGGAGCGCACGGAGCGCGGCGCTTTCGTCAGGTATTCCCATGAAGATGAGGAGGTGCTCCTCGTCCTCGCGGAGGATCGGCTTGAGATGGAGCGGGAGAGCCTTTCGATGCGCTTTCAACGGGGCGAAGCGACAGCTGTAAAGCTGCGCATGAGCGGACGGGAGGGGACCATCCCCTTAAAGACGCACTATTACGCCCGTGAGGAGCAAGGCGGCGGGTTTATGGCGGTCATGCGGTACGAGCTGGGGGAACCCTCTCAAAAATTTATTGTCAACATCCGCATCGGTCCGGGTTCGGAGGAGAGATGAAAATACGATATTTGGGACATTCCTGCTTTTTGCTGACGGAGAGTACCGGCACGCGCATTCTGACCGACCCCTACGGGGACGTCGGCTTTAAGATGCCCCGCGTCGAAGCGGACGTCGTCAGCGTCAGCCACGGCCACTATGACCACAACAACGTCAAGAGTGTGGGCGGGAACCCCATTGTGCTGGACAAAGAGGGCCAGTACGAAGTCGGCGGCGTGGAGATCATCGCCGTCAAGAGCTATCACGACAACGCAAACGGCGAGGAACGCGGCGAGAACCTCATCTTCAAGTTCCGCCTCGACGGCATCGAGGTCTGCCACATGGGCGATCTCGGGGAAGAGTGCTCTTCCTCGCTCATCGAAATGCTTCTTCCCGTGCACGTCCTGCTCATCCCCGTCGGCGGGAAATATACCATCGACGCGGAACAGGCCAAGGAGTACGTCGACCGCATCATGCCGTCCATCGTCATTCCCATGCACTACAAGTCGAAGGGGCTGACGCTCGACATCGACAAGCCCGACGACTTCCTTTCTGAATTTAACGAGGAGGACGTCGAAGAGCTCGATTCGAGCGAGATCGAACTCACCCGCGACGACATCGACGAGGAGACGACCAAGATCATCCTGATGGAGCGCTATAAGAATGGCAGAAAGGACGCTTGAAGAGGACTTCCGCGCCTATCTTGAGACGCTCTCCATTCAGACGCTGAGGACTTTGGGGCGCAAGCTCGGGAGCACCGCTCAGAGCCGCAAGACCAAGCCCGACTGCATCGAGGGTATCCTCGACCTTCTGATGGGCAGAGCGGACCCCGTGCCCGTCTCGGGAAAGGGCGCACCCGTCAAGCAAAACTATCTCGACCCGTCCATCATCGCGCATCTCGAAGAGCTTCGCCTCGTCCGGGAGCGTCAGAAGACGGAGCCGAAGAATACCTTCACCGTACATTCCCCCGAACAGCCCAAGAGCTTCTACGATCAACCCGTTTACAAGGGAATTTTGGAGATCATGGCGGTCGGGTACGGTTTTTTGCGCGCTCAAAACTGTCAACCGTCGAGCGGCGGCGATGTCTTCATCGCGGCGCCGCTCATTCATTCCTTAAAACTTCGGGAGGGTGACCTCGTCGCCTGCACGGCGCGACCCTCCGACAAGAACGAATCGGCCGCATTCGGAGAACTTCTGAGCGTCAACGGCATCCCGCTCAAGGGGTATGAAAACCGCCCGCTCTTTGAAAATCTGACGGCGTGCTATCCCGAACAGCGCATCCCGCTGTCCGAGAAAGGTGGCGAGCTCTCCCTTCGCGTCATCGACCTGTTCGCACCCATCGGCAAGGGACAGAGGGCGCTCATCATCGCTCCGCCCAAGGCGGGCAAGACGACGCTTCTCAAAGAGATTGCCGTCTCCTGTGCGCGCATGCAGCCGGATATTCACCTCATCGTCCTTCTCATCGACGAGCGGCCGGAGGAGGTCACGGAAATCAAGCGTGCCGTGCCAGATGCGGAGGTCATCTCTTCCACATTCGACGAGGACGCCATGCATCACGTCCGTGCGGTGCAGCTCTCCATCGCGCACGCCAAACGGCTCGCAGAGCACGGCAGGCACGTCGTACTGCTTCTCGACTCGCTCACCCGCCTCACCCGCGCCTACAATCAGGTGACGGAGCCCTCGGGAAAGACCCTGACGGGCGGGCTGGACGCGGCGGCCTTTCAGGAGCCCAAGCGCTTCTTCGGTGCGGCGAGAAACACCGTCGAGGCGGGCAGCATCACCATCGTCGCGAGCGTGCTCGTCGACACGGGCAGCCGCATGGACGACATCATCTACGAAGAATTCAAGGGAACGGGCAACTGCGATATCGTGCTCTCGCGCGAAATGGCAGAGGCGCGCCGCTTCCCCGCCATCGACCTTAAGCGCTCGGGCACGCGCAAGGAAGAGCTGCTCCTTTCCGCGGAAGAGCTCGCTGCCGTCCGAAAATTGCGTGAAAGGCACATCACGGACGATGAGGGCGCCGTTCTCGACCTCATGAAAAAGACGAAAGACAACGGGGAGTTCCTCGAAAAGCTCAAGGATGCCTTCCCTTATGCCAAATGGACAAAGGAGATAACATGATCATCGGAATCGATTTGGGCGGTATGTCCGCCAAGGGAGCCATCCTCCAGGACGGAAAACTTCTCGGCAAGACGCGCGTCAAGACCTCGGCGGACAAGTCTGCCGAGGACACCGCAGTGGAGCTCGCGCATCTCGCGATGCAGGTTGCAGAGAATGCAGGCGTCGACTTTTCCAAGGTGAACGCCATCGGCATCGGTTCGCCCGGCGTCATCGACAGCAAACAGGGCACCGTCGTCAACTGGACCAACTTCAACTGGAAGGACGTGCCCCTTGCCTCCATCATCCGTGAGCGGACGGGCAAGCAGGTGTTCGTCACCAACGATGCGAACGCCGCGGCCCTCGGCGAGGCAAAGTACGGCGCGGGCAAGAACTATGAGGACAGCATCCTCATCACGCTCGGCACGGGCGTGGGCGGGGGCATCATCCTCGGAGGCAAGCTCTTCGAAGGCTATAAGAGCGCGGGCGGGGAGATCGGCCACATGGTCACCCGCCAGAACGGCAAGCTCTGCTCGTGCGGCAGACGCGGCTGTTTCGAGGTGTACGCCTCGGCGCGCGCGCTCATCGGTCTTACCCGCGACGCGATGCAGGCGGAACTCACGAGCAAGATGTGGGACTATGCAAAGACGCTCGACGACGTGGACGGCAGAACGGTGTTCGAGGCGCTCCGTGCGGGCGACGAGACGGCGGAGAAGGTCCTGAAGGAGTACGTTGCAAACCTCGGCGAGGGCATTCTCAATCTCGCGGCCGTGCTTCGTCCGCAGGCGTTCATCCTGGGAGGCGGCATCTCCGCGGAGAAGGAGACGCTCTTGAAGCCCCTCCGCGAGTACGTCTATCCCCGTCTCTACGTCTCGGAGACCTACGCGCCGCTCGACATCCGCTGTGCGGAGCTCGGCAACGACGCGGGCCTCTATGGCGCGGCACAGTACGCTTACGACTGCCTCTGATATGAAGAAACGACTTGTCGCGGCGAGCTTGCTCGCCGCGCTCTTTGTGTTTACGACGTCCTCTTTGAGCGGCTGCGTGGCAAAGGGGAGCTGGCAGGGCTTTTCGGGAAGATACTTCTTCCACACAACGGCAGACCTTCGCCTCTTTGCAGGCGCTGAGGACGTGCCCTCCGTCGAGGAGGCTCAGCGCGTCTCAAACGACGTCGAAGCGCTCCTGCGCGACCTCGAGAAAAGCCTCTCGGTGACGCAGGCCTCGCCCGTCACCGACTTCAACGACGCCGCCCCCGGGGAGACGGTGGAGCTTGACGAAGCCTCGTATGAGGTGTTTACGCTCGCACAGGAACTCTACAATGAGACGGGCGGGTGCTACGATCCCTCCGTCTATCACAGCGTGGAGGCGTACGGCTTCTACAACTTTCAGGCGGGCGGGCCCGCTCCCGAGACGCTCCCGAACGAAAGTCAGCTTGCCGCCTTCCGCGCGCTCTCCGAATACTTCCCCGAAGTGGAGCTCTTCGAGAAGAACGGCTTCTACTATGCGACCAAGCCAAAGGGTGCATCCGTCACCGTCGAGGGGGTGGAGTACGTCCTCAAAGTCGACTTCGGCGGCATCGCCAAGGGGTACGCCTGCGACCGTGTCAAGGAGCTTACAGAGGGCTTTCCCTACGGCTATTTCAGCTTCAGCGGCAGCAGTATGGCGGTGGGCAAGTACACCGCGGGGCGCGCCTATTATGAGCTATCGGCGGCCGCTCCGCGCGGGGGTGTCGACTATCTCACCGCGCAGGTGCAGGATACCTGCCTCTCGACGAGCGCCGACAACGGCCTCTACTACGAGATCGACGGCACGCGCTACAGCCAGATCATCGATCCCGAGACGATGATGCCCGTCAACGTCGTAAACGGGAAGAACACGGCGGGCATCGTGACGGCGACCGTCCTCGGCGAGAGCGCCGCCCGCTGCGACGCGCTGACGACCGCGCTCATGGCGATGGGCACCGAGCGCGCCATCGAATTTGTAAAGACACTTGACGAGACGGTGTGGTTCGTCGAGCTCGACGGCGAACGAATGACTGTCTACACCAACGCCCTCGCGGGAAGCTACACCGTTGCGGGCGGGTATGACGTCGTCGAGATACAATGAGGCAGACATGGCAAAGAGCAAGTTACAGGAAGTCAAACGGGCATCGTGGTTCAAAGGGTGGGATCTTCTCATCTACGCCCTCGTTCTCGTCTTTCTGCTCGCGCTCTTTCTCGCCTTCGTCATCCTGCCCGAGAAGGCCGCACTCACAGGCGTTGAAATTCTCCTGAAGAACGAGCGCGTCTTTTCCTGCGACTTTGAAGAGGGGACGTTTGAGGCCCTTGCGGACTGCGTCACCGTCGAACGGGAAGGGGAGGCGCTCACCGTCACCGTGACGACGGAAGAGGGATACAACGTCGTCGTGATCGACCTTGAAAACCGCACCGCTGACATGACGGATGCGGACTGCTCTTGGAGCCGTGACTGCGTGCACATGGCCACGATCACCGACACGGCGTCTGCGCCCATCTCGTGCGTCCCGCACGGCTTGGTGGTCCTTCCGCTGGGCGGAGAGCTGACCTCCGACGGCACATTGCATTGAATTTTGAGAAGATAGACGCGCCGCCGCGGCAGAATGCCGCGGCGGCGCGTCCTTATTTCCGATAAACTTTTACGCTTCAAATCTGGGGAAGATGACCTTCCGCGGGCAGGCGGAAACGCACGTCATGCACCCCGTGCACTTTGAGTAGTCGATGACGGGCAAGTTGTCCTTCATCGTGATGGCCTGAGAGGGGCACTTCTTGGCGCACAGCCCGCAGCCGATGCACCCGACATCGCACACCGCCATCACGTCCTTGCCCCTGCAGTGAGAGGAGCAGGCGACGTACACGGGCGCAGACGCGGGAATGCGGCCGATGATCTCATGGGCGCAGTTCAAGATGCACGCCCCGCAGCCGATGCACTTGTCACTCTCGATCTTGGCGACGCCGTTTTCGATGAGCGCGCCCTGTTCGGTGCAGACGGAGGCGCAGTCGCCGCAGCCGAGGCAAGCCGTCTTGCACAGCTTGTCGCCCCCGAAGAGCGCGGCGGTCTCCCTGCAGGTGGAAGCTCCCACCGTTTCGAAGGCGTTCTTGCTCCCGCCCGCACACCGGACGACAGCGACGGTACGCTCTTCGTCCTTGAGCTCAATGCCCAAGAGTTTTGCGATCTCGGCCTTCCCCTCGGGGGAGGTCACATGACAGGCGGAGAGGTCTCCCTCGCCCGAGGCGAGCTTCTGTGCAAACCCGCTGCAGCCAGAACAGCCGCAGCCGCCGCAGTTGGCGCCCGCCAAGTTTTCCAAAATTTTCGTCACCTTCTCGTCGGTGTCGACTTTGAACACCTTGCCGACGAGGAGAATGAGGAGCACGATGACGACGGCGATGACGCAAATGATGAGCGCCACCCAGCCGACCGTCTTCCAGGTCTCGGCATCGACGGTGCCGAGCGATACAAGCAAATTCGTCATACCTTCCTCCTCACGCAATGTAGCTGAACACGGTGAATGCCATGCAGATGAAGCTTGCCGTCACCATGGAGATGGGGAAGCCCGAGAGCGCCTTTGCAACGCGGTATCGGTTGAGCTTCTCCCGAAGCCCGCTCATGATGAGCATGACGAGCGTAAAGCCGATGCCCGCAAGGAAGGCGTATAGTGTCGCCCAGCCGAGGTTCATGGAAGCCGCGCCCATGACGGCGCTCATGTCACCGATGACCATCTCCGTGACGCCCAAGACGGCGCAGTTTGTCGTGATGAGCGGAAGATAGATGCCCATCGCATTGTAGAGCGAGGGGGAGAGCTTCTTGATGACCATCTCGAGCATCTGCACGAGCGATGCGATGACGAAGATGAACACGATGATCTCGAGGAATGCGATCCCGAGAGGCACCATCAGGTATTCATAGAGGGGATAAGTGACGAGCGTCGCAAGCGCCATGACGATGGAGACCGCAACGCCCATGCCGAGCGCGGAGCTCGTCTTTTTGGAGACCCCGAGGAAGGGGCAGATGCCCAGCGTCTGCGAGGTGATGAAGTTGTCCGTGAGAACGGCCGAGAGAACGATCGCGATAAAGGTTCCCATCTTATGCCTCCTTTGCGGTCTTGCCGCGCCGTGCCTCGAAGGAGCGTCTCGCTTCCTCCGCCTGCCGCTTTGCGCGGCTCGCCGATGTGACAGAGTCCATCACCTTTGTAAAGAGCGCAATGCTAAGCCCGAAGATGATGAAGGAGCCCGCGGGCTGCGAGAAGAGGGCGATGGAGAAATCCCAAAGATGCGCCCCGAAGAGGGAGCCCGAACCCAAGATCTCGCACACGATGCCCATGCAGGTGAGCGCCAGCGTGAAGCCGATGCCGTTTGCAAGGCCGTCCATCGCAGCTTCGGGAACGGTATGCTTGTTGGCAAACGCCTCCGCTCTCCCCAAGATGATGCAGTTGACGACGATGAGGGCGAGGAACCCGCCGAGCGCGCTGTAGATGTCGGGCAGGAACTTTTCAAGGATCATGCGGAGCAGTGTCACGAGCGTCGCAATGAGTACGATGTAGCAGGGGATGCGCACTTCGTTGGGAATGAGCTTGCGCATCGCCGAGATGAGGATGTTGCTCAAGGTGAGGATGACGATGATGCAAAGCCCCATCGACATGGCCGACATCGCCGAGGAGATGAGCCCGAGCGTCGGGCAGGTGCCCAGCACCAGCACGAAGGTGGGGTTGGAAAAGATGACGCCGTCCAAAAAGATCTTCTTGTATTTACCCATTCTGCGCCTCCCCGTTCCCTTGAAGGGAAGTTTTCACATATTCGAGCGCCCCGTTGACCGAGTTGCGGATGGCGGCAGAGGAGTAGCTCGCACCGCTCGAGAGCATTCCGTCGGGGTATGGCTCGCCCGTAAAGTTCTCGGAAAAGCCGTTCAAAAATTCCTGCGTGATGCGGCCGATGTAGGACTGTCCCTCGTTGGAGTTGATGGAGACTGCGCCCACGCCCGTGACGGAAGTTCCGTCCGTGTTGACGACGACCCAGCAGGTGACCGTGCCGTTCTGGTAGCCGTCAAGGCCCTTCGACTGCACGAGCCAGTCGCCCGCGTGGTTGTCGCTCGTCACGACGCGCGCCGTTACGATGACCGAACGTCCCACTTCGAGGCCGTCGCCCAAGCTGTCCGCTCCGGGAGCGAGTTCAGTCGTGACGCTCTCGCCCGAATAGAGGTCCGCAAGCGCCCTGTCGAGGCGTTCCTCGTCCGAGACATAGAAGAGGGCGTTGCAGATGGTGAGGAACACCGAGCAGACGAGCACGATGCCGACGAGCACCACGATGCACTTGAATGCCGTGCTCTTGAAGAAAGACTTTGCACTCATTTCACCGCCTCCTTCGCCTTGCGTTCACGCTTGTAGCCGAAGGGCTTTCTCACGATGTAGGTATCGATGAGCGGCGTCAGAAGATTCATGAGAAGGATGATGAACGACATGACTTCGATGTGCGTGAAGTACCTCAAAACTGCCGTCAATACCGCGAGGGCGATGTTGTAGACGAGCTGTCCCCACACGCCCTTGGGGGAGGTGACGTAGTCGGTCGCCATGAACACCGCGCCGAACACGAGCCCGCCCGAAAGACAGTAGTCGGGGAAGAGCGTGATGTCGAACGTGCCGCCCGTTGCAGCGAGGCAAACGGAGACAAACCCCGAGAGCGCGATAAGAAGGAGCGGCTGCCACCACTTGATGACCTTGCGGATAACGAGATAGAGGTATCCGACGAGGATGGCGAGTTTGCACGTCTCGCCGATGGCCGCCGTCGCGACGCCGTTCCCGAGGAAGAGCTGCAAAAGCGTGGGCACGGGTTCTGCATAGGAAGCGCTACCCGAGAGCGAACCCGAAGACAGCAGTGTGCCCGAGAGATAAGTCGCGCCCGTCGTCAGGACTCCGTCCGTAAGGAGCGCGCCCGCCGAGAGCGAGAAGCTGATGAAGAGGAACACGCGGCCCGCCGCTGCGGGGTTGACGAGGTTCTTGCCCGTGCCGCCGAAGAGCATTTTGACGAGCACGATAGAGAACACCGCCCCGAGCAGGGCTTCGTACCACTTGGTATAGGCGGGGAGAATGAGGGCGAGGATGAGGCCCGTCACAACGGAGGTGCAGTCAAACTGCCGCGCCCAATTCTTTACGACCTCGCCCGCACGGCTGCACTTGTGTGCAAACCCGCCCTTGGAGATGAAATAGCAGACAAATTCCGCTGCGACAGCGCTCGCAACGCACACGAGGAGCAGCATGAGCGCATACAGCTGAAAGAAGACGAGCGCGGCGACCGCCGAGGGGACGAGCGCGATGACGACGTCCAGCATGATGCCTCGCGTCGTGCGCCTGCCTCTTACGTGCGGGGGAACGGAGACCGCCACTTGAGATTTGGTTTGTTCGGCTTGTGTCATTTTCTCTTCCTCATCTCCTGTTTGGTCTTGCGGATGCTCTGAATGAGCGGACGGCGCGCGGGGCAGACATAGGCACACACGCCGCACTCGATGCAGTTGAGCGCACCTCCCTGCTTTGCCGCCGCTTCATAGTCGCCCGCTTCGGCGTAGAAGTCCGTCTGCATGGGCATGAGCTTCATGGGGCAGGCGTCCGCGCACTTGCCGCAGCTGATGCACGGCGTGGGCTCCGAGAGGGAGACTTCCTCCGCGCTCATGAGGAGCAGCCCCGAGGTCGTCTTGTGCGTGTAGAAGTCATAGGAGGGGAGCGCAATGCCCGTCATCGGCCCGCCCTGCACGATCTTGGAAGGAGCCGCTTTCTCGCCGCCGCAGAAGTCGACGAGCGCCTGAAGGGGAGTGCCCACTGGCGTCCAGACGTTCTTGGGGGTGTTGACCGCTCCGCCCGTGATGGTGACGGCGCGCTCATACAGCGGCTTGCCCTGTTCGACGGCCTCGGTGACCGCAAAGCTCGTCGCGACGTTCTGCACGACGACGCCCGCATCGGCGGGGAGCTTGCCGGGCCTTATCTTCCTGCCCGTTGCAGAGTAGACGAGCTGTTTCTCGCCGCCCATCGGGTACTGCTTTTTGAGACGCACCACCGCGATGTCAGGGTAGGGCTCGAAGGCCGCGATGGCGTCCGGCTTGTTGTCCTCGATGCCGATGATGATGCGCTTTGCGTCGAGTGCCTGCTTCAGATACCGCGCACCGCGTACGATCTCGTCGGTAAATTCGAGCATGAGACGGTGGTCGCAGGTGAGGTAGGGCTCGCACTCCGCGCCGTTTAAGATGAGCGTGTCGACGGGGCAGGGGGGCGTCAGCTTGACTGCCGTCGGGAAGCCCGCACCGCCGAGGCCCACGATGCCGCACTCTTTTACGCGCTCGATAATTTCCTGAGGCGACGGGTCCGAAAGGGGCGGATAACGGAACTCTTCGCCGCTGCCGCTCGCCTTGATGACAATGAACGTCTCCTCGCCGCCCTGAGCCTGCATCGTGCGGATGTCGGTGACTTCTCCCGCAATGCTCGCAAAGACGTTGGAAGAGACTGCTCCGTCCGCCCTCGCGATGAGCTCGCCGCGCTTGACGACGGCGCCCTTCTCGACGACGGGAACGGCGGGCCGCCCGAGCGACTGCGAGAGGGAGATGCACACCTCCTCGGGAGGAGGGAGCTGTTCGAGGGGCTTGCCGCTCGAGATTTTCCTGCCTGCGGGGTGGATGCCCGCGAACAGGCGTTTGCCTTTGATCGCTTTCAAGTAACACCTCCTGGTGTGTCGTGACAAGTTTTATAGAAGATGCGCTCGGGCACTCTCTTCAAGATGAGGATGCCGACTGCCGCCACCGCCGCGCCCGAGAGAACGCCCACGAGCGCGAAATAGGGGAGTAGAACGAAGTTGGCGGGGGTGCCCGTCTCCCACACATACACCGCGACCTGCACCGCGTTGTGAAGTACGGCCGCCGCGATGTTGATCGCAAGGTAACTCACGCGGGGAAGGGCGAATCTTATAAGAACCGCCGAGAGCGCCAGCGCGCACGCTCCCCCCGAGAGGGAGAAGAGCAGCGAGGACGCATTCCCCGCAATGGCCGCGCCCAAGAGCGTCCGCGCGATAAGGATGAGGAAGGCGTCGAGCGGTCCGTAGAGGACGAGCGCCAGCATGGAAAAGAGGTTGGCGAGCCCGAGCTTTGCCCCCGGGATCCCGAAGAGGGGCGGCAGGAGCGCCTCCAAGGTATGCACGGCGAGTGAGAGCGCCGCAAGCACGCCGAGGACGGCGACCCGCCTGCCCGTGAAACGTCGTTGTGACTGCATATGTCCATTATACATGAATTTTTGCAAGTAGTAAACAAAATCGGCACAAAATTTTCACCTTTCGTCGAGGTTTTTTTGTTATGGCATCGTTTATTGCAAGTTATAAAAGGGAAATTTTGCATACTTTTATGCAAAAAACCGCAAAGTAAGCTCGATGAACAGCCAGACCATTGTATTCAAGTCGCAGCCGCGCATCAAAGCCGTGAGCAGCATCTGCGGCACGAAGGAGAGCGAGGGCATCATCGGCAAATATGCCGAGACGGTGCTCAGTGACGACATGTTTGGCGAGGAGACCTACGAGAAGGCCGAGCGCAAGATGCTCACAAACGTCATCGAGGGCGCCATTAAAAACGGGGGCCTGAAGCGGCGCGACGTGGGCGTGCTGGTCCTCGGCGACCTCCTCGACCAGATCATCTCCTCGAGCTTTGCGGCGCGCGAGTTTGACATTCCCTTCTTGGGCGTCTACGGGGCGTGTTCGACGATGGCGGAGGCGCTCGCGGTCTCGGCGGCCTTTCTCGACGGCGGCCACTTTGAAAGTACCGTTGCCGCGACGGGCAGCCACTTTGCCTCGGCAGAACGGCAGTACCGCTATCCCCTCGAGCTCGGCTGCATCCGCCCTCCGCAGGCGCAGTGGACGGTGACGGGCGCAGGCGCGGCGCTGCTCTCCCGGGAAGGGGACGGCCCCCGTGTGACGGGCGCAACGCTCGGGAAGGTAGTGGACTTCGGCGTGACGGACGTCAACAACATGGGCGCGGCGATGGCTCCCGCGGCGGCGGACACCCTCCTTGCCCACTTTCGGGAAACGAGAAAGAGTCCCGAGGATTACGACCTCATCGTCACGGGCGATCTTGGCGCGCTCGGCAGCCGCATCTTAAAGGATCTCACCTGGGAGAAGGGAGTGGACATCTCTCACAACCACACCGACTGCGGGGAGATCGTCTACAAGGTCATCGAGGACGAGTATCAGGGCGGCAGCGGCGCGGGCTGCTCGGCGCTCGTGCTCTGTTCCTATCTCTATGAAAAGATGAAGCGAAAGGAACTCAAGCGCGTCCTCTTCACGGCGACGGGCGCGCTGCTTTCCACCGTCTCGTCCGGGCAGGGCGAGAGCATCCCCTGCATCGCCCACTGTGTGAGTTTGGAGGCATAACAAATGGAGTATCTCGACATCGTTCTCATGTTTCTGAAGGCATTCGCGGTGGGAGGGCTCATCTGCACGGCGGCGCAGGTGGTCATCAATCTCACCGACCTGACTTCCGGTAAGATCCTCGTCATCTTCATGCTCGGGGGCATTGCCCTGACCGCCCTCGGCCTCTATCAGCCGCTCGTCGAATTCGCGGGCGCAGGGGCGACCGTTCCCATCAGCGGGTTCGGGTATCTGCTCGCAAATGGTGCGATGAAGGGCGCGGAGCGCGGCCTCTTCGGGGCGCTCACGGGCTCCCTTGCGGCGGCGAGTGCGGGGGTATCCGCTGCCATCGTGTTCTCCTTCCTGATGTCGCTCTTCTTCAAGTCGCACACCAAGCACAACTGAAACTTGACAAGCCCCCTCGCCCTGTGGTATCATCAAGAAAAGGGGGCTTTTTATGGACATCAAATATTTCGACGAAGTGGCACGGCTCACGGGCGTTTTGGGGCTCAAAGTGACGAAGGGCGGCGAGGAACTCGTCCACGCCACATGGGACGAAGAAGTGCGGCGCAACGTGTATTCGGGTTCCAAGAGCTTTGTCGCGTGTGCCGTGGGAATGGCGCAGAGCGAGGGACTTCTCTCCATCGACGAGCAGCTCACGGAAGCCTTTTCGGACAGTCTGCCGCCCGTCGTGAGCGACAATCTCAAAAAGGCAAAGGTGCGTGACCTTCTCACGATGTGTCTGGGGCAGGAGAAGGCCGAACTCATGGGCCCATATCGCCCGCTCTATGAGGAGGACGACTGGGTGAAGCTCGCGCTCTCCATTCCATTCGTCTATGAGCCGGGCAGCAAGTTCGTCTACAGCAATGCGGGGCCGTACCTCGCGGGGATGCTCCTGCAGCGGCGCGCGGGGTGCGATCTCGTCGAATACCTGACACCCCGCCTGTTTTCGCCCTTAAAGATCAAGCGGCCGACGTGGGAAGTCGACCCATTGGGCAACACGTTCGGCTCGAGCGGCCTCATGCTCACGCTCTCCGAATATCACCGCTTCGGCCTTTTGCTCCTTCAAAAGGGCAAGTGGGAGGGAAAGCAGCTCATCGACGAGGGCTGGCTTCAAGAGTGCACCCGTCCGCAGTCGGCGGCGCCCTACGGCTATTTCTTCTGGTTGGGCGAGAAGAACTCCTTCCGCGCCGACGGCAAGAACGGGCAGCTTTCCATCGTCTTTCCCGAGAAGGACGCCGTCGTCACCGTCGTCTCCGAGAGCCGCCATGTGGCGCTCATCTTCCGCGCCATCTACGATACGATCTATCCTCAACTATAAGATAAGGCCCGTCCGCAGAGGACGGGCTTTTTCATGCGTTCTGAGGTTGGGCGTGCAGTTTGCGGTACTTATGCGGCGTCTCGCCGTAGAGCTCCTGAAAGGCCCTGTAGAAGTGGCTGGTGTTCTCATACCCGACCGCGCGGATGACTTCCTCGACGGGCAGCCTGCTCGTGCGGATGAGCTCCTCGGCGGCCTTTAAGCGGTACTCCTGTAAGAGCAGACGGAAGGGTTTTCCGAACACCTCGCGGATGCGGCGCGAAAGATACGCCTCGGTATAGCCGAGCGAGGACGCGAGCCCCCCGAGCGTCGCATTGGGGTAGGAGCTTTCGAGCGCTCCCTGTACGGCGCGGCGCAGCTTCATCTCGGGCGAGGAGACAAGGAGGGTATTGACGAGCGTCTCGCGGTAGTAGGCGAGATAGGAAAACAGGAGCTCGACGATGCCCGCGTACACCTCCTGTGTGCCGCTCACGACGGCGTAGATGAGGTTGTCCATGAGGTTTCGGATGGGGAAGTTGTTCTGCGTGCGGAAGAAGAGGTACTCGGCCTCGCCCGCGTCGTCGAAGTTGCGCGAGAGGAACCCGCTCATCACCGGGTTGTTGCTCACTCTCCCGAAGATGACGCGGAGGAGGGCGTCCGACACGATGAAGTTGATGCCGATGTCCTTCTCGCCAGCCCGCTTGATGGAGTGCCGCGCATGGCGGTTCAAAAAGATCATGTCGCCGCGCTCCAAAGTCACCGTCTCCTTGCCGATGACGTGTGAGATGCGCCCCGCGTAGACATACATGAATTCGAGGTAGTCGTGCCCGTGCTCGGGGAAGTCGACGAACCGCGTGTGCGGACGGAGATCGAGCTCCTTCCCTTCAAGAAATTTCGCGCTGTTGACGATGAAGCGATCGGAGTAGGAATACGTTCCCTTTTCGAGCGCTTTGCCGTGCAGAATATCCTGTTCCTCCTGCGTGAGGCGGCTGAGTTGTTCGATGATGGCGCTGTCCATATGTGCATTTTACCACGATTTCACGACAATGTCAAGTGGGGGAGGTAAATACGCAAAATAGCGTCCTTGTCCTATCATTTTTGCGTGCTATAATGGTGTCAAACGATAAGGGAGACAACATCTATGAAGTACTATCTGGCGATCGACATCGGCGCCTCGAGCGGGCGTCACATCGTGGGGCACGAGGAGGACGGAAAGCTCGTCACCGAGGAAGTCTACCGCTTCCCCAACGGCGTCAAGGAAGAGGCCGGTCACCTCGTCTGGGATATTGAGGCGCTCTTCGGCCATGTCAAAGAGGGCATCAAGCGAGCATTTGCAAAGTACTCCGTCATCGAGAGCCTTGCCATCGACACCTGGGCGGTCGACTATGTGCTCTTCAAGGGCGACGAGGAAGTCATGCCCTGCTACGCCTACCGTGACGGCCGCACGAAGGAGGCCATTGAAGCCGTCCACGCGAAGGTGCCCTTCGAGAAGCTCTATGAGCGCACGGGCATTCAGTTCCAGCCCTTCAACACCGTCTATCAACTCACGGACGACCTGATGCGCGGCAGGCTCGAAGGGGTCACGAAGTTTTTGATGATCCCCGAGTACCTCTCCTATAAGCTCACGGGCGTGGGGGCGCATGAGTACACTAACGCCACGACGACGGGCCTCGTCAATGCCGAGACTGGCAAGTACGACATGGAGCTCGTCAAAACGCTCGGCCTTCCCGAGAACTTATTCGGCGACATCGTTCAGCCCGGCTATGAGCTGGGCGGCCTTCTCCCCGAAATTGCGCAGGAAGTGGGCGGCAATACGAAGGTCATCCTCTGCGCCTCGCACGATACGGCGAGCGCGGTGGAGGGCATCCCCATGACGGAGGGCGCGTACCTCTCGAGCGGCACGTGGTCGCTGCTCGGCATCCGCGCAAAGCATCCCATCTGCACCCCCGCGGCGTGCAAGGCCAACTTCACCAACGAGGGCGGCGTCGGCTACATCCGTTTCCTCAAGAACATCATGGGCATGTGGATCATCAACCGTCTGAAAGCCGAGCTCTGCCCCGAAAAGACCTTCGACGAGGCGATGTATGCGGGCAAGGCGAGCACCTTCGACGGCCTTGTCGACGTCAACGACGAGCGCTTCCTCGCCCCCGAGAGCATGAAGGCGGCGTTCGATTCTGTCTTCCCCGAAGGAAAGGGGCCCAAGGAGTTCGGCGATTACTTCCGCTCGGCGCACAGGAGCCTTGCGCTCGGCTATAAAAAGGCTTTGGAGCAGCTCGCGGAGTGCACGGGAGAGAAGTTCAAGACGCTCTACATCGTGGGCGGAGGAGCCAAGAACGTGTGGCTTAACGAGCTTGCGCAGGAAGTGTGCGGCGTCGAAGTCAAGCCCATTCCCGTCGAGGCGACCGCGCTCGGCAATCTCAAAATTCAGATGAACAAGTGACCCAAAAGGTCCTGAAATAGAAATTTTAATCGGAGGAAAATCTATGAGCTATCAGGAAGCAAAACAGGCCTACGCCGCCTTCGGCGTGGACACGGATGCGGCGATCGCGGCCCTCAAAGAGGTGCCCATCTCCGTGCACTGCTGGCAGGGCGACGACGTCCTCGGGTTCGAGGGCGCGGAGAGCCTCTCGGGCGGCATCCAGACGACGGGCAACTACCCCGGCCGTGCGCGCAACGCGGAGGAGCTTCTCAAAGGCTACGCCTACGCGCTCTCCCTCATGCCCGGCAAGAAGCGCATCAACGTGCACGCGAGCTACGCCTTCCTCGGCGAGGACAAGGGCAAGATCGACCGCGACAAGTACGAGCCCAAGCACTTTGCCCCTTGGGTGAAGTTTGCAAAGGACAACGGCTACGACGGCATCGACTTCAACCCCACGTTCTTTGCCCACCCCAAGATGAAGGACGGCCTCACGCTCTCTTCGCCCGACGAGGAGACGAGAAAGTTCTGGGTGGAGCACGGCAAGCGCTGCATGGAGATCGCGGCCTACCTCGGCAAGGAGATGGGCAGCCCCTGCCTTGTCAACATCTGGATCCCCGACGGCTATAAGGACGTTCCCGCAGATCGCCTCGGCCCCCGTCAGAGATACGCAAAGTCCCTCGACGAGATCCTTGCAAACTACGACAAGGAGTGGGTCATTCCCGCCATCGAGAGCAAGGTATTCGGCATCGGCGTCGAGAGCTACACCGTAGGCTCCAGCGAATTCTGCCAGAACTATGCGGCAACGCGCGGCATCTGCTCGCTGCTCGACAACGGCCACTATCATCCCACGGAAGTCGTCTCGGACAAGATCCCCGCAATGCTCACCTTCTACGATAAGGTCGCGCTGCACGTCTCCCGTCCCGTCCGCTGGGATAGCGACCACGTCGTCATCTTCGAGGACGAACTCAAGGAGATCATGAAGGAAGTCGTGAGAAACGACGCTTTGGGCAAGGTCAAGATCGCGCTCGACTACTTCGACGCCTCCATCAACCGCGTGTTCGCGTGGGTGACGGGCGAGCGCTCCGTCGAGAAGGCGCTTCTCTATGCGCTGCTCCTTCCCAATGCTTCAATGAAGGACGCGCAGGACAAAGGGGAGTTCACCAAGCTCATGTATCTTCAGGAGCGCGTCAAGATGCTTCCCTTCAGCGATGTCTGGGCGGAGTATCTCAAGGAATGCGGCCTCGACGACAACTACTATGAGACCATCATGGACTACGAAAAAGAGATCTTGGAGGAGAGAAAATGAAGGATATCATGACTGCGCCCTTCGTGCGCGAAATGTGTGAAACGACTGCCAATATGTACCGCCTCGGCTGGGATGAGCGCAACGGCGGCAACATCAGCTATCTTTTAAAGGAAGAGGAAGTTGCAGAGTACCTCGACCTCAACAACGTGCTCCGCGTCATCCCCCTGATGGGCGTCAACGAAGTGGACTTCGACGCATCTCCCCTCGAGGGCAAGATCTTCATCGTCACAGGCACGGGCAAGTACTTCAAGAACGTCGAGAAGGACCCCGAGACCAACCTCGGCATCGTCCGCATCGGCAAGGGCGGCAAGAACGTCGAGCTCCTTTGGGGCTTCAAGGACGGCGGCAGACCCACCTCCGAGTTCCCCGCACACATGATGAGCCACATGGCGCGCCTTTCCGTCGACCCCGAGAACCGCGTCGTCATGCACTCGCATCCCACCAACACGCTTGCGATGAACTATGTGCATGAGCTGGACGAGAAGAAGTTCACGCACACCCTTTGGGAGATGTGCACCGAGTGCATCGTCGTGTTCCCCGAGGGCGTCGGCGTGCTCCCTTGGATGCTCTGCGGTACGACGGAGATCGGCAAGGCGACTGCCGAGAAGATGAAGGAGTTCCGCCTCGTCGTCTGGGCGATGCACGGCATCTACGGCGCCGGCAAGACGCTGGACGAGACCTTCGGCCTCATCGAGACGGTGGAGAAGGCCGCGCAGATCTACATGCTCACCGCGCACCTGCCCCGCCTCAACACCATCAAGGACGAGGACATGGTCAAGCTCGTCGAACTTTTCGGCATCGATTACAGAAAAGACTTCTTAGACCTTTGAGTTTTTCTTAAAAACGTGCTATAATCAAAGAAAATTATTGATAAGGAGATAAGTTTTATGGCTAACAGGTTTGTTCTCAACGAAACGAGCTATCACGGCAAGGGCGCGATCCAGGAGATCGCCACCGAAGTCAAGGGGAGGGGCTTCAAGAAGTGCTTCGTCTGCTCCGACCCCGACCTCATCAAGTTCGGCGTCACCAAGAAGGTGACCGACGTCCTTGACAACGCGGGCATCCCTTATGAGATCTATTCCAAGATCAAAGCCAACCCCACGATCGAGAACGTGCAGACGGGCGTCGAGGCCTTCAAGGCAAGCGGCGCTGACTGCATCATCGCCATCGGCGGCGGCTCCTCGATGGATACCGCGAAGGCCATCGGCATCATCATCGCCAACCCCGAGTTCGCCGATGTCGTTTCGCTGGAGGGCGTCGCTCCCACTAAGAACAAGAGCGTGCCTATCATCGCCGTTCCCACGACGGCAGGCACCGCTGCGGAAGTCACCATCAACTACGTCATCACGGATACCGAGAAGAACCGCAAGATGGTCTGCGTCGACGTGCACGACATTCCCGTCGTCGCCGTCGTCGATCCAGACATGATGAGCTCCATGCCCAAGGGCCTCACGGCTGCGACCGGTATGGACGCGCTCACCCACGCCATCGAGGGCTACATCACCAAGGGCGCTTGGGCGATGAGCGATATGTTCCACCTCAAGGCCATCGAGATCATCTCCAAGAACCTGCGCGGCGCCGTCGCCAACACCCCCGAAGGCAGAGAGGGCATGGCGCTCGGCCAGTACATCGCGGGCATGGGCTTCTCCAACGTCGGCCTCGGCATCGTCCACTCCATGGCACACCCGCTCGGCGCGCTCTATGATACCCCTCACGGCGTCGCAAACGCCATCCTGCTTCCCACCGTCATGGAATACAACGCAGACGCAACGGGCGAGAAGTACCGCGACATCGCCAAGGCGATGGGCGTCGAGGGCGTCGATGCGATGAGCCTCGAGGATGCAAGAAAGGCAGCCGTTGCGGCCGTCAAGCAGCTCTCCGAGGACGTCGGTATCCCCAAGGACCTCAAGAACATCGTGAAGGAGGAGGACCTCGACTTCCTTGCACAGTCCGCAATGGACGACGCTTGCCGCCCCGGCAACCCCAAGGATCCCACCAAGGAGGACATCATCGCCCTCTACAAGTCCCTGCTCTAAGCTCCGTTCCTCTCTGATATATCATCAGCGAAGAGATATTGCAAAGACGGCGCCGCGCATTTGCGCGGCGCCGTCTTTGCGTCGTTTTTTCAGTTACACTCCCGCAAATCTTCGGCGATCATCCAAATCGTCATCGTCGTCATCGTCGTCGTCATCGTCATCGTAGCGGCCGTGGTCGGAATAGGAGCCGTCCTCGAAGACGTAGTGATAGCCGCTCTCGCGGATATACACGGTGAAGCGGACGCGCTCGCCCGAGAGGGTACCTTCGGCGATCAGCACCGACTCGCCGTTCAGGCGTGCGCTCTCGAATTGCAGCTCGTCGCGCTCGCCCTCGCGCTCGATGGAGAGCTTGAGCTCCAGCTCGCCGTCCTCCTGTTCATATTCGACGACGGTGCGCTCCACGCGCCTGCCGTTCTCGTAGCGGGTATAGACGTACTCCTTCTCCGTCTCGGTGCTCGTATGCTCGCTCTCCGTCTCCGATTCCTGCGTGATCTCAAGATAGGAGCGCTCGCTCTCGTCGAGGTAGGCGCGGAAGTAGAGTTCGTTCTCCGATTCTCCGCCGTCCTGTTCCGTCTCGTAGTTGCCGCGCACGGGATAGCTTCGCCCCTCCGCGATGAGTTCGCCCTCGATGGCGTACTCTTCCTCCGTCTCGCCCTCGTCAAATTCGCTGCTTACAAAGATCTTGTTGAAGTAGAGGGTATAGGAGACGGTGTCGCCGAGAAGGTCGGTGTAGGCGATCTGCATGCCGTATTCGTAGCCGTCCTCGCCCGCAACGGCGGTCGCCTCGATGGCGTTCTCACTTAAGAGCCCCTCGACGAGCGACATGTAGCGGTTGACCGTCTCGACGTGCTTTTCTTCGGCCGCGGACTCATCGCTCACGCTCTTCATGAAGAGGACTACGGCGCCGCTCTCCACCGAACTGACGGGAGACGCCGCACTCTCCGATGCAAGCAGCGACCCGACGGACGCCGCACCGTAGGCGTAGAAGGAATCGGCGTCGGTGATCTCGGCGAACTTGTTGCCGCCCGGAAGGGGAACGGGGATGGGAGAGGTCCCCCCGGGGATCACGATGGGAAGAAGGATGGCCAAAATAAGAACGATGGCCGCCGCACCAATCGCGGGAATGAGTACCTTCTTCTTATGTTTCACCGTCTCGGTGCCGCCGTCCGCTCGCGCGAGCACGGGCAACTCCGCGGTGTAGCCGAGCTCCTGTTTGATGTTTTCTTTGACTTTCTCGTCCGGGAGAACGCGCTTCGCTTCCGACTTGAGCAGTTTCTTGATGTCCTTCATGCGTTGTCCTCCTCCAAGTGTTTTTTGAGCTTCTTGAGCGCCTCGTTGTTGCGCCATGTCACCGTCCCGATGGGGATATCCAGCATCTTTGCAACCTCCCTCCGCTTGTATCCCGCAACCTGGCAGAGCATGACGATCTCATACTCCTCGGGCGTTAAGATGCGGGCCGCGAGGTCGAACAGGTAGGGGATCTCCGCCTCGGAGGTGCCGTACTTATAGGCGTCCTCCTGAAAGTCGGTGGAAACTTCCCGCCGGTTTTTCTTTAGATGGTTCAAGGCGAGCGAGCGGGCGATGGTGCACAGCCACGCCGTGAAGTTGCTCCCCGCGCGGTACTGCGATAAAGAGCGCATGGCGCGCAGGTACGTCTCCTGCAATACGTCCTCGGCGTGCATCTTGTCGCGGACGAGGTACAGGATGGTAAAGTAAGCGGCGCGGTTGGTGCGCTCATAGATAAGGTCGAACGCGCGCGTATCTCCCTGTCTCAGCGCCTCGACGCTTTTCTCCAAACTCTCATCTTTCATACTCTTTCCATAATATAAACAACCGAGATCGCCCGATTGTTGGAAAATTGTGATTTTTTCTTATATTGTAGCAGTTTGCCCATGCTTCGTCAAGGGGGAGAAATTTTTTTCGGAAATTTTATATTTTCTCCAACAAACGGGCAAAGTACGATTGTTATATAGGTGCAAAGGGAAAAAACTTCCGGAAACCCCCAAATCAAAATCAGGAGAAAACGACAATGAAAAAGACGATCACCCTCATTCTGGCAGCTTCCGCACTCACCCTTGCCCTCGGGGCGACCGCCTGCAATACGGGCGGGACGGCACTCGGCGGCAACACCGAACACCCCGCAGAGAGCCAAAGCGTGTACGGCGTCTCCGCCGCGACCGCAGGCATGCTCATCCAGTCGATGGACGCAACGGTCACCTTCTCGGAGACACAGCCCGAAACGCCCGCCGCGCCCGGTGAGACGCTTCCCGAGACAACGCCCGAAGTCCCCGCCGTGCCCGAGACCGATCCCGAACTCAACGAACTCGACCGCTACATGGGCCTTGTGGACGGCTTCCTCAACGGGAACGGCTACAATGCCCGCGTGGAGAACTCCGACAGGGCCGAATACGAGGAGCGCATGACGGTCTCCTACAGCGGCCTTACCGGGAACACCGAATATGTGATGTACTACAACAAGACGCTCATCCCCGACGACGACAGATGGGACGACGATTGGGACGACTGGGACGAACAGGAAGAGGAATACGCGATCGGCGGCATCCTCGTCATCGACGGCATCGAGTACCCCGTGCAAGGCAAGCGCAGCATCGAGAGCGAGCGCAACGAATACGAGAGCGAGACCGAGTTCCGCGTCACCCTTGAAGACGGCCGCACCGTCTGGGTAGAACAGAGCGAGAGCTCGGAGGGGAAAGAGTACGAACTCGAATACAGCTACACCATCCGCGAGAACGGCCGCGTCGTCGAGAGGAGCTCCTTCTCCTTCGAGGAAGAGGGCAATGAGAGCGAGCTCGAGATGGTCCGCGTGAGCGGCTCGGAGCGCGACGTGTTCGTATTCGAGGAAGGCAGCTACCGCGGCAAAGACTACATCTTCCTCCGCGTCGGCAGCGGAAGAGAGGGCCAAAGCTACCGCGTCATCCGCGAGGCGGACGGCAGCTACACCTACGAACCCTTCGCAAGATAAGTAACGCAAAACAACTCAAATGAGCGGTCCGAAAGGGCCGCTCTTTGCGATGTTTTGGGCAAGATTTGAAGCAATATCATAAAATGTCCCGTTTCTCCTTTACATTTTCACGCAAAACGTGTATAATGAACAAAAAGGAGGTGCGGCATGGCCATCAAGAGAACGAGAGAATCGGAGGAGATGTATCTGGAGACCATTCTCCTTCTTCACCGCGGCAAGCCCAATGTGCGCGCCGTGGACGTGGGAGAGGAACTCGGCTATGCGAAGTCGAGCGTCTCGCGCGGGGTCAATCTGCTCAAATCCAAGGGCTACATCGAGATCGACCATGCGACGGGCAACCTCACCTTCACCGAGGCGGGCAGAAAGAAGGCGGAGGGCGTGTATGAGCGCCACAGCGTGCTCACCAAGGCGCTCATGAAGATGGGCGCGGAGGCGCACGTCGCCGAGGAGAACGCCTGCCGCATCGAGCACGTCGTCTCGGACGAGATGATGGACGTCTTCAAGCAGTTTATTGCCTCTTAAATCAGGCGGGAGCGCGGAAAAGCGCTCCCTTTTACGTTTTCAGGGAGAGTGAAAGTGGACGAGGAATTAAAGAAGGCCGAATTGAAGCGTCTTCGGGGAGAGATCGAGAGCGCCGCCGTCCGCCTTGGCATGCCGCGCGGGAAGAAGTTCGTTCCCGAGACCGCGCCCGCCGTGCTGTTGACGGATGCGCTCTTTTACGAGGCCTCGCTCCTGGGCGCGAGTGACATCCACCTCACGCCCGAAGAGGACGGGGTGCGCGTCCGCTACCGCATCGACGGCGACCTTTATGACCGCGTCACCTTTTCAAAGACGGGACTTCTCTCCGTCGTGACGCGCATGAAGGCCATCTCGGGCATGGACATCGCAGAACACCACCTGCCGCAGAACGGGCGGTTCTCTCTCGACCTCTACGGAAAAGACTACGACCTCCGCATCTCGGCTCTCCCGTCGGCATATGGAGAGAACATCGTCATCCGCCTGCTCTCCCGCGAACTTCCGTTCACCTTTCGGGAGCTCGCGTTTTCGCCCGACGAGGAGGCCGCCGTCCTCCGCATGCTCTCGAAGCCCGGGCTCGTGCTTCTGACCGGCCCCACGGGCTGCGGCAAGTCGACGACGCTCGCCTGTTTTTTGAAGGAGCTCGTCTCCGAACACCGCAACATCGTCACGGTGGAAGATCCCGTCGAATATCTCATCGAGGGCACCGAACAGGTCTCGCTCCCCGCAGACGGCCGTCTCACGCTCGGCATGGCGCTCAAGGACGTGCTTCGGCAGGATCCAGACATCGTCATGATCGGCGAGATCAGGGACGCCGAGACGGCGCGGGAGGCGGTGCGCATGGCCATTGCGGGAAGGCTGGTGCTCTCCACGCTGCACACGGCGGATGCCGTCCATGCCGTTCCCCGTCTGCGCGATTTGGGCGTCGAAAACGGCTTTCTTGCAGACGCGCTCACGGGCGTCATCGCACAGCGGCTCGTAAAGCGCATCTGCCCCAAATGCCGCACGCAATATACGGCTGAAGATGCCGCTCTTCCCGATGTACGCCAACTCTTCCGCGGCAACGGCTGCGAGGAGTGTCAGGGCAGGGGCGTGAAGGGGCGCATCGCCGTGCATGAGGTCATGGAAGTCACCCCGCGTCTCCGCTCCGCCATCCGTGCAGGAAAAGAGACGGACGAACTTTACTCCATCGCCCGAGAAGAGGGACTCAGAACGATGGGGGAGAACGCCTTGGAACTGCTCAAAGGGGGAGTCATCGACCTCAACGCCTTCCGCTCCGTCACGGGCATTCCCGAACGAAAATGAAGAGAGCCTTCCCGAAGGGGAGGGCTCTTTATCCGCTGAGTTCGTCGCGGAAGCGGGTGAGGATCTTGCTCTCGATGCGCGAGATCTGCACCTGCGACACCCCGACGACGCGCGCGACCTCGCTCTGCGTCATGTCGCGGAAGTAGCGCAAAACGACGATCTTCTTTTCGCGCTCGGGGAGCTTTTCGATGGCCTGTTTTAAGAGCACCCTGTCGAGCATCTCCTCGGGCGTATCGGGTGAGGCAAGGCGGTCTGCAATGGGCTGCAGGTTTCCGTCCTTGTGCGGGGCCTCTTCATAGATGGAGACGGGCATATGCGAGGACCCGAGCGCGAACACGACCTCGCTTTCGTCGATAGAGAACGCCGCGGCGATCTCCTTGACCTTGGGCTGTGCGCCGTGCTCCTGTGTGTAGCGCTCGATGTAGGCGCCGATCTCCCGCGCCGTCTTTTTGAGCGCCCGCGAGACCTTCACGCTGCCGTCGTCTCGCAAGAATCGCTTGATCTCGCCCGCGATCATGGGCACGGCATACGTTGAGAAGCGCACGCCGAAGCTCTCGTCAAAGCCCTGGATGGCCTTCAGAAGGCCCATGGAGGCGAGCTCGAACAGATCGTCGTATTCCACGCCCTTGTTAAGGTAGCGCCTCAGAATGCTCTTTAAAAGGGGTGTATTTTTGGTGAGGAGCTCCTCCTTCGCGGCGGCGTCTCCCTCCTTGGCGGCGCGGACGAGGCGCAGCGTCTCCTTCTCATCGAGCATACGCTTCCGCCGTCCCGCCGAAGCATTTCGTCATCTCCACCCGCGTGCCATGCCCCGGCTCCGAGGTGACGTGAAATTCATTCATGAATGTCTGCATGATGGTAAATCCCATACCTGAGCGCTCCTCCCCCGGACAGGATGTATAGAAGGGCGTGAGGGCGCGAGCGATGTCCTCGATGCCTTTCCCGCTGTCCGTAACAACGATATGTAAGCGGTTGTCTTCCGTCGAACATTCCAATGTCACCCAATGCTCTGCGTCCGTGCCGTCGGGATAGGCGTGCACGATGCAGTTGGTGACCGCCTCGGAGACGGCCGTCTTGACGTCCGAAAGTTCGGAGAGGGTAGGGTTCAAGGGCAGGGCGAATGCCGCCGCGACGTTGCGGGCAAAGACCTCGTTTTCCGAGCGCGCCAAAAAGGTAAGTTTCATTCTGTTCATAGTCCACCTAAATCTTGGGCACCAGAGAGTAGATGCCGCTCATCAATAAGATCTTGTCCGCCCCTTGGTTGGGCGCCTCGAGTGCCATTTTGATGCCGTAGCGCGAGAGCTTCTTGTACCGCCCCATTAAAAAGCCGATGCCCGTCGAGTCCATGAAGCGGACGCCCGCCAAGTTGAACACGGCGCGGGACAGCCCTGCGTTCTCGTCGATGAGCGCGTCCGCCTTTGTTCGGAGCGTGACGACCGAGTGCTCGTCCAGCTCGCCTTCGAGGTAGAGGACAAGCTCATCGCCCCTTCGTAAACTTTGAATGTGCATCATATCCCCCAAGCCGGAATTTATTCCGATTGTAGCAGAAGGGGAGAGAAAAAGGCTGTCGAAGGCCGTCGAAGGGGGTGTTTTCGGGGCGAAAAAATTTTTTTCTTTTTTTTGGGGAAAGTGCGGAAAAACACTTGACTTTATTCTCCGTTTGTAATAGAATAAGCAAGCGTTGTGAGTGAGCACCGCAAGACACGGGCCTTTAGCTCAGTTGGTCAGAGCAGTCGGCTCATAACCGATCGGTCCGCGGTTCAAGTCCGTGAAGGCCCACCACCCTTTGGGACCGCCGTGCACTCACGATACATTTACATCAGATGGCCCAATAGCTCAGTTGGTTAGAGCGCCAGCCTGTCACGCTGGAGGTCGACGGTTCGAGCCCGTTTTGGGTCGCCACATTTCTTTCGAGCCTCATTCCGAGGAATGAGGCTTATGTATGCCTTGGTAGCTCAGATGGTAGAGCAACGGACTGAAAATCCGTCTGTCGGTGGTTCGATTCCGCCCCAAGGCACCACCATTGCCGGTGTAGCTCAATCGGCAGAGCAGCTGATTTGTAATCAGCCGGTTGCTGGTTCAATTCCGGTCACCGGCTCCACCGACAGCAATCACAATTTTATAGACGGGAAGATTCCAGAGCGGCCAAATGGATCAGACTGTAAATCTGACGTCTTCGACTTCGGTGGTTCAAATCCACCTCTTCCCACCAAAACGACCTCGTATTCAAGCGAGGTCGTTTTTCTGTCTCAAACCCTTGATTTCTGCCAAAATTCTATCTTTCGTGGCACATTGATTATATATTAACATAATTTCCATATTCAGCATAGCGATCCTGAGCGTGTTTTCCCTCATATCCCAGACGAGGACGGGGAAGCCCTCAGGGATATAATCAAGATCCTTCTCCCGGATCTCTTAGACCATGACGGCAAGTTTTTTCATCTTTTTCTCCTTTGATGGTTTTTTTTCTGAAAAACGATTGACTTTTTTGCAACGCTCGTTTTATAATGAATTTAGGCAAACGGCTTTGTTCCGCTTGCACCTGCCGATATTGGATTTCGGCATTGCCCCGAGTGGTCAATCTCGGGAATTTTTTATTTTTTGCGAAGCTATTTTATCTTTATATTACTTTTCCTGCCGAACTGCTCGGCGGGGCGTTCTTTCCTTTGCTCATGGTTTGAAGCTCACCTCTTTTTCTGCTTTGAAAATTCTTTTTTCAGAAAAGGGTTGACATATTGCGGGTTATCGCTTATACTATAAATGACTCTAATGAGTTATCTCTTAGGTGACCCGCTTGGCGGGATAGGCGTACGGATCCGGGTGGTCCGTATTTTTTTTTAAAGTTGGCCTTTTTTTCATCTTACGAACTTTATTTCTATTCTCTCTCTGCAATTTTCCATCACCTTTGAAACAGTCAATTACTATTTTTGCGGCCTCTTTGGAGGCTTGGCCGCAGTTCTCGCTGTAGTCTTCTTATTTCTCCCTGCCGACCCGCTCGGCGGGGTGTTCTTTTCTGGAGAACGCACTTTTTGCAGGCGAGAGGGGTAAACTGTATGTTTTCATTTGACTTTTCTTTCTTGCGAATGGTATAATTATTCGGAAAGTGAATGTAATTTTGGGAGAGAACTATGGCATACAGCAAGCTGCCCGCAGGCGTGCAGGACGTGCTCCCGCGCGAATGTTCCATCCTGACGGGGCTCAAACTGAGATTGCAGAAAAAATTCTCCGCGGCGGGCTTTGCGCCCGTACTTTCGGCGGGGCTGGAGTACTACGACACCTTCTCGGGCAATGAGAATGCCCTCCCCGAGGAGCGGATGTTCAAAATGACGGACACGGACGGAAAATTGCTCGTCCTGCGTCCCGATACGACGCTCTCCATCGCGCGCATCGCGGCTACGAAATTGGGACAGGACCGCGCGCGGCTGAGCTATTTTGCAGATAAGTACGATTTGGAGAGCGCAGGCGGGCTCTCGAGCCGCGAGATCTATCAGGCGGGCGTCGAGTGCCTGGGCGAGGAGGGTGCCTTCTCGGACGCGCAGGCCATCGCCTTCTCCATCGAATGCCTCAAAGAGACGGGGCTTAAAGACTTCATCATCGATATCGGCCATGTGGGGTACTTCAAGGGCCTTCTCGAGGAGAGCGGGCTCTCCGCAAGGGAGGCGGAAGGGGTACGCACCTGCATCAACCGCAAGGACACGATGAACGCCGAGCGCCTCTTAAAGAAGGCTGGCGTCAAGGACGACGCGCTCAACAACATCTTAGCTCTCCCCGCACTCTTCGGCGGGGCGGAAATTCTTTCGGAAGCGGAAACGCTCACAAAGAACGCCTGCGCGCTTGCAGCCGTCCGTCACCTCAAGGAGATGGACGCGCTCCTCTCCGCGATGGGGTATGAGGGCTACGTCTCCTACGACCTCGGCATGATCAAGCCGCTCTCGTACTATTCGGGCATCGTCTTCTCGGGACTTGTGAAGGACCTCGGCGCGCCCGTTTTAAGCGGCGGCAGATACGATAACCTCGCGGACGCCTTCGGCAAGCACATGCCCGCCGTCGGCTTTGCGATGGGCTTGAAGCGCATCCTCGTCGCCCTCGAGCGGCAGGGCGCGCTCCCCGAAGAGCAAAAACCCCTCGTCATCGTCGCCGAGAAGGGCAGGGAGGCGGATGCCTACCGCGAATTTTTAAAACGCACGTCTCTCGGCGAGAAAGTGCGTCTTTCCGCACTCGTCGGCCATGAGGGCGCCCAAAAGGAACAGAGCGAGGGCTTTGAAGTCCTCTATATGGGAGGGAACGCATGATCACCTTTGCACTTGCGAAAGGGCGTCTCGCGACAGAGAGCGCCGAGCTCCTCGCCCGCTGCGGCGTGGATACCGCCGTTTTATATGAGGAGACGCGCAAGCTCGTCTTAACGAGCGCGGACGGCAACTATCGCTTCTTCCTCGTCAAGCCCTCCGACGTTCCCGTCTATGTCGAGTCGGGCGTTGCCGACCTCGGCGTCGTGGGCAAGGATACCCTCATCGAGGAGGACAGAGACATCTACGAGATGTTGGACTTGGGTTTCGGCGAGTGCTCGCTGTGCCTTGCGGGCTTCCCCGAGCGAAAGGACGTGTTGACGAGCCCCGCCCTCCGCGTTGCGACCAAGTACGTCAATACCGCCAAGCAGCTGTTTGCGGAGCGGGGAGAGGACGTTGAGATCATCGCGCTTCACGGCTCCATCGAGCTCGCGCCCGTCACGGGGCTTTCGGACGTCATCTTCGACGTCGTGCAGACGGGTTCCACCTTAAAAGCCAACGGCCTCGTCGTCTTGGAACAGGTATTCACGGGCATCACGGCGCGGCTCGTCGCCAACAAAGTGAGTTTAAAGACAAAATCTGCGGAGATCCTTCCGCTCATCGCAAAATGCAAGGAGGAAGTGGCATGAAGATCGTCACCAAAGAGCAGAGCGCGGAACTTTTGGAGCGCCCCTTCGAGGAGCGCAAGGAGGAGATGAAGCGCGTCAAGGAGATCGTTTCAAGCGTGCAGGAGCGCGGCGACGAGGCCGTCTTCGAGTACGAGGAAAAGTTCGACAAGACGATTCTCAATAAGGACAATTTCCGCGTCTCCGAGGAAGAGTACGCGGAGGCATACAAGAACGTCTCGCCTGAGCTTCTGAAGAGCCTGCGCCTTGCCATTCACAACATCTTTGAATATCACAGCCGCGCGGGCAGGAAGGACCACGTCGTCACCGAGAACGGCAGAACGACGGGGTATGTCGTCCATCCCGTGGAGAGGGCGGGCATCTATGTGCCGGGCGGTACGGCGCCGCTCTCGTCCTCCGTCTTGATGGCGGTGCTTCCCGCGAAGGCCGCGGGCGTCGAGCACATCATCGTCGCGACTCCCGCAAAGGAGGGCAAAGTACACCCGCTGACCCTCGTCGCGGCCAAGGAGTGCGGCGCAGAGGCCGTCTTTAAGATGGGCGGCGCACAGGCGATCGCGGCGCTTGCCTACGGCACCGAGAGCGTTCCCAAGGTGGACGTTATCGCGGGCCCCGGCAACATCTATGTGACGCTCGCAAAGAAGGAAGTTTACGGCGAGGTGGGCATCGACATGCTCGCAGGCCCGAGCGAGATCCTCATCGTCGCCGATGAGAGCGCAGACCCCGACTGGGTGGCGGCTGACGTTCTCTCGCAGGCCGAGCACGACGTCCTCGCCCGTGCCCTCGTCGTCACGACGGATAAACATCTTGCGGAGCGTATCTCCGAGCAAGTCGAAAAACGGCTTCAAGTGCTTCCGAGAAGGGAGATCGCCGAGAAGTCCATCAACGCGAGCGGCGGCATCATCTTGGCAGACAACTTGGACGAGGCTGCCGAAATTTCCAATAAGATCGCCCCCGAGCACCTCGAACTCTACGTCAAAGACCCCGACGCGCTGCTCCCCAAGATCAAGAATGCGGGCGCAGTGTTCCTCGGCGCCTACACGCCCGAGCCCGTCGGCGACTACTTCGCAGGGCCCGACCACATCCTGCCCACGGGCGGCAGCGCGCGCTTCTTTGAAGTGCTGAGCGAGGACGTGTTCACCCGCAAGATGAGCGTCATCCGATACACGGAGGAGGCGCTTAAAGAGGACGGCGAGCACATCGTGCGGCTTGCGGAGAGCGAATCGCTGATGGCACACGCGCGGGCGGTCCTCGCTCGCCTCGAGGAGGAAAACAAATGAGAACGGCACACATCGATAGAAAGACGAAGGAGACAGAGATCGCTCTGACGCTTAACGTCAACGGCACAGGCGTTGCGGAAATTTCCAGCGGCGTCGGGTTCTTCGACCACATGCTCGAACTTCTCACCGTCCATTCGGGCATCGACCTTTCCCTCACCTGCAAAGGGGATACCTACGTCGACTTCCACCACACGGTGGAGGACGTCGGTATTGCCCTCGGCGATGCCTTCAAGGAGGCCCTAGGCGACAAGCGAGGCATCGCAAGATTTGCCGACCGCGTCGTTCCCATGGACGAGACGGCGGCGCTCGTCGCACTCGATCTGAGCGGAAGGGCGTACCTCGCCTTTGAGGATAAGATGGACGGCAAGGTGGGCGTGTTCGATTTGGAGCTCATCGAGGAGTTCCTCCGCGCCTTTTCCTGCCACGCAGGGCTCAACCTCTATGTCAAGCTCCTGCGCCGCGGCAATAAGCACCACGAGGCGGAGGCCGTCTTTAAGGCGCTTGCACTCTGTATCAAGGACGCCGTCGCGATCGTCTCCGACCGAATTCCCTCCAGCAAAGGGGTGCTCGAATGATCGGCATCATCGACTACGGCATGGGGAATCTTCGCTCCGTGCAGAAGGCCGTGGAATTCTTGGGCGGCAAGGCCGTCATCACCGCCGATCAAGCAGAGCTTAATAAGTGCGGGAGGCTCATCCTTCCGGGCGTCGGCAGCTTTGCGGCGGGCATGGAGATCCTCGAAAGGACGGGGCTTGCGGACTACGTCAAGTCGCGCGTGGGGGAGCTTCCCATCCTCGGCATCTGCCTCGGCATGCAGTTTTTGCTCGACGAGAGCGAAGAGGAGGGCCTTCACAAGGGCCTCGGGCTCATTCCCGGCCGCGCCGTGCGCTTCACCGAGGGCAAGGTGCCGCAGATGGGCTGGAACAACGTCGTGGAGCAGAAGTCGCCCCTCTTTCAGGGCATCCGCGAGGGGGCGCAGTTCTACTTTGTGCACAGCTACTATGCCGACACGACGGACGAATACACCATCGGCAAGACGGACTATTATCGCACTTACGCCTCGGCCATCGGCAGGGGGGATGTGTACGGCGTGCAGTTCCACCCCGAGAAGAGCGGGGACGTGGGTCTGCAGCTCATGCGCAACTTCATGAGGTTATGAAATGAAGCTCTATCCTGCCATCGACATCTTAGGGGGCCGCGCCGTGCGGCTCCTGCACGGGAAGCGCGACGCCGTGACCGACTACGGCGACCCCGTCGACCGCGCCAAACAGTGGCTGGACGCGGGCGCGCATATCCTGCACGTCGTCAACCTCTCGGGCGCCTTCGACGAGAAGAACGACTTCCCCCGTATCTTGGAGAAGATCGCCTCTCTCGACGTGCCCGTGCAGACGGGCGGGGGCATCCGTTCCGTCGCTACCGTCAAGAATCGCTTCTCGGCGGGAGCGGACAGAGTCGTCCTCGGCACGGTGTGCGTGGAACAGCCCGAAGTCCTCGAGGAAGCCGCCTCGCTCTTCGGCGGGAAGATCGTCGCGGGCATCGACGCGCGGGAGGGGAAACTCACCGTGCGCGGCTGGACGGTGACGGCCGAAGAGGATGCCTTTTCCTTCGGGAAGAGGGCAAAGGCGCTCGGCCTTTCGGATGCCGTCTTTACCGATGTGGGGCGGGACGGCGCGCTCACGGGCGTCAATGTGGAGGCGACCGTCAAGATGGCGGAGACCGGCCTCAACGTCATTGCGTCGGGCGGCGTCCGCAGCATGGACGACTTGGAGGCGCTCAAACAACACAACGTCTACGGGGCGATCCTGGGACGCTCCATCTATGAAGGGACGATCGACTTGAAAAAAGCCATTGAGGAGTTCGAATGTTAAGCAAACGTCTCATTCCCTGCCTCGACCTGAAAGACGGCAGGGTGGTCAAGGGAGTCAACTTTATCCATCTCGTCGACGCGGGCGACCCCGTGGAGACGGCGAAGCTCTACAACGCGTTCGGCGCGGACGAGATCGTCTTTCTCGATATCACGGCGAGCTATCGCGGAAACACGCCCATGTGGGAGATCATCTCGAGGGCCTCGGAGCAGGTGTTCCTGCCCCTCACGGTGGGGGGCGGCATCCGCACGACGGAGGACTTCCGCCGCATGCTCTCGTGCGGGGCGGATAAGATCGCCGTCAACTCGGCGGCCATCAAGGATCCCACGCTCATTACGGACGCGGCGATGAAGTTCGGGCGGCAGTGCGTCGTCCTCGCCGTGGACGCCAAGCGCAACGACGAGGGGAGGTGGGACGTCTACCTCAACGGCGGCAGGGTCAAGACGGAGCTCGACGCCATCGACTGGATCGTCAAGGCCGAACAGCTCGGCGCGGGCGAAGTGCTGCTCACGAGCATGGACAGGGACGGCACCAAGGAGGGCTACGACCTCGAGCTCACGCGCGCCGCGGCGGAGGCCGTCAACATTCCTATCATCGCCTCGGGCGGGGCGGGCAAGATGAGCCACTTCTACGATGTCCTCACGGAGGGCAAGGCGGATGCGGCGCTCGCGGCCTCCCTCTTTCACTTCGGCATCATCAACATGAGAGATCTCAAAAATTATCTCGCGGAACGGGGCGTCGCCGTCCGCATGGAGGGTTAAATGGAAGGCGTGAAATTTGACGAACGCGGGCTCATCTGCGCCATCGCGCAGGACAGCGCGAGCGGCGACGTGCTCATGCAGGCATACATGAACGAGGAGGCACTCAAAAAGACCCTCGAGACGGGCTACGCGCACTACTGGAGCCGTTCGCGGCAGTGCCTCTGGAAGAAAGGGGAGACGAGCGGGCACGTCCAAAAGGTCTTGGGGCTGACCTTCGACTGCGACAAGGACTGCGTGCTCCTCTCCATCGAGCAGACGGGCGCGGCGTGCCACACGGGGAGCCGCTCCTGCTTCTTCAACGTCGAAAAAGAGGAGGAGGGCGCAGGCGTAAGGTTCCTCTCCGAACTCGAGCGCGTCGTCGACGACAGAAAGGTGCACCCCGAGGAGGGCTCGTACACTTCCTATCTCTTCGAGAAGGGCATCGACAAGATCGCCAAGAAGCTGGGGGAGGAGGCGGTGGAGACCGTCATCGCGTCCAAGAACGACAATAAAGAGGAGCTCGTCGGCGAGACGGCAGACCTTCTCTATCACCTTCTCGTCCTTCTCCGCGAAAAAGAGGTGACTCTCAAGGACGTTTGCACCGAACTCAAAATGCGGCACAGCTGAGCTTTTTCGGCGCGAACGGACCGTTCCCCGAAAGGGGGCATTTCCCGCAAAGTGAAAAGTATGTGAAGATTTCCAACTTTTCTTTCACGCACGCTTGACATTATTTTATATGCGTGGTAGGATAAGCAATGTAGATAAGATGCGTAAATTTCGGCCAGGGATTTACGCATTTTATTATCTGATAACAGGGTAAAACTTTTTTCTTACGATCTGCAGGCGAAGGCTTGCGGAAAGGAGGACATCTTTTGTTAAAGACACTTGCAAAAAGCATTCGGGAGTACAAGACGGCTTCCATTCTATCGCCGCTCTTCGTCACCATTGAGGTCATTCTCGAATGCCTGATGCCCTTTGTCATCTCGATGCTCGTCGAAGTTATCGAAAGCGGCGATCCCGAGATGGCGGAGATCTGGAAGTACGCCGGCATCCTCGTCGCCATCGCCGTTGCGTCGCTCGTCGCGGGTACGCTCGCGGGCGCGTTCTGTGCGAGAGCCTCGACAGGCTTTGCCAAGAACCTCAGGAAAGACCTCTATTATCACATTCAGGACTTCTCCTTCGAGAACATCGACAAGTTCTCCACGCCTTCGCTCGTCACGCGTATGACGACGGACGTCACCAACGTCCAGATGTCCTACATGATGATCGTGCGTCTCGCGATCCGTGCGCCCCTCATGGTCATCTTCTCCTTCATCATGGCGTTCGTGATGGGCGGCGACCTCGCGTGGATCTTCCTCGCGGTGGTGCCCCTCGTAGCTATCGCGCTGTTTGCCATCATGTATAAGGTCATGCCCACCTTCCGCCGTCTCTTCCACAAGTACGACGACATGAACGAATCCGTTCAGGAGAACGTCGGCGGCATCCGCGTCGTCAAGGCGTATGTGAGAGAGGAGTACGAAAAGAAGAAGTTCGCAAAGACGTCCACCGCCCTCATGAAGGACTTCACCAAGGCGGAGCGCCTGCTCGCGTGGAACGACCCCATCATGCAGTTCGCCTTCTACGGCGTGCTCTCGTCGGTGCTGTTCGTCGGCTCCTACCTCATCATGACGGTGGGCGAGCCCGCCTACAACGTCGCGAAGGTCTCCCAGCTCATTGTGTACGGAATGCAGATCCTCTCCTCCGTCATGATGTTCTCGATGGTGTTCGCCATGATCGCCATGTCCATGGAGTCCGCGCGCCGTATCGTCGAGATCCTTCAAGAAAAGAGTACCCTGCACGATCCCGAAAACCCCGTGTTCGAGGTCAAGGACGGTTCCATCGACTTCGATCACGTCAACTTCAAGTATTCCCCGACGGCCGAGAAGTACGTCCTGAGCGACATCGATCTTCACATCAAGTCGGGCGAGACCATCGGCATCATCGGCGGCACGGGTTCCTCCAAGACCTCGCTCGTCAACCTTCTCTCCCGTCTCTATGACGTGACGGAGGGGAGCGTCAAGGTGGGCGGCGTCGATGTAAGACAGTATGATCTCAAGGCGCTGAGAAACCAGGTCGCCGTCGTGCTTCAGAAGAACGTCCTCTTTTCGGGCACCATCAAGGAAAACCTCCGTTGGGGCAATCCCGACGCGACGGACGAAGAGCTCGTCGAAGCCTGCAAACTCGCACAGGCGGATGAATTCGTCCGCGGCTTCCCGAAGGGGTACGACACCTACATCGAGCAGGGCGGTACCAACGTCTCGGGCGGCCAGAAGCAGCGTCTCTGCATTGCGCGCGCCCTTCTGAAGAAGCCCAAGATCCTCGTCCTCGATGACTCGACGAGCGCCGTCGATACCCACACCGACGCGCTCATCCGCAAGGCCTTCCGCGACTACATCCCCACGACGACCAAGATCATCATTGCGCAGCGTATCTCCTCGGTGGAGGACGCAGACCGCATCATCGTCATGGACGGCGGCAAGATCAACGCCATCGGCAAGCACGAAGACCTCATCAAGACCAATCCCATCTATGCAGAAGTCTATCACTCTCAGGTAAAGGGGGCAGGCAGCGATGAAAACTAAACTTCACGCAAAAGTGCGCCCCGCTTCTCCGGAAGCACCTCAGGTAAAACCCAAAAAGCAGAAGGGCACCTTCTCCCACGTGATGAAGTCGCTCTTCCATTACTACCCCGGCATGATGACGATCACCATCGTATTCCTCGTCATCAACGCTATCGTCAGCTCGCTGCCCGCCATCTTCATGGAGAACATCTATGCCGCCATCGATGCGGAACAGGCTGCTATCGCTGCAGGAGTTGAAGGCGCCGGGTGGGCAGGCTGGGCCACGGGCATCGGACATGAGATCCTCGTCAATATGCTCACGCTCATCAGCATGTATGTGGTGTCGCTCATCTTCGGCGCCATCCATGCGCAGCTGCTTGCCATCATCACGCAGGGCTTCCTCGCCAAGATGCGCGAGCAGATGTTCGACGGGATGCAGGACCTTCCCATCCGCTACTTCGATACGCACAACCACGGCGATATCATGAGTTATTACACCAACGATATCGACTCGCTCCGCCAGATGATCGCGGTCAGCTTGCCGCAGATCCTGCGCTCGGGTGTCATGGTGCTCACGCTCTTTGTGATGATGGTCTACTACAGCCTGTACCTGACTCTCATCGTCGTAGTCGGCATCGTCGCGATGTTCTTCATCACCAAGATCATCGGCGGCGGTTCGGGCAGGTACTTCCTCGAACAGCAGCGCGCCATCGGTAAGACGGAGGGCTTCATCGAGGAGATGATGAACGGGCAGAAGGTCGTCAAGGTGTTCTGTCACGAGGAAGAGGCAAAGCGCGACTTCGATAAAGTCAACGATCACCTCTTCGAGCAGGCAGACCGCGCGAACCGCTATGCCAATATGCTCATGCCCATCATCATGAACGTCGGCCAAATCATGTACGTCATCGTGGCGCTTTGCGGCGCGTTCTTCATGATCACGGGCGTCAACAACCTCGGCATCCTTGAGATCTCGGGCGGTTCCGTCACGAACATCATCGAGATCGCTCCCTTCTCGGTCGCAGTCGTCGTCGCCTTCCTGCAGATGACCCGCCAGTTCAGTAACAACGTCGGCCAGGTCTCCCAGCAGGTCAACTCGGTCGTCATGGGCCTTGCGGGCGCCAAGCGCATCACGCAGCTCATCGACGAACCTCCGGAAGCGGACGACGGGTACGTCACCCTCGTCAACGCGAAGGAGGACGAGAACGGCAACATCACCGAGTGCGAGGAGCGCACGGGCATGTGGGCTTGGAAGCACCCTCACCACGACGGGACGCTCACCTATACCAAGCTCGAAGGCGACGTGAGAATGTACGACGTCGACTTCGGTTACACGCCCGATAAGATCGTCCTTCACAACATCACGCTGTACGCCCGCCCCGGCCAGAAGGTCGCCTTCGTTGGCGCGACGGGTGCCGGCAAGACGACGATCACCAACCTCATCAACCGCTTCTACGACATTGCAGACGGCAAGATCCGTTACGACGGCATCAACATCAACAAGATCAAGAAGTCCGAGCTCCGCCGCTCGCTCGGCATGGTCCTGCAGGATACAAACCTCTTCACGGGAACGGTCATGGACAACATCCGCTACGGCAGACTGGACGCGACCGACGAGGAATGCATGGCGGCAGCCCACCTTGCTGGTGCGGACGACTTTATCTCCCGCCTGCCCGAAGGGTACGACACCATGCTCACCCACAACGGCACCAATCTCTCGCAGGGGCAGAGGCAGCTCCTCTCCATCGCGCGTGCAGCCGTTGCAGACCCGCCCGTCATGATCCTCGACGAGGCGACGAGCTCCATCGATACCCGCACCGAGGCCATCGTCCAGCGCGGTATGGATAAGCTGATGGAGGGCAGAACGGTGTTCGTCATCGCCCACCGCCTGTCCACGGTCAAGAACTCCAACGTCATCATGGTGCTCGACCACGGCCGCATCATCGAGCGCGGCACGCACGAACAGCTCATCGAGCAGAAGGGTACCTACTACCAGCTCTACACGGGCGCGTTCGAACTCGAATAAAAAATCGCTCTCCGCTTCGGCGGGGAGCTTTTTTTGCACACAATAGAGGCATGGCGACCAAATTCAAAGGCCTCATCAAACGGGGATATGCCCGTGTCCGCGCGCTCTCCGCGCTTCTTACGCGTCATCGCGTGACGACGATCGCAGGCGCGCTCACCTTCTTTCTCGTCCTCTCGGTGGTGCCGCTCTTCTTTTGGCTGACGCTGCTCCTCGGGCGGACGGGCATCACGGCAGAGGACCTCACCTTCGAACTCTTTGCTTGGGCGGAGGAGCTTCTCTCTTATGTGAGCGAGCACGCGGGGGAGGCCGCCTCGGGCGCGGGCATCGTGCTCCTCGTGACGACCTTGTGGTCTGCCTCCGCGTTCTTCTATCACCTGAGAAGGAGCGGCGAACTGCTCTCAGGCATCTCAACGCATAGGGGGCTGAGGGCGCGCCTTTCGGCCGTTCTCGTGACGCTCATCGCCGTGCTCGTCCTTGCCGCCGCGGCGGGGGCGCTCGTCCTTTTGCAGCGGGCGATGCAGCCGCTCCCGTCCGCTTGGCGCAGCGTCCTCATGGGAGCGCTCTTTCTCGTCCTCGGCTATCTTACGGCGCGGCTCTTCATCTTCTATATCTCCCCGCAAAGACTCCCAAAACGGGCGGCGAGGGAGGGGAGCCTCCTCATTGCGCTCCTGTGGCTGGGAGCGAGCATCGTCTTTGTCGTCTACGCCCGCCTCGGAAGCAAGGAGAAGCTCTACGGCGCGCTTTCGCTCGTCGTCGTGTTCTTTCTATTTCTCTATTGGTGCATGATATGCCTTGCGGCGGGCATCGTCATTGCAAAAAATGGGGGATTGACAAATCGCGGAAAGGGGAGTAAAATAGAGAGAAAGCACCGTTTGGAGGAAATCATGACGAAAGTAAACGACCTTCCCTACAGCCGTGTGACGCTGGAGGAGATGCAAAAAGCGTTCAAGGACTTCTTCGCCGAAGCCGAACAGGCCAAGACTGCGGACGAACTCATCGCCGCCCGCAAGCGCATCAACGACGAGCGCAACAAGTTCAATTCTGCGTCGACCATTGCGAACATCCGCTTCACGCAGAACACCGCCGATCCCTTCTACAAGGGCGAGATGGACTACTACGACGAAGTCTATCCCATCCTTCAGAACGACCTCACGAAGTACTACCGCGTGATGCTCGACAGCCCCTTCCGGAAGGAGCTCGAGGATAAGCTCGGAAGCGTCATCTTCAAGGGGTATGAGTGCGCCATTAAGGCACACTCCGAGGACATCGTCGAAGAAGAACAGCAGGAGAACGCGCTGCAGACGGAGTACTCCCAGCTCATGGCGGGCATGCTCTTCGAATGGCATGGCGAGCGTATCCCGCTCACCGTCCTGCGCGGAAGATTGGAGGACCCCGACCCCGCCGTCAGAAAACAGGCAGCGGACGCCATCGGCCTCGGCCTTCAGAAGAACCGCGAGAAGCTCGACGACATCTACGACCGCCTCGTGCACCTCCGCGACCGCATGGCCAAGAAGATGGGCTACAAGAATTATGTCGAGCTCGGCTACTACCGCATGGGCAGGACGGGCTATGACCGCGAGATGGTGGAAGCCTTCCGCGCCAACGTGAAGGAGGCGCTCGTTCCCGTCGTCAACGCGCTCAAGGAGAACATCAAGGAAGAGATGGGGCTGGATGTGTTCCGTTTCTCGGACAACGACGTCTACACCAAGGAGGGCAACCCTCCCTTCACGCTCACCATTCCCGAGGCATTCAAGGCTGCGAGCGGGATGTATCACGAGATGGACGCTGAGATCGGCGCCTTCTTCGACAGCATGGTGGAGGCGGGCGCGCTCGATGTCGCAAGCCGCAAGAACAAGGCGGGCGGGGGCTACTGCACCTTCATCGGCACCTGTCATCAGCCCTTCATCTTTGCCAACTTCAACGGCACCACGGCGGATGTGGACGTTCTCACGCACGAATTCGGCCACTCGTTCGCGGCATACACCTCCGACAAAAACGGCATCGATTTCGACGATGCGTGCGGCATGGAGACGGCGGAGTGCCACTCGATGAGCATGGAGTTCCTCTGCTGGCCGTATATGGACCGCTTCTTCGGCGATAGGGCGGGCGGCTACCGCTTCAAACACCTCGCGGACGCGCTCTCCTTCATTCCATACGGCTGCATCGTCGATGAATTCCAGCACCTCGTCTACGAGAACCCCGACTGGACGCCCGCGGAGCGCGACAAGGCATACCTCGAACTCGAAAGGACGTACCGCCCTTACCTCACCTTCGAGGGCATTCCCTATCTCGAGGAGGGCACCCGCTGGCAGTATCAGATGCACATCTACGAGAGCCCGTTCTACTACATCGACTACTGCCTCGCACAGACGGTCGCATTCGGGTTCCTCGTGCTCTCGGACAAGGACCACGACGAGGCCCTTCGCCGCTATAAGGAGTTCGTCGCCGCGGGCGGCACCATTCCCTTCCGCGACCTCGTGAAACGCGCAGGCCTGAGCGACCCCTTCGGAGAGGGCACGCTCGACTCCCTTGCCGCCTCCGTCTCGGAGATCTTACAGAAGGTCAAACCGTAAAGCGCATACAAAAACGCCGTCCCGAGGGGGACGGCGCTTTTCTTATTGTCATTTAGAGGACGCGGACGCGGATAACGCCCGAGACGCGGCGGATGAGTTCGACCGCTTCGGGGCTGAGCTTGTCGTCGAGGTCGAGCACAAGGTAGGCGTACTCGCCGCGGCTCTGGTCCTGCATATGGGCGATATTGATGCCCTGCGAGGAGACGATCGCGAGGATCTTGGAGAGGATCTCCTTGACGTTCTTGTGGTGCACGCACACGCGCGAGACGCTCGTTCTCGGCATGGACACGGCAGGGTAGTTGACGCTGTTGACGATGTTGCCGTTCTCGAGATAGTCGGTGAGCTGCTTGGCGGCCATGTAGGCGCAGTTGTCCTCGGCCTCGGGCGTGCTGGCACCGAGGTGGGGGACGCAGAGGATGTTCTCGTGCCCCAAGAGCTTCTCATCGGGGAAGTCGGTGATATAGCGCGCCACCTTGCTGCTTGCAACGGCTTCGATCATGGCGTCCGAATCGACGAGGTCGCCGCGCGCATTGTTGATGATGACGACGCCGTCCTTGCAGGCAGCGATGGCATCCTTATTGATCATGCCCTTCGTGTCGGGCGTGAGGGGAACGTGCAGCGTGATGAAGTCGCAGTTTGCGAAGATCGCGGAGAGCTCGGACGTGAACTTGACGCGGTTGTTGATGAGCCATGCGTTCTTGACGGAGATGAAAGGGTCGTACCCCATGACGGACATACCGAGGTCGATGGCGGCGTTGGCGACCATCGCACCGATCGCGCCGAGGCCGATGACACCGAGCGTCTTCTTCATGACCTCCTGCCCCGCAAACTTGCCCTTGCCCTTCTCAACGAGCTTGCCGACGCCCTCTTGTCCCTTCAGGGACTGCACCCAGTTGGCGCCGTCGACGATCTTTCTGCCGCCGAGGAAGAGTTCGCAGAGGACGAGCTCCTTCACCGCATTGGCGTTGGCGCCCGGGGTGTTGAACACGACGATGCCCTGCTCGGTGCACTTGTCGATGGGGATGTTGTTGACGCCCGCGCCCGCACGCGCCACGGCGAGCAGGTTATCCCCGAGGGGATAGTCGTGCATCGAAAAGGAACGAAGGATGATGCCGTCGGGGTTTTCAACGGAATCGGAATACTCATAGCCGCGGAAGGTCTCGTCTGCGGCGGGGGAGATGGAGTTGAGCTTTAAGATCTTCATGCCTTGTTCTCCTTTTCAAACTCTTTCATGTATTCGATGAGCGCCTTGACGCCCTCGACAGGCATCGCGTTGTAGATGGACGCGCGCATGCCGCCCACGAGCCTGTGCCCCTTCAGGGAGACGAGGCCGCGCTCGGTCGCCCCCTTGATGAAGGCCGCGTCGAGGTCCTTATCGGGCGTGACGAATGGCACGTTCATGATGGAGCGGTACTTCTTCTCGACATTGTTCGTGTAGAAATCGGAGTTGTCGATGAAGTCATAGAGAAGCCCCGCCTTGTACTCGTTGATCTCGTTGATGGCCTTGATGCCGCCCAGTCTCTTCAGACGGCGCAGCACGAGCGTCGCCATGTAGATGGAGAAGCAGGGAGGGGTGTTATAGAGGCTGTTGTTCTCGTCCTGCACCTTCCACTTGAGCATGGTGGGGCAGATGGAGAGGGGCTCCTGAATGAGGTCGCGCTTGGCGATGACGAGCGTCACGCCCGCAGGAGCGAGGTTCTTCTGTGCGCCCGCATAGATGACGCCGAATTTCGAAACGTCGATCTCGCGCGAAAGAATGTCCGAGGACATATCCGCAACGAGGGGCGCCTTGGTCTCGGGGAACTCGATATAGCGCGTGCCGAAGATGGTGTTGTTTGCGCAGATGTGCACATAGTCGGTATCCTCGCGGAAGGGGATCGATTTGACATCGGGGATATAGGTATAAGTCTTATCCTCGGAGGAGGCAACGCAGGCAGCATCACCGTAGATCTTGCCCTCCTGGAAGGCCTTCTTGGCGAAGTTGCCCGTCACCACATAGTCGGCCTTGCCCTTGTGCATGAGGTTGAGGGGAACCGCCGCGAACTGCTGGCTCGCGCCGCCCTGCACGAAGATGACCGCATAGTCGTCGGGAATGTTCAGAAGCTCACGCAGAAGCGCCGTGCCTTCGTTGACGATCTCTTCAAACTTCTTGTTGCGGTGCGAGATCTCCGTGACGGACATCCCCGTGCCCGCAAAATCAAGGAACTCCTTCTGCGCTTCCTCAAGGACCTCAAGGGGGAGCTGGGAAGGGCCTGCGGAAAAGTTATAAGCTCTCATAATTACCTCCCAAATATAAAATTATTCGTGAAAACCGCATAATCCCGCCGATTTCCACGCATAAGTTTTCATAAATTATTATAGACCTTCTCGCTGCGTTTGGCAAGCATTTGACGACATTTTTTCAAATTCGCCGCTCACGGTACAAAATATGGGAAAATTTACAAATTCTGCGCAAAATTCAGGGGAAAAGATATTTACTTTTATGCGATTTTCGTGTAAAATAGAGGAAACGGCCCTGCGTTTGGGCCATCGGCATTTAGAATGGTTCACGCTGAGAGCGTGAAAAGATAAATACAAAACTATGATAGCGCCCGACGGCATCGGCAAAACAGGGAAAGGAGAGGTCTTTTCTCTCTTATTTGTTGTGCCGCGGGCAAAGGAGCCATTTTTGGAGAAAGACAAGAAACAGGAAGGGCGGAGCGCCATCGAGCTGGCCATTTTGAACGGCATCGAAGCATACAACCGCGAACAGGCGAAAAAGAACGCCGCTCAGAGCGAAAAGGGCGAAGAGAGAAACGAACAAAAGCTCTTCACGAAGGAAGCGATGGAGGAGGCTGGATATACCCCGAAGCGCCGCTCCCGCGCCAAGGGAAAGGGGACGAAGCTCCCCGAAAAGACGGAGGCCGCACCCGCCGCTGCTCCCAAACAGCCGCAGAAGACGGCGGCCAAAAAGCAGCAGCCCGAAAAAGCCCAGCCTGCCGCAAAGGCGCAGAAGGGCCAGCCTCAGAAGGAAAAGCAGCCGCGCGGCAAAAAGAAGAAGCCCATCAAGGTGCTCTTCTTCGGCGGCGTCGGCGAGATCGGCAAGAACATGACCGCCATCGAGTACGGCAACGACATCATCGTCATCGATGCGGGCATCATCTTCCCGACGGAGGAAATGCCGGGCATCGACCTCGTGTTCCCCGATATCACCTACCTCGTCCAGAACAAGAACAAGGTGCGCGGCGTCTTTCTGACGCACGGGCATGAGGACCACATCGGCGGCGTTCCCTATCTCATGAAGGAACTACTGCCTTCGACGCCCGTCTACGGCTCCAAGTTGACGCTCGCGCTCGTCGACAACAAGCTGCGCGAGCACCGCCTCAACAACGTTGTCGAGCAGACCGTCGCGCCCCATGATCGCGTGAAAGCGGGGGTATTTACCGTCAATTTCGTCAACGTCAACCACTCCATTGCGGGTGCAATGGCGCTCGCCATCGAGACGCCCTACGGCATCATCTTCCACAGCGGCGACTTCAAGATCGACTTAACTCCCGTCGCGGGCAGGCCCATCGACCTTGCGGAGATCGCCGAATACGGCAAAAAGGGCGTGCTCTTATACCTCGGCGAGTCCACCAACATCGAGCGCCCCGGCTACACGATGAGCGAAAAGGTGGTGGGGACGACGCTCGAGCACCTCTTTGCCGAAAACGCCGACCGCCGCATCATCATTGCGACGTTCGCCTCCAACGTGCACAGGCTTCAGCAGATCATCGACATCGCCGTCAAGTTCCGTCGGAAAGTCGCCTTCTCGGGCAGAAGCATGTTCAACGTCGTGGAGGCCGCGCTCAAGATCGGGGAGATGACCATCCCCGAGGGCGTGCTCGTCGACGTCGAAAAGACCAAGAACTACTTCGATAGAGAGATCGTCATCATCTCGACGGGCTCTCAGGGCGAGCCCATGAGCGCGCTCACCCGCATGGCCGCAGGCGAGTTCAACAAGGTGACCATCGGCTCCAACGACACCATCATCATCTCCGCGAGCCCCATCCCCGGGAACGAGCGCATGATCTACAGCGTCATCAATAACCTCTACAAGAAGGGCGCCAACGTCGTGTATGAGAGTCTCGAGAAGATCCACGTCTCCGGCCACGCCTGCCAGGAGGAGCACAAGATCCTGCACACGCTGCTTGACCCCAAGTTCTTCATCCCCGTGCACGGCGAATACCGCCACTTGAAGCGCCACGCGCTGCTTGCCGAGGAGCTCGGGATGCCGTCCTCGCGCATCTTCATCCCCGACATCGGCACCTGCGTCGAGGTGACGGACGACAGCCTGCGTCAGGGCGAGAGCTTCCCCGCGGGCGCCCGCCTCATCGACGGCGAAGGCTTCGAGGACTTCGGCAGGAGCGAGGCGCTCAAGGACCGTCTCAGAATGTCCGAGGAGGGCCTCGTGGTCATCTCCGTCGTGCTCTCAAACGGCGTCATTTTGGGCGATCCCGACATCGAATGCCGTGGCCTCGTGTTCCAGGACGAGCAGTCCTCGATGCGCGAGCTTAAAAACGTCGTCGAAAAGACGCTCGACAGCGTGAACGCGCAGACGGCCGCCTCCGACATCGCCGCTTCCTTAAAGCGCGCCGTCAAGAACCACCTCTTCAAAAAGACCAAACAGTCTCCCATGATCCTTCCCGTCGTGCAGGAGCTTTGAATGAAAAGACCGCGCACGCCGCGGTCTTACTGTATTGTATGAACGAACTTTTCAAAGAGCTCTCCGCGCTCCGCGAACGGGCGAAGGGGGGCCGCGATCCCACCGTGCCCGACGACACGCTTTCCTACCTCCTCAAAATTGTCCGCGAGCGAAAGCCAAAGCATATCCTTGAAATAGGTGCGGCGGAGGGTCTCACCTCGATTTATATGCTCTTAGAGGCCCCCGAGGCGACGCTCACCGCCATCGAACTCGACGCAGAGCGGGCAAAGTCGGCGCGCGAAAACTTCCGTCACTTCGGCGTGGAGGGGCGCGCGACGCTCCATGAAGGAGACGCGGGCGACATCCTGCCTCTCCTTGAAGGGAAATACGACCTCATCTTCCTCGACGGACCCAAGGTGCAGTACCGCCGCTATCTTCCCGATTGCAAGCGGCTCTTGAAAAAGGGCGGCGTGCTGCTCTCGGACGACGTGCTCTTGTTCGGCTGGGTAGACGGCAGCGTTCCCGTGCCCAAGAAGCGGAAAATGCTCGTCGAGCACATCCGCGAGTACCTTCGGTTCCTTCAGGACGACCCGGAGCTTGAAACGACCGTCCTCAAGATCGGCGAGGGCCTCGCCGTGAGCGAAAAGCGCTGAGCACCTGTCCTTGCGAACTTCCCAATGTTGACCATGAAAAACTGCGAACTGCTCGCTCCCGCGGGCAACCTCAAAAAACTCAAACTTGCCTTCTATTATGGCGCGGACGCCGTCTATGCGGGCGGCAAGAACTTTTCCCTCCGCACCTTTGCCGATAACTTCACGGACGACGAGCTCCGCGAGGGCATCTCCTATGCGCACGCGCTCGGCAAGAAGGTCTACATCGCCTGCAACATCTTCGCCCGCAACGCCGATTTCTCCGTGCTCGAGGACTACTTCCGCACGCTCCGGGAGATGGGGGCGGACGCCGTGCTCATCTCCGATTTAGGCGTGTTCCGCGCGTGCAGAAGGGCGGCGCCTCATCTTCCCGTCCACATCTCCACGCAGGCCAACACGACGAACAGAGAGGCCGTCGCGATGTGGAAGGAACTGGGCGCAAGCCGCGTCGTGCTCGCAAGGGAGCTCTCCCTCCGGGAGATCGCCGACATCCACGCCTATGTGCCCGATATGGAGCTCGAGGCCTTCGTCCACGGCGCGATGTGCATCTCCTACAGCGGACGCTGCCTTCTCTCCGACTACCTCGACGGCCGCTCCTCCAACCGAGGCGCGTGCGTGCAGGCCTGCCGCTACCGCTATGAGATCCGCACCTCGGAGAGCAAAAACGACGGCTGGACGGAGGTACAGGAGGACGAGAGGGGCACCTATTTTCTCAACAGCAAGGACCTCAACATGAGCGCGCACTTATCTGAGCTCGCCGATGCGGGCGTCTGCTCCTTCAAGATCGAGGGCCGCATGAAGAGCGAGTACTACCTCGCGACCGTCGTCAACGCCTACCGCCGTCTCATGGACGGGGGCGATCTCGCCGCACTCGAAGGGGAGCTGTCTGCCGCGGCGCACCGCGACTACACGACCGCCTACACCCTCGGAGACAACCATGAGACGGTCTCCTACGACAATTCCCAGACCAAGGGCACCTGTGAGTTCATCGCCGTCGTCAGGGGCTATGAGCCCGCCTCAGGCGCCTCCGAACAGGGCCGCGTCTTTGCCGAAATGCGCACCCGCTTTTATGAAGGCGATGTCCTGGAAATTCTCTCTCCCTCCGAGCACTTTCAAAAGACGGTCACCGTCCGCAACATGAAGGACAGCACAGGCGCACCCTGCCCTGACGCCAAGCGCGTGCAGGAAGTCGTCTCCTTTGACTGTCCGTATGCCCTTCAAGAGGGCGACATTCTCCGCAGGAGGCGCAAGTGATGCGCTGTCTCTTCCTCTATCACCACGGCAGCGGCCGCGGCAGGGTGGGCAAAAAGCTTGGCTATATCAAGCGCAGACTGCACCGCAATTACGACGAAGTGGATGCAGTCCAAACGACGAGCCCCGAAGAGCTCATGGAGCGCGTCAAGGCGGGTCTCAAGGCCTACGACGCCGTCATCTTCTCGGGCGGCGACGGCACCTTCAACGACGTCTTACAGGCCGCCGAGGGCAGCACCACGCCGCTCGGCTATCTTCCCACGGGAACGGTCAACGACGTCGCCCGCTCGCTCGACATTCCGAGAAGCATCAAGGGCGCGCTCGACGTCATCTTAAGCGGGCGGACGGAGAAGCTCGACTGCATGAAGGTGGGGGAGCGCCGCGCCATGTATATCGTGGCGGCAGGGGCGTTCACGAGCGCGACCTACAACACGCCGCAGCCCTTGAAGCGCGTGATGGGGGCGGCTGCCTATGCCGTGGAGGCCATCCTGCACAACCTCGACTTTCAGGTCTTTCCCCTAAAGATCGACTGCGACGGCAAGACATTCGAAAGCTCGGCCGTCCTCGTCTTTGTGCTCAACGGGCGCTCTGTCGCGGGCTGGCCCATCAACCGCAGTGCCAGCATGAAGGACGGAAAACTCGAGGTCGTCGTCATCCGTCAGGCGTCGCGCCCCAACCTCTTCCAAAAGCTCACCAAGTACTTTTCGCTCGCGACGCTCTTCCTCTTTGGCTGCAGAGTGAAGAAGAAGGACATCGTAACGTTGAGCGGAAAGCACATCAAGATCGAGACGGAAAATGACGTCGTCTGGGACTTCGACGGCGAGGAGGGCATGAAGGGAAGCATCGAGGTGACGGCCGAGCGCGGCGATGTGAGACTATTTGTGCCTCGCGGAAAAAAAGTATAAATTACGGGCGAAAAACGCTTGCATTTTCCGCGGGCATTTTGTATAATAGACAAGCGTTGTGAAGCGCAGGTGCTACTGTGGCTCAGTCGGTAGAGCAGCTGATTCGTAATCAGCAGGTCGCCGGTTCAAGTCCGGCCAGTAGCTCCATTGGCCCTATATATTGTGTTTGTCTGGTGCGACATCTACAATATATGGGGCTCTTTTTTCATTATAATGCTATTAAATCACGAATTTTGGGGAATTTTTGGGGAATTATTGTTACAGATATTACAGGTAAAATTCCACCTTGCTCATCTGCTCCTTCATAAACTCATCCGAATAATGGATATACTACTTCCCGACAAGCCTTTCAGGACTGTCTCCCATCCATATCTCTACGACCTCTTCACGAACTTTTTCTGCACATAATGACGCAAATGTGTGTCGCAGATTATATGACGTGAGATTTTCCTCACCGAGAGCTTCTTTCATCAAATGAGCAAATTTAGAATAAACATATGGCATTGTAATCGGTTTGCTTAAATCAAGCAGCCCTTGGGCCTGCTGAGGAATGGGGATTTTTTTGTATTCCACCTTCCCACCTTTTGGTATGAGAAAGAATAATAAGAGGTGAAACATGGCAAAATCAGAGGCATTGAAGCGGGCGCAAGCTCGCTATGAAGCGAAACCGGAAGTAAAGGCGCGGTTCAAAGGGTACCATCTGAAATGTCACGTCGAACACGACAAAGACATTATTGAGAAGCTCGAAAGTGTCGAAGCGGTGAACACTTACATCAAGGAGCTGATCCGAAAGGATATTGCAGCCCAAAGCTGAAAGCACTTTGAGAAAATGGCCCGGCAATATGCATTTTGCGTCTTGACAAGATACTGAAAGCGTTGTAGAATAGGATAAAGCATATATATATATGAGGTGTAAAGATGAATTGGAGATTGCAAAAATGTTGGGCGGCGGCTCTTCTCGCTCTTTGTCTTGTGGCTGCTTGCCTCGTTCCGTCCGGGACGACGCACTTCGCAAGTGCAGAAGAGGTTTGTACGCATGAAAACGGAATATTCATAGTTACAAGGCCGGCAACGTGCATTGAGGAAGGCTATTCTCTTTATTACTGCCCTGACTGCGGGGAGTATTATAAAAAGGACGTTACAGGGCTTGGAGACCACGACTATTGGAGCGTTCGCAGCGTGTTTACTGAGGATGGAGAGCTTTTAGAAGACTATGTGCAATGCACCGTATGCGGGCATCAGGATGTTATATACTATGATGTCGAAAGCGATATGCCGACGTTCGATGACGGCCTTCCCGCGGCGAACGGTGATTCTCTCCCCGGTTGGGCGATTGCGCTGATCGTGGTCGTCGTTGTCCTTTTTGCGGGCGGCATCGGCGTGGGCATTTTCTTCTATATGCGCTCCCAAAAGAAAAACGGTTGATGTACGGACAGATGTACAGACAAGCGATGTGCGGACAAATGTACGGACGAATAGACGACGCAAGCGGACCTTTATACAGGTCCGCTTGCCTCACACAATCAACACTTAATTTGGGGGGAACTTTGGGGAACGATTTTAACGGTCATGGAAAGCCCTCACGAAAAAGGAAAAATCATCAAAATCACCCGTTCGTGAGGCCGAAACGACCATTTGAAAAATCTTCGAAAGGTTCAAGTCCAGCCAGTAGCTCCAGAAAATGAGCACCCTTTCGAGGGTGCTTTTTTCATGGCATTTGTTGGTTGAGCTTGGACCGTCCAACCGAAGATCAAATCACGGGTCTTAACCACCTCTCACCGCGCGCATCAAAAACAAAAATCTTTGGAAATTTTAGGAAGGGTATTGATTTTCGCGCCATCGTTTGCTATAATAGGTTTATTAAAAACGATAGGGGGAAAATCATGGCATTAAAACTCAACAAAGAGTTCTTCGGCGTTGTGATGGCTCCTCGCAAAGAGGAAGTCTATCCCGGCGGCGGCGTGCTCTATCCTCGCGTCATCGAGCTCCACTACGCTGGCGAAGAGAACGGCACCCTGCTTGCGACGTTCGATCACTCGACCCTGAAGGAACCGCCCGTCTCGCCCATCTACGAGAGCACGGACGGCGGCAAGACGTGGTCGCACCGCTCGGACATGGCGGACACCAAGAACGGCTGGGGGATCCGATTCCAGCCCGTCCTCTTCGAACTTCCCAAGCAGTGCGACGACCTGCCCGCAGGCACGCTGCTCTTCTCGGGCAACTCCGTTCCGCTCGACTTCCACGCGACCGAACTCCAGCTCTACATCAGCCGCGACCACGGCAGAACGTGGGAGTACCGCTCCAGCTACGCCATCGGCGGCCCGCCCGTCGAGCAGAACTGGGAAGAGCTCGGCCCCGTTTGGGAGCCCTTCATCTACCTCAACAAGGAGGGCGACATTACCATCGTCTTCACCGACGAGCGCCCTCACACCGACAGGCGCTTCAATCAGACGCTCGCCGTCATCAGCTCGAAGGACGGCGGCAAGACGTGGGGAGAGGAGAAGCTCGTCGTCGCCATTCCAGACGGCGTTCACCGCCCCGGCATGGCGATCGTGACGCAGCTTCCCAACGGCAAGTACTTCATGTGCTATGAGATCGTCGGCGAGCCCGACTGCGACGTCCACTTCAAGATGAGTGACGACGGCATGGACTTCGGCGATCCCGCCTCGTGGGGGACCCGCCCCGAGACGAAGGAAGGCAAGTTCGTCGGCAGCATGCCGTATTGCCTTTGGACGAAGAACGGCGGTCCCAACGGCACCATCATCTTGAGCGGCAAGCGCGACAGCGGCTGGTTAGGGCTCCGAGACCCAGGTAACTTCCTCGTCAACTACAACCTCGGAGAGGGGCCTTGGGAGCAAGTCCCGATGCTCGTCTCGTATGACTCCCGCATCCATCAGGCGGGCTGGAGCATGGGCATGGCGGTCATCGAAAACGACACCAAACTCATCCAACTGGCTCCCACGCAGATGGATCCCATTCTCCTGCAGATCTCCTTCGGCCTTGCGTCCATGGAGACGACAGAGGACTAACTTCACAAAAAAGAGGGCTGCAAGTTGCTTGCAGTCCTTATTTTTTATATCGAAATCGCATTTTTCGGCGTTTTGCATAGTACTATGTCAGACATAATACCATCTATGCACCGTAATTAAATGAGCGTTTCGTACTCTTCGTATAAATTATCCGATTCTTGGCGGAGCGCTTCCAGCTTTGCGGTGATCTCACGCACGGCATTGTAATCGGCGGCGCGGGAGGCTAGTTCCTCGTTGAGAGAGACTTCCTCCGCTTCGAGCGCCTCGAGCCGCTGTTCGATCTCCTTGGTGCGCTGTTTGCGTTTCGCTTCGCGTGCGCGGTCCTCCTTGGAGCGGTAACCCTGCACGCTCTTTTCCTTGGGTTCCTGCTTCTCCTTGACGGGCGCCGGTTTTTTCTCCGCGCTTTTACGCTCCAAAAACTCCTGATAGCTGCCCGTAAAGAGAGTGAGTTCATTGTCCTCAATGAGTGCGATCTTACCCGCGATAGCCTCGATGAAGCGGCGGTCGTGAGAGACAAACAGAATTGTTCCGTCGAAGTTTTTGAGCGCCTCCTCGAGTGCCTCACGCGCTGGAAGGTCGAGATGGTTGGTCGGTTCGTCCAGAAAGAGGACGTTTCCGCGGCGGCTCTCCAAAATGGCGAGTTCGAGTTTCGCGCGCAGCCCGCCCGAGAGTTCCTTGACCTTCTTGCCGACGTCGTCCGCCTCGATGCCCGCCTGCGCGAGGAGCTTTCGCGCATCCGTCTGCGACATCAGCGTATTCTTGCCCCAAAATGCGTCGAGCACGCGCTCCTCGGGGTCGAGATCGGCGTTCTCCTGATCGTAGTAGCCGATCTTCACGAACTTCGCGTGCTGCACCTTTCCGTCGGGGGTGAGAAGGTACTTCAAAAGCGTCGTCTTGCCCGTGCCGTTCTCACCCGTGAGGGCGCATTTCTCACCGCGAAGGAGGGTAAAATCGCCATTTCGGATAAGCACCTTTCCGTCGACGGAGAGCTCGAAATTGTGCGCCTCGACGACGCGTTCATACGGCTGCGTATCGTATTCAAACACGAACCGCGGCGGCTTTGGAGGAGGGGTGGGCCGCTCCAGCTTCTCCATGCGTTCCAACTGATTGACGCGCGAGAGCGCGCTCTTGGCGGTCGTCGCACGCACGATGTTGCGGTCGATGTAGTCCTGGAGTTTCGCGATCTCCTCCTGCTGCTTCTCATACTCGCGCCACTGCTGCTTCAAGAGCTCGTCCTTCAAAACTTTATACTTACTGTAATTTCCCTTGAAGGAGAGGACGCGCCCGCGCTCGAGCTCCAGCGTCCGCGTCGTCAGGCGGTCGAGGAAGTATCTGTCGTGCGAGACGATGAGCATCGCCCCCTTATAGGAGCTTAAATAGTCCTCAAGCCAAAAGAGCGTCTTGATGTCAAGGTGGTTGGTCGGTTCGTCGAGAATGAGAAGTTCGGGCTCTTCGAGAAGGAGACGGCACAGTTTCAGCCGCGTCTTTTCCCCGCCCGACATCGTGGAAACGACCTGGTCGTACATGCTCTCAAACCCCATGCCGTTGAGGACGGTGCGGATGCGCACGTCGACGTGATAGCTGTCGCGCGCATCGATGCGCCTCTGTAAACTTTCCAATTCAGAGGAGAGGGCAACGCGCTCACGTTCATCGGCAGCAGAAAACGCCGTCTGCGCGCGTTCCAGGCGGGCGATGAGACGGCGATCCTCCTCAAAGACCTCGCTCATGGCGGCGTACACGGTGCCTTCCGACTCCAGCCCGCCGTTTTGAGGGAGATAGCCGACTTTCAGGTTGTTTTTGGTAAAGACGGTGCCCTCGTCGGGCGTGAGTTCTCCAAGGAGGAGCTTCAAAAGGGTGGTCTTGCCCTCGCCGTTGCCGCCGATGAACCCGACGCTCTCGTTTTCATGCAGCGAAAAACTGACGTCCTGCAGAATGGGGACGTCGCGGTAGGCAAATGAGACGTTTTCAAAATTGACGAGCATACTTTTCTCCGTATGAGAAATGCTGATAAAATGAAGGAACAAGATGTGCTGCGCGCCGTGAGAAGGGCGGAGGATGCGCTCCGGTGCGCCCCTCCAAATCAGTGCGCCAAATGGACGAAGCGGCTCGTAAAGCTCAAACTGCGGCTTGTCCGCCAAAAATAGCGCCGCCCCAACATGCCCGAAAATCGTTTAAAAATCCCAAACGGGGATGAACGCTTTCTCGGCGCTTTCCTTCTCCTGCGTGAAGATGGTCGCAAAGCCGAGGCTCTCCGCATAGTCGAGAACGCGGTGATATTCACGCGCCGTGATGGGGCGGGCAAGTTCGGGAAAGCCCTCGATGTCGCCCATCGGCGTATATTGCCGCATGATGGAGAGCGGCACTTCCTCGGGAAGAACTCCCTTCAAAAAATCCAAAACTTTTAGGGAGTCCGACGTGCACATCGGCAGGACAAGATGCCTTACGATGCAACCCGAGAGCATCTTGCCGCTCTCGTCATAAAGGACGGGCTTTTTCGCCATGAAAGCGACGGCCTCGCTCGCCCGCTCGAAGTAGTCACGCCGCCCCGTATAGCGCTCGGAGAGGGCAGGGGAGCAGAATTTGAGATCGGGCAGATACACGTCGATGTAGGGCGCGATGCGTTCGAGAGCGGGAAGCAGGGCATAGCCGCTCGAATTGTAGACGACGGGAACCTTCGGCTTGCGGTAGGCGAGCGCTTCCGCGATGAGGTCGGAGACGTGGTCGGGCGTGACAAGATTGATGTTGTCCGCGCCCATCCCTTCGAGCTCTTCGAAGATTTTTGAAAGCTCCGTAGGCGTCACCGCCTTGCCGCGCTTCGAACGCGAGACTTCGTAATTCTGGCAGAAGACGCACCTTAAGGAACACCCGCCGAAAAAGACCGTCCCGCTCCCGTTCTTGTGGGAGATGGGCGGCTCCTCGAAGGGGTGAAGATAGTACTTTGCCACGGTGAGCCCCCTGACGCCGCAGCGCCCGGGAGTCTTGTCTCTGTCCGCCCCGCACATGACGGGGCAAAGCCTGCATTCCATGAGGCGATTATATCATCTTCTCCCGTAAAAAGCAACTTCCTTTGCAAAAGCAAACACAATTAGTTGACTTTTCGCGCGCGCACGCTTATAATCGATAAGTAAAACGATTTGAAGGAAATACGAGTAACATGAGAAGATTTTTTTCGAGCGAGAGCGTCACGGAAGGGCATCCCGACAAGGTGTGCGACCGCATTGCGGACACCATTTTGGATGAGCTCATCAAGGGAGATGAGAACACGCGCGCGGCCGTGGAATGCTGCGCTGCATACAATACGCTGTTCATCACAGGCGAGGTGACGAGCCGCGCTCACGTCGATTATTCCGCCATTGCGCGCAAGGTCATCCGCGACATCGGCTATACGACGGGCGATTTCGCCTATGACAAGTGCAAGATCATCGAGCTCGTACACGGGCAGTCTCCCGACATCGCCCTCGGCGTCGATTCCTCCCTCGAGGATAAGACGGGCGGGGACGCCTACGACCGCATCGGCGCGGGCGATCAGGGCATGATGTTCGGCTATGCGTGCAGGGAGACGGAGGAGCTCATGCCGCTCCCCATCATGCTCGCCCATAAGCTCGCAAGAAAGCTCTCCGAGTTGAGAAGAAACGGCACGCTCTCCTACCTTCGTCCGGACGGCAAGACGCAGGTCACCGTCGAATACGAGGGCAAGACGCCCGTGCGCGTGGATACCATCGTGCTCTCCACCCAGCACGACCCCGACGTCTCGCAGGAGCAAATCGCTGCCGACATGAAGGAATACGTCATCAAGGCGGTCATTCCCGCGGGCCTTCTCGACGAGAACACCAAGTACCTCATCAACCCGACGGGGCGGTTCGAGATCGGCGGACCCGAGGGAGACAGCGGCCTCACAGGCAGAAAGATCGTCGTCGACACCTACGGCGGCAGATGCCCTCACGGCGGCGGCGCATTCTCGGGCAAGGACCCCACAAAGGTGGACCGCAGCGCGACATACATGGCACGCTATATCTGCAAGAACGTCGTTGCGAGCGGTCTTGCGGACGAGATGGAGCTGCAGGTCGCCTATGCCATCGGCGTGGCGCGCCCCGTCTCGGTGTTCGTCGACACCTTCGGCACGGGCAAGCTCGACGACGAGACCCTCGCGGAAGTCGTCAAGAAAGAGTTCGATCTCCGCCCCGCGGCCATCATCGAAGCGCTCGGTCTGCGCCGTCCCATCTACGCGGAGACCGCGGCTTACGGTCACTTCGGAAGACCCGAATTCCCTTGGGAAAAGACCGACCGCGCCGAGGACTTAAAAAAGTATCTCAAGTAACAGAAAAGGAAGGGTACCCGCCCTTCCTTTTTATTTTATATCGAATCGCCGCAGGCGAAATGCTCACTTCTTCTTTTCTAAAACGACGCTGATGATGCCGCAGAGGAGCGCCGCGACAGGGAACACGATCCATCCGGGGTGCCAAAGATCGCCCAGCGCGCCCATGAGCAGATAGGCGATGATGGCGAGGATCATGATAACGGCACAGATCTTCTCGGAGAGCGCATTTTTCCTCCGTTCCCGTTCGGTGACTTTCTCGTTCTCACCGCGAAGATAGGGAGCAAGCTGCAGATGCCGCTCCCACCCGATGCCGCCGTAGACGAGCACGACGATGCCCGCAGCCGCGACCACACCGCCGACCGAGATGAGGACGATGGACAGGACATCGGCATACGCGCAGACGAGCCAACCCTCGGTAAAGAGCGCCGCACCAAACAAGAACCCGCCGATCCCGATAAGCAGCAAAAGACGGAAAGCACAAAATGCCCGCCTGTCGTCATCCGTCTTAAGACGGGGAACGAACTCCGTCGTCACACCGCCGAAGATGCACAGGCTCCCGCCTGCAAGCACACAAGCGAACAGCACGCCGAGCGCGACTGCACTCACATATGGCGACTTCCAAAAGGTGTATAAAATAATGAGCACGATGACACCGACGAGGAATATCCCGATACCTGATGCAATGACGACCGCGATCTTGGGCGGAATTGACCTTTTCTCAGAAGGGGCGATGTTTTCTGACACACTGTCAACCGTTTCTGACACACTGTCAGCACTTTTTGCGCTATTTTCGGGGATATTTTGACTAAAATTCGGTGTATCTGTGTGTGAACTTGCCGTCGTTTTTCCGCGGAGCAGCTCATCGACTGTGATATCAAACACGTCCGCAAGGGGGACGAGCTGCGCCGTCTCGGGGAAGGTCTCGCCCGTCTCCCACTTGGAAATGGTGCGGTTGGTGACGCCGAGGCGGTCCGCAAGCTCTTGCTGCGTCATTCCCTTTCCTCGCCGAAGCGCATAGAGGTGATTTCCGAATTCGTTCATGTTTGCCTCCTTTTTCTCTCATTTTACAGGAGAACTGGGGCAAAGTCAAGGCTCACCGCTTCCATTGTTCTCCCGTATAGCGAGATTTCGCTCCCGTATAGCGGGAAAAAGGCCGCCCCGAGTCGGGACGGCCGTTCGTTTGTCTCAATTCAATTGGAAGAGGGGACGGGGGAGCCTGCGGGGGCGGGTTCGGAAGCGCCCGTATCGCGGCGTCTGTCCTTGCCCGTAAAGAAGAGGGCGACCGTGCCCGGCCCGACGTGCGAACCCGTGCAGAGGTCGTAGAACTCGATGACGATGTTGGAAGCCCCCAGGCCGCGCAGCATCTCGGCGAGCGCGTTCGCATCCTCCTCGCAGTCCGCATGGGTGATAAAGACGGGAGCATTGACGTCGTCGACGCGCTCCTTGTACTTCTTCGCGAGCGCCATCAGAGCCTTCTTCCTGCCGTGCTCGCGGCCCTCGAAGACGATCTTGGCATTCGTGCTGCCATCCGCGCGGAGGACAGGCTTGATGTTGAGAAGGGTACCGGCGATGGCGAGCGTCGTCGAAATGCGGCCCGTGCGCTTGAGGTACTTGAGATCGCCCACCGTGAGATAGCTGTTGACCTTGTAGGCGTTCTCGCGCGCCCACTCAGCACAGGCTTCGAGGCTCTCACCCATGTCGCGGAGGTCGGCAACACGGAGCGCGATGGTGCCCTCACCCATGGAGGCGTTCTTGCTGTCAATGACCTCGATCCTGCGACCGGGGTAACGCTTTTGAAGTTCCTCGGCAGCCTTCACAGCCTGCTGATAGGTGCCGCTCACACCAGAGGAGATGATGAGAAGGAAGATGTCCTTGCCTGCATCGAGAGTGGGGATAAGGGCCTCCTCGATATGCTCCTCGGTGAGAAGGGACGTCTTGACGTCCGCGCCCGCGCGCATGTCGTCATAGAGTTGCTTTGCGGTCTCTTCAAAGGGGACATTCTCATCAAAGCAGAGCCGCTCCTCGCCGTCAACGAGGTAATGATAGGGGATAACGGAAATATTGTGTTCCCTGCGGAGTGCGGCGGGAATGTTAGCCGCGGAATCGACGATGATCTCAAAAGAAGCCATATAGCACCTCCCAAATGATAAGGGCGGACAAGCGATGCCTCGCGTTCCGCCTTTTTCTATTAGTTTACCCTGTTCCGAAGCAAACTACAACCTATTTTTGGTAAGCACTTCTCTATCTATTTTGGTGAGCAGTCTATCGTTGAGATTTATGGCTCCACTGAGAGTAGAGTAATGAAAAACGAACTCTACTCACAGTAGAGTTCGTTTTAAAGGGCCATTTTTGGCTCAAACCACCCACATTAAGGGATAATTCGCAGGGAATGGGGCGTTACTTGATGAGCGCGAACGTTTCCTCCATGGGCTTGCGCTTCTTATCGTGGATCTCGTAGCCCTCCGAGGCATACCCGATGGCGATGATGTGCGGGATGCGCGTCTTTTCGGGAAGATGGAGGATCTTGCGGAGCTTATCCTCATTGCGCCAGCCGAGGATGCAGGTCGAAAGGCCCGCCGCATCGGCGGCAAGGACTAAATGCGCCGTCATGATGCCGATGTCGTTGTGCAGAAAGTCGGTGTTCTTGAATCGGCTGCCGACGGTCGCCGAGAGATTGCCCGCGCCCTCCAAAACGACGATGAAGGCGGGCGCATCGGAGGCAAATTTGTTCATGCCGAGATCCTGCACGCCCGCGGCGAGTTCCTTGGCCCTCTCACCCGTGACGGCGAGCAGCTTCCACGGCTGACTGTTGCACGCAGAGGGCGCAAGCAGCGCGAGGCGGCACACTTCTTTCAAAAGTTCGTCCGAGACGGGCTTTTCGCAATCGAACGAGCGGCAGCTTTGGCGGTGCAGATAGAGTTTTTCGATGTCTTTGATATCCATATGTTCCTCCTATATGAAAAAGGCGCGGCCAAAACGACCGCGCCCTTCACGCTTGTTATTTTGCAAGGCTCTTCTTAGCCTTTTCGACGACGTTCTCCACGGTGAAGCCGAACTTCTTGAAGAGAAGGGGTGCGGGACCGCTCGCACCGAAGGTGTTCATCGCGATGATCTCGCCGTTGTCGCCCGCGTACTTATACCAGCTGTAAGGCGAACCGGCCTCGACGCACACGCGCGCCTTGACGGCGGAGGGAATGACGCTCTCCTTGTACTCGTCGGACTGCTTCTCGAACTCCTCGAAGCAAGGCATGGAGACGACGCGCGCCTTGATGCCCTCGGCCGCAAGTTCTGCCTTCGCCTTGACGCAGAGCTCGACTTCCGAACCCGTCGCAAGCAGCAGCACGTCGGGGGTACCGTCGCAGTCCTCGAGGACGTAAGCGCCCTTGAGCGCCTTAAGCCCGCTCCCTTCATACTGAGGAAGATTCTGACGGGTGAGGACGAGCGCAGTGGGTGCGGTGCCCGTGAGCGCGGAGATCCAAGCCGCCGCGGTCTCCTTGCCGTCTGCGGGACGGTAGACCTTCATGTTGGGGATGGAGCGAAGCGCGATGAGCTGCTCGACGGGCTCATGGGTAGGACCGTCCTCACCGACGCCGATGGAGTCGTGCGTCAGGATGTAGATGACGGGGATGTTCATGAGCGCCGAGAGGCGGATGGCGTGCTTGCAGTAGTCGGAGAAGATGAAGAAGGTCGCGCAATAGCACCTGAGGCCGCCGTGCAGCTGCATGCCGTTGGTGATGGCCGCCATGGCGTGCTCACGGATACCGAAGTGCATATTTCTGCCCTCGTAGTGACCGGGCGCGAAGTCGCCGTAGGTGATGGTGTCGGTGTTCTTCATGTCGGAGAGGTTGGAGGGAGCGAGGTCAGCAGATCCGCCCATGAGTTCGGGAACGAGCGCCGCGATCTTGTTGAGGACGACGGACGAGGTCTGACGGGTCGCCATCGGCTTCTCCCACTTAAAGAGGTCCTCGACCTTGGTGAGATCGACCATCTCGCCACTCATCGCTGCCTTGTACGCCTTGGCAAGTTCGGGATATGCCTTCTCGTACTCGGCGAACATCGCCTTCCATGCCTCTTCCTTCTCTGCGCCGCGCGCACCTGCTTCAGCGGTGTGAGCGAACACTTCTGCGGGAACGTCGAAGGCCTCCGCGCAGGGCCAGCCGAGCTTCTCCTTCGTCTTTTGAAGGTTCTCGACGCCGAGAGGGGAGCCGTGGCACTTGTGGCTGCCTTCGAGGGGCGTGCCGTAGCCGATCTTGGTCTTGCAGATGATGATGGAAGGCTTGCTCTTCTCTGCCTTTGCCTCTTCGATGGCCTTGGAGATGAGCGCGACGTCATCGGGATGGGCGACGAGGTCGACGTGCAGCACCTGCCAGTTCTGCGCTGCAAAGCGCATGCCGACGTCCTCCTTGAAGGTGATGTCGGTGTTGCCCTCGATGGTGATGTCGTTGTCGTCGTAGAAGAGGATGAGCTTGCCGAGCTCGTGCGTACCTGCGAACGAGCAGGCCTCATAGGAGATACCCTCTTCGAGGCAGCCGTCGCCGCAGAGCGCATAGGTGTAGTGGTCGACGACGGGGAAGCCCTCGCGATTGAACACGGCCGCAAGGTGTGCCTCTGCAACTGCCATGCCGACTGCGTTTGCGATGCCTTGGCCGAGCGGGCCCGTGGTCGTCTCGATGCCGACGGTGTGGCCGTACTCGGGATGGCCGGGCGTCTTGGAGCCGAGCTGACGGAAGTTCATGATGTCTTCCTTGGTGAGCCCGAACCCGTAGAGATAGAGGAGGGAATAGTCGAGCATGGAGCCGTGGCCCGCGGAGAGAACGAAGCGGTCACGATCGTCCCACTTGGGGTCCTTGTTGTTGAACTTGAGGAAATACTGATAGAGCGTATAGGCGATGGGGGCGGAGCCGAGAGGGAGCCCGGGGTGGCCCGAATTTGCCTTTTGAATGGCCTCCGCGGACAGGATGCGGATGGCGTTGATGGTAAGCTGATCCATAATGTTACTCCTTTATTTGATATAATTTTTGAGGTTTTGGGTGTCAAGGAAGCTCTCGTAACCCGAAAGGAACGCATACAGCTCCTTTGCAATGACGACGTTACCACCTTCCGAGTTGCTCTCCACGTTGATGGGGAGGATGGGTTCGTGCAGGCTCATGCGGACGAGCGCCCAGCCGTCGCCGTGGTCCTTGTCGAAGTTGATGCGCACGCCTTCATAGTTATTGGGCGCGGGCGTAAGGTAGGGCGTCTTTTCGACGTACGCCTCGAGGTCCTTCAGAAGCCCTGCGCCGAGCGACTTGAAGTCGCAGCCCGGCACGAATTTCAGCCTGATCTCCGCCGCCTCCTTGGGTTCGGGAAGGTCGGCAATGAGCGCCATGAGGTCCTTTCCTTCCTTTGCACACTTGGCAAGGGCGATGAGAAGGCGGGTGACGAGGTACGCGCCGTCGTCGAGGAAGTAGTTCTCTTTGAGGGCGGCGTGACCGCTCGTCTCGATGGCGAGAGGGGAGTACTTGCCCTCCGCGTTGAGGCGCTTGCTCTCGTTGATGACGTTCTTATAGCCGCGCTTGAAGCGGTGATGGACGCCGCCATGCGCCGCGATGAAGGACGCGAGCCCGTCGCTCGTCACCGAATCGGTGACGATATAGGAACCGGGATGCTCTTCAAGTAAGATTGCCGAGATGAGCGCGATGAGGCGGTTGCGGTTGATCTCCTCGCCGTCCGAAGAGACGGCGCCCGCACGGTCGACATCGGTATCGAAGATGATGCCGAAGTCGGCGTGGTTCTTCTTGACGGCGTCGCACACGGACTGCATGGCCGTCTCATTCTCGGGATTGGGAATGTGGTTGGGGAAACGCCCGTCTGGTTCCAAAAACTGAGAGCCCGTCGTATCCGCCCCCAAGGGCTTTAAGACGAGGTCGGCATAGAAACCGCCCGCGCCGTTGCCCGCGTCCACGAGGATGCGCTTGCCCGCGAGGGGCTTGTCCGTCCCTGTTGCCGCACGCACCTTCTCCACGAGGTCGCTTGCATACTTGGGAAGATAGCTTTTCTCCTCCCGCTTGCCGCTGCCCGCCGGAAATTCTCCCTTCGCCGCGATCTCAAGCACTTCGGAAAGGTCGGAGCTCTCCAGTCCGCCCTCCTTCACGAAGAACTTGAGGCCGTTCTTCTGATAGGGCAGGTGGCTCGCCGTGATCATGACGGACGCATCCGCGCCGAACCCGTCCTGCAGCAGCATGAACATGGAAGGCGTCGAGGAGAGGCCCGTTAAGATGACGTCGCCGCCCGATGCGTTGACGGCATCCGCGACGAGCGCGGAGATGTGCCCCGCCGAGAGGCGCGAATCATGCCCCACGGCGATGACGGGGTTTTGCTTTCCCGTCTTGCCCGCCGCCCAGACGTAGAACGCCTTTGCGATCAGCGTGATGGCTTCGTCGGTCAGCGTGACGGGATCGTCCTTGACGCCCGCAATGGCGGTGCCGCGGACATCTGTCCCGTTCTTGAGTAGAAACAGTTGTTCTCTTGTCATAGTCCCCCTTCTTTTACGCGCGATTTTCAAAGTGCGCGTCACTTAGAGTTATTATACCTTGAAGAGCTCGACTTTTCAAGACCTTTTTGCAAAAAAATCGCCCGCCTTGTCACAATTTTTCCAAATTTTCTTGCCTCTTTCCACGAAGTATGGTATAATCGACCTAACGACCGAGGCAGCTGTTGCGTTTTTTATCCGCGACGGGGAGGCCGCCTCTTTAGGAGAATGGAGAACGTATGGATCAAAAATTCACACTGTCGACCGACTCGACCTGTGACCTCTACCACGACTTTATCGTGGAGAACGACATCAAGTTCGTCTCTCTCACCTACACGGTGGAAAAGGACGGCAAGATGGAGGACCACCTCGATAACTTCACGGAATACCAACAGTATGTCGACTTCTATAATGAACTTCGGGCGGGGGCACTCTCGCGCACGTCCATGCTCAACTACGAGTCGCACTACACGCACTTTTTGAAACTTGCTCAGGAGGGTGCGGAGGACGTCGTGCACTTCACCATCTCGAGCGGGCTCTCTCCGACCAAGACGGTCGCTGCAAAGGCCGCCGCCGACGTCAAGAAGGACTTCCCGAAATTCGAGGTGTATGTCGTCGACCCGCTCACCGCGACGGTGGGCCAAGGCGCGCTCGTGCGCATCGCGTTGAAGGACCGCAACGAGGGCAAGACCGCGAAGGAGGCCTATGACCACGTCAACTCGCTTCGGACGCACATCCAGCACTTCATCGTGGCGGACGACCTCAACTACTTGAAGCGCGGCGGCAGGCTCTCGGCCATCTCGGCGGCGGTGGGAGGGGTGCTCTCCATCAAGCCCATCATCTCGTTCGACAACGAAGGCAAGCTCTTCGTTCTCGACAAGGTACGCGGCACCAAGAAGGCGATCTCGTACATCAAGGCGAAGCTCGACAAGGAGGGCCCCGACCCCGACTACAACTATGTATTCATCGTACATACGGACAATCAGCCCTGTGCGGACGAACTTGCGGCGTATGTGCGTGAAAAGCTGGGCATCGAGCCCTTCGTCTCCATCATGGGACCCGTCATCGGCTCGCACGTCGGCCCCAACGCCTTCGCGCTCGGGTATCTCTCCAAGAGCGAACGCAACGAGTTTTGATCAGAAACAAACAGCCGCAAGGGAAGGATATGGCAGATGCCATGTCCTTTGACCTTGTTTTCGGCCTCACAGCATATTTCAGGAGCAATCTATGGCAAAGGAACAGCAATTCGTATCGCAGATCGCCGACATCGAGTCGGACTTTCCCCAGTGGTATTCGGACGTCGTCTTAAAGACCAAGCTCGTCGACTACGGCCCCGTCAAGGGCACGATGGTCATTCGTCCCTACGGGTATGCCGTATGGGAGAACATCCAGAAGGAGCTCGACAGGCGCTTTAAGGAGACGGGGCACGAGAACGCCTATTTTCCGCTGCTCATTCCCATGTCCTTCATGACGAAGGAGGCGGAACACGTCGAGGGCTTCGCGCCCGAAGTCGCCGTCGTCACCCATGCGGGCGGCGAGAAGCTGCAGGAGCCCCTGTGCATCCGCCCGACTTCCGAGACCATCATCGGCACGATGTACGGCAAGTGGATCCAGTCCTACCGCGACCTTCCCGTCCTCATGAACCAGTGGGCAAACGTCATGCGCTGGGAGAAGACCACCCGTCCCTTCCTCCGCACGAGCGAATTCCTCTGGCAGGAGGGGCACACCGTCCACGCCACCGAGGAGGAGGCAATGGAGGAGACGATGAAGATGCTCGGCGTCTATGAAGAGTTCGCAAAGACCTGCCTCTCCATGCCCGTCCTCACGGGCAGAAAGACGGAGAAGGAGAAGTTTGCGGGCGCCGTCGCGACCTTCGGCATGGAGGCCATGATGCACGACGGCAAGAGCCTGCAGGCGGGCACGTCGCACTACCTCGGGCAGAACTTCTCCAAGGCGTTCGACATCAAGTTCCTCGACAAGGACGGCGTACAGAAGTACGCCTATACGACGAGCTGGGGCGTCTCCACCCGCCTCATCGGCGCGCTCATCATGACGCACGGCGACCAGCGCGGCCTCGTGATGCCGCCCGTCGTCGCACCCATTCAGGCCGTCATCGTGCCCATTGCCGCCAAGAAAGAGGGCGTCCTCGAGGCATGCCATGAACTTGAAACGCGCCTCAAGGCTGCGGGCATCCGCGTGAAACTCGACGACTCCGACAACTCCCCCGGCTGGAAGTTCAACGAGTGGGAGATGAAGGGCGTTCCCGTGCGCATCGAGCTCGGGCCGCGTGACCTCGAAGCGGGCAAGATGACCGTCTCGAGAAGAGATACCCTCGAAAAGAGCGAACTTCCCCTCGACAATGCCGAGGAGGGCGTGAAGTCGCTGCTTTCCGACATCGCCGAGAATATGTACAACACCGCCAAGGAACGCATGGAGAGCCGCATCGTGGATGCAGAGACGCTCGACGAGCTCCTCGACGGGGTGAATAAGGGCAACTTCGTCCGCGCCGGCTGGTGCGGCTGCCGCGCGTGCGAGGACAAGGTCAAGGAATTCGCACAGGCGACCGCGCGCGTCTACGCAAAAGAGGACACGGCGGAGACCTGCGTTGCCTGCGGGAAGAAGTCCGCGCACACCATCATCTTTGCGCGCGCCTATTAAGATAGGACAGGAGAGAGCATATGAAACATACCGATATCTTCGACGTATTAAAGAAGCCCGAACTCTTGGGGCAGGAAGTGACCGTCTGCGGCTGGGTGCGTACCTTCCGCGATTCCTCAGCCGTCTGCTTTTTGGAGCTTGCCGACGGCACGAGCTTCCCGCGCCTGCAGGTCGTCATCGACAAAAAAGCGCTCGATGTGGACGCGGAGTGCACCAAGCTGGGCGCGTCCGTCAAAGTCACGGGCGAAGTCGTCAAGGCCTTCAAGGGAGACGGGCATGAGCTGAATGCCAAGGAAGTCACGCTCCTCGGCAAGTGCCCGCCCGACTATCCCATTCAGAAGAAGCGCACGACGCTGGAATTCTTGCGCGGCATCCCGCACCTGAGACTGCGCACCAACACCTTCAACGCCGTGTTCCGTGTGCGTTCGGTCGCGGCGCAGGCCGTTCACCGCTACTTCCACGAGCACCGCTACTACTACATTCAGACGCCGCTCATCACGGCGAGCGACTGCGAGGGCGCGGGCGAGATGTTCCGCGTCACGACGCAGCCCTACAACGCCAAGTATGAGAGCGAGGCGGAGTACTACAAGAACGACTTCTTCGGCGTCAAGGCGGGGCTGTCCGTCTCGGGCCAGCTCGAGGGCGAAGTCGCCGCGATGGCGTTCAGCAAGATCTACACCTTCGGACCCTCCTTCCGCGCGGAGAACTCCAACACGACGAGGCACCTCGCCGAGTTCTGGCACATCGAGCCCGAAGTCGCGTTTGCAGAGCTTCCCGACATCATCGAGATCGCCGAGGACATGATCAAGTACCTCATCCGTGCCGTCCTTGAGGAGTGCCCCGATGAGATCAACTTCTTCGACAGCTTCGTCGAGAAGGGCCTTAAAGCCAAGCTCGAACACGTCGCCACGAGCGATTTCGCCATCTGCGACTACACCGACGCCATCTCCATCTTTCAGAAGGCGGACGTCAAGTTCCAGTACCCCGTCGACTGGGGATGCGATCTTCAGACCGAGCACGAGAAGTACCTCACCGAGGTGGTGTTCAAGCGCCCCGTGTTCGTCACCAACTACCCGAAGGAGATCAAGTCCTTCTATATGAAGCAGAACCCCGACGGAAAGACGGTCGCGGCGACCGACTTGCTTGTGCCCGGCATCGGCGAGATCATCGGCTGCAGCGAAAGAGAGGCGGACTACGACAAGCTGCTTGCCGCAATGAAGGCGCGCAACATGGACATCTCCGCCTACAAGCAGTACCTCGACCTGCGCATCTTCGGCAGCGTGCCGCACAGCGGCTTCGGCCTCGGGTTCGACCGCTTTGTCATGTATGTGACGGGCATGGAGAACATCCGCGACGTGGTGCTCTTCCCGAGAACGGTCAACAACATCATGTAAGCGAAAGGCTCCCAAAACGGGAGCCTTTTTCCCTGCCCCGTCTTGACAGAGAGCGGGGAGAATGTTATAATGGCGCAAGTAATATCGTTTAAGGAGTATCTTATGGAGAAAGTTTATGTGGGAGCCGCGTACTATCCCGAACTGTGGCCCCTCAGCGAGGTGGACAAGGACATCGAACGCATGAAGGCGGCGGGCGTCAACTGCGTGAGAATGGGCGAATTCGCGTGGAGCGCCATGGAGCCGAAGGAGGGGGAGTTCGACTTCTCGTGGCTGCACGAAGTCGTCGACAAGCTCTATGCGGCGGGCATCGACAGCATCCTCTGCACGCCCTCGTGCACACCGCCCCGCTGGCTCTTTAAGAAGTACCCCGAGACCATTTCGGTGGACAGCAACGACCGCCGCGCCGAGATCTCCTCGCGCTGCCACCCCTGCAAGACTTCCCCGAAGATGCGCGAGAAGAACCGCATCATCACCGAGCAGCTGGGAAGGGAGTTCGGCTCGCACCCCGGGGTCATCGGCTGGCAGATCGACAACGAGATCTTCCCGTACGGCGAGGGCTGCTATTGCCCGCTCTGCAGGAACGCCTTCCGCGACTATCTCAAGGAGAAGTACGGCACGCCCAAGAAGCTCAACGAGGCATGGGGGATGTACCGCTGGTCGCTCAACTATGACGACTTCGACGAGGTAGACCCGCCCCGCGCCGGCCAGTGGCAGCACCCTTCGCTCGCGACCGAGTGGCGGCGCTTCCAGTGCAGACAGATCGTCTCCTACGTCGAAGAACAGGCAGACGTCCTGCATCGATACACGAAAGCGCCCGTCGGAACGGATATGATGGTCACCAACCTTTTGAGCTATTACGAGACAAACAAGGAGCTCGACGTTATTCAGTATAACCACTACGAGCCCGCCGAAAAGCTGCCCGAGACCAAGTTCGGCTACGACTTTTTGCGCTGCATTCTGCCCCGTCCCTTCTGGGTGACGGAGACGCAGGTCGGCTGGAACGGCGGCAATGTGGCCTTCTACGGGTACCGTCCCGAGGGCAACTGCTATGTCAACACATGGATGCCCATCGCGCTCGGCGGCGAGATGAACGAGTACTGGCTGTTCCGCGCACACCCCGCGGGACACGAACTCGCCCACGGGTCTCTGTATTCCACCCCGGGGAGAGCATACCGCGTCACCGAGGAAGTCAAGCACGCCGCGGACGACTTCGAGAAGTGCAGAGAGTTCCTCGCAAATAGCAAGGTGGTCTCCAAGATCGCCATGCACTACTCCTCGACGGCGGTCAACCACTTCATTTCCGCGCCCATGCTCGAGGGCTTCGACTATCGCCGCACCCTCGTGCAGCAGTACCACGCCGCCTTCCGCGACACCAACATCGACGTCATCGACACGCAGCACTCCCTCGAGGGATATGACGTCATTCTCTCGCCCTTCCTCGCGACGGTGGATGAGAACGGCCTCAAGGAGCGCATCATCGACTGGGTGAAGGCAGGCGGCACTTGGATCGTCGGCCCGATGAGCGACATCGTCAACGAGAATACCGCGAAGTACGTCAACGCGCCGTACTCCTTCGTCGAGGAGCTCGCGGGTGTGTATGTCAAGTACCAAAAGCCCGTTGCGAACAACGTCTTTAAGGCGAAGTATGCGGACGGCACCGCCTGTCCCGTCTCCGTGTGCTACGATGCGTTCGAGTGCCGCGACTGCACTTCGCTCGCAAAATACGACGGCGGCGAATTCGGCGGTCTCTCCGTCGTCACCGAGAGAAAGGTCGGCAAAGGCAAGGTCCTCCTCGTCGGAAGCGTGCTCTCGAAAGAAGCGCTCCGCAAACTCGCAGGCGTCGCTCCCATCGCTCCCGCAACGGAGAACGTCGTCCTCGTCGAGAGAACGGGCGAGAAATGCGGCCTCATCGCGCTTGAGACGGAGAACAGAGAGGGAACGCTCACTTTGAACGGTGAATACACTGACCTTCTCACGGGAGAGAAGATGAGCGGCACCGTCAACATCGCCCCGCACCGCGTACTCGTGCTTGAAAAATAAAATGACTTACGAAAAAATCGATCTCTATGAATACTTCAACGTCCCGAGAGGGGAGGGGAGAGAGGGGTACCTCACGACGTACGTTCCCTTCTCCATCAAGGACGAAATAAAGCCCAAGCTGCGCCCCGGGATGCTCGTCATTCCGGGAGGCGGGTACGGGATGCGTTCCGCCCGCGAGGGAGAGCCCGTCGCGCTCCAATGGCTTGCGCGGGGATACTGTGCGTTCGTGCTCGACTATTCCGTGCAGACACGCTATCCAACGCCCCTCCTTGAGGCCGCGATGGCGATGGTGTATCTTCGCGAAAATGCCGAAAAGTACCACCTCGACAGGGAGCACCTCGCCGCTATCGGCTTCTCGGCGGGCGGGCACCTTGCGGGAATGCTCGGCATCCTTCACTCCGAGCCGGAAGTTCAAGACTTCTTCGGCGAACGGCTCAAAGATGTGCGGCCCGATGCCGTCGTTCTCTCCTATCCCGTCGTCACGATGGGGGAGGGGACCCACGAGGGCACGCGAAACGTCATCACGGGCGGAGACAAGGAACTTTTGAAGCGGCTCTCTTTGGAAAAGCGCGTCACTCCCTCGGCGACACCCGCTTTCCTTTGGCACACGGTAGAGGACGACTGCGTTCCCGTCGAAAATTCCATGATGCTCGCCGCGGCGTACCGAAGGGCGGGCGTGCCGTTCGCGCTCCACATCTTCGAGCACGGCCACCACGGCATGAGCCTCGTCACCCAAGAGGTCAACGATCAGACGGAATACTACGATTTCGTCGCACCGGTGGGGAAGTGGTTCTCCCTCGCCGCCGATTGGCTGAAGTGCCGCGGGTTTGCCGTCAAGCCCGTTTGATTCGACAAAGTTCGAAATAAGAAGCCCGGTTTTTCGGGAGAGTATTTAGATTGAAATCGAAATAAACGGTGAAATGTGACGTAAGCTGTCGCATTTTCTCGGGGCCGACCCGACATGTACGGAAAAAATTTTCAAAAAACCCATGTAAAAACGTTTGACAAAGCGGCGGGAGATGTGGTATCATCATGCCATCAAGCAGAGGCGAACCCTTCTCTCCGCACGGCAGACGGCTTGTGCGGGTCGATATTTTCCTTTAGTATATGGTGGGCAATGTCCTGCATATATTGGGATAGTGCGGCAAATGACGGGTCACGCGATGCGCGATCCGTTTTATTTTTTGTGAGAGGTGGAAATATCAAAACGCAGAACCAGATGAACGGAGAGATCCGCGACCGCGAGATCAGAGTGATCTCGGAAACGGGCGAAATGCTCGGCGTCATGTCGCCGAGAGAGGCAATGAGACTTGCAGAAGAGGCCGATCTGGACCTCGTCAAGATCTCCCCGAACGCCGTGCCTCCCGTGTGCAAGATCATGGACTACGGGAAGTTCAAGTTTGAGCAGGCCAAGAAGGAAAAGGAGAACCGCAAGAATCAAAAGGTGGTCGAGATCAAGGAAGTGCAGCTTTCCATGACCATCGATGTGGGCGATCTTGCCGTCAAGGCCAAGCAGGCGACGAAGTTCCTCGGCGAAGGCAACAAGGTCAAGGTCTCCATCCGTCTGCGCGGACGGCAGATGGCGCACGCCAACCTCGGAAGGGACGTCATGAACAACTTCTACGAGAGTCTCAAGGACATCGCCGTCATCGAAAAACCCATCAACATGGAGGGGCGCAACATCATCATGATCCTCGGCCCCAAGAAGTCTTAACTCATTAAAGACGCGCGGACATTCGCGGCTTAAAATATCGATACATCATTGGAGGACAAACATATGCCGAAACAGAAATCGCACAGTGGCAGCAAGAAGCGCTTCTGGCTCACCGGCACCGGGAAGGTCAACAGACCTCACGGCGGCAAGAACCACAAGGCGGAAACCAAGAACAGAAAGAGAAAGAGAAATCTTCGCCAGACCACGCTCGTCTCCGCAACGCAGGAGAACACCGTCAAGAAGATGATCCCCTACAAGGACTAAGAGGAGGCAAAAACAATGCGTATTAAAAGAGGTGTCAACGCTGTTAAAAAGCGCAGAAAGATCTTAAAGCTCGCCAAGGGCTATTGGGGCAATAAGAGCAAGAACTACCGCATCGCCCGCGAAGCGGTGATGAAGTCGCTCAACTACGCATACGTCGGCAGAAGGCTGAAAAAGCGTGATATGCGTTCGCTTTGGATCGCCCGCATCAACGCAGGCGCTCGTGAGAACGGGCTTTCCTATTCCCGCCTCATGCACGGCCTCAAGGTCGCCGGTATCGAGCTCAACCGCAAGGTGCTTGCAGACCTCGCCGTCACGGACGCCAAGGCATTCAGCGAACTTTGCGAGAAGGCCAAGGCCGCAATCTAAACTTTTACGCCAAAAAAGCCTTTTTCAAAAAGGCTTTTTTCTCTCTTTGAGCCAGACATGATCATCGTTTCCAAGAGCAATCCCTGCGTCAAGGAGCTGCGCGCTCTCCGCGAGAAGAAATTTCGCCGTGAGCGGGGCATGTTCCTCGTCGAAGGGGAGAAAATGGTGCGCGAGTGCATCGCAAGCGGCATCACGGTCAATCGCATCGTCGCGCGCGAGGACTACGAAGGGGAGCTGAAGGCAGATCTCATCTTGGGCCGCGACGCCTTCGACGGCATCTCCGAGGAAAAGACCCCGCAGCCCATCATGGCCGAGGCCGTGCTTCCCGCATTTGCGCTCACGCCCCCGAGGGAGAGCTGTCTTTTATTGGACGGCGTCTCCGACCCCGCCAACGTCGGCGCCATCATAAGAACGGCGAACGCGGCGGGTTTTCATGAACTCTACCTCATCGGATGCGCCGATCCCTTTTCACCCAAGAGCGTCCGTGCGAGCATGAGCGGCGTGTTCTTCGTCTCCCTCATGCAGGGGACGCGGGAGGAGGTGCTCTCGGCACTATCGGGCGTGCCGCTCATCGCGGCGGATATGGACGGGGAGAACATCTTCTCCTTCACGCCGCCCGAAAAGTTCGCGCTCTGCATCGGGAACGAGGGGAATGGCCTTTCGAAGCAAGTGAGAGAGGCAGCAGCATATACGGTGCGCATCCCCATGGGGGAGCACACGGAGAGCTTGAACGCCGCGGTCTCGGCGGGCATCCTCATGTACGAGCTCAAGAGGAATACATTCATTTAACGTTTCAGCGAGGTTTTTATATGTCAGGACACAGCAAATGGCACAACATTCAGGCGAAGAAGGGCAAGGCCGACGCAGCGCGCGGCAAGCTCTTTACCAAGATCGGCAGGGAGCTCGCCGTTGCGGCGAAGGGCAACCCCAATCCCTCCACCAACTCCAAGCTTGCAGACGTCATCGCGAAGGCGAAGGCTGCGAACATGCCCAACGATAACATCGAGCGCTCCATCAAACGTGCGGCGGGCGACTTCGGCGACCGCGACTACAAGGAGCTCACCTACGAAGGCTACGGCGTGGGCGGGGCAGCCGTCATCATCTCGACGCTCACCGACAACAACAACCGCACCGCGGGCGACGTGCGCGCCATCATGAGCAAGCACGGCGGTTCCCTCGGCACGACGGGCAGCGTCTCCTATATGTTCGACAACAAGGGCGTCATCGTCGTCGAGCGCACACCCGACCTCGACGAGGACACCGTCACCGAGTACGCCCTCGACGCAGGTGCGGAGGATGTCGTCACCGAGGACGACGCCTATGAGATCTACACGACGCCCGCGGCGTTCTCCGAGGCGAGAAAGTATCTCGAGGAGAAGGGACTCAACTTCCTGCAGGCGGAGATCACGATGATCCCTCAGAACAAGATCACCCTCCCCGAGGACAAGCTCGAGACCTTCATGAAGATGCTCGACAAGCTCGAGGAAAACGACGACGTGCAGACCGTCTATCACAACGTAGAGCTTCCCGAAGAGGAAGAAGAGGAATAAACTGAGGCGGAGGGCGGGTGCTCTCCGCTTTTTTGCCAAAAAGGAGGAAAACTATGACCATTTCCGAGACGTGCCGCCTCGCCAAAGAGGGTGCGCACACCATCGCCTACTCGACGGAGGAAGAGAAGAACAGGATGCTCACGCTCGCGGCGGACGCCCTCGTCCGTGACAGCGCGAAGATCATCGCCGAGAACAAGGAGGACGTTGCGGCCTGCACGCGCGGCGACCAGTTCAAGGACCGCCTCATGCTCAACGAGAAGCGCATCGAGGGCATCGCGGAGGGACTTCGAAAGCTCATCGCGCTTCCCTGCCCCGTGGGGGAGGTCATCGACCGCCACACGGCGCCCTCTGGCATTGAGATCGAGCGCGTCCGCGTTCCCTTCGGCGTCATCGGCATCGTGTATGAATCGCGCCCCAACGTGACGGCGGACGCCATCGGCCTGTGCATCAAGAGCGGCAACGCCGTCGTACTTCGCGGCAGCAAGGACGCCCTGCGCTCCAACATCGCCATCGTCGTCTCCATCAAGGAGGCATTGAAGGCGGGCGGATTCGATCCCTCCTTCATCCAGCTCATCACCGACAAGACGCGTGAGGGTGCAGTCGAGTTCATGCGGCAGAAGGGGCTCATCGACGTGCTCATTCCCCGCGGGAGCAAGACGCTCATCGACAGCGCACTCGAGAATGCAACGGTGCCCGTCATCGAGACCGGTACGGGCAACTGCCACATCTACTTTGAAAAGTCGGCGGACATCAAAAAGGCCATTCCCATCCTCATCAACGCCAAGACGCAGCGCACGAGCGTGTGCAATGCCGCAGAGAGCCTCGTCATCGATCGGCCCTTTGCCGAAAAGCACATGAAGGAGATCTGTGACGCCCTCGCGGAGAAGCACGTCGAGATGGTGGGGGACGAGGAAGCATGCGCGCTGGACAACCGCATTTCGCCCGCGACGGAGGAGGACTTCTACACCGAGTACAACGACCTCAAGATCTCTATCAAGATCGTTTCGGGCATCGACGAGGCCATTCCCTTCATCAACGAGCACTCCACGAGCCACAGCGAGGCCATCGTCACCGAGGACTTCGCGGCGGGCGAGCGGTTCTTGAAGGAGATCGATTCGGCGTGCGTCTACGTCAACGCGTCGACGCGCTTTACGGACGGGTTCGAGTTCGGCTTCGGCGCGGAGATGGGCATCTCCACCCAGAAGCTGCACGCGCGCGGCCCGATGGGGCTCAAGGAACTGACGTCCTACAAGTTCGTCATCCGCGGCAGCGGGCAGGTGCGGGCATGAAAAAAGACGCGTTTCACCGCGCGCCTTCCAATAAAAATAGCGGGGCGGCAAGTTGCCGTCCCGTTTTTCGTTCCCTTATTTCTTCTTGGGGTGCAGTTCCAAGAACCCGCCCAAGAGGAAGTACTCCGCCGTGGAATTTTTGCGGATGAGCTGTTTCGCTTCATCCTGGGTGCACCACTTGACGTCCGTGAGCTCCTCATTGAGAACGGTCTCCGCCGTGTCATCCGCCGTCACGATGAAGTTGAGCATCAAAAGGTTCTTCTGCTCATGATAGCGCGACGCATGATAGCGCCACTTGATGGCGTTGAGGCGGGTCTCCTCGCGCAATTCGCGCACCAACGCCTTCTCGGCGCTCTCTCCCTTCCTGATGTAACCCGCAAACAGCTTATAATCCTCGTCGCCGACGTGCCGAGCGAGAAGGATCTTGTCCTCCGCACGGTTGACGACGGTCATGGACACCGCAACGGGAAAGAAGGGGAACTTGAACTTCTCGCACTTGGGGCAGTAGGGAACGAGGCCTTCGTTCTCGAGAAAGCGCAGCGTGAGCTTTTCTCCGCAGTCCGTGCAATACATCTCTCTTTCCTCCCGAAATTATTTTCTATTTATTTTACGCTCACATCCTCCAAATGTCAACCTCTATATGTAAAATTCTTGCAACAAAATGGTAAAGAGGGACAGTTATTTCCTTTCCCGCCCCGATTTAAGAACCTTTTATAGAAAAAGGGGTTGACTTTTTCCGAGAATTAACATAAAATAAACTTGCGGCGTCGGGGAGTTCCGACCGGACACATAAGTCTATTCGCACTTAACCGTTCCTTCGGGAGCGGTTATTTTTTTACTTGCAATCAAAAAATCGGTTGACAAACCGGGTCAAAATATCTAAGAAAAAACGGACAGCGTTTTTTCAGTTTTAACTGAGTAGCAGCTCGTAGAAAATTGCGTTAGCTTAAAGACTTGTCCTGAGCGCGGGAGCCTTTTTCCGCGCTTATTTTTATGCTTGCGGGTTTTATGGCGGGAAAATATCCGCCTAATGCTTGACAGAAAGGGGACTGACATTGTATAATTGAATGTATTTTGATAATGCCCGACTATG
>CALVWI010000009.1 GCA_944367045.1 uncultured Clostridia bacterium | reverse complement strand
ACGAGCTCGCGGAAGATCTCGCTCTTGTCCGCAAAGCGGCTGTAGAGCATGCCCGTCGTGAAGCCCGCGCGCTCGGCGATGGTGCGCATGGAGGCCTCGGCAAAGCCGCGCTCCAAAAATTCCGCCTTGGCCGCCTCCAAAATTTTCCCGCGCGCGCTGTCGTCCTTTTCCCGCATTTTGTGCCTCCCTTGATGTCTTTCCGCCGCCAGTTCACCGTTCGACGACGACGGTGAGAAGGACGAGCTCGTCCGCTCCCGTGTTATAGATGGCGTGCGACGAGCCCTTGGGGCAAATGTGGCAGACACCCGCGCGAAGGGGCTCCTCCCTGCCGTCCACGACCGCCTTCCCCGTGCCCGCAAGCACGAAATTGATGTCGTCGCTCGTCGGGTGGGCGTGCATCCCGATGGACGCGCCCGCCGCCATGCGGCAGGGGATGAGCTTGCCGTGCTCGCCCATAAACATCTTCGCGAAGAGGCTGCCCTCTCCCCCGTTCATGCCTTTAACTTCCCGCTCGGGAATCGTTTCAAAATCGATCAACATATCCGCCTCGCTTATTCTTATTTTATAACACCGTTATCGGCCAATGTCAAGCAAAAATCAACCACGCTCCACGTGATTTCGGACACATTCCAAGGAGCTTGGAGCGTTTTCAAGGCGATTGCGGTTGAAAAACAGTCCGAGCTGTGGTAAAATCAAGGCGAAAACAAGGAGGTGCATGATGGCAGAAAATCAGATGGGTGAATTTCTCGCGGCACTCAGAAAATCAAAAGGATATACACAGCAGGAGGTCGCGGAACGGCTCGGCGTCTCGAATAAGACGGTGTCGAGCTGGGAGACGGGCGCGTCCTGCCCGGACATCTCCATGCTGCCCGTGCTCGCCGAGCTCTACGGCGTGACGTGCGACGAGATCATCCGCGGCAAACGGCTATCCCCGCAGGAGGCCGTGCCCGAAAAGCGCGAGAAGGCGATGGAGCGGCTGTATCGGAAGCAGAGAACAGACCTTGCGACAACGTGCTGGATCGCGGGCGGGCTGACCGCTCTGGGCATTCTTCTTTGCTCTCTCATCGGCTATGCCGCGCTCGAGAGCCTCATCGGGTTCTTTATAGGACTCATCTTCCTCGCCGCATCCGTCGTGACAGCCGCCGTCTGTATCCGAAGGCTGCGCTTTGCCCTCGGCGAAGAAACAGCGTCGAAAAATGCCCTCTCCCTTCGCCTCGCGCTCGACAGGGCGATGTTCTGGCTGTGTTTTGCGAATATCACCGCGTTCGGGTTCCTGCTCCTGCATACCGGAGCGCCCGCGCATACGGGGCTCTCGTTCAACATCGGCAACCTGCTCATTCAGCTGCTCATCGCGGCGGTGTTTGCGGGAGTGACGCTCGCGGTCGGGCTCCCCATCCTTCAGAAACGGCAGAAGAAGCTCCTCTTCGCGCTCGAGACAAACGAGGAGGCCGCGCCCCTCGCCGAGGCCGCCGCGAAGGATCTCAAGCTCACAAAGTGGCGGTTCAAGCACATTTCGCTCACCATCGTGCTCCCCTTTGTCTGCCTTGCCATCGTCACGGGCGTGCTGTTAGGGTGCTATGCGACCTGGCAGGTGGGCTTAGTGAACGTCTACACCTTCACGACCACCCACCGTTCCATCGGCACACGCTCCGGGCCGTTCTCCTACTTTTCCTCGAATGAATACACACTCGTCGACGAAGAGATGCCCTCCATCGATAAAGTGACGGGCTCCTATGACGTCGTGTATCTCTTCAAGCACTTTCCCGAGGAATATCTCCCCTATTACCATACCGAAGAGACGGACGAGGGCACGCTTTGCACCATCAAGAAGTACCGCGTGGAGGCGGACGACGGCAACATCATAGAATTTTATGCCTACGAGCCCGAATACCAGGGCGGACTTTCCGACATCCATGCCGAGAAAATGGCCAGTATGAATGACTACTACATCACCGTCACCATGCAGCCAAACCTCGCCGTGCAGAGAGAAGTGGAAAAACAGCAGCTCATTCAGATGCTGTTGGGGATCGGCGCGGCAGTGTTCGCGGTGCTTTCGCTCGGCTCCTTGGGGCTCACCATTCCCCTCTACATCAAGCGGGAAAGAAAATTCAAAAAGACGCTCTGAGCATAAAAACAGCCCCGCGGCTTCAAGCCGCGGGGCGAATTTGTTTTCACGGAGAGGTTTAGAAATCGACCTCGGTGTCGTAGTAGCAGCACTTGAGGAGCTTTTCCATCTCTTCCTGCGTGGGGATACGAGGGTTGGAACCCGTGCAAGCGTCGCCGATGGCGTTCTTGGCGATCTCGGGCAGGCGTGCAAGGAACACGTCCTCGGGAACGAAGCCCTGCTCGCAGGGATAGCTGTCCGCACCGTAGTTCTTGATGCAGTGAGGGATGTTGAGCGCATCGTTCATGTCGCGCAGCGTCTTGATGAGGAGAGCGACCTTCTCGTCATCGTTCGCGCCGCCGAGGTGCATGTAGTCTGCGATGACGCCGTAGCGCTTCTTCGCGGTCTCATCCTTTGCGTTGTAGGCGATGACCTTGGGCAGGTACATAGCGTTCGCAGCGCCGTGGATGATGTGCGCGCCGTAGTCGGCAAACGCAGCGCCCGTCTTGTGCGCCATGGAGTGGACGATGCCGAGCAGTGCATTCGAGAACGCCTGACCTGCAAGGCACTGAGCGTTGTGCATCTTGTCGCGCGCTACCATATCGCCGTTGTAGGAAGGAATGAGGTACTTCTGGATCATCTCGATCGCGTGGATGGCGAGAGGATCGGTGAAGTCGCAGTTGGCGGTGGAGACGTAGGACTCGATGGCGTGCGTCATGGCGTCCATACCCGTGTGAGCGACGAGCTTCTTGGGCATCGTCTCTGCAAGTTCGGGATCGACGATGGCGACGTCGGGCGTGATCTCAAAGTCCGCAATGGGATACTTGATGCCCTTGTGATAGTCGGTGATGATGGAGAAGGCAGTGACTTCGGTCGCCGTGCCGGACGTCGAGGAGATGGCGCAGAACTTTGCCTTCTGACGGAGCTTGGGGATGCCGAACACCTTGCACATCTCTTCGAAGGTGATGTCGGGATACTCATACTTGATCCACATTGCCTTCGCAGCGTCGATGGGCGAACCGCCGCCCATGGCGACGATCCAGTCGGGCTGGAACTTGAGCATGGCCTCAGCACCGCGCATGACGGTCTCGACGGAAGGATCGGACTCGATGCCTTCGAAGAGCTCCACTTCCATGCCGGCTTCCTTGAGGTAGGAAACGGCCTTGTCGAGGAAGCCGAAACGCTTCATCGAGCCGCCGCCCACGCACACGATTGCCTTCTTGCCCTCAAGGGTCTTGAGAGCTTCGAGAGCGCCCTTTCCGTGATAAAGGTCTCTCGGTAACGTAAATCTTACCATTGGTAGATACCCCCGTAGGTTAAATTTGAACGGTATTCGTTCTTTCGTGTGATATTATAACCCCGAAATGAAAGGTTGTCAAGGGGTGACTTAAAAATTTTACAGGTATTTTACAAAATGAACGACTGCCCGTCAAATTTGGGCAGCCGCTCGCATCTTTTGGTCATTTTGCCCCTCTTTTTTGGGCATCACGAAGTGCAGCTCTCGATGAGCGTACACCCCATGAGCGTGGGCGAAAAGCGTTCGCCGCTCGCAAGGGGCGAGCTTAAGGCGAAGGTATAGTCCTTTGGCATCCCGGAGGGCGGCATGCCCGTGAGCTCCTTGAAGGTGCGGTTGAAGGTGCGGATGGTCTGAAAGCCGCTTCTCTCCGCGATCTCTGTCATCGACATCGTCCCGCGGCGCAGCAGTTCGACGGCGCGTTCGGTGCGGATGCAGCTTATGTACTGCGTGAACGTCATGCCCGTCATCGCCTTGAAGGTGCGCGAAAAGTACGCCTCGCTCATATTCATGAAGCGCACGGCCTCCTCAAAGGTCATCTCCCCGCCCTCGAGCGCCTCCAAAAGCTCCTTGAACGCCGCCTCGGTGCCGTCCTCCCGCACGCGGCGGACGGTCTCCTCCCCGCGGAACACTTTGAGCATGAGCTCTTCGAGGACGCAACGTGCCTCCTCGCCGAAGAAGCGTTCTCGGCCCTTGAGAACGCCGAGAAGGCGGGAATACGTCTCGGGAAAGGGATAATTTCCCTTGAGTTTGGGCTCCGAAAGGCGCACCTCTCCGAGGAAGGGGAGAAGGCCGCTCTCAAAGACGAACACTTCAAGGACGGTGCCCTCTTCGAGCGCACGCTGATAGTGCATCTGCCCGCTGTCCGTAAACAGCGCCTCGCCCTTCTTCAGAAGGTGCTGCTTTCTTTCGCAGTACACCTCGATGCTGCCCTCTTCCACATAGATGCACTCACAGTCGTAGTGCCAGTGCAGAAGGTTGTGCGAATTGCGGTACTTCCCCACCCAGACCTTCGCGCCCTCGGGGTATTCCCATATCTCACGCTTTGCAAGCATAACTCCCCCTCCTTTGCCTTGATCATACCACAATACGCCCGAAAGGTCAAGCGGAAAAAAGTCAAGAGATGTCCAACTTTCGGCAACAGGTTACTTGCGGCCGCCGCCCTTCTGCGCTATAATGAGGGCGAATAAGGGAAAAGTTATGGATATTCGTCTCACAGTTGAAAAACTCATCGCCTATGCGAAAGCAAACCTTGCCTTGAAGGAAGAAGACGAGGTGTATACGAGAAATCTGCTTTTATCTGTCCTTCGTCTGCCTTCCCCCCTGGGCGGCGAAGCGGACATAAAAGACGCGGCAAACGCAGACGTTCCCGACGCTCTCATGGAGGAGATCGCCGAATATGCAAAGAAGGCGCATCTCACCGAGGAGGGCGGCGAGGAACGTTTTGCCGCGAATATTTTCGGACTTCTCCTTCCCATGCCGTCCGAGATCAACGCGGCCTTCCGCGCAGCCTACAAAGAGGGCGGCCCCGAGAAGGCGTGTGACTATTTATACCGTCTCTCCGTCATGAGCGGGTATGTGCAGAAAACTGCCATCTCGCGCAACCTCAAGTGGACGTACGACGACGGAAAGAGCGGGCTGGAGATCACGGTCAACCTCTCCAAGCCCGAAAAGAGCAACAAAGACATCGCAAAGCTTGCCCACGCCCCCAAGGGCGACAAATATCCCTCTTGCTCGCTCTGCAAGGAGAACGAAGGCTTCGAGGGCTCGGCGACGCACCCTCCGAGAAGGAATCTGCGCACCGTGAAACTTTCCTTAGGCGGCGAGCGGTGGTTCCTCCAGTATTCCCCCTATGCCTATTTTGAGGAACACTGCATCGCCGTCAACGAACAGCACGTGCCCATGCACGTTGACGGGAGAACGCCCGACAAACTTCTGGATTTTGTCGACTATCTCCCCAATTATTTCATCGGCAGCAATGCCTCCCTTCCCATCGTGGGCGGGTCCATCCTCAACCACGAGCACTTCCAGGGCGGCAAGCACCTCATGCCCATGCACCATGCGTCCATTCTGACGCACTACAGGAGCGAGGAGTTCCCGACGCTTGAGTTCGGCATCCTCGACTGGTACAACAGTGCCGTCCGCTTCGAGGGCACCGACCGAAAGGAAGTTGCCGCGTGCGCCGCGAAGCTCATCGAGGGGTGGGAAAACTTCGACTGCCCCGAATGCGATATCCTCAGCCATACGGGCGAGACCCTCCATAATGCGAGCTCCCCCATCTGCCGCAAGATCGGCGAGAAGTACTCCTTCACCGTCATCCTCCGCAACAACCGAACGAACGAGGAGTACCCCGACGGCATCTTCCACGTCCACCCCGAGCACCTCAACATCAAGAGCGAGGGCATCGGGCTCATCGAGGCGATGGGACTGTTTATCCTTCCTCCCCGCTTGAAGCGGCAGATGGGCGAGATCGCAGCAATTCTGACGGGCGACGCCGCATATGATGAGAGCGCGCTCAATGACCCCGCAAACGACCTCTACGTCCACCGCAACATGGTGAAGAAGCTGCTTTCCGAAGGGAAGGCCGCGAATATGGACGAGGCCGAAGGGCGCGTCAAAGACTATATCAACCAAACGTGCGCCGCCATTTTGGACAACACGGCGGTGTTCAAGAAGGACGAGAACGGGAGACGCGGCTTCGACGCATTCCTGCGCTCGCTCGGCTTTCAGGAGGCATAACGATGCAGGAACTCTATTCAAAAATCTTCGGAAAGAAACCCACCCTCTTCGTGAGCGCGGCGGGGCGCATCAACCTCATCGGCGAGCACGTCGACTACTGCGGCGGCCCCGTGATGCCCGCATCGCTCAACCTTAACTGCGCCGTCTGGGCGGCGCCCAACGGCACGGACACCGTCAACGTCTATGCGGACGATCTCAAGGAGACCGCACGCATCCCCTTGAACGACCTTGACTCCTGCAAGGCGCTCCATTGGGGCAAGTATCAGGCGGGCGTTCTCTCCGTCCTCAAGGAGGAGGGCTATCCCCTTCTCGGGTGCGACCTCTACTACTCCTGCTCGGTCCCCTTCGGAAGCGGGCTCTCCTCTTCCGCCGCCATCGAAGTGGCGACCGCTGTCACGATGTGCGCGCTCGCAGGAAAGGAATACGACCTGAAAGAGCTCGCCGTCCTCTGCCAGCGGGCGGAGAACACCTTCTGCGGCGTCAACTGCGGCATCATGGACCAATTCGCCTCGGCGATGGGCAAGAAGGATAAGGCGATCCTTCTCAACTGCAAGACGCTTGAATATGAGTACATTCCCCTCGAGCTGGGCGATTACGAGCTCATCGTTGCCGACTGCAAGAAGCCGCACGCCCTCGTGACGAGCAAGTACAATGAGCGCCGCGCCGAGGTGGACGAAGCGCTCGCCCTTCTTCAGAAGGAGCTCCCCTCCGCCCGATGCCTTGCGGACATCACCCCGGGCGAATTTGAGTGGGCCAAGCACGTCCTTCCCCCTCTCTTGGAAAACCGCGCGAAGCACGTCGTGTATGAATGTGCGCGCGTACAAGAGGCGGCCGCCGCCCTCAAGATGGGCGATATCAAGTCGCTCGCAAGGCTCATCAACGCCTCGCACGACAGCCTTTCGAAGCTCTACGAAGTGACGGGCAAGGAGCCCGACGCGCTCGCCTATGCGGCAAGAGAGACGGACGGGTGCATCGCCTCGCGCATGATCGGTGCGGGCTTCGGCGGCTGCACCATCAGCCTTGTCGAAAAGGGCAAGACGGAGGCCTTCAAGGAGGCCGTGGGCGAGAAGTACCACGCGGCGACGGGCTATGAAGCGAAATTTTACGACACGAGCATCGAGGACGGCGTGAAGGTCCTCGCGCTCTAAGGAGGCACTATGCAGCACATTTTAGTCACGGGCGGCGCGGGCTACATCGGCAGCCACACCGTTGTGGAACTTTTGAACCGCGGGTATGAAGTCACCGTCATCGACAATCTTGTCAACGCCAAGGAGGAAGCACTTCGCCGCGTCGAGGAACTGACGGGCAAGAAAGTCACCTTCTGCAAGGCGGACGTGCGCGACCGCGCCATGCTCGAGCTTTTATTCGAGCACACCAAGTTCGACGCGGTCATTCACTTCGCGGGGCTCAAGGCCGTCGGCGAGAGCGTGAAAAAGCCCCTCGAATACTACGACAACAACCTCACGGGAACTTTGGTGCTCCTCGAGACGATGAGAAAATACAACGTCAAGAAGTTCGTCTTTTCGTCATCGGCGACCGTCTATGGCACGCCCGAGCAGCTCCCCCTCACCGAGGAGAGCAAGGTAGGCGGCACGACCAACCCCTACGGCACGAGCAAGTACTTCCAGGAGCTCATGCTGCGCGATCTCTACCGCTCGGACGAGAGCTGGAACATCATTCTCCTTCGCTATTTCAACCCCGTGGGCGCGCATCCCTCCGGCCGCATCGGCGAGGACCCCAAGGGCATCCCCAACAACCTCATGCCCTATGTGGCGCAGGTGGCGAGCGGGAAACTTACAAAGATCGGCGTGTTCGGCAACGACTACCCCACCCCCGACGGCACGGGCGTGAGAGATTATATCCACGTCGTCGACCTCGCGCGGGGGCACATCGCCGCCATCGAGGGCTGCAAGGAGTCGGGCGTGCATGTCTATAACCTCGGCACGGGGCACGGCTACAGCGTGCTCGACATGATCCACGCCTTCGAGAAGGCGTGCGGGAAGACGCTCCCCTATGAAATAAAGCCCCGCCGCGCGGGCGACATCGCCGCCTGCTATGCGGACGCGACGAAGGCGGAGAGAGAGCTCGGCTGGAAGGCGGAATACGGCATCGAGGAGATGTGCCGCGACCAGTGGAATTGGCAGAAGAACAACCCGAACGGCTATGAAAGCTGAATCCTGATATGCAACGGGGCGGCCCGCGCAAATTGCGCGGGCCGCCCCCGTTATTTTTTAAGTTATTTTCCGAGAACTTCGCGTTCGATGGTCTTGACGAGCTCGAGCGCACTGGCGGTATAGAAGTCCGCGCCGATCTCCTTCGCGACTTCCGCATTGAGCACCGCGCCGCCCGCGAACACGGGGAGCGTACAGCCCGCCGCACGGAGCGCCTCGATGGTCGCCTTCATGGAGGGGACGGTGGTCGTCATGAGCGCCGAGAGCCCCACGCAGAGCGGCTGTTCGCGAAGGACCGCCTCCACGACGCGCTCGATGGGCACGTCCTTGCCGAGGTCGACGACTTCAAAGCCGTACGACTCCAACACCACCTTGCAGATGTTCTTGCCGATGTCGTGCACGTCGCCCTTGACCGTCGCGAGCACCACCTTGCCGCGGCCCTCGCCCGTGCGTTCGAACTTCTCTTGGAGGACGGCAAACGCCTCCTTGGCCGCCTCCGCCGCCGCGATGAGCTGCGGGAGATAGAGCGTGCCCGCATCATACAGCCGCCCCACTTCCTCGAGCGCGGGAATGAGCACGCCGTTGACGACGTCCATCGGCTGTTTTTCCCTGAGTTCCTCCTCGGTGAGGGCGCGCGCCTCCCCCTTCCTGCCGCGGCGGACGGCCTCATACAGCGTCGCAACGGGCGATGCGTTCGCGCTTTCCGCCTTAGGAGCGGTCGCCGTCGGAACGCTCGGGACTGCGCCTGCATAGCGGGAGATGTAGTCCTCCGCGCCCATATCCTCACCCGAGAGCACGCGGAAAGCGTAGATAGTGCCCGCCATTTCGCCGTCCATGGGGTTCATGATGGGCATATTCAGGCCCGCCTGGAGTGCCGCCGCGAGGAACACGCGGTTGAGACGGGGCCTGTCGGGCAATCCGAACGAGACGTTGGACACGCCGAGCGCCGTCTTCACGCCCAATTTCCGCACGAGCGTGAGCGCCTTCAGGGTCTCCTTTACGAGCGGCTGCTCTGCGGAGGCCGTGAGGACAAGCGTATCGATCATCACCCTGTGGCGGGGAATGCCGTATTCCGCGGCGCGGGCGATGATGCGCTCGGCAATTTTCAGGCGCTCCTCGGCCGTGCGGGGAACGCCCTTGCCGTCCATCGTGAGTCCGAGGACGACCGCCCCGTACTTCTTGACGATGGGAAAGACTGCGTCCATCACCTTCCCCTCGCCGTTGACGCTGTTGATGAGCGGCACGCCCGCGTAACTTCTCACGCCCGCTTCGATGGCGGCGGGGTCGGAGGAGTCGATCTGAAGGGGCAAATCTGTCGCCTCCTGCACGCAAAGGGCGGCTCGCTCCATGACGGCGGGTTCGTCGAGACCGGGCACGCCGACGTTCAAATCTAAAAGTTCCGCGCCCGCCTCCTCCTGCGAGATGGCCTCGCGCGCGAGGTAGTCAATATCCCCCTTCAAGAGCGCCTCCTTGAGCTTCTTCTTGCCCGTGGGGTTGAGCCGCTCGCCGCAGATGCGCGCCCCGTCGATCGTGACAAGGCGGGTGGACGAGGTGACGACCGTTTGATATTCTGGTTCGGGCTGTTCGACTTCCTGCCCCGAATACTTTGCAAGCTCCGCGATAAATTCAGGCGTGGTGCCGCAGCAGCCGCCGACGATGGAGACGCCCATCTTCAGGAACTCGCGCATGGGCGCCATGAAGTCCTCGACGGTGAGGGTGTACTGCGTCTTTCCGTCAATGAGCTGCGGGAGACCGCGGTTGGGCTGCACGATGACGGGTACGTGCGCGACGGCAAGAAACCGCTCGATGACGGGCTTGAGTTCCTTCGGCCCAAGCGAACAGTTGACGCCGAGCGCATCGACGCCCAGATTTTCAAGCAGCGCCGCCGCGATCTCGGGCGTGGTGCCGTTGAGGGTGCGGCAGGTCCTGTCGAACGTCATCGTGGCATAGATGGGCTTCTTTGTCTGCTCGCGAAGGGCGAGGACGCACGCCTTGAGCTCCTTTAAGTCGGAGAACGTCTCGACGATGTAGCCGTCCACGTCGTCCTTCGTGAGCTGCGCGACTTCCGAAAATGCCGCGTATGCCTCCTCGAAGGTGAGCGTGCCGAGGGGCTGCATCATGCCGCCCGTGGGGCCGACGTCGAAAAAGACTTTCTTCCCCGCCGTGCGCGCATTGGAAATTGCCGCCTTTGCAACTTCTTCAATCGCAAACTTCCCGCGGTACTTGATGCGGTTGAGGCCGAAGGAGTTTGTCGAAATGATGTCCGCCATCGCATAGGCGCGGTGAATGGCGCGGACGGTCTCCGCGTCCGTCAGATTGAGGTCCTCGGGCACGGGCGCGAGCACGCCGCGGCGCTCGAGTTCGCTGCCGAATCCCCCGTCGAATACCGTCACTTTGCGAAGCATACCTTCCCCTCCTTTCTGTAGGCGCAGTGCTCTTTCAGCATGCACTCGCCGCACGTCTTTCTTGCCTGTTTGCCGAGGCCGACAAAGCCCGCCATCGACTTTTGCGGGAGCATGAGCCCGCTTTCCGAAAGCGTGATGCCGATCTTCTCTGCCTTCACGCTCTCCAAAATGTATCTGACGTCCCTGACGTCGCTCCCGCCGTAGCCGGGGCAGAAGCGGTAGGTGCGCTCTTCGCCGAGCGGCTCCTCCGCATCGTCTGCATACGCTTCAAGGAGTGCGCTCGCGCAGGCGTCCGCGACGAACCCCGAGAGCATGTCCTCCTTCGAAATGCGGCGGATGAGGAGATCGACTTCCCCACCCAGCGTCACCGCCTCCAAGACGACGGAATGACAGCCCGAGAGAAACTTTAAGTATGGCTCCCTCTGCAAAAAGAAGGGGAGCGCCGTGAAGCGCCCCTCGCTGCGGCGAAAGCGGGCCGCCGCAATGACGCGCGGGAGAATGTCCTTGATGCGCGCCCTCGTCTCCTCGTTTGCCTCGCCGTGAAAGCCGAGGTAGGTGAGGATGCCCTTCTCCAGATCAAAAGAGTTCACGAAATACCCTCTCGAGGCGGGAATAAATGGCCTCGGCCGCCTTTGCGTTGTTCATGATGTAGAGGTGGATGCCCGGCACGCCGTTTGCGATGAGGTCGATGATCTGATAGACGGCGTAGTTGAGGCCGATCTCCTCCATAACGGCGGGGCGGTCGCTATACACCTCGATCATGTTGCGGAACTCGAGCGGAACGGCGCTGCCGCACATCTCCTTGACGCGCTTGATGTTCTGCACCTTCAAAAGCGGCATGATGCCCGGAATGATGGGCACGGTGATGCCGATCTTCTTCGCCTCGGCGACGAGGCGGTAGTAATACGAATTGTCGTAAAAGAGCTGCGTGACGAAGAACTTCGCGCCCGCGTCCTGCTTTAATTTCAGGGCCTCGAGGTCCTTATAGAGCGTGTCGCACTCGGGGTGGCCTTCGGGATAGGCCGCGCCCGCAAGCGAGAACGGATACTTTTTGAGGTATTCCATGAGGTCGGTCGCGTGCGGGAAGTACTTGCAGTACTCCACATTGCAGTCGACGGGCTTATCGCCGCGGAGCGCCAAGACGTTCTCCACGCCGAGGGAGAGGAACTCCTGCGCCGTCCTGTCGATGTCCTCGGGCGAGGAAGGCCCGCCCGTGAGGTGCGCGAGGGGCTCGATACCGCTCTTTTTGAGATAACCCGCGATCTCGGCGGCGTTGCGGCTGTTGCTCCCGCTCGCGCCGTAGGTGACGCTGATGTAGTCGGGCGAAAGCTCCTTGAGGGCGTCGATCGTGGCAAAGATGCCCTCTTTGCCCTCGTCCGTCCGCTTGGGCGGGAACACCTCGAAGGAGAGCGTGCGCTTTTTTTGCAGTAATTCGTAGATCTTCATGTCCCCGATTATACACGGTTTCACAAAAAATGTCAAACGGGTTGCAAAAACGAGTGCAAATTGCTTGCTTTCATTTTATTTTATCCCCCTTGTCAGGCGTGATTCTCCGTGCTATAATTTGAAAAAATCCAATAGGGAGGATACCATGCAATTCTTGTTTGAAAAGGACGGCGCGATCGTCTTTCGCAGAAGGAGGGAGCTTCTCGAAATTTGCGCCTGGGGCAACGGCCTGCGCGTCCGCGCGACGCAGAACCGCGCCTTTTCGGGCCGCGACTGGGCGCTCGACACGCCCCTCTCTCACCCCGCGAAGGTGACCGTGGGCGAGCACGAGGCGGCCATCGAAAACGGCAATGTCCGCGCCGTGATCACGGAGTACGGCAAACTCACCTTCTATAATACCCAAGGGAAGCTGCTCCTCAAAGAATACTACCGCACTTGGGAGTACGGCATTGAAGGCTGGAAGGAACTTGACCAGATCTCCCAGCTGCGCGCTTCGGGCAGGGAGTACCGCTCGGCGGGCGGGGACAACTACGCCCTCCGCGTCCGCTTTGAGCCAAACGACGAAAAGCTCTTCGGCATGGGACAGTATCAGCAGCCCACCTTCGACTTGAAGGGCAGCACGTTGGAGCTCGAGCAGAAGAACACGCAGGCGAGTGTCCCCTTTCTGCTCTCCTCGAGCGGCTACGGCCTTCTCTGGAACAACCCCTCCGTGGGGCGCGCCACCCTCGGCACCAACTACACGGAGTTCACGGCGCGGTCAAGCAAGCAGATCGACTATTGGATCGTCGCGGGCGACACCCCTTCCGAAATTCTGACTTCCTACATGGAGGCCGTCGGCAAGCCCCCGATGATGCCCGAGTACGCGCTCGGCTTCTGGCAGTGCAAGCTGCGCTATCAGACGCAGGACGAACTCCTTCAGGTCGCGCGGGAGTACCATAAGCGGAACATTCCCGTCGGGGTCATCGTCGTCGACTTCTTCCACTGGACGCAGCAGGGCGACTGGCAATTCGACACCCGCTATTGGCCCGACCCCAAGGCGATGACGGAGGAGCTCAATTCCATGGGCATGAAGCTGATGGTCTCCGTCTGGCCGACCGTCGACCGCAATTCCAAAAATTACCGCGAGATGGAGGAGAGGGACCTTCTCGTCCGCGTGGACAGGGGCCTTGCCGTCACGATGGACTGCTACGGCTTCGAACAGTTCTTCGACGCGACCAACCCCGCCTCCCGCGAATTTGTGTGGAACTGCTGCAGGGAGAACTACCGCAAGAACGGCGTCACTCTCTTCTGGCTGGACGAGGCAGAGCCCGAGTACACCGTCGCCGATTGGGAGCTCTACCGCTACTTCGACGGCCCCGCGCTCGAGTGCGCCAACGAGTATCCCGTGCAGTACGCCCGCGCCTTCTACGAGGGCATGAGAAAAGAGGGAGACGAGAACATCATCAACCTCATCCGCTGTGCCTGGGCGGGGAGCGCGAAGTACGGTGCGCTCGTGTGGAGCGGCGACGTACCCTCCACCTTCAAGGCGCTCCGCAATCAGTACAACGCAGGCCTTCACATGGCGATGGCGGGCATTCCGTGGTGGACGGCGGACATCGGCGGCTTCCACGGCGGCAACATCCACGACTCCGCCTTCCATGAGCTGCTCGCGCGGTGGTTCGAGTTCGCGACGTATCTTCCCGTCATGCGCCTGCACGGCGACAGAGATCCCCACGACAAACCGCCGCTCGGCAAAGACGGTGGCGGCATGTGCGTGAGCGGCGCGGAGAACGAAGTGTGGGCGTATCCCCCCTTCCTGCAGGACATCATGGAGAAACACATCCGCCGCCGCGAGGAAATGAGAGATTACCTCCGCAGCGTCATGAAAGAGGCGCATGAAAGCGGCGCGCCCGTCATCCGTCCCCTCTTCTACTCCTTCCCTGACGACAAAAACTGCTGGGAAGAGAAGGAAGAATTTTTGCTGGGCGAAGCTATCCTTGTCTGCCCCGTGTTGGAGGCGAACGTGCGCGAGCGGGAGGTCTACTTCCCCGCAGGCGCCGACTGGCTCTCCGAGGACGGCAAGGAATACGCGGGCGGCACTTCTGCCGTCGTCCCCGCCCCCATCGATCGCATCCCCGTGTTTACGAGAAAGTAAAATTTTATCAGTCGCGGCCCGCCGGCATTGCCGGCGGGCCGCTTTTACATAAACCTTATCAAACCCGTACAGAACGCTGAGGCAAAAAGACATGATCAAGAACACAATACAGACCGACGACGAGCGCGGCGTGCGCGTCGTGGAGGGTTGGGCGCTCTCCGATTCCGCCCTCTGCTGATGAAAAGGGCCTGCCGACTGCGGCAGGCCCTTTTTATGCAAATGTGAGCGTGAGGACGTCGAGCGCGCCCTTCCCGAACTCGAAGTACATGTACCCCGCGACGCAGCCGTCCTTCGAAGAGGTGCGGCTCGCCGTCGGGCATATATTCGTAGCTTGGAAGATAGGGATTCATGCGCTCAAAGATTCTTTAAGAAGGCGTCGGCGCGGGCGATCCAGCCGTCTGCGCCCGTTGCGGAGCCGTCGCCGAAGCCGTGCGGCGCACGCGGGAAGACGTCGAACTTCGCGAGTTTCCCCATCCCCTGCAGCAGGGCGCGGAAGTTTTCCAGCGGCTTTTGGCTGATGAGGATATCGTTCTTCCCCACCGCCATGTAGATGGGCGGGAACACGGAGAGATGCTTTAATACGTCGTACTTTTCCGCCTGTTCCGCCATCGGAACGCCGCCGTACATCGTCTTTAAGAACCCGCGGTGACGGAGGTCCTTGAAGAGCGTCTCGCTCGAGATGGCGGGGTAAATTGCAAGCAATGCCTTGGGTGCGGGGAGAGAGTAGGAAGGGAAGCCCACGTTGTCCGTCGCCCACTGGGTGATGAGGTTGCCGCCCGCCGAGAACCCGCAGAGGACGTACGCCCCGTTCCCGCCGAATGCGCCGTTCGCTATGAGTTTGACTGCCCGAGAAAGGTCGTCAAGCGCCATATCGACGGCGGGAGCGCGCCCCACGCGGTAATTTAAGACGAGCACGGGATAGCCGAGCGCCGAGAAGCGCATGGCGACGGGGAAGCCCTCGACAATGTTGCACACATACGCATATCCGCCGCCCGCGCAGATGAGGACGACGGGCTTTTTGCTGTCGCCCGCAAAGTAGAAGAGGCGCACGTCCTTCTTGCGTTCGTCGTCTTTGCACTCCGCGACTTCATAGAGCGGATAGACGACCCGCCCCTCGGCGCTCTTCTGCTTCAAAAATTCGAGGCCCTCCGCCATGACTTCCGCGGGGCAGCAGGGGTGCATCTTGTGATACTTTAAAAGGGTGAGGCCCTTCTCCTTGCCGTTGAGCTTCTCCCAGCCGTAATCGAGAAAGCGCTCGAGTCCTTCAAGTTCGCCCGAAAATCGGGTGGAGAGCGGTGTTTTAAGATCCATGATTCCCTCCTTATCGTTTGCGTCGCTTCGTGCGGCGGTATATTTTGTGATGACTTTGCACACGGGGCGCGGCGGTTTATTTTGTGATGACGCGCAAGTTCTTTGCGGTGCAGTCGCGGGTGAGGCCGTCGTCGAGATACTGCGTGTACTCCTTCCCGTCGCCGAGAAGCGTGACGTCTTTCAGGTCGACTTCCGAGGTGTTCGTGCCGCCCTTGCTGACGGGCACGCACTTGCCCTTGCGGATGTAAAACACGATCTCATGGAGCGAAACCTTCACAAAGTGTTCACCCTTCGCGGCAGGGATCTCGGTGAAAACTTTGCCGTTCCAGCGGACTTCGGTCATGTCCTCGGGGAGATACACCGTCCTCCCCTTTGCGCCCTTTTCCATGACGGGCGCGATGAGGATGCTGTCGCCGACGATGAGTTCGTCCTCGACGCTCTTTGCCCTTTCGTCCTTCGGATAAGAAAACGCGAGCGGACGGAAGAGAAGGTCACTCGAGAGCGCCGCCTTCATGAACTCCGAATAGAGGTACGGCAAAATGCGGTAGCGGAAGGAGAGGATGCTCTTGAAATCATTCTTGCCGCGGTAGCGGTAGCACTCCTGACGGCGGGTGAAGATGGTCGTGTGGTCGCGCATGAGGGGCGTGAAGCACGAGAGGGCGAGCCAGCGGAGAAGCAGCTCGCGCGAGCAGTTGCCGCCGAAGCCGCCCGTATCCGCGCCGCTGAAGAGGAACCCGCACATATTCAGTCCCGGCATCATCGTGAAATTGCGGCGGAGCATGAGCCAGGAGGAATTGTTGTCGCCCGTCCAGATGCCTCCGTAGCGGTGCGCGCCGATGTACGACGAGCGCGAGAAGAGCAGAAAGCGCGTTTTGAGCAGCTTTTGAAGCCCCTCCGAGGAGGCCTGAGTCATCTTCGCGCCGAAGAGGTTGTGTACCTCCCAATGGGGAACGGTCTCGCCGTCCATGTCGTGCGTGAAGCTCTTGTAGTCGTTGAGGTACGCGCCGCCCTTGTAGAGCGGATCACCGCAGGCCCTGTCACCCGCCTTGCCCTTACTATACTCGCTGTAGAAGATGGCGGGCTCGTTCATGTCGTTCCAGAAGCCCTCGAAGCCGAGGTCGGTATAGAACTTATACTGCCGCCCGAACCAATCGCGCGCCTCCTTCTTCATGAAGTCGGGGAAGTGGGTGAGCCCGGGCCATACTGCTGCCGAAAAGTCCTTTCCCTCCAAATTCTTGCAGAAATACCCCTTCTCGACGCCCTCGTCAAAGACGGGGTTGCCCGGCTCTATCTTGATGCCCGCGTCGACTATGGGCACGAGGCGCACGCCCCGCGCCTTCATCTCGGAGACAAAGCTCTTCATGTCGGGGAAGCGCTTTTTGTTCACCGTGAAGTCGATGTAGCGGTCCATGTAGTCGATGTCGAGGCAGATGTAGTCGAGGGGAAGCCCCGCCCTTTCATAGCCGTTTGCAACGGAGCGGATGTCCTTCTCGCACTTGTAGCCCCAGCGGCTCTGCCCGAAGCCGAACGCCCATAAAGGCGGAAGATAGCTTTTGCCGATGGCGGCGAGGAACTGCCGCGCGATGTCGTTGCAGCTCTCCCCCTCCACGATGTAGACGGTGACGCCGCGCTCGCAGAGAACGTCTATCCTGCCGCTGCCACTCAAATCGATGTCAAAGACGGCGCGCGCGGGGGTATCGAAGAAGGCGCCAAAGGTGCGCTCGCCCGAGACCAACAGGAAGTTGTGCGAGCCGTAGAGCGAGGGCATACTGTCGTTGTGGTGCGGGTTGTCCGAATTGAAGGAGACGTACCGCCCGCCCCGCTTGTTGATGCCGCGCATGGTCTCCCCGAGGCCGTAGACGATGTCTCCCTTTTCAAGCGGGCAGGCAAAGCGCGTGCCTTCGCCCTCCCCCTTTGCCGTGAAATAGGGAAGGCGCTCCCCCTCCCGTACCGCGGCGACGACGGCGCCCGTTTCGGGATGCGTTCCGAAGCTGTACTTTTCAATCATGGTGCTTTCTCCTTAGCTTTTTCTACATTATATCACACGTTTCGCGGTGCGTATTGCACAATTGTGTGATTTGTTGCAAAATTATTCTGTTTTTTCCGCCTCGGACGTGGCCACGGGTGCGAAGAATTCCTTCAAGAGCGAGCAGGCCGTCTCCTGCGCAAAGGAGAGCTTTTTATCCGAGCGGCGGACGAGGAACCAGCGGCGGGAAAGGTCGAGGCCGACGATCTCCGCCTCCCTGAGCGTGCCCCGTTCGAGGTCGGCATGCGTGAGCGCCTCGGGAAGGACGGCGATGCCCAGCCCCGCGCGCGCGGCGGAAAGCAGCGCGGAATTGCTCGAGGACTGCAGCCACGGCTGCACGGCGAGGCCCATATCCGAGAGGCGGCCGTCCAAAAGGTCGCGGGAGGCGCTCCCCTTGAGGCGGAGCAGGAGCGGGAGGCGGCTCAGCTCCTTTGGCGTGAGCGGGCCGTAACTTTGCGCGGGCGCATACACGGCGGCGAGGCGGTCGCGGGCGAATTCCTCGGCGTGCAGCACGCGGGAGACGTTCCCCTCGACGGCGGCGAAGTCCAAAGAACCGTCCTCGACGAGCTTTTCGACGGAGGCCGCGCTGTCGACAAAGCCGCTGAATTCGACGTTCTCGACGCGCCGCTCAAGCTCCCTGACGAGGCGGGGCAGCACCATTTGGCCGATGGTCACGGACGCGCCCATGCGCACGAAGTGACGCGCACGGGTATCCGCCGCCGCTTCCTCGAACTCCGAAAAGGAGGCGACCGCCTCCTGTGCCCGCACGCGCAGCCGCTCGCCCTCGGGCGTCAACACGAGCCGCCGCCCCACCCGCTCAAACAGTTTTACCCCGTAGTAGCGCTCGAGCTCGGCGATGGTCTGACTCACGGAGGGCTGTGCGACGCACAATTTTTCCGCCGCCCGCGTGATGCCGCCCTCCTCGCAGACTGCGCAGAATGTTCTCAAATGCCGGATCGTCATAGTGTACCGCCTATGTTTTTGATATGATTATAGTATTTTACATATCAAAAGTCAAATGATATAATGGCCTCGGAAAACCGTGGGAGAACAAAAAATGCAGAGAGCAAAGACGTGCCTCAAACTCTTTTTGGTGATGCTCAAGATCGGGCTCTTCACCTTCGGCGGGGGATATGCGATGATCTCTCTCCTTGAAAACGAGCTCATCACCAAGCGGGGGTGGGTGGAGAACGACGAATTTCTGAATATGGTCGCCATTGCGGAGTCGACGCCCGGGCCCGTCGCCATCAACGCGGCGACGTACGTCGGCTACAAGCTCGCCGGCTTTTGGGGGGCGCTTGCGGCGACGGTCGCCGTGTGTATCCCCTCCTTCGTCATCATCTTTTTAATTTCCCTCTTCTTCGACGCCTTCCTCTCCTTAAAGTACGTCGCCTATGCCTTCGACGGCATTCAGGTGTGCGTCATCTTCCTCATCTTAAATGCGGGCGTGAAGATGCTTTTCAAGCTTGAGAGGACGGTGTGGAACGTTCTCGTACTCGTCGCGGTCATCGCCTGCATGGTGACGCTGAGCGTGCTCTCCATCACCTTCTCGTCGGTGTGGTACATCCTCATCACGGCGGGGCTCGCGCTCGTTTTATACCTCTTTACCTACTTCCGCGCGAAAGGCAAGGGCAAGGAGGTGAAGAAATGATCTATCTGACCCTCTTTTTGACCTTTCTGAAGATCGGCGCGGTGTCCTTCGGGGGCGGATACGGCATGATCTCGCTCATTCGCGAAACGGTGCTTGAAAACGCGTGGCTCTCCGAGGAGGACTTTCTCAACTTCATCGCCGTTGCCGAGTCCACGCCGGGGCCGCTCGCCGTCAATATGGCGACGTTCATCGGCTCCTCACAGGCGGGCTTCTTGGGGGCGCTCATCGCGACGGTCGGCGTCGTCCTCCCCTCCTTTATCATCATCCTCATCATCGCCGCGCTCATCACGAATTTGTTGAAATACGCGGGCGTGAAGAGCGTGCTTTCGGGCATCCGCCCCACCATCGTCGGGCTCATTCTCGCAACGGCGCTCACGATGTTTGTGACGCAAATTTTCGGCTTCACCTCGGTGGGAGACGAGCTTTCCTTCGACTGGAAGTCGCTCCTCATCTTCCTCGTCATCGCCGCCATCTCCGTCCTATGGCAGGTGTTCAAAAAGAAACAGTTCTCCCCCATCCTTTTGATCTTGATCTCGGGCGGGCTGGGCATCGTCGTCAATGTGATATAAAAAAGGACCTGCAATTCGGCAGGTCCTTTTTGTTTTCGGAAGTTACTTATTCTTGTTGGCCTCGTTGAGAGCGGTCGTCATATGCACGGTGATGGTGCGGTCGTAACAGGAGAAGATCTTGTCCACTTCGGCCATGTCTGGCTTCTTGGTGATGAGGCTCACGAGCGGCACGAGCGCCAAATTCAGGAGCATGACGAGCGAGCCCAAGTTGAGCGAGGAATCGAGGAAGGCGGGCAGCGCGAAGTACGGGCGGAGGGCCAAATCGTAGATGAGGTACAGGACCATCACCCCCACGCCGAAGATGAAGCTGAACCAGCAGGCGGCCTTCGTCGTCTTTTTCCAGTACAGACCGTAGAGGAAGGGCGCGAGGAAGGCACCCGCGAGCGCGCCCCACGACACGCCCATCATCTGCGCGATGAAGCTGATGCCGTCATAGTACTGCACGATGGCGATGACCGCGGAGATGGCGACGAACACCACGATGAGGATGCGCATGATGAGCACCTCCTTCTTCTCGGTCAGCGGCTTTTGACGCTTTCTCGCAATGGGCGAGATGAGATCGATGGTGAGGCTCGCAGAGGACGCCATCGCAAGCGAGGAGAGCGTCGACATGGACGCGGACAGCACCAGGATGATGACGAGCCCGATGAGGAAGGGCGAGAGCTGTTCGATCATGGCGGGGATGATGGCGTCGTACCCGCCCGAAGCGAAGGCCTCGGGATAGAGGCGCGAAAAGCCGCCCAAGAAATAGCAACCGCCCGAGACGACGACCGCGAAGAGCGTCGAGATGAGCGTCCCCTTCTTGATGGCGCTCTCGTCCTTGATGGCGTAGAACTTCTGCACCATCTGCGGGAGGCCCCAAGTGCCGAGCGACGTCAGGACGACGACAAACAGGAGCGAGAGCACGTCAGGTCCGAAGAAGGAGGTGAAGACGCCCGCCTGGTCGGAGACCGTGGGATCGGAGACGAGGGAGAGGTCGGTCATGATCTGCTCCCAGCCGCCGCCGTTCACGATGACCGCCGCAACGACCGCGACGATGCCCACGAGCATGATGATGCCCTGAATGAAGTCGTTGACCGCCGTCGCCGTATAGCCGCCCGCGACGACGTACACCGCCGTCAGCACCGCCATGATGACGATGCAGATCCAGAAGTCGATGTGGAACGCCATCGCAAACAGGCGCGAGAGGCCGTTGTAGAGCGACGCCGTGTAAGGGATCAAAAAGATGAAGATGATGACGGCGGAGGCGATCTTGAGGGCAGGGCTCAAATACCGCTTGCCGAAGAAATCGCTCATCGTCGAGCTCGAAAGATGCTGCGACATGACGCGCGTCCTTCTCCCCAGGACGACCCACGCAAGCAGAGAGCCGAGCGCGGCGTTGCCGAGGCCGATCCATGTCGAGGAGAGGCCGAACCGCCAACCGAACTGCCCGGCGTATCCTACGAACACGACGGCGGAGAAGTAGCTCGTGCCATATGCAAAGGCCGTGAGCCAGGGCCCGACGCTCCTGCCGCCGAGGACGAAGCCCTCCGAGGAGCGCGCTTTTCTTCTGCAGATGAAGCCCACGGCGATCATGATGCCGAAGAAGATGACGAGCATGACAATGTAGAGAGCGATTTGCATATTCTCACCTTATCTTGCAAATTTTCCCATTGATATTACCATAAACCGCATAAAATTACAAACGAAATGACGCAATCTTTGCAAAATTTTTGTCCGAATTTGCATATTTGCCGTGCAAACATTTCCCCTTTGTGAAAAAATGTGATATAATTTACGGAAAAGCGCGTAAAAAATGACTATGCAAAATTACGAGATCATCGACTTCCACACCCACACCTTCCCCGACGCCATCGCGGAGAAGACCATCCTCTCCCTCGAGGGCCGCAGCCACACCCGCGCCTTTTCGGACGGCACCGTTTCGGGGCTCTCCCAAAGGATCAAAGAGGCGGGCATATCTCTCGCCGTCGTGCTGCCCGTCGTCACCAACCCCTTGAAGGCGGAGAAGATCAACCGTGCCGCCGCCCTCGTCAACGAGGAGACGGAAAAAACGCACGTCTTTTCTTTCGGCGGCATCCACCCCGATACCCCCAACTATAAGGAAGAGCTTAAGCTCATCAAGGAGCTGGGCCTCAAGGGCGTCAAGCTGCACCCTGCCTACCAGCAGGTCGCCTTCAACGACATCCGCTATCAGCGCATCGTGGGCGAGGCGGAATCGCTCGGGCTCATCACCGTCGTTCACGGAGGCATCGACATCGGCATCGCGGGCGAGTGGGCCTCCCCCCGTCAGACGCGGCTTTTATACGAGGCCGTCAAGCCCCAAAAGCTCGTCGTCGCGCACATGGGCGGCTGGCAGCTTTGGTCGGAGGTCGAGGACTACCTTCTGGAGACCGACCTTCTCTTCGACACCGCCTTCTCCCTCGGCGACATCGCCTATCAGGACGATTTCCCCAAGGAGAGCCGCGTCAAACAGCTCACGAAGGAGAAGTTTGCCGCCCTTGTCAAAAAGATGGGCGCAGAGCGCGTCCTCTTCGGCACGGACAGCCCGTGGACGGGGCACAAGGAGCAGATCGAACTCATTCAAAGCTGCCCCCTCACGGACGAGGAGAAGGCGCTCATCTTAGGCGGGAACGCGAAAAAACTTTTGGAACTTTGATCCGCCCCTTATACGGCTCATGCCCGAGGGCGCAAGGCAAGATATATGAAGGAGTAACATTATGAGCAAACAACTGATGCTGGGCAATGCGGCGCTCGCGCGCGGCCTCTACGAAGCGGGTTGCTGCGTCTCCTCCTCCTATCCCGGCACGCCGAGTACGGAAGTGACGGAGGAGCTCGCGAAATTCGACGAGGTGTATTCGGAGTGGGCGCCCAACGAGAAAGTCGCCATGGAGACGGCGTTCGGCGCGTGCATGGCGGGCAAACGCAGTTTCTGCGGCATGAAGCACGTCGGCCTCAACGTCGCAGCGGACCCCCTCTTCACCATCGCCTATACGGGCGTCAATGCGGGCATGGTCATCTGCGTTGCGGACGATGCGGGCATGCATTCCTCGCAGAACGAGCAGGACTCCCGCCACTATGCGGAGGCCGCCAAGCTCCCCATGCTGGAGCCCTCGGACAGCGCGGAGGCCCTCGCCTTCGCCAAGATCGCCTATGAAATTTCCGAGCAGTTCGACACGCCCGTCATCATCAAGATGTGCACGCGCGTCGCACACTCGCAGAGCGTCGTCGAGACGGGCGAACGCGTCGTTCCCGCCGTCAAGCCCTACGTCAAGAACATTCAGAAGAACGTCATGATGCCCGCCAACGCCAAGAAGCGGCACTACGACGTCGAAAAGCGCATGAGAGCGCTCGAGGAATATGCGGAGACCTCCCCTCTCAACCGCATCGAATGGGGCGGGACGGAGCTCGGCATCATCACCTCTTCGACCTCCTATCAGTATGTCAAGGAAGTGTTCGGGGAGACGACAAGCGTCTTAAAGCTCGGCATGGTGCATCCCCTGCCCGAAAAGCTCATCAAGGAGTTCGCCTCCAAGGTGAAGGCGCTCGCCGTCGTCGAGGAGCTCGACCCCGTCATCGAAAATTACTGCAAGCAGCTCGGCCTTCGCGTCATCGGCAAGGACATTTTGCCCCTCGAGGACGAGTACTCGCAGAACCTCATCGCCGCCGCCTTCGGCCGTCCCGTTCCGCAGGGCAAGAAGCTCGAGGACGCCGTGCCGCCCCGCCCGCCCGTCATGTGCGCGGGCTGCCCGCACAGGGGGATGTTCTATCTCCTTGCAAAGCACAAGCTCACCGTGTTCGGCGACATCGGCTGCTACACGCTTGGCGCGACGGCTCCCCTCAACGCCCTCGACATCTCCACCTGCATGGGCGCGTCGCTCTCGGGCATCCACGGCTTCAACAAGGCCCTCGGCAAGGAGAGCGAACACAAGACGGTCGCCGTCATCGGAGACAGTACCTTCATGCACTCGGGCATGACCGGCCTTGCCAACATCGCCTACAATCAGAGCGTCTCCACCTGCATCATTCTCGACAACTCGATCACCGGCATGACGGGCCATCAGCAGAACCCCACGACGGGCTACAACATCAAGGGAGACCCCGCGGGCAAGATCGACCTCGAGGCCCTCTGCCGCGCCATGGGCTTCAACCGCGTGCGCGTCGTCGACCCGTATGATTTGGCCTCCACCGAGAAGGTGCTCATGGAAGAGCTTGCAGCGGACGAGGCGTCCGTCATCATCAGCCGCCGCCCCTGCGCCCTTTTGAAGTACGTCAAGCACGCGCCCCCGCTCCATGTGGAGACGGACAAGTGCAAAAGCTGCAAGGCGTGCATGAAGCTGGGCTGCCCCGCCATCAGCATGCGGGACGGAAAAGCCGTCATCGACAGCACCCAGTGCGTCGGCTGCGGCGTGTGCGAAGAACTGTGCAAGTTCGGCGCCATTCAGGCTTAAGGAGGTCATCATGCAGACGAAAAATATCATGATCGTGGGCGTGGGCGGACAGGGTTCCCTTCTCGCCAGCAAACTGTTGGGGCATCTGCTCCTCAAATACGGGTACGACGTGAAGGTCTCCGAAGTGCACGGCATGAGCCAGCGCGGCGGCAGCGTCGTCACTTACGTCCGCTACGGCGACAAAGTGTACTCCCCCGTCATCGACAAGGGCGAGGCGGACTTCATCGTCTCCTTCGAGCTCTTGGAAGCTGCCCGCTGGACGGAATATCTGAAAGAGGGCGGCGTCATCGTCACCAACACGCAGCGCATCGACCCCATGCCCGTCATCACGGGCGCTGCGCAGTACCCCGAGGGGCTCGTGGAGAAAATTTCCTCCCTCGGCGTCAAGATCGACGCTTTTGACTGCCTCTCCCTCGCGCGCGAGGCGGGCAGCGAGAAGGCCGTCAACATCGTGCTTTTAGGCCGCCTTTCCTCCTACTTCGACTACGACGTCGAGGACTGGCGTGAGGCCGTGCGCGAGTGCGTGCCCAAGAAGTTCATCGATCTCAACTTGAAGGCATTTGAACTCGGAAGAGCTTCCGAGCAAAAATAAACAACAACGATAAGGGCAAGAAAAGGAGAGAATACGTTCCCATGCACAAGTACTATCAGCCGCATGAAGAGACCATGTCGCGCGACGAAATGCGCGCGCTCCAGAACGAGAAGTTCTTGAAGCAAGTGAAGCACGTCTACGACAACGTCCCCTACTACCGCAAGAAGATGGAGGAGAAGGGCGTGAAGCCCGAGGACATCAAGAGCCTCGACGACATTCATCTTCTCCCCTTCCTCACCAAAGAGGACCTTCGCATCGCCTACCCCTACGGCCTGCTCGCGACGCCCCTCGAACGCTGCGTGCGCATCCAGTCCACCTCGGGCACAACGGGCAAGCGCGTCGTCGCCTTCTATACGCAGGAAGATTTGGACATCTGGGAGGAGTGCTGCGCGCGCGCCATCGTTGCGGCGGGCGGCGACAACTCCGACGTCGTGCAGGTAAGCTACGGCTACGGCCTCTTCACGGGCGGCCCGGGCCTTGACGGCGGCTCGCACAAGGTGGGCTGCCTCACCATTCCCACGTCCTCGGGCAATACCGACAGGCAAATTCAGTTCATGGTCGATTTGCAGGCGACCTTCCTCTGCTGCACCCCCTCGTATGCGATGTACCTTGCAGAGGCCATCGAAGAGAAAGGCCTTCGCGATCAGATCAAACTGCGCGCTGGCATCTTCGGGGCGGAGGCGTGGACGCAAGAGATGAGACGGGAGCTTGAAAAGAAGCTCGGCATCAAGGCGTACGACATCTACGGCCTCACGGAAATTTCCGGCCCCGGCGTCTCGTTCGAATGCGAGGAGCAGACGGGCATGCACATCTGCGAGGACCACTTCTACCCCGAGATCATCGACCCCGAGACGGGCGAAGTGCTGCCCGAAGGAAGCAAGGGCGAGCTCGTGTTTACCTCGCTCGACAAGGAGGCCTTCCCCCTTCTCCGCTACCGCACCAAGGACATCTGCGTGCTCTCGAGAAAGCCCTGCTCGTGCGGCAGAACGCTCGTCAAGATGAGCAAGCCTCTCGGCCGCAGCGACGATATGCTCATCATCCGCGGCGTCAACGTGTTCCCCTCGCAGATCGAGACCGTGCTCTTGAACCACGGGTATGAGCCCAACTATCAGATCCTCGTCGACAGAGTCAACAACACCGACACGCTGGACGTCAACGTGGAGCGCAAGGCGGATATGGCAAGCGACCTCGACACCGTCAAGTCGGCGGAGAGAAAGCTCGTCTCGGCGCTTCGTTCCATGCTCGGCATCACCGCGAACGTGCACCTCGTCGAACCCAAGTCCATCACCCGGAGCGAGGGCAAGGCAGTGCGCGTCATCGATAAGAGAAAACTCTACTAAAGGGTTTTTGAGGTAAAAGAAGTTCCATGCCAATCACCCAACTGTTAGAGAGAAACGCCCAGGTCTACCCCAACGACGTCGCGCTCGTCGAACTCAACCCCGAGATCCAGGAAAAGAGCAGAAGGACGTGGAGAGAGTATGCCCTCGTCGAGGGAAACCCCCTCTGCCACTACCGCCGCGAGATCACCTGGCGCGTCTTTGACGAGAAGGCCAACCGCGTCGCCAACATGCTGCTTGCGCGCGGCATCAAGAAGGGCGACAAGGTGGGTATCCTCCTCATGAACTGCCTTGAATGGCTGCCCATCTACTTCGGCATCTTAAAGACGGGCGCGCTCGCCGTGCCCCTCAACTACCGCTATACGGCGGAGGAGATCCGCTACTGCGTCGATTTGGCCGAGGTCAACATCCTCCTCTTCGGGCCCGAGTTCATCGGCCGTGTCGAGGAGATCGCCGACGAGATCGGAAAGTGCCGCATCCTCCTCTTCGTGGGCGGGCAGATGGTGCCCACCTTTGCGGAGAGCTACGACCAGCAGGTCAACAACTATTCCTCCGTGAAGCCCGACATCGAGCTTTCCGACGAGGACGACGCCGCCATCTACTTCTCGAGCGGCACGACGGGCTTCCCCAAGGCCATTCTGCACGCGCACCGCTCGCTCATGCACGCGGCGCAGGTCGAGTACATCCACCACCGCCAGACGCGCGACGACGTCTTCCTCCTCATCCCGCCCCTCTACCACACGGGCGCCAAGATGCACTGGATGGGAAGCCTGATGTCCGCAAGCAAGGCGGTCCTCCTTCGCGGGACGTCCCCCCTCACCATCATGGAGGCCATCTCCAACGAGCGCTGCACCATCGTGTGGCTGCTCGTGCCGTGGGCGCAGGACATCCTCGAGAAGCTGGACAGCGGCGAACTAAAGCTCAACAACTACAACATCCGCCAGTTCCGCCTCATGCACATCGGCGCACAACCCGTGCCGCAGAGCCTCATCAAGCGCTGGCAGACCTACTTCCCCGGGCAGGCGTACGACACCAACTACGGCCTCTCGGAATCCATCGGCCCCGGCGCGGTGCACCTCGGCATCGGGAATCTGCATAAGGTCGGTGCCATCGGCATCCCCGGTTACGGCTGGCAGGCGCGCATCGTCAAGGAGGACGGCGTCACCGAAGTGGAGCCGGGCGAAGTGGGCGAACTCTCCCTCAAGGGCCCCGGCATCATGAAGTGCTACTACCGAAACCCCGAAGCGACCAAAGAGGTCATGCGCGGCGAATGGCTGTTGACGGGCGACATGGCGCGGCAGGACGAGGACGGCTTTTACTACCTCGTCGACCGGAAGAAGGACGTCATCGTCTCGGGCGGCGAGAATTTGTATCCCGTCGAGATCGAGAACTTCATGAGTAAGTGCCCGAAGATCAAGGACGTCGCCGTCATCGGCCTTCCCGACCCGCGCCTCGGCGAGATCGCGTGCGCCATCGTGGAGACCCCGCAGGGCGTCGACTGCACCGAGGAGGAGATCAACGAGTTCTGCAAGGAGCTCCCCCGCTACAAGCGTCCCCGCCGCATCATCTTCGCGAAGGTACCTAGAAACGCCACGGGCAAGATCGAAAAGCCGCTCCTTCGCAAGATGTACCACGCCGACAACATCGTCGACGAACAGAACCGTTCCTGATCCCAATTTCGGATATTTAAAAATTAAAGAGCGCAGCGGCGCACCCCGAACGGGGTGCGCCGCTGCGCTATATGCGAAGGGCCGCGCGCGAAAGTTTTCGCGCGCGGCCCTCCACTCTATGAAAGCACAAAATTCGTTAAGTATGAGCGCTGTAATACTTTTCGCCGAGGCGGGTCGCCGAACCCTCGAACCAGATGCTGTCGTACAGCACATACGTACCGCCCGCGTATTTTGGAATTTCAAAGGCAAACAGCCACAGGGCAAGCGCCCCCGCATAGACGATGAGAATAATTCCGACGGCGAGCGACGCGATATACCCGCCCGTCGCGCCGCCCAAGGCAGAGAGGACGATAAAGGCAGCTCCAAGCAGCGCCATAAGGCCCGTCAGAATGCCCGAGAACGCCTTCTTTCCGCCATTCGACGAAGAGCGCCGCATCCAATAGCGCACGGCGGACGGGATGCACACGACGAAGGGCATGAACGGCCCCAAGATCAAATTCTGAATGCCGTGCCCCGCCTCGTGCAGGCGCGTCGACGGTGAGTCGTCCTTCGCGACGAAGAAGAATGCGCCGTACTCCATGCCGCCCCAGCCCGTGCCCGTCTCAAAGTAGACATTCGGCCCGAGGCGCTTGGGTCTGTGCCCCGTCACAAGCAGCGCAAGGGCGATGAGGGTGCCGAGCCACGTCATCACCCCGCCCCACGTGAGCGACCACACCCAATAGGCGGCCGTCTTCACGGCGCGCTTTGTTCTCTCTGCCTTCAACTCGTTCATGCGTCCCCCGACTTTTTGATCTGCTTATACACCTGGTCGGCGCCCGTCGCGGCAAGTCCCGACGAAAGGCCCAATAAAACCGCCATGAGCACATTGTCCGCGGGCATCGCCTCGGGCACGAGGTAGTAGGCGACGACGCCCAGCACCGTCCCCAAGAGCCCCGCCCAGACGGGAATGAGGCTCGTCCACACGGCGGCCTTCCCCGCCACCAACTGACGGTACACCGCCATCACGCCATACACGATGGCAACGATCACCGGGATCGAAACCATCTCCGCTGCACTTTCCATATTCTCCCCCTTTGCCGCCTTTCGCGGCCTTCATGCGACGTGGTCGACGCCGCTCTTTTCCAAAAACGCACGCATCTCGTGCTTGACCCTCTGCTCGTACTCGAGCGCCTGATCGGTCTCCCCGTTCGTGTGGCCGCGCTTGAGCGCGGTCGCCGTCGCCTCGCCCAGACTCATCGCCGCGAGCGTCCCGCGGATCTGCAAGAGTTCTAGTTTATGCCTGTCCTCCTCGCGCCGCTTTTGTTCCTCGCCGCGCTGCCTCTCCCGCCGCTCCAGCCGCCTTATGAGCGCCGACACGACACATGAGACGATGACGGACGGAATGCCCGCCGCCAACAGCAATTCCCACATACTTCCTCCCCCTCGGGAGGGTTCCCGCCTCCCGCTTTTCCTCCATTATAGCATAGTGAGGCGCAATTTGGCGCTCACCTGCCAAAAAAACGGGATTTCCTCTTGATAAAAATGTTCAGATATGATATCATAGTACTTAAGAGGAACGAGCAATGGCAAAAGAACAAAAACCCAACAGCAAGCCCTCCGCAGCGGGCACAAGCGGGAAGGAATCCTTCAGGCAGATCCTCGGCTTTTTAAAGGAGCCGCCCGTATGGTTCCTTATCCTTCTGTATCTCGCAACGATCGGACTCATCATAGCCTCTGCCTATCTCGCCTCCTCTTCCGGGGAGAACAGCGTCGCCGCCGTCGTCTACGGCTTTGCGGCACTCTTCCTTGCTTACTCCATCTACACCGTCGTGCGCTGGGGGCCCAACGCAAAGCACACCGCCGAACAGAAACTCCGCAAGATTAAGTTTGCGGACACCTTCCTCTCGAGCTATTCGGTGCGCACCATCGTCTTTTCCGGCATCACGACGCTCATCAATTTCGCCTACGTCATCGTAAACGGCGTGACGGCCATCAACTACAGCTCACCGTGGTACTACGCCCTCACCTCGTACTACTTCGCGCTCATGCTGATACGGCTCATTGTCATCCTCTTCTCGGGCCGCGCCCTCAAGAAGTACGGCAAGGGATCGAGCGAGTTCTTAAGGGCAAGGCTTACCGTCTACCTCTGGTGCGGAGCGGCGCTGCTCGTGCTGGAAGGCTCGCTCTCTGCCGTCATCACACTGATGATCATCCTTCCGCAAAAGAGCGAGACAGGCCTGATCCTCGCCATTGCCAATGCCACATACACCTTCTATAAAGTCATCCTCGCCGTTATCAACAAAATAAAATCCGGCCGGGCTCACGAACCGATCGCGCAGTCGCTGAGAAACATCAATTTAACAGATGCACTCGTCTCACTGTTCTCGCTGGGGATCACGCTCTCTACGGCAGCCGGCGGCGATCTCCCGCCCCAGTTGAACGCCCTCGTGGGATTTGCGGTCTGCATCTTCACAGCCTGCCTCGGCATCTATATGATCTTCGACGGCATCCGCCGAAAGAAAAAGCTGAACAAGCCGCTCCCCGCCGCGGCCGATCCCCCCGCAGCACCTGACCTGAAAGACTGACAAAAAGAGGACTTCCGCCTGGAAGTCCTCTTTTTATTTTGATGAAATTCGAAATGGGCGCCCGGAATCCGAACGGCTTATTTCGACAAATTTCTAAAATATATCCCCGACGTACATGAAAGCATCCTTCAGAGGCGACTTCGGGATGAGCTCTGCGATCTCCTCCACCGTGCGAGGGGAAGAGCGCGGCAGCCCGTCGAGCTCCTTCTCGGGCGCGTACCACGAGATTCGGCCCGAAGCCGTTAGGGAGAATACGCCGCCCGTCTTATTCCTTCCCGCGTCGCTTGCGAGAAAGGCAAGAAAGGGAGCAAGGTTTTTGGCGTCGCCGTGGTCGGCCTCCACCTCTTTGCGCTTTTCATCGGGCATGTGGAACCCCTCACCCATCGCCTTCTCGAGGGTGAGGAGCGTCTTCGTGAAGCCCGAGACGTGTCCCGGAGACGCCGCCTGCGGGCAGATGGCGTTGACGTTGATGTTATAGTGGAGAAGCTCCATGGCACAGGAGCGGGTCAGCCCCACGAGCCCTGCGTTGGCCGCGCTGTAAGCGGCGGCATTCGCCATGCCCACCCACGCATCGGAAGCGACGTTGATGAAGCTCCCGCCGCCCTGCTCGATCATGTAGGGCGCGGCAAGGCGCATCGTGTTGAAGGCGCCCTTGAGCTTGACAACGGTCTGCCGGTCCCAATCGCTCTCGGAAAGCAGCATGAGCCCGCCCGCCTGCGTGACAGCGGCGTTATTGACGACGATATCGATATGCCCGTACTTTTGAACGACGGCGTCGATCATCTCTTTCACGGCGGCGTAGTCGGAGACGTCGCAAAAATACGCCTCGGCTTTCCCGCCCTTTTTTCGGATCGCCTCCGCCGCAGTCTCGGCGTCACCGCTCAATGCGAGGAACTGCTCCCGCGCCTCGCCCGTGAGATAATCGGGCACCGCGGCATTCTGCTTCCTCTTGCGGTTGTTGGTGATGACGACGGCGCCCTCCTGGGCAAAGAACTCGGCAATGCCGCGGCCGACGCCCTGCCCCGAACCCGTGACGAGCGCCACTTTTCCCTGTAAACTGTTCATGCTTTTCTCCTCTTTTATGGTAATTTACTGTATTCTTCGTCCGAAACGTGCTCAAAGGTCAGCGTAGAGTTTTCGGGGCAGTTGGCGACAAACCCCAGCTGCGCCATATAGCTGTCTTTCGCGGCGCCGTGCCAATGCTTGACGCCGGGCTCCACGACGACGTAATCGCCCGCGTGCAATTCGCGCGGCTCTTTTCCCTCCTCCTGATACCAGCCCCTTCCGTAGGTGACAAGAAGCACCTGCAGCCCGGGGTGCGCGTGCCAACTATTGCGCGAACCGGGCGTGTAAGTCACGTTCCCCAAGGGACAGTTGAGTTTGCTCTCGTGCGGAATGAACATGAAATGATACACGTCCCCGCCCGTAAAGGACTTCTGCGATTTAGCAGGCGTCTTCTCCCCCACGGGAAACAAAAAATGAATGCCGTCAAGCTCTCGGTTTTCGTTCATACCGACCCTCCCTTACTACATTTTCCTCTATAGTATAGCATCTCCCTCCCCGCTTGTTTTGCGGAATATTTCCCTTTATGTCAGAATTTTATCTTTTGTGAAAATTCTGCTCATTGGTTTGCGGAAAACACACAAAAGAAGGCCGGGCATCCCGCCCGGTCCTCTCTCGGTTTTATCGGTGTGATACGTCAGTCGATCTCTCCGTAGGGACGGAGTTTGGAGACGCTGACATTGGAAAATTCCGCTTCCTTGTCGCAAAAAAGCGAGAGCGTATGCGACATTCCCGTCATTGCGGTGTGAGCAGTCAGGGCGCAGGTATCGTTGACAAAGAACTCGATAAATTCTCCGTCGGAGACGATCTTGACGTCAAACACGCCCGTATCGGAGGGAAGGCAGATCGTGCTGTTCACCTTGTGCGACGGATCATCGGGAGAGAGTACCTTCATGAAGGCTTTTCCGCCCTCCCGCTCGATGACGACCTGGTACCGCTTTCCGTCCTGTTCCATCTGAATGCCCGCTCTTTGACTCTCATTCATATCCATACGGAAGGTCGTATAGGTGCGGTGGAAGTCGCCGAGGCGCACGAGCCCGCCGCCCGAGATGAGCGTTCCGTCCGCATAGGAGGCGTTCTCCGCCGTAAAGTTCCCCTCCCCCACCGCGTACACCTTGCCGTAGTTGAGGAGCGCGGAGAGCCCCGGATCCAGCCGACCGCCGAGGGAGCCGTCCTCGCGCACGACGACTTCACGCGGAAGATTGAGATAGCCCGCCCAGGGCGCCCAGGGCATACTGTCGTAGGTGGAGGGGATCCAGCCCCAGAGGTACACCTTCTCCCCCACCTGCGTGGGACGCGCCGCACAGAGGTCCTCGCCGTCGAGGAAAGCGAACTCCTTTTGCGACCAGTCGACGTCCATGCAGTCGACGCCCTCGTCGCCCGTCCAGTATTGGAGCAGCCCCACCTGATGCGCCGTGTTGTAGGCGACCGAGACAAAGACGTACCACCTGTTCCCGATCTTCATGAGGGAGGGGCACTCGGGCAGGTTGCGCGAATAGCCTGCCTCGACGACGTTTGCGGGCTGCGTCCAGCTCAGGCCCATCTCGTCGTCAGATGCGTAGATGACGAGGTCGGAGGTCTGCGCCGCGGCGTCGAACGCATAGTAACAGCCCGCGACCATGAGATAGCGCCCGTTCTCCTCGTCGAAGTACAGCATATTGTCGCGCACGCCATAGGGATAGATGCTCCTGTCGCAGAAGCGGCTCACGTCAAAGAGCTGATGGAGGCGGTAGTGCTCGCGGTAGTACTGCCACACGTCGTAGTTGTTCGCCTCGGGAACATCGGTATAGGTGAGCATGTTGTCGGAAACTTCGAGGGCGTCGTGGTAGTTGTCGGGGAGCGCCGCATTGTCCGACCACAGAAAGCCCATGTAGAGGCGGTGCTGCTCCTCGTCGTAGTAGGGAAAGACGTCGCCGTACTGCTTGCCCGCGGCGGTCAGGTGATAGAGCGACTCGTTCTGCGCGTTCTCGAAGGTCACGGCGGGATCGAACAATACATCCCCGCCCGAGGCCGCAAAGCACACCTCGCTGCCCTCGCGGAGGGTGACGGGAACTTCCATGTAGTACCCCACCGTGTCGCCGCCCTGCAGGGTGCCCTCATAGACTTTCTCGCCGTCGACAAAGACGAGCACCGAGGCGCCCTCCTCCCCTGCGGCGCGGTAGTTGCCGTAGAGGACGGCCTCTCCGCCCGAGGGAGAGCGGTACATCCTGACCGCCATATTTTCGCCCGACGGGGAGAGCAGTTCGCCGTCCATGGAGGCCCCGCCGCCCGTCCAGCGGCTCTTGGACGCATCCCACGTCATCTCGGAAAGCGCGCCCGCCCTTCCGTAGAGATAGTACCAGTTGTGAAAGCCCTGCGCGTTCGCACAGGTGTAGCCGTAGCGGGAGCGCGAGGTGAGCGCCTCGCCCTCGTACGGCTGCGTCCGTTCCGTCTTGTAGAGCGCCGCATAGTCGAACGGCGCCTCCTCTTCCTTACAGGCACACATCGGCAATAACCCCCAGATCATCAAACATCCTGCGGCTGCCGCCGCGAGTATTCTCTTCATGTTCCTCCTCAGGGGAAAGGGCCGCGCGCTCCCGCGCGCGGCCGTCCCGCACGATATCACTCGTCCTTCTCGGACTTCTTCTTTTTCACGACGACGACTGCGATGACGATGCCCGCAATGACGACGACGCCGGCCGCAACGCCGATGCCGATCCAAAGCCCGGTGTTGTCCGATGGTTCGCTCCCGCTGTCACCGCCCGAGGGAGCCGTGACGGTGAACGTCTTTTCCGCGCTGCGGATGCCGTCCACTTCGCACACGACGGTGTATTCGCCCTCCTCCTCTGCCGTGAAGGTGAAGCTGAGGGAGCCCTCGCCCGCCTTCTCGCCGTTGACGTACCAGACGATCTCATTCGCCTCGGCGTTGAAGGGGTTGAGTGTTGCGGAGGCAGTCAGGGTGCCGCCCTTCTCCACATTGACGGAGGAGAGGGAGACGGTGACGCTCTGAAGGTCGGGGGCAGGCTCCACGACGCCCGCGATGAGGATGTTGCGGATGCGCAGGGGCACGACGCCCGTCCCGCCGTCGGGGAAGAGGTTGAAGCTGATGCCCGAGGGCACCGTTGCACCCGTCATCTCAAAGAAGAGCGCGATCTGCCCGTTGATATACATGGAGACATAGTTGCCCGAGACGGCGACCGCGATCTCGTTCCAGTCTCCCTTTTTGGCGATGCCGCCCTCGTAGCTCAGATCGAGCCCGAAGCCGTACTCGGTGTGGAGGTACTCTTTGCCCGTGCTCTGGTCCTTGATATATGGACGCACGCCCTCGGGATTGACCTCCCACGCGACTTCCACCATGCCCGCGGGATAGTTGGAATTGAGGCCCGCAAGGCAGGGATAGATATAGCTCTTGATGGAGACGTCGGCGGGGATATACAGCTCATAAGAGAAGAGATACTCGGTGCCCGAGAGCGACGGCGCGTTCAGCGTGTAGTAGGTACTGTTGTTCGCGACTTCGCTGAAGAGGTAGAGCGAGCCGTCCTCGTCCTTGCCGACGGAGAAGTTGCCGTAGGTGCCGCCCTCCTCGAGAACGTCCTCATAGACGATCTTGTAGTACTCGTTGTCCTTGATGGACTGCATGACGTCGAAGGCGACGCTCACCGTCACTTCCTCGCTGCGGATGCCCGCGGCCTCGGCAGACACCCTCACCTTGCTGCCCGCCTCATAGGCGCTCATGGGAAGGGAGAAGGTCTCGCCCTCTGCGCCCTCCTGCAGCGTGCCGTCCACATACCACGAGATGCTCTCGCCCTCACGGATGCCCGAAAGCTCTGCCGTGAACGTCGCGGTCTCATCGGTAAAGTAGCTGTTCTTCTCCGTCGTCACGGTGACTTCCGCTTCGAGCACGGTGAAAGTAATGGTGCTCTCGCAGTTCTCGCTCTTATACTGCAGCGTGTAGCTGCCCGCCGCAAGCGAGGAGAGCGTGACGGACGCCGAAGTTTCCTCGAGCTTCTCGCCGTTTAAGTACCACGCAAAATTCTCGCCCGTAAAGTCGCCCATGAGCTCCGCCGTGACGGTGAGCGACTCGGTGGGATACATCTCCGTCCTGTCCGCGGACAGCGTGATCATGCGGTCGACGACGGTGACCGTGACGGGCTCGCTCATGAGCGTGCCGCTGCCGTACTGCACGGAGTACTCGCCCGCCTCGCCCTCAAGGACGAAGGTGAGCCCCGTCTCCGCCTGCCGTTCGCCGTTCACATACCATGCGCAATCCGATACGCGCTCGCCGAAGGGCTGTGCCGTGAAGGTGACGGGCGTTCCCTCCATGACGAGGGTCTCGTCCGCCGTGACGGACATCCCGTTCTCCCCTTCGAACCCGCAATAGGCAAAGCGCGTCCAGACGGCGCCGCCGCCCCCGCTCTGCACGCGGATGTACTGCACGCGGCCCTCCTCAAGGCCCATCTCGGAGAAGGTCGAGGAGGCGTTGAGCTCGCCGTTGACGTAGAGGTCGAAATGATCGCCGTACACTTCGACGCGCATGGTGACGAGGTCGCCCTCGCTGACGGTGACGGCCGTTCCCGTCACGTCCCGCCATGCCGTGTCGGCCTCCTCGGGCTGCCACATGATCTGCGGCAGGAAGGAGCTTCCCTCCACATACGCCTGCACGTTGACGGCGTACTCCTTCTGATTGTTCCCACGGAGGGAGGCGTTGAGCCCGTACAGCTTGAGGGTGGGATAATACCCCGCCGCCTCCGTGCTCGTGATGCGGAAGGTCGCCTCTGCCGAGAAGTTCTCGCGGTAGAGGTTGACTGCCGAGAGCGGGAAGGTCATGGAGGAGGACGTGCTCTCCTCCGCGTTCGTCGCCTCATATTGCGTTGCCCCGCCGACGGGCTCGGTCACGCGGATGTTGTCGAGCACGGCCGCCCCCGCATTCTGCGCATGGAAGGCGATCGAAGAGATCGTCCCCTCCTCGATGGGCGAGCGGGACATGTAGTTGTTGTTGCCGAAGTCGACAAGGTGGCTCACACAGCGGCGGGTGCCGTTCACCCACAGTTCGACGTACCCCTCGAAGAACACGAGCTTGAAGTGCGCGAAGTCCGAAAGGTCGACGGGCGTCGCGTCGAGCCCGCCGTGCAGGTCGCCCGTGTTGTTGTAGATGTCGTGGCCGTAGTTGTCCGTCACGCGGAGGTAGGTGCCCTGCGCGATGACGCACAGATAGATGTTGTCGTGATTGGTGCCGTCCAGGCCGACGAAGTGGACGTAGAACTCCGTCGTGCCCGTGAGTTTGAGGTCAAACTCCACCGAGTAGTTGTTGGATGCCGAAGGCTCCGAAAGGGGCAGGTCGAACATGGTATTGCTCGTCACCGTCCCCTCTCCGCCCGATGCAGAGACGTAGTCCGAGAGCGCGCCCGCGCCCTCCGAGAAGTCCTCTTCATAGAGGACCTTGCCCTCCGTCTCCTCGGCGAATGCCCTCTGCGGAACGCTGCCCGCGGCAAGGACGATGCCGAGGGCGAGGCAGACCGCGGCGAGCGCCGCCGTGAGCCCTTTCAAGACATTGGCGAATGTTTTGCTCATGAATTTTCCTCCGTTTGAATGATTTTTTCAAAGACGGGAGCCGTGGGGACCCTGTCAAGGCCACAGCAGAGCACCTCGGCCGTCTCTGTCTTTACGGGACCGAACTTCTTCCTGCACGCATCGTCGGCGTACAGGCAGCGGTCGAAAAAGGAACAGCCCTCCCCTCTGTTCTCGAGGGAGCCCAGCTGCATGGACTTGAGCGGCAGCTCGTCATTCCCCTTGAAGTCGGGGTCGGGAATGGGAACGGCCTGCAGGAGGGCGCGCGTATAGGGATGGCGGGGAGAGGCGATGACGTCGCCGATCTTCCCCACCTCGACGATCTCCCCGAGATACATGACCGCCACCCGCCCGCTGTGGGCGATATAGCGCGTCGTCGAGAGGTCGTGCGAGATGTACACGAAGGACATATCCAGCTTCTCGTTGAGCTCCTTCATGAGGTTGAGGAGGGAGAGGCGGAGGGAGACGTCGATCATGCTGACGGGCTCGTCGGCCACGATGAGTTTGGGTTCGAGCGAGATGGCGCGCGCCATCAAGATGCGCTGTCTCTGCCCGCCCGAGAGCTGGTGCGGGTACTTCGAAAGGAACTGCGCCGAAGGGAGCAGCCCGATGAGCCCCATGAGCTCCTCGATGCGCTCGTCGATGCGGGCGCGGCTCCACTTGCGGTTGTGCGTCTTGATGGGCGCGTACAGGCTCTGATAGATGGTGCGCACGGGATTGAGCGCGGCGTAGGAGTCCTGTTGGATGAACTGCACCTGATTGTAGGAGGAGATCTTCTTGTCGAACGTGCCCGAGACGCGCTCGCCCTCGAAGTACACCTCGCCCGACGTCGGGCGGTACAGCCCCGTGATGATCTTGCCGAGCGTCGTCTTGCCGCAGCCCGACTCGCCCACGAGCGCCACGATCTCCTTCTCGCCGATCTCGAGGTCGATGTCCTTCAGGACGTGGATATTTTTGTCCGCAAACAGTGCACCCGGCTTCTTGAACACCATGTTGATGCCCTTGAGGCGCATGAGCGGCGTCTTTGCCTGTTCAGTTGCCTTTTCCATCGTCTGCCTCCCCGAAGAAGTAACATTTCCCCTTGCTGCCGTCTCCATATTCCCGCATGGGCGGCTCCTCCGTCAGGCAGACGTCCGAGCACCTCGGGCACCGCGGCGCAAAGATGCAGCCCTTGGGAAGATGCAGAAGGTCGGGCGGGCTGCCCTCGATGGGCTTCATCTCGGAGATGTCGCCGATGATGGAGGGCGTCGCGCCGATGAGCCCCGCCGTGTAGGGGTGCCTGCGACGGTGAAAGACGGTGCGCACGTCCCCGTACTCCATGAGCCGCCCGCCGTACATAACGCCCACATAGTCCGCGAACTTGGCGACGACGCTGATGTCGTGCGTCATGAGGAGCATGGAGATGCCCTTTTCGCGGTTGATCTGCTTCAAAAGCGTAAAGATATAGTTCTGCGTGATGACGTCGAGCGCCGTCGTCGGCTCATCGAGGATGATGAGCTCGGGGTCGAGCAGCAGCGCAAAGGCGATCATGACGCGCTGTTTCATGCCGCCCGAGAGCTCGTGCGGATAGGAGGCGAGCACGCGCTCCGCATCCAGTTTGACGTACCCGAGAAGGTCTGAAAACTTCGCCTCCCGCTCCTCTTTGGAGAGCTTCTCCCCGTGCGCCTCGAGCGTCTCGGTGAACTGCTCCCGCACGGTGAGCACGGGGTTGAGCGCGCTCTGCGCCGCCTGAAAGACCATCGAGACCTTGCTCCAGCGGAAGGCGCGCATCTTGGGGTCGGGAAGGAGGTCGAGCCGCTCCTCCCCGTCCTTTCCGTAGAAGGTGATCTCCCCTTCCGCGACGCGCCCCGGCTCGGAGATACAGCGGATGAGCGAGGACGCAAGCGTCGTCTTGCCCGAACCGCTCTCCCCCACGAGCGCCGTGATCGCGCCCCGCTTGAGCTCGAAGGTGATGTCCGTCACGGCGCGGAGAGTGTACTTTTTGAGGGGGTAGTCGATGGAGACGTGGGAAAACACGGCAATGTTGTCTCTGTTTGTCTGCATAGGGCGCCTCACATGACCTTGAGTCTGGGATTGAGCGTCTCATCCAGCCCGTTCGCAAGCAGCAGCGTCGAGATCTGGAAGATGATGATGCAGACGAGCGGATAGAGCAGGATATAGATGTTCTTGACGTTCATGAGCCCCTTCGTGCGCGCCGCGTTGATGATCGCGCCCCAGTTGGTTGGATCGTATGCCGCGAGCCCCACGAGCATGATGCCCACGCTCGCCATGATGGCGTTGCGCATCGCCATGACAAAGTTGATGGCGACGTAGGAGAACACGTTGGGGAGCAGCTCCTTGAAGATGATGTGCGCCTTGCTCATGTGCATGACGGTGCAGATCTGGATGAAGTCGCGCTCCTTGAGGCTCATGATCTGCACACGCACGGCGCGGCACAGGCCCGCCCAGCTCCAGATGGAGATGATGACCGCGAGCGACACCGGCGTATTGATGGTGACGATGGCAGCGAGCAGGAGGTAGATCGGGAAGGAGGGAATGGAGAGAAAGATGTTGGTGACCGCCATGATGACCTTGTCCACCCATCCGCCGAGATACCCGCTGACGATGCCGAGCACCGTGCCGATGACGACGGTAAAGACGGCGGAGTAGAAGGCGACTTCGAGCACGGAGCCCGTGCCCGCGATGACCTGACGGAACACGTCCCTTCCCAGCCAGTCGGTGCCGAAGGGGTGCTCCCACGAGGGCATCAGGTAGGCGTTCGCCATGTCGGTCGAAGGGTCATAGGGAAAGATGAGCGGCCCGAAGACGGCGACGAGGATAAAGAAGACGATGATGGAGAAGCCGACGATCGTCTTGGTGTTGGAGAAGAACTTCCTGCATCCCCTTGCGAGGGAACAGCCGAGTTCCCGGAAGAAGCGTCCCGCGGCCGCGGCCCCGCTCCTGATGGTCGTTGTCCTGTTCATATGCTCACCCCTTTCTCACCCTCGGGTCGACGAGCGGATAGATGAGATCGACCACAAGGTTGACGAGGATGACCATCGCCGCGGAGAAAAAGATGAGCCCCTGCACGACCATGTAGTCCTTGCTGATGATGCGGTTGGAGATCTCAAGCCCGATGCCGGGGTAGTTGAAGATGCTCTCCATGAGCGTCGCCCCGCCGAACAGCGCCCCGAAGGAGACGCCGAACTGCGTGATGAGCGGCAGGAGCGCGTTCTTTTTCATGTACTTGGTGCGGATGGTGCGCTCGGAGAGCCCCCTTGCGCGCGCAGCGAGGATGTAGTCCTCACCCAGAACGCCGATGCAGCTGCCCCGCATGTGCAATATCCAGTTGCCCGTCTGCACGATGGTGTACGAGAGGATGGGCAGGAAGGCATAGTAGAGCACGCTGCCGATGAACGGGAGGTTGAACCCCGGGGTCACCGAGAAGGCGTCGTAGTTGTTCTGCGCGGGAAACCACTTGAGCTGATAGGCAAAGACGATGACGAGCAGCAGTGCGACGAGGTAATCGGGAACGGAGCCCGAGACCGCGATGAAGCCCGAGGCGACCTTGTTGGCAACGCCGTTGCGCTTCTGTGCCACATAGCCGCCCACCGCGATACCGATGAAGAAGCTCAGAAAGAGCGACACCGACGAGATGAAGAGCGTCCACGGGAGGCGGGTCGCGATGAGGCTGTTGGCCGAGACGCCCGTCTCGAGGTAGGAAGTCCCCAGCTCCCCGCGGAAGAGGCCGCCGATGTAGCGCACGAAGGCCTGAAAGACGTTCTCATTGGGGTCATAGTTGAGCAGCTGCGCCGCGAGCTCGTACGCACGGTCGAAGGTGATGCCCTGCTGATTCTGCAGCTTGAGGGCATACAGCTCGACGATGTCCCCCGGGATCATGCGCAGGAGGAAGAAGAGTGCGATGACGGAGAGCGCGAGCGTCAGGACGGAGATGCCGATCTTCGCGAAGAAGTAGCTGTATTTCTGAAAGAATGCGCCGAGCGCCGCGAGAAAGCGCTTGCCTCTCGGACGGGCGGCCGTCGTTGCTTGCATTTTCACCTCCCGTCAGGTCTTGTTGGGCTGATACACGCCGTAGATGAACATGTAGTTGGTCGCATACACGAGGTTGGTGCGCGCCACTTCGAAGAAGTCGTCCGTGCCCGCCTCGGGGACGTAGGTCACGTTGCGGTCCTCCTTCCAGTAGTCCTCGAGGGGAACGCCGCTCACCTTGCCCACGTTGAGGGTGGACGCCGTCACGTTCTGGAAGAATTGGATGCCGAGGTCGAGCTCTGCGAGCCCCGTGTTGAACACGTCGACGAGGTAGGTGAGTTCCTCTTCGTCCACGGAGTAGAAGGAATTGATGTAGTCGGCGAACTCATAGGTGTTGGTGTCGCCGTCGAGGCCGTTGAACACGAGCTTGACGTTGCCCGCCTTCTGAGGGTCCTCGTAGTCGGCGGGATAGCGCTCGACGTGCACCCACTGTGAATAGACGCTCGAGAACTGGCTGTACGAACCCGTCGGGTAGGAGAAGGACATATTGAGGTCGGTCCACTCGAGGGTGAGGTCGTACGGGCTGTTCTCCGCCGTCGCGTTAGAGTAGAAGTTGCTCGATTTGAGGAGGTCGACGGTGATGCCGAAGTTAGTGAGCTGCGCCGCTGCCGCCTCCGCCGCCGTCGAGGAGATGTCGTGCGAGCTGGGAGCGCCGAGCGTGAGGCGCACCTGTTCGCCGTTCGCGTCGTACCACAGCCCGTCGCGCTTGCTCCACCCCTCCGCTTCGAGCAGCTCCGCCGCCTTCTCCTGGTCGTAGGAATACTTGGGGAGCGCGTTGAAGTGCTCCTCGCTCATGTACGTCCTCGCCTCCGATTCCGCCATGCCGAGCAGCGGGTAATAGGAAGTCGTCGCATATGGGTTGGCGGCAAGGGTGATCTCCTCGCGGTCGAAGATGTACTGGAACGCCCTTCTCACGCCCGGGGTCAGGAGCTCGCACTCGAGGTTGAAGGTAATGCCGATGGAACCGGGGTCATACATCTTGAGGTTGACGAGGTCGGAGTTGGAGGCGAGCATGCTCTCGAGCGTGTCCTTCTGGATGAAGCCGTCGTAGTAGTCGACGTACCCGTTCGTAATGAGCGAATAGGTCTGATTGAGGTCGTTGGAGGAATACAGCTTGACTTGGTCAAAGCCGATGTTCTCCGCATTCCAATAGTACTCGTTCTTGACGAGCAAGATCTGCGTCGCCGAGAAGGTATCCAGCTTGAAGGGGCCGGTCGCCACATACCAGCTGGGACTGTAATTGTAGAAGGCGTTGCGCGTGACGTTGAGGTCGGTGAGCGCGTCGCCCGTCGTGAAGCGGTTGAAGGCGCCCCAGAGGTTGGGGTTCTCGTTGACGCCGCTGTTCATGACGATCTCATAGACGGGATCGACATAGGCCGCGAACACGTCGTACTTGACGGTGCCCGACTTGTCCTGCGCGAGGAGCAGCTCCTTGACGGTGTCGGCTGGCTCCTTCAGGGGGTTCCAGACGAATTCCACCGTCTTGTCGTCGACGACGTTGACCGCCGCCATGTAGTTGCTCGACGTGGGATGGATGATGTAGTAGTACGCCCAGACGTCCTTGGCGGTGAAGTCCTCACCGTTCTGCCACTTGGCGTCCTCGCGGATCCTGCCCGTGGTGACGGGGACGGTCGTCGCGCCGTTTGCGACGTAGTACTCGTAGGCGTCCTCCCCCATCACATCTCTATAGTTCTCGATGGGCGCCTCCGAATGGGTGGGAAGCTCCGCCGCGAGCTGGCAGAAGATCTCGTCCGTCGAGCGGACGTACCGCCACAGGCCCTCGACCACGAAGTAGTCGAACGCGTTGCACGTCGTGTTGCTGTCGTAATGGTTGACGAGCCCGCTCGACGTCCACGTCGCGACCATCGAGAAGGAGTTATCGGTATTCTTGCCTTCCCCCGTCGTTCCCGTCTGCGTGCAGCCGGCGAGCATGGTCACGCCGAGCAGCGCCGAAACGGCGATACAGGCTATCTTTTTGAGCATCGGTCTCATGATTTTCCTCCCTGGATCTTATTCGAAAATGTTGTTGTAATCGGCGAGCTTATACACTTCGGCCGAAAGTTGAGCGCCCTTCCCGCCCGAGAGCCCGAGCGTATAGCTGCCCGTGAGCACGGTGTGCGAGGTGAGCGAAACGCTGCCGTTGACATATGTCTCGAGGAAGGGGCCGTCCGCCGCGACGGTCAGAGAGAAGTGCGTCTCGTCCGCGTCCTCCACCTTCACGCTGCACCCCTCCGAGCCGCTCTCAATGCAGAGGTACAGCTCCCCGTTCTGCCTCTTGAGGCGGACGTGGTAGGTCTTTCCGCCCTCCGAGAGCGTCACGCCCGCGTAGGAAGCGGTGAGGGGCAGCTCGATCTCCGCCCGAATGAGGCTGCGGCCGAACGTCTCCGGAAGGCGCGCGTCGCCCGTCTCCGAAGTGACAAGGAACGCTCCGTCCTCCTCCTTCATGCCGTCGAGAGAGGCGTTCCCCGCAAAGGAGGCGATATGCCCCTTGTTGAGGAGGGAGAGAAGGTATTCATCGCAGCGGGTCGCGAGCAGCCCGTCCTCGCGCTGATATACCTCGCGGGCGAGGTTGAGATACCCGCCCCAGACGTTGGCGTGCGGACGGTAGTTGATCCAGCCGAACAGATACCAGAAGTCCCCTACTTTGCACACCTGCGCCGCATGGAGGTCGCCGCCCTCGAGCGCGTGTTCCTCCTTGCTGTTCCAGTCCACCTCCTCGGGCGGAACGTTCTCGTCCCCCACGCGGTAGGTGAGGTACCCGACGTTGCCCGCCGTGCCCGTCCCGTACACCGAGTAGAAGAGATACCAGCGGTTGCCGATGCGCTTGAGCTGCGGACACTCGGGGTCACCCCTGCCCGTCAGATCGACGAGCCGCACCGCCTTGGTCGAAAACCTTCCGTCCTCGCCCGCCGTGTAGAGCGCGAGGCCCTTTTCGCCGTTTGCCTCGGCGGAGGAGTAGTAGTTCATGACGACGCAGTAGTATCGTCCGCTCTCCGCGTCGTAGGTGATGTCGGGATCGCGTCCCGACCAGACGCCCTCGTCGAAGTACGCCCGCCAGGTGTATTTGAGGAGGCCGTCGCTCTCGTCGATATAGGGCTCGGCGGCGTTGCGCCAGACGATGAGGTCGTCGCTCACCGAGCCGCCCGCATAGTTTCCCTTGCCGTAGCTGCTGCGGTAGTTGCCCTCCGCGTCCACATACACGCCGAGCGCATAGTAGAGCTCCTGTTCGGGCGGGTCATTCTCGTCCATTTTGAGCTCCGTATCTTCGTACTGCACGAAGTTGCTGCTCACGGTGAGGAGGGAGGAGAACTGTTCCTTCTTTGCCCCCTCCTGCATCCCCGTCGAAAGGTAGTACATATACAGCTTTCCCGACGCTTCGTCGTAGAAGGGATGCACGTCGCCGTAGTAGCCGTCCACGGTGTGATGGAGGAGCGTCTCCTCGGCAAGCGTATAGTCGACGGCGGGGTTCCATTCGATCTCCGCCTCGCCCGAGAGGACGAACCGCACTTCATCGCCCGCTTGCAGGGTGACTTCCCCTTCGTGCCAGATGCCCTCGCCGTCCGAAACGTCGTACTCCGCGAGGACTTCCCCGCCCAAAAGAATGCTGACGTGCGCGCTCTCGCCCGAGACAAGGCGCGGATTGCCCGTGATGCGCGCAAGGCCCGATTCGGGGGCGACGAAGGTCCGCACCGCATCCGCGTCCGCCGCCGCCTTCATCGAGGCGCCCTGCATGGAGGCCCCGCCGCCCTGCCAGCCTTCGCCCTCCTTCTGCATGTCGAGGAAGCTCCCTCCGCTGCGGTATTGGTAGCGGAAGCCGTTGTAGCCCTGCTCCTGCATGAGGGTATAGCCGTAGGACGCCCTGTAGAGCGCCTTGCCCTGAATGGGCCCGGTGCGCTCGGGCTGTGTCCTGTAGAGGTCGGCATAGGTCAATTTTTCGCTCACGGGATCCTCCTTCTGCCTACACGCGGGGAATACGCAGCATCCTGCAAGGCAGGCCGCCATGAGGACGGCCCAAACGCCGCGCCCCTTCATTTCTTCTTCCTTCGCTCCCGCACGGCATAGATGATGCGGATCGCCGCCAGGAGCACTGCCATCAGGCCCGCGGAGATGACCGTGATATACCACTCGGCCGTTCCGAAGGGCACGATGAACAGCATCACGAGGTTGGCAAGCAGCAGAAAGAGCGCCGCTTTGACCGTGAATGAGATGAGCTGTCCTTTCATGTCTTCACCTCCCGATAAAGTCCGATATCTTCAAAACACACGCTCGTATTGTGTGTAAAAATGCCGAAATCTCCCTCCTTATGGTCGAACATCCGCGCGCTCATCGCCACCTTGTCGTTGACGTACACCTCGAGCACGCTCCCTTCGAAAATGATGAGGAGGCAATTTTTCTCCCCGGTGAGAATGGGACAGAAGCGCTCCACGTCCACCTGCGTATGGCGGGTGTTGTCAGCACGCGGCTGGATGTCCATCGCAAGGCGGTTGAAGCGGGGCTCGAAACGCACCGCGTAGTAGGCGTCGGTGCCCTCGTTCGCCCGCAGCAGGACGCCGAACTCGCCGCAGTCGTCCGAAGCGGTGAAGGTGAGCGCGATCTTGCCGTTCTCAGGCATGCGCCCCAACATCTGCAGGCTGACGCCCTCCCGTCCGAGAAGGTATCCCCTTCCGCTCCTTTTTACGCCGCCCATCGTCCTGCCCTCTTCAAAGGGCACGGGCGAAGGGTACTGCGCCGCGATCTCGTCTGGGCATCTGACGGCAAGCGTTCCGTCCGGCTGCTGCACGATCTCGTGCGGGATGATGGTCCCGCCCCACTGCCAGGGAGCGTCGTCGCGCTCGTCCTGCTTGATGCAGTTCCAGCCGAACAGAATGCGCCGCTTGCCGTCAAAGACGCTCTTTGCCGCATAAAAGGCGTGACCGTCGAAGGTGTTGACCTTGGGGGCCTCCCACGGGCCGAAGGGGGAACGGCTCATGCGGTAGGTCGTCGCGATGCGGTCGGTGAACTCGCTGAACACGAGGTACCACCAGTCGCCCATGCGGAAGAGATCGGGACATTCGTGCGTAAAGTAAGCGTGCGGGGCATAGAAGGGCTCGCGCTCCACCTCCCAGTGCGTGAGGTCGGAAGAAGTCGCCAAAAGCGTCGCGCCCCGCGCCCATGCGGGGTCTCCGTTCTTGAGCCTCCCCGCAAGCAACATGCAGTACTCCTGCCGCCCCTCGTCAAAGAATACGAAGGGATCGCGGAAGTCGTGCATCTCCAGCCAATCAGGCGCGGCAAAGACGAAGTCCCTGTCCTTCTCCCAATGCACGAGGTCGCGGCTCACGGCGCGGAGGATCTTCTGCTCGGGCAGGCCCTTCGCGCGGAGATGCGGATTGTGGCCCGTATAGAAGATGATATACTCCTCCCCCGCCTTGATGCAGCAGCCCGTGAACACATAGAGGTCCTGCTCGTCCTCGCCGCCGCGGAGCAGCACGGGGCCGCAGTCATGATAAGTGACAAGATCCTTCGATGTGAGAAGGCACCACGGGCAGCCTTCCCCGTGAACGGAAATATCACGGTAATCTCTCAAATAAAAAAGCTTGAATTCCCCGCCCTCATAGAACGGGATGACGTCTGCACAGACCGCTTTCCCGGGTGCCCTATAGTACATTTTTACCTCCGAAAACAGGTTATTTTTGGATATACAAACGTTTGCACATCGGGCAAAAAAATTATCAAGGGGAAAGTCCCCGATATGCAAACGATTGTATCTGCCATGAGTATAACATGAAAGCCGCATTCTGTCAATAGAAATCCGAAAAATTTTTCTGAGATTTTTTTGCGGTTTCGCCGCGTTTTTTCTGTACAAATCTTTCATTCTTTGTTATAATCTGAATATACGAATTTTTAATCGAAAGTATGGGAGTTTGAATATGATCACGATCAAGGATGTAGCGGAGCGGGCAAACGTGTCCCCCTCGACGGCCTCGCGTGCCCTGCGGCAGATCGGTTACATCAGCAAGGAGACACACGACAGCGTCTTTAAGGCGGCTTCGGAGCTTGGGTACATCGCCAACTCCACGGCGCAGCAATTAAAGACGCGCAACTTCCGCACGGTCGGCTTCATCATTTCGGACAGCAACAACGAGTACTACTTCAGCATCCTCTCGGACATCCAGAAGATGCTCACCGAAAACGGCATGAACCTCATCATCGCGTTCAGCTCGGAGAACCCCGTCGACGAGGAGACCTGCTTCCGTTCCCTCATCGCGAGCCGCGTCTCCACCATCTTCTTCACCCCCACCAACGACCAAAACGGCGAGATCATCTCCGTCGCCAAGAAGAACGGCATCAAAGTCGTGCAGCTCTTCCGCGACATCTACTCCGACCTCGACACCATCATCAACGACGACGAATCGGGCTGCCGTCAGGCCGCCGAGACGCTCCTCTCGCTCGGGTGTAAGAGGCTGCTGCTCATCGACGTCGAGTACCTCTATCTCGAATCCGAGCGCGTCCGCCCCGACCGCAGCACGGGCTTTCTGCAAGCGCTTAAAGGGAGCGGCGCCGAATACGACATCCTCCGCTTCCCCCTCGTCGATTATGACGTCGGTGTCCTCACGCAGCGCATCGACGCCTTCCGCCCCGACGGCATCATCACGGCGACCAACATCGCGGGCCTCGAAGTACTCACCCACCTCAAGGACCGCGAGCATGCGGGCATCCGCTTCATCACCTTCGACGACAACCGCTGGCTGCAGTTCTGCACCCTCTCCGCCATCCGGCAGAACACCGCCATCCTCACGGACAGCATCCGCGAGGCTGTCTGCACCCAAAGCGAGGCCCCCCGCAAGGTGCTCATCCCGCAGGATCTCGTCCTTCGGAGGGATGCGCTCCTCGACTGAAACTTTCCCTCTTCACCCGCCAAGGCGGGTGATTTTCTTTTTGTCGCGCCCTCTCCCCCTCCTCTGCCTCGCGCGACGAAAAAATATTTTTCACGAGGGGATCACATTGCCCTCGAATTCTTGACATCGGCGGGCAAAGTGCTATACAATGGAGGGAAGATAACAGTCAAGATCGAAGGAAGATAACAACAATGTACTTAAGCGAAGCTCTGAAGGGGCAGGACTATGTGGTCAAGCACATCGACCTGCCCTTTGAGACCGAACGCCGCCTGGAAGCTCTCGGCATGACCGGGGGCACGCCTCTGCACGTCCTCAACCGCAAGGGAAAGGGCATCCTCATCGTGAGCCTCAGAGGCACGCGGTTTGCGTTCGGCTCGAACATTACCAAGAACATTGAGGTGGAAGAAGATGAGCGCGAATGAAATGACCATCGGGTTCATCGGCAACCCCAACTGCGGCAAGACGACGCTCTTCAACGCCTACACGGGCGCCAACCTCAAGGTCGCCAACTGGCCGGGCGTCACGGTGGAGAAGGTCGAGGGCGCCATCAAGGACCACAACGAGACCATCCACCTCGTCGACCTCCCCGGCACCTACAGCCTCACCTCCTACACGATGGAAGAGACCGTCTCGAGAAACTTCATCTTGAGCGATGAAGTGGACGTCATCATCAACGTCGTCGACGCCTCCGCGCTCGAGCGCAGCCTCTATTTGACGCTCCAGCTCCTCGAGCTCAGGAAGCCCGTCGTGATGGCCCTCAACATGATGGACATCGTGCAGAAGCGCGGCATGGAGATCGACCTGCACCGCCTGCCCGAGATGCTGGGCATCCCCGTCATTCCCGTGACGGCGAGGAAGCGGCAGGGGCTCGACTCCCTCCTGCACGCTGCCATCCACCACAAGGACAGCGCCGCGCCCGTCAATCTCGTGCACGAGCATAAGACGCAGTCCCACCACATCCACGACCATCACAAGGAGTATGCGATGGTCTATTCGGACGCGATCGAGGACAAGATCGATCAGATCATCGCCGCCCTCAACGAGAAGTACCCCGACCTCACCAACAAGCGGTGGTACGCCATCAAGCTTCTCGAGAGCGACAAGGAGATCACGGAGAAGTACCCCGTCGACCTTCCCGAGGTGCTCGACAAGAGCTACGAGTCGGAGATCATCAACGAAAAGTACGACTTCATCGACGAGATCATCCATGAAGTCATGATCCACAAGCAGCGCCAGGACATCTTTACGGACAAGCTGGACAAGGCCTTCACGCACAGGATCTGGGGCATCCCCATCTTCCTCGGCATCATGGCGCTCGTCTTCTTCCTCACTTTCTATGTGGGCGACCTCATCAAGTCACTCTTCGAGCTCGGCCTCGGCTGGCTCTCGGATACGGCGGAGAGCGGCCTTATCTCCATCGGCGCGCACGAGATCGTCGTCTCGCTCATCGTGGACGGCATCATCGGCGGCGTGGGGACCATCCTTACCTTCCTGCCCAACATCTTCATCTTGTTCCTTGCGCTCGCCTTCCTCGAGGACAGCGGCTACATGGCGCGCGTCGCGTACGTCATGGAGGGCATCATGAGCAAGCTCGGGCTCTCGGGCAAGGCGTTCATCCCCATGCTCCTCGGCTTCGGCTGCACGGTGCCCGCCATCATGGCGTCGCGGGCGCTCGAGAGCAAGCGCGACCGCTTCAAGGTCATGCTCGTCACGCCCTTCATGAGCTGCAACGCGCGGCTGACCATCTACATTCTCTTCTCGGAGATGTTCTTCGGCGCGTATGCGATGCTCGTCGCCTTCTCGATGTACCTCATCGGCATCGTCGTCGCCATCGCCGTGTGTGCCGTCATTCACGTCATCGACAAGAAGAAGACGGTCAACTACCTCATCATCGAGCTGCCCGAATACAAGATGCCCGACGCGCGCACCGTCGCCATCTACGTGTGGGAGAAGGTCAAGGACTACCTCGTCAAGGCGGGCACGACCATCTTCATCGCGACCATCCTCATCTGGGCGCTTCTCAACTTCGGCCCGACGGGATTTGTCGAGGACATGGGAACGAGCTTTGCGGCGTATGTCGGCAAGTTCCTCGTACCCATCTTTATTCCCATCGGCCTCGGGGCATGGCAGATCGTCGTCGCGCTCATTGCGGGCATCTCGGCGAAGGAGCTCGTCGTCTCCTCGTGCGCCATCCTGTTCGGCATCGTCAATGCGAGCTCGCCCGAGGGCATGGAGGCCTTCAAGACGGCGCTCTTGGGCCTCGATTTCGGCTCCCTCAACGCATTCTGCCTGATGGTGTTCTGCGTGCTGTATATCCCCTGCGCCGCGACCATCGCGACCATTCATAAGGAGTCCAAGAGTTGGGGCTGGACAGCGTTCACGGTGTTCTTCCAGCTCATCGTCGCGTGGGTGGTGACCTTCGTCGTCTACCAGGTGGGTTCTCTCATCATTTAAGGAGAAAAAATGCAAGTGTTCCTGAAAGACGCCCTGCTCGCGGCGGCGGGCGGCGGACTCATCGTGACCATCGTCCTCTGCGTCCTCATCGCGGCGGCCGCCGTAATTGCCGTCGTCACCCTGATCAAGAGAAAGAAGAAGGGCAAAAGCTGCTGCGGAGGCTGCACGTCCTGCCCTTACAAGAAGGACGAGCGGTGCGATAAGAAGTAAGCTTTGTTTTTATGCGGCGGGCGGGCCCGAATGGGCCCGCCCGCCGCTCTTTCATTACCTTGATCCCCCTCCCGCCGCAAAGTTTATTTGCGCCTTATATGCGAGAATTGCACCGACGCGGAGAGGGATTTGCGATTATAAGGGCTCCCACAAAAGATTGCGCAGCAAGATTTTGTGGGAAGAGGAGCTGCACCCGCGCTAACCGGGCAGTTTGCGTCAGCAAACTGCCTTAAAGGCGAGAGTTGCAGCGACGAGGCGCGCCCCGGTAAACAGCCCACCGGGCTGTTTAGTTTGCGTATTATCCTTTTCGGCAACGTACCCTTCTGCCGCAAACCGGTTGCTCACCGCAACCGCCTCCACCCTCAAATCCCTCTCCGTATTCGGTCAGACAAAAATAAGGGTTGGCAAAAGCCAACCCTTATTTTTGTGGCGGAAGGAGAGGGATTCGAACCCCCGGAGGTGTGACCCTCAACGGTTTTCAAGACCGCCGCGTTCGACCGCTCCGCCATCCTTCCGTGTCGGCTCCCCCACGCAGGGAGCCGTTTTCTTCAATTTCCGTCCCCTCTCAACGGTGCGAGCCAAGGAAGAACAGCGCCAGCGTGCCCGCTCCCGAGTGCGTGCCGATGACATTCCCGACGTAGTTCACCTTGATCTCATGCCCCGGGAAGTTCGCCTTCAACAGGGAGATCAGGTAATTCACGTCGTCCATGCAATCGCCGTGGCTGATGAAGATGGGATCGTTCTCCCCCATCGTCTGCAGCTCCTTCATGTGGTCGACGAGCGCCGAGATGGACTTCTTTCTGCCCATCGCCTTGCCGATGGCGATGAGGTGCCCCTCGTGGTCGACGTGCAGCACGGGCTTGATGTTGAGCATCGTCCCCACGACGGCCGTCGCTGCGGAAACTCTCCCGCCGCGCTTCAAGTGGAAGAGATTATCCACCGTGAAGAAGTGGCAGATGTGCTGCTTTAAGCCCTCGGCATAGTCGCGGGCCTCCTTGAGGCTGACGCCCTCGTCGGCTTTTTTCACGACATAGTCGACGAACAGGCCCTCGCCGAGGGAGGCGCACAGCGAGTCGACGACTTCGATGTGGCGGCCCTTGTAGTCCTCCATGAGGTCTCGCACGGCGATCGCAAAACTGTTCGCCGTCCCCGAAAGGCCCGAGGAGAAGGCGAGGACGAGCACATCCTGCCCCGCTTTTACGAGCGGTTCGATGGTCTGGCGCGCCTGGTCGGGCGTCACCTGGAAGGTCGTTGGCATGGCGCCAGAGCGCAGCTTGTCGTAAAACACCTTGACGTCCATCTGGTTGCCGCTCGTGCCGCCGTAGGTGACGCCGTCGAGCATGAAGCCGAGGTCGACGCAGGCAATGTCATGTTCTTTGAAATATTCCGCGGGAAGATCGGAGGCGGAATCGGTCACGATCGCAAAGTTTCTCATCTTGCTCTCCGTCCTTAGTTTAGATTTGGGCGTTTGAGAATGCTGTTCGCTCAAACGTACTCCATATTTTACCAAAAACCGTTGCCTTTGTCAACAAAGTTCATGCTTTTCACTTGACAAGCGAGAAATTTTTCACACGATTTGCACGAAAGGTGACGGTCACTTCGTAGGAACTGCGGCCGCGGTGCATGCTCATCGTGACCTCCCCCTCGGGTTCGAAGTACTCCCCCGCAACGCGCGAAAAGTCCGCAACGCACGCCTCGCGCGTCACCTCGTTCATCTCCTCTTTATCGGCGTGTAGAATGTTCTTCAGCCTCTCCTTGGTCACTTCACTTCGCATATGCTCACCTCAGCTCTTTTTGAGTCCGCGCAAAAACGCGCCTAAAAGTCCCGTGTACTTCTTCTCCGTCTCTTCCTCGGGCGCTGCGCCCATGTAGAAATTCGCAAGCTGTTTGAACGCCTTGACGCGGTCGGCAACGTTCTCCAAAAAGATCTTGTCCTCCTCGGGCACGATGGCCGTGAGCGGGATGCGGAGTGCCTTCGCGATCTCCTCGGGCGTCAGGATCTCCCCGCGACGTACGAGGTCGCTGCGCACCATGTTGACGACGAGCCCGATGCGCGAGAGACGATATCCTTTGAGCATATTGCCCACGCGGTCGGCGTCGCGGAGCGCGGAGATGTGCGGCGTGGTGACGAGCAGCGCCTCTTCCGCACACGCCACGGCGCGGTGAAAGCCCTCGTCGATGCCCGCGGGCGAGTCGATGAGGATATAGTCGAACTGTGGCGCGAGGGTGTCCAGGATGAGCCTGACGGCCTGCGGGGAGACATAGCGGTCGGAGATGCGGTTGCTCGCCAGGGAGTAGAGGGTGGGATAGTGCGGATGGCGGACGAGCGCCTGTTTGGGGCGGCAGCGGCCCTCGATGGCGTCGATGACGTCGAAACTCGAGAGGTTCTCCACGCCCAAGACGACGTCCACGTTGTTGAGGCCGAAGTCGAGGTCGCAGACGACGACGCGGCATCCGTTCTTTGCGAGCTGTACCCCGAGGTTGGCGGTGACGGTCGTCTTGCCGACTCCCCCCTTCCCCGATGTGACCACGATCTTTCTTGCCATTGATAACTACCTCGCGCGCACCTTTTCTCCAAGCATACTAAAAATGAGAGAACATATTTCGGGGTGTTTTGTCGAAATAGAGAAAAGGAGCTCCCCTTTTCGCGGGGAGCCCTCTCAAATGCGCCTCGATGCAGTTATCGGCGGCTCATTCGCCGTTCCAGACCCTGTTCTCCTTGAACCACTCGGTGTCCTTTAAAATGGTCGAATTGTTGCTGCCCGAGATCGACCACTCCTTGCCGTCCGAAACGTATGTAATGGTGCCATTCATGGAGGTATAGTCCCAGCTCTCCTCCTCCCAGTCGACGTTCGTCGCAAGCGTCGTCACATAGATTTGGTCGGTGTACTTGGAGACGCGGTCGATCATGGCCTGCGTGGGGAAGGTGTTGTCGTTGTTGGTGGTGTACTCGGGCGAACCCGCGCAGCAGCACACGCACACGATCTCGGGGCGGATGACGGAGAGAAGCGCCTCCGTCGAGGACGTCTTGCTGCCGTGGTGGCCGCCCTTGAAGAGCTTGCACTGCGGCAATTGATTGCTCTCCACGAGCGACGCCTCCCCTTCCTCCTCGAGGTCTCCCGTGAAGAGGTAGTTGTAGTCGCCCTGTTGAAGCAGCATACAGACGGAATAGTTGTTCTCGTCCGAGGCATGTTCCTCGTAGAACTTCTGATAGAGGAAGTTCATCGTCACGCCCTCCGCGAGGGTGTAGCTGCGGGATGCCCCGTCCGTCTCGTTCCAGCACTCAAGGGCGGTATAGTAGACGGCGCCCGCCTCCACCTCCTTGTCTCGCTCCTCGAGATACTCGTTGTAGATGGCGGTGTCCTTGTTGGTCTTGGGGAAGTCGATGATGACCTCGCACTCGAAACTTTCAAACACGCCCGGGAACTCGCTCGTGCCCACGAAGGCGGCGATGTGGTCCTGGTCGGCGTGCGTCGCGATGACGTACTCGAGGACGCCGTCCGTGCAGTACTCGGAGATGGCGGGAATGAGCGTCTCCGCCGAGCCCTTTCTGGAGCCCGCGTCGATGAGCACCTCGGTATCTCCGATCTTGATGAGTGTACTGTCGCCCGTGTACTTGTTGCCGAGCTCGAGGAAGTTGATGGAAAGCTCCCCCGTCTCGATGGTGCCCGTCGCGGGAGGGGTTTGAGGCTCCTTTGTGGGCTTTTGGAAGAGCGCCTTGAAGTCGTCCCAGCTCTTGCCCTTGATGACGAAGAAATACACGCCGAATACCGCCGCCGCGATGAGCACGATGACGAGGACGACGGCGATAAAGCGCAGGAACCGCTTTTTTGAAGCCTTTGATCTTCTTGCCATAATTTATCCTATGTGCGCTTGCCCGTCAATAGGTGAAGCGGACGAAGCTCCAGCTCATGGGCGCGAGAGTGAGCGAGACGAGCGAGCCGTCCTTCACCGCAGGCACGTCCAAAATTTCGGGCTTGACGGTGTCGGGGTGGTCGAAGCCGTTGACGGCGTCCAAATCATTGTTCGTCATACGAACGTACTCCTTGGCCTTGAGCGTGCCGAAGGAGCGCAGCTCGAGCTCCACGTCGCGCGCCTCCTGGCTGTAATTGCAGAGAGAGACGCACACCTCGCGCTTTGCCCTGTCGTGCGTGACGGCCTCGTTGATGTACCGCGCCGTGCCGTACATATTCTCGAAGGTGTCGGTATCCGAAAAGGTGCGGACCGCCTCGCCCGAGGCGTTGCCCGCAAGGTAGCGGAAGGGATAGAAGGACGCCTGCTTGAAGGTGCCGCCGCCCTTCTTGGTCATGATGGGCGCGATGACGTTGACGAGCTGTGCGAGGCAGGCGATCTTGACGACGTCGCAGTTGTTGAGGAGCGTATTCATGAGGCCCGCAAAGACGAGCGCGTCGCGGAAGGTGTAGACGTCCTCCAAAAGGTGCGGCGCCTTCTTCCAGAGCGGCTCGTTTCTCGGCGCGTCCACCGTCCAGATGTTCCACTCGTCGAAGCTGATCTTGAGGTGCCGCGTCGAACGAACCTTCGCGCGGACGTACTCGATGGTCGCCTTCAAGGTGCCGATGTACTCGTTCATGTCGTCCGCGGAGCCGAGGAAGTCCTCCAAGGGGCGCTTCCTGTCCTCGTCGTACTGATAGTACCGGTGCATGGAGAGGTAGTCGACGGCCTCGTAGGTGTGCTCGAGGACGACCCTGTCCCACTCGGGGAAGGACTTCATCTCGTGGTTGGAAGAGCCCGAGACGATGAGCTTCAAGTCGTGCGGCGCGTTCTTTTCGTACTCGCCGTTCGTCCAGCGCATGACCTTCGCGGCCTCGAGCGCCTTCTTGCCGTACTCGTCGGCCGAAAGGTGCCCCGTCTGCCAAGGGCCGTCCATCTCGTTGCCGATGCACCAGTACTTGACGTTGTATGGCTCCTCCGCCCCGTTTGCGCGGCGCAGATCGGAGATGGTCGTGCCGCCCGCATGGTTGCAGTATTCGACGAGGTGCGCGGCGTCTAAGATGGTCCCCGTGCCCATATTGACGGCCATCATGGGCGTGATGCCCGCCTTCTTGCACCACTTCATGAACTCGTCCGTGCCAAACTCGTTGGTCTCCGTCGAGAACCACGCGAGATCGAGGCGGGTCGGGCGCTTGTCTCGCGGGCCGATGCCGTCGCGCCAGTCGTAGCCCGAGAGGAAGTTCCCTCCGGGGTAGCGCACGATGGGCACGTTGAGCTCCTTGATGAGCTCCAACACGTCGCCTCGGAAGCCGTTCTCGTCGGCCGTGGGGTGGCCGGGCTCATAGATGCCCTCGTAGACCGCTCTTCCGAGGTGCTCGATGAACGAGCCGAACAGGTTTCGGTCGATCTCGCCCACCCGCAGGTTGGCATCGGCAAAAATTTTCGTCTTCATGGTTTCCTCCCTATTAAACGAGGCCGAACATCGCGGCGATATTCACCGTGGCCTCGTTGATGTTGTGCAAAAATTTGTTGACGGCGTTCTGAAGGCTTTCAAGGTCGCTCTCCTTCTCCGCCGTCTTTAAGACCTTGACGAGCATATCGAAATTGGTGTAGATGACGTTCGCCTCCACGTCGATGGTCTGCATGGCGGGATCCTCGCTGCCATGCTGAAGGCGGTACATCTCCTTGATGATGCGGTTCATCTCGGGGAGTTTGTCGAGATCGTTCGACTTGAAGATGTCGACGATGACGCGGCTCAAATCGATGAGCTGCTGCGCAAAGTCCATGGTCACCTGAGAGGCCTGTTCTTCCATTATAGTTTCACTCCGTTTTTTTGTAAAAGTTCACGGGCGGAGGCAATGCTGTCCGCGCCCGACGCGTTCTTGATGGGGGCAAATTCTCTCTCCCGTACCGCCTCGAAGGGAAGGCAAGAGCCCATGAGCCTCACAACGTCGACGACGAGCGTCTCGTACTTGACGGCGTTCTCCGTCTCGGGGTGAACGAGCTCGCCCGCCTCGTTGAGGTACGGCACCTTCTTCTTCGCGTGATGCACTGGAATAGCGCTTTGTTCGATGCGCTCGAGCGTCTCGCGCCTGAAGAGATAGTTTAAAATGACGCCGAAGGAGTAGACGAGCTCCCCCCTTTCATCGCGCAAATTCGCCATCTCTTCGGGGAGTTCATAGTACTCCACCACATCGGGCAAGCCGCCCCGTTTGCAGAGGACGCCCACCCGTTCGTGCGGCGCGCACTTTTTCACAAACTTTGCGCCGCAGTTCTTGCCCGAAAGCAGCGTCGCGCCCACAAAGACGGGGTCGGCGATGCGCTGCAGGACGTTATCCACGGCAAAGACGTTGAACCACTCCACGCCGCGGTTTTTCGCCTCCTCCCACAGCCCCGCACGGCGGAGCGAGGAGAAACACCCGCCGTTTCCGTTGGGCGAGAGCGCGAGCCGCCCCTTCCCTTCGAGCAAAATGTTGCCTGAAAAGTCGGTCGCGGGGGCCATATCCTGCAAAAAAAAGCGCACCTCTCCCTCGGGATAGCCGAAATAGGCGTGCTCCTTCAAAAACGCACGCGTCTCCGCGTCCGTCTTGTCGCTCGTCATGATGTAGAGGGGCACATACGCGCCGCACTCGTTTGTGACCTTCAAGAGATTCTCGATGAGGCACTCGTAGATGTAGAGGGGGCGGGTGATGCCGATGTCCACCGTGCCCTTTGCCCCCGCGTAGCCGAGGCGCGTCCCCTGCCCGCCCGCAAGCAGCAGGGCGGCGACTTTGCCCTCTTGAATGGCCTTCTTGCCCGCCGCAGCGAACTCTTCGCGCCGCGCTTCGATCTCGGGCACGAGCAGCCCCTCGATGGGCGATATCTCCCCCTTCACGGGCTGAATGTGCGCCCCGGGGGAGAGCATGTTCCAATCGATGTGTTCGATCTCGTTGAGCAGTTCCTCGCGCGCCGCCGCGTCGAGCTCCCCCCAAAAGGCAAGGAGATGTTCCTGACCGTGATTTTTGAGAAGCGCCCTGACGCGTTCCAAGCGGTCCATTTTGTCCTCCCGAGACTAAAAACTTCCTCTCTATTATAATGGCTCGGGCACCAAAAGTCAATGCCCGAGCTCATATTCACAAAATTTTCAGTTGCGCTCCAAGAGGAACGCCGCCGCAGTGCGGGAACCGCTCAAACGCCCTTCTCCAGAAGGAAGGCCGCCGCGGTGAAGGGCCTGCCCTCGATCCTGAGTTCCTCCGCCGCCGTATAGGGAAGGTCGGTGAACGCCCGCTTCACGGTATAGCCGCCCATGGGAAGCGTGAGCCGCTCCTCGCTTTCGAGGAAATGCACGATGACGAGCTTTTTGCCCTCGTATTCCTTCTCATACACCTGCCTGCCCTGAGGGTCGCGGTAGTACTCCACCGTGTTGTCGATGCAGGTGATCTTGCCGAAGCGCACGATGTCCTTGACCTCGCGGTAGAAGTCGAGGCCGTCCTTGATGAGGGCAATGCGCTCCTCTGTGAGGTGCAGCACGTCGCCCGAGAGGCAGATGCGGCCCATCATGGCGGCGCAGAGCGAATACACCGTGCGGGAGACGCTCTCCCCCTCGCGGAGCACCGCCCAAATCTGCATCTGACGCGCGGGAATGACGCGGGAGACGTTGGCGGCGACGAGCGGGATCTCGTTGCACTCGTGCGCGTCCGAGAAGGAGCACATGGAGACCTTGCTCATGCGTAGAGGCTCGATGCGGCTGCCGCCCGAGGAGCAGTTCTCGATGACGATGTCGGGCACGGTCTCCTTGAGGCAGTCGAGCCATACAAGGCTCTCCTCGGCGATTTGACGTCCGCCCTCGCCCGGAGCCGCGCCGTCCGCGCTGTCGCACCCGATGCCGAGACTGTCGTTGTAGTCGATCTTGATATACTCAAAGCCGTTGTCCTTGAGGAAGTCGAGCATCTTTTCCTTCAGATACTCTTGGACTTTGGGAAGGCGCAGGTCGAGGAAGCGGCGGTTCTTGCCCGTGATGACGCGCCCGTCGCGCTTTAAGAGCTTGCCTTCGTCCCAAAAGCAGTCGCTGTCTCTGCCCGCGACTTCGAACTCGAACCAGATGCCGGGGATCTTACCCGCCGCACGGATGTCCTCCGCGACCGCCTTGATACCGTCGGGGAAGAGCGCACGGCTCTGCCGCCAGTCGCCGATGGCGTTGCACCAGCCCTTGTCGTCCGGCTTGTACCACCCGCAGTCGATGACGAAGGTATCGATGGGAAAGGGCTCGATGGCCTTTAAGATAGCGCGGATATTCTCCGCCGAGGGGCACCCCCACGTCGTGCAGTACTCATTGAAGAGCACGGGCATCTGCTCCTCGCTTGCGGGCACGACGAGCTTGCGCTCCTGCTCCGAGACAAAGGCGTTGCAGCAGTCGAGAAGGGATTTCTTCACCGTCACGAACGCCCTGTGCGTCGTGAAGTTCTCCCCGGGGGCGACGGTCTTGCGCCAATGGCCGAACTCATAGTCCGCCTGCCCGCCCGAGAGCGCGCACGTCTCCTTCTCGGCGTAGACCTCCATCTGCCATGCGCCGGGGGCCTCCATCTCCGCCGCCCACACGATGTGCCGCGCTTCGTCCTCGATGGCGGCAAACGGGAAGTGACCGCGGTTTGCCATCGTACCCACTTCGCCGAAGCGTTCGCACTTCACGCCGTAGCGCGCCCAGCTCGTGTCGAGGCCCAAATTCGCGAAGGTGTCCTCCTGAAGGCGGCACTCGCGCGACCACGCGCTCGTCATGCGGTGCAGTTTCAATCCCGCAAGCGTCGCCCTCTCCCCCTTCACGGCCGAAATGCCGCTTATGGAGAAGCTCTGCAGACTCTCGAGCGTCTGTGCCTTCCCCGTCAGGTTGGCGTACTCGACCCAAATTGTGAACACGCCCGTCTCGGGGCTGAATTCGAGGTGATGGGTGTAGACGTTTCCCCTGCCGTCATGGAGGCGGGTCACAACGCCCCTCTCGTCCGCCGCCTGCTCCTCGACATGCAAAAGCGTTCCCTCGCGGTTTCGCATGGTGACGCCGAGGGTGTAGTCGATGAGCGTCTCGTCGCCCGTGAACGCCGCCTGAATGAGCGCGTCCATGGGAACGTTCGCGGGTTCCTCGCCCGCAGGATAGAGGCCGAGACCGATGGTCGTCTTATTTTCATGGCCTTCGACGGGCACCTCGCGGTAAACGGCCGCGGTATCGCCGAAGACATAGCGTTTTTCAAACATGATTCCTCCCGCGCGAAGCTCCGCGCGCCGCCGCACCTAACGCGGCAAGACATAAAAGACGGGGCAGTACGCCGTACCGCCCCGCGCTCTTTCGGTTCAAACTCAAAGCTTGGTCTTCCAGATCTGATCCGACCACATGAGCTGCTTCTTGAAGTCCTCGATCTTGGTGTTCTCGTCGATGAGGACGACTTCCATGCCCCACATATTGCCGAGGTCCACCATCTCCTGAGCGGTGACGACGGAGGAGACGACGGTGTGGTGCGCGCCGCCCGCATAGATCCATGCCGCGACGCCCTCCTTGAAGTTGGGCTTATACTTCCACATGCAGCCCGCAACGGGAAGTTTGGGCATCTTGTGGGGATACTTCACGAGCTCGATCTTCTGCACGATGAGGCGGATCCTGTCGCCCATGTCGACCATGGAGACCGCGATGGCTTCGGGAGACTCGATGCCCTCGAAGACGAGGCGGGCGGGATCGGACTTGCCGCCGATGCCGAGAGGATGCACCTGGATCTCGGGCTTGGTGGAGGCGAACTGAGGGGAAACTTCGAGCATGTGCGCGCCGAGGCAGAGGCCGTCGACGAGGTCATAGGTGTAGTCCTCCATGAGGCCAGTGCCCTTCTGCCCTGCCATGTACTGCATGACCGCGCCGAGCGCTGCGATCTTCCAGTCGCCCTCTGCGCCGAAGCCGTAGCCCTTGCCCTGCAGGTCCTGAATGGCGAGACCGGGCAGCTGGTTGAGGCCGTGAAGCGCGCCGAAGTGGTCGACGATGCCGATGTAGCCGCCGTTCTCGGTGCAGAAACGGTCGATGGCGATCTCATACTTGGCCTGCTCGCGCACGACGTCGATGCGGTCGGTGCCCATCGTGTACTTCTTCGCGTACTCGGCCATGAGCGCGTCCACTTCCTCGTCCGTGATGGTGTCGATGACGTCCACGAGATCGCCGATGGGATAGTAGTCGACCTCCCAGCCCATCTCGATGTGCGCCGCGACCTTGTCGCCCTCGGTGACGGCGACGTTGCGCATGTTGTCGGAGAAGCGGCAGACCTTGACGTCCTTGGAGAAGGCGTAGCCCGCTGCGACCTTGCACCACGAAGCGATCTCCTTGAGCGCCTCGGGGTCCTTATAGTAGCCGACGACCACCTTGTTGTCCATGCGGAGGCGGGAGACGATGTAGCCGAACTCTCTGTCGCCGTGGGCAGCCTGGTTCTCGTTCATGAAGTCCATGTCGATGGTGTCGTAAGGGAGTCTCTCGTTGTACTGCGTCGCGAAGTGGAGCATGGGCTTCTGCAGGAGCTTGAGGCCCTTGATCCACATCTTGGCGGGCGAGAAGGTGTGGCACCACGTGATGATACCGATGCAGTTGTCGTCCGCATTCACCTTTTTCACGGCTGCGACGATCTCTTCCGAGCTCTTGCAGGTGGTCAGATACTTGACGGTGACGGGCACGTGCTCGTTGACGTAGTTCGCCATCTCCTCGGAGTGCTGGGCAACGTGCTGGAGCACATCGTCGCCGTACAGCGTCTGGGAGCCCGTCAGCCAGTAGACGACATAGTCTTTCATGTTCTTGAGCTGTTTCATAAAAATTACCTCATTCCTATTTTGATCTTATTTTCTCTCCGAATCCGTCGGAGTGCGGAACACAAGGATAACCCCGCAGTTGGGAGTCGCAAGGGCGGAAACAAGGACGTCCCCCTTCGCCTCGCGGGCGTTGGCGATCTCTTCGATGCGCTTCGCACGCTTACGGCTGTCGGGAGTGTATGCGATCACTTCCGTCTCGATCATATTCTCACCGCTTGATCTGTCCGTAGTAGGCGTTCTTGCCGTGCTTTCTCAAATAGTGCTTGTCCATCATGAACTGGTCTGCGCGCTCCACGTTGGGGTTGACGATCTCGGTGATGGTCGCCATCTTCGCGACTTCCTCGATGACCGTCGCGTTGTAGACGGAGTTGTCGCCGTCCTTGCCGAACGCAAAGACGCCGTGGCTCTTGACGAGCACGCCGGGCACTTCGAGGGGCTTGAGCCCTTCCATGCGGAACTTCTCGATGATGACGAGGCCGGTGTTCTTCTCGTACTCGCCCTCGATCTCCTCACGCGTCAGGGAGCGTGCGCAGGGAATGTCGCCGTAGAAGTAGTCGGCGTGCGTGGTGCCGTAGAAGGGAATGTTCCTGCCCGCCTGCGCCCAAGAGGTCGCAAACGTCGAGTGGGTGTGCGTGACGCCGCCGATGTCGGGGAACGCCTTGTAGAGTTCGAGGTGGGTGGGCGTATCCGACGAGGGACGGAGATCCCCCTCCACCACCTTGCCGTTGAGGTCGACCACGACCATGTCGCTCGCCTTCATCTCATCGTACTCGACACCCGAGGGCTTGATGACGATGAGCCCGCTCTCGCGGTCGATCTCGGAGACGTTGCCCCACGTGAACAGCACGAGCTTGTGCTTCACGAGGTCGAGATTAGCCTTCAATACCTTTTCTTTCAATGCTTCTAACATATCATTCCTCCCGAAATGTCAATCTTTCAATGAAACGACTGCCTCGCGCACGATGGGAAGGCCCGCGACATAGCGCTCCGCGAACTTCTCGAACCCTGCGACGTTCTCGGGATCGGGAGCGAGCGTGACGCCCTCCTGCCCTGCGAACACCTTGTTCTCGAGGTAATCTTCGAGGCTCTCGCCCTCTTCCTTCCTGATCATGTAGTTTGCAAGGATGGCGATGCCCCATGCGCCGCCCTCGCCCGCCGTCTTCATGACGGTGACGGGTGCGTTGATGGCAGCGGCGAGATAGCTCTGGCCGACGCGCTCGGTCTTAAATAAGCCGCCGTGGCCCGTGATGCGGTCGAGCTTGACGCCCTCCTCGCGCAGCATGATGTCGCACCCCACCTTGAGGGCGCCGAACGCGGTATAGAGATGTGCGCGCATGAAGTTGGCAAGGTTGAACTTGCTCTCGCTCGTGCGAACGAAGAGCGGCCTGCCCGCGTCGACGCGCGTGACGTGCTCGCCCGAGACGTAGTTGTATGCAAGGAGGCCGCCGCAGTCCTTGTCGCCCTTCTCGGACTCGAAGTAGAGCTCGTCATACAGCCTCCACTTGGGGATATCCACGCCGATGATGTGCGCGAATTCGCCGAACATATCCACCCAGCCGTTGATGTCCGACGTGCAGTTGTTGCAGTGGACCATGCCGACGAGGTCGCCGACGGGCGTCGTGACGAGATCGATCTCGGGGTGGGGCTTCGAGAGCGGCTTTTCGAGCACGATCATCGCGAACACGCTCGTGCCCGCGGAGACGTTGCCCGTGCGCTTCTTGACGGAGTTGGTAGCGACCATGCCCGTGCCTGCGTCGCCCTCGGGCGGGCAGAGCGGGATGCCGGGCTCCAGCGTGCCCGAAGGATCGAGGAGCTTCGCGCCCTCCGCAGTGAGCGTGCCCGCGTCCTCGCCTGCAAGCAAAATCTTCGGCAGGATGTCCTCCACCTTGAAGGGAACTTTGCCCTTGACGAGGTTATTGAACTTCTCGAGCATGCCCTTGTCGTACTGCTTGGTCGCGGGGTCGACGGGGAACATGCCCGACGCCTCGCCGATGCCGATGACCTTCTTGCCCGTCAGCATCCAATGGATGTAGCCCTCGAGCGTCGTCTGGAACACGATGTCCTTGACGTGCTCCTCGCCGTTCAGGATCGCCTGATAGAGGTGAGCGATAGACCAGCGCGCGGGAATGTGATAGTTGAAGAGTTCGGTGAGCTTGTCCCCCGCGTACTCGGCGTTGTTGTTGCGCCAGGTGCGGAAGGGAACGAGCAGGTTGTCGTCCTTATCGAACACCATGTAGCCGTGCATCATGGCCGAGAAGCCGATGGCGCCGATCTTCTTGAGTTTGATGCCGTACTGATGCTCGACGGCAAAGGCCATGTTGGAATAGCAGTCCTGCAGGCCCGTCCAGATGTCCTCAAGCGTATAAGTCCAAATGCCGTTTTCAAAACGGTTCTCCCACGTGTGGCTGCCCGAGGCGATGGGCTCGTTCTTCTCGTTGACGAGAACGGCCTTGATCCTCGTGGAACCAAACTCGATGCCGAGCGCTGTCTTTCCGCACTCGATGGCGTTTCTGATGTCTTCCACAGTAGACCCCCCTGAAAAATTAGTAATGTATGTGCCTTATGCACCTATCACATTATAGCCCAAACTCCGTGAAATTTCAATAGGCTGACGAAAAAAAGTCACAGAAATTTTTCCGAAAATCGCCCCTTCCCCGCCATTTCGCTCAAAGAGAAGGCTTTTTCTCCGACTGCGCTCGCACTTGCCTCACTTGCCCTCTCATTTCGTTGACATTTTTTTCAGGCTTTGGTAAAATAGATATGTCCTTTGACTTCATACGGTCATCGGAAGAATTTGAGGAGAATGAATATGAAGAGCGTACAACAGCACCGTGCTGCGATCATGGTCATGAACGTTATCATCGCGCTCCTGTGCATCGCGGCGATCGTGGGATATTTCTTTTCCCCGCTTCTCACCGTCAGCGTCAAGCTCGACCTTTCGGCGCAGGACCTGCAAGAGATCGCGGGCGATATCAAGGTCGGAGACTATGATGTCGTCTACCCCGACCCCAAACCCGAGGAAGTCAAGCTCTCCGTCACGACGCTTGAATTCGTCCTGCCCCTCGTCGGCGGAGACCCCATGGGCGACACCGAGGACCTCATCTCCGAGAAGGCGGACAGCATCGGCGATGCCATCATCCCCGTCCTGCGCTCCACCGTGCAGCAGGTCGCGGAGGAGACCGTCACGAACGTACTGAAGAAGGAAGTCGCCGACATCGCGAATGAGAAGGCGAAAAAAGTCATTGCAGACGCCATCCCCGGCATCAGCGACGAGGAGTCCCAGGCCATCCTCGAAGAGGCACAGATCAACGACGAATACTTTGCCGAAAAGAGCCAGGTGGCGCTTGACCTTCTCAACAGCGGCACCGCCGACATCGGAACGGTGCAGGACTTTGCCAATGATACCGTCTCGGAAGTCTTCGGCAAGCTCCAGTCGACGGGACGCGAGGAACTTTCCGACCTCACCCTCGACGAGGAAATGAGACAGGAAGTGAACGACGCCGTCGAGGAGAACATCAGCGATCTCGCCGACGCGGACGGCAACATCACGATGGACGAACTCATCGACCGCATCATGAGCGAGATCGGCGGTTCCATGGGCGGCCGCTCCGCCTCCGCCCCCTCCTCCCGCATCACCTCTCTCGAGGCGGCGGCTCCCCGTGCGGAGGAGAGCTCTTCCGCAACGGAAGCCGAGGAGCAGATCTCTGCGGCCGTCGCCAATTACATCCGCGACGAGATCGTCACCTCAAGCAACGTGCGCATCTTCTTCTATATCACCATCGGAGCGCTCGCCCTCACGGGCATCTCCATGCTCGCATGGCTGTACCTGCTCATCAAGATCTTCGTCAAGGGCTTCTCGAAGAACCCCGCCGTCAAGCTCAAGGTGCCCATCCTCTTCTTGGGCTGGCTGCCCTTCCTCGTGTTCTTCCTCATCCCCACCATCGGGATGGCGGCGGTCAACATGCTCGGCGGCATCGGCGCCCTCGTGAGCGACCTTTCGATGGTCTCGAGCCTGTCCTTCATGACGTCCGGCCTCATCGCCTTCATTGCGGCAGTCGCCCTCGTCATCATCTTTATCCCCTACAACATCGTCAAAAAGACGCTCGCGCTCGATCTTGCCCCCCGGCTCACCCCGCAGGAAGAGGCGGCGTACATCTCTCAGAATCCCTCGCTCGTGCCGCAGAGCCCCGTCGTCAAGGAGCACACCGTGAGCGGCGAACCCTACCTCGACGAAGAGCTCTTTGAAAGCGACCGCAAAAACGACGGTCACGACGACGAGGAATAACGAGCGCGCATCCGCGGACGGCGATGCGCCCCTCGGATAAAAGCAGATAAACTCAGACGAAAGAGCGCCGTCCCGCAAGGGGCGGCGCATATGCCGCCGTGGCGAAATTGGCAGACGCGCAGGACTTAGGATCCTGTGCCGCAGGGCATATCGGTTCGACCCCGATCGGCGGCACCACCAACTTTGTTCACGAACTTCTTTTGCTGCGCAAAATAAGTTCCGTGAGGGATGGAGTGAGTTCATCTCCCCACTATATCGGCCACGCACTCGTCCGTTCTCAAAGACAGTAAGCCTTAAGCATAAGGTGGGATGCCCTTGGGGTGCAAATTGAGTGCCGCGCCGCAGGGCAACCCTGCTTGCGGCCCAAATCTAAGGAATATCTGGAAAAAAGTCAAACGGACAGACGTTTTTAATTTAATTGCGCGAGGAAGGTTACCTTTCGCTGCGCACCCCAATTTGCGGATACTTACGCTTATGGGGAAAGAGTGAATGCGGGCGCAGTAAATTTGAAAGCCCTGAAAATGCGCCCGCAGAGAGAAAACGAGCCGTCAAGACGCGAAGCGGCGAGCGGCGGTGTTTTCTCTCAAACTCACGGCAAAGATTTTTGCCTTTGCAAAAAGATTTGCGTGAACTTACTTTGTGAACTATAATCTCGAGGCGCGAGCAGGGTTTCCCTGCGCTGCGCGCCCCAATTTGTGCGATACTTCGCACTTACTGTCTTTGAGAACATTTTCGTGCGCGGGCGAAACAAAAGGGAGATGCTGTGATTTCACCCCTCACGGAATTTGTTTTGCGAAGCAAAAGAAATTCGTGAACTATCGTGGAGGAAATACTATGAAATACGATACCATCATCGTGGGCGCAGGCCCCGCGGGCATCTTTACGGCGCTCGAGCTCAGAAAGCGCGGATACTCGGGCTCCATCCTCATCATCGAGGAGGGCGCGGCCATCGAAAACCGCAAGTGCCCCAAGGCAAAGACGGGCCAGTGCGTCTCCTGCAAGCCCTGCCATATCACGACGGGCTTCTCGGGCGCGGGCGCGTTCTCGGACGGCAAGCTCTCCCTCAACTACGAGGTGGGCGGCGACCTTCCCGACCTTCTCGGCGCGGAATATGTGCAGAGCCTCATCGACTATGCCGATGAGATCTACCTCTCCTTCGGCGCGGACCACAAGGTGGAGGGCGTCTCTCAGCCCGAGGAGATCAAGGAGATCAGAAAGCGCGCCATCATGGCGGGCCTCAAGCTCGTGGACTGCCCCATCCGCCACCTCGGCACCGAGAAGGCACAGGAACTCTACTACGGCATCGAGCAGGAGCTCCTTCGGAGCGGCGTCGAGATGCGCTTCCGCACCGAATGCCGCGACCTTCTCATCAAGAACGGCGTGTGCACGGGCGTGCGCGTCGAGAGCAAGGACGGCGAGGAGATCATCGAGGGCGGGCGCGTCATCGTGGGCGTCGGCCGCCGCGGCGCGGACTGGCTGGCGCGCGTGTGCATCGTCCACGGCATCGCCCATACGGCGGGCACCGTCGACATCGGCGTGCGCGTCGAGGTGCGCAACGAGATCATGGAGACCATCAACGACGTCCTCTATGAGTCCAAGCTCATCGGCTATCCCAACCCCTTCAAGGACAAGGTGCGCACCTTCTGCCAGAACCCCGGCGGCTTCGTCGCGCAGGAGAACTACGAGAACGATCTCGCCCTCGTCAACGGGCACAGCTATAAGGAGAAGAAGTCGGACAACACCAACCTCGCCATCCTCGTCTCGCAGAACTTCACCGAGCCCTTCCATCAGCCCATCACCTATGCAAAGAAGGTGGGCGAGCTCACCAACATGCTGGGCGCGGGCTCCATCCTCGTGCAGCGCTTCGGCGATATCCTCGACGGCAAGCGCACCTGGCAGAAGGAGCTCTCCCGCTCCAACGTGCGCCCCTCGCTTCCCGATGCGGTCGCGGGCGACATCACGGCGGCCATGCCCTACCGCGCGATGACGGGCATCATCAACTTCATCAAGTCGCTCGATGAGGTCGTCCCCGGCTTCGCCTCCAAGGAGACGCTGCTCTATTCCCCCGAACTCAAGTTCTACAGCAACAAGGTCAAGATGGACACCGACCTCACGACCTCGGTGCAGAATTTGTACTGTTTGGGCGATTCGAGCGGCTGGACGAGAGGCCTCATGATGGCGTCCGTCATGGGCATCCACATGGCGCGCGTCTTAACGCCCGATAAGTAAGTATGATGTGCCGCGGGGGCGGAGCTCAAGCTCCGCCCCCGCGGGTTTTTAAAGCGCGGCGGCGCGGCCTGTTGGCCGCGCCGCCGCGCTTTATTCTTATTCCTTATTATTCCTGCTTGCCGGCCGCGGCCTTCTTATCCAGCCGCAGATTGCGGAAGTAGAGCGCAAGGTCCATCGAGACGACGATGAGATTGAACGCATAGATATAGAGGACGTACGGGATCTCCCCCGTCTGCACGCTGAGCAAAATCTTGCCCGCGAGGCCGAAGATGTAACCCACCCAAATCGCAAAGAGGAAGATGATGCTCTTGCCCTTCGTGGTGCGGGCGCGGTAGGACTTGACGACGGAGACGGGCCAGCTCACCCCGAAACAGACGAGCATGACCGCCTCGAACGCAGAGATGACGGCACTCATCAGAGCGCCTCCAAAACGGGCTTCAATGCCTCAAAGACGAGCGCATATGCCTCCGGCCACAGGTGCACGCCGTCGATGGTGTACTCCGCCTTCAGCCTCCCCTCTTCGTCTCTTAAGGGCGCGTTCAGATCGAGAACGCTCACGCCGAATTCCTCCGCAACTTTCGAGACGGCCTCGTTCGCCTCATTGATGAGCGCGTTGGTGCGCTGTCCGAACGCCATCGGGTGCGGCTTCTTGCTCTCGTTCATGGGGTAGAACTTGAGAAAGAACACCTTCGCCTCGGGGAGCCGCTCTTTGAGCTTCGTGAAGATGGTGCGGTAACGGTCGCTAAGGCCCTCCTTCGTGTAGTCGGGAAGGCCCATGTCGTTGGTGCCGATGTTGACGAAGACGGCACTCGGCGCGAGATCGAAGAGCACGGCGTCGATGTGGTCGAGGAACTCGAAGGACGTCGAGCCGCCCACGCCGCGGTTGTAGACCTTCCTCTTTGCGACGCCCTCGGAGAGCTCCACAACGGGAAAGTACTCCATGAGCGAGGAGCCCGTGAACAAGATCTGCCCCTTCTTCAAATACGGGTTGAGGCGGCGGTATTGCTCGTACTTCTGCTCTCTGTTGCGCTTGGCCTCAGCGACCATGTACTCGGTGAGTTCCTTCAAAGCCTGTTCATCCATAATGTTCTCCCTATCGTTTTTCTACATTATATCACGTTTACCTCTCATTTGTCTTGCACAATCGTTTTATTTTGCACGGTTTTTGTTTTATTCTTCCCACGCTGCCGCCGCTTCACCCCTCGAATGCCTCGGCCTGCGAGTTCCAATAGGTGTAGAACGCACCCTGCCGCGCGAGCAGCTCCTGCTTGGTCCCGTATTCGAGGACGCGCCCCTCTTTGAGCACGACGATCTTATCGGCGATGTTGACGGCTGCCAGCCGGTGCGTCACGATGAGGCCCGTCCTGCCGCGAAGTCCGCGCCGAAATTCCTCTAAGAGCGCACGCTCCTTGAGCGGGTCGATGGCGGACGTCGGCTCATCCAGCACGACAAACTGCGCGTCCTTGTAGAATCCGCGCGCGATGGCGAGCTTCTGCCACTCGCCGCCCGAAAGCTCCGCGCCGCCGAACTCCTTGCCGAGCATGGCATTTTCGGAAAGTTTCCCCTCAAAGATGCTTTCGATCTCCCCCGAAACGTCGCCGCCCTTCTCAAAGTCGGCGATCCGGATGTTCTCGCCCGCGGTGAGCTTGTACTTGACGAAGTGCTGAAGGACGGCGGACTGGCCCTCATGCACTTTTTCCTCCTTGACGGAGGCGATGTCCGTGCCGTCGTAGAGGACAGCGCCCTCCGTCGGTGCATACAGCCCCAAAGCAATGGCCGCGAGCGTCGATTTGCCCGCGCCGTTCTCCCCGACGATGGCGAGCACTTCCCCCTTTTGAATGGTGAGGTCGATGTGCCGCAGCGCGTCTTCGCTCTGTTCGGGATAACGGAAGCTGACGTCTTTGAGCGTGATGCTCTCTTCAAACGTGCAGCGCTCCCCTCTTCCCGCCCGCTCGGGAAGGTCGGCGTAGGAAAAATAAGGCATGATCATCTTTTTGTACTGCGCCTCGTTGCCCGCCGTGCTTGCAAGCCCCCGCAGCATCGTCGAGAGCGAGGAATACGCCGCAATGCTCGCAGTAAAGACGGAGAGTTCGATCCTCCCGAAGTATAAGAGAAGGATCGACACCAAAAACCCGCCGATGGTGCCCGCGCACGCGAAGACGCTCAGTTCAAGGCGGAGGGCGAACATCTTGCGCGCACGCGAACGCTCCGATTTGTCCCGCGCGGCGTGGCTCTCGCGGTACTTTTGCATGAGCAGCCCGTCCGCTCCCGTCAGGCGCGTCTCCTTGCAGGCGATCTCGTCCGTCATGGCACGCTCGTATTCCGCTTCCTCGCGCTTTGCCTGTGTGACGCCCTCATACGCCGCATTCCACAGCTTCGCCTCGTAGAGCATCTCCAAAAGGACGGGCAGCACCGCGAGCGGCAGGAAGAGCAAAAACCACAGCTCGAACGAGGAGACGTATGCCGTCACCATCGCCGCCTGAACGACGGTCATGACCGATTCGACATAGATCTCCCCGAAGCGGAAGAGATTTTGCCGTGCGCCGTCCGCCTGACGGATGAAGGCGTAGCAATCGGGCGTTTCCAGCCGCTCGTTGGAGATGCGGCGGCTCTTGAAATGCAGTTTCTTGCGGATGGCGCTCTCGAAGTTGAGAAGGGTCACAAACTGCACGCGGTAGCGGATATACCACACGAGGTAGACGGCCGACAAGAGCAGCACCGCGCCGTATGCCGCGAGCGTCCAAAAAAGGTCTGCCGTATAGCCGCCTTCAACGAGCGTAAAGATGCGCTGCACGCACAGCGAACTCAACACCGCCGCCCCGCCGTTGAAAAGCCCCATGAGCGCCATCACAAGATAACTCCATGGCGCCGCTTTGAAGATGTAGGAGAGCGCCCTTCCCGTGCTCACTCTATGCCCGTTCATCGTACATCTCCTTCTGCGTGTTATAGAGCGCGGCATAGTAGGGACACGCCGCCATGAGCTGCTCGTGCGGAGCGCTGCAAAGCACCTTGCCGTCCTTGAGGACGACGATCTCATCGGCCATGCGCACGGAACCTAATCTGTGCGAGATGAACAGCGTCGTGCGGTCCATGAGCTCCTTCCGGTAGGCGCGGTAGACTGCTGCCTCGGAGACGGGGTCGAGCGCGGAGTTGGGCTCATCGAGCACGACGACGGGCGCGGAAGACAGGATACAGCGTCCGACGGCAAGTTTCTGCCACTCGCCGCCCGAGAGCTCCCCGCCGCCCTGTTTGAGATATTTGAGGTCGGTATCGTATCCCCCTTCCCTCTCCGCCGCCGCGGGGTGAAGGCCGATGCTCTCAAAGAGCATGCCAATGCGCTCATCGGAGACGGGTGTGCCCGCCGAGAGGGAGACGTTCTCGCGGATGGTGAGCGGGTACTCATAGAAATCTTGAAACACCGCCGCAAAGAGCTTTCTCCGCGCTTCGAGGGAGAGCGTGCTCACCTCCTGCCCGCCCACGGTGATGTGCCCCTCGTCGGGCGTGTAGAGGCCGAGGAGGAGTTTGACGAGCGTCGTCTTGCCGCAGCCGTTCTCACCGACGAGCGCATAGTGTCTGCCCGCTTTGATGGTGAGGCTGAGCCCTTCGAGAACGGGCATCCCGGCACCCGGATAGGAGAACGTGACGTTATCAAAGACGATGTCGGGCGCACCGCCCTCATAATCTCCCTTCGCCTGCTCTTCGGGAAGTTCGAAGAAGGCGGCAAGCCCTTCAAGCTGTCTTGCGCTCTCGGACGCGGTGAACACGCCCGCATACAGCTGCCGCGTGACGGGGAGCAGCCCGACCGCCGCATAGGAGACGGACGTGAAGGTACCGATGGTGATCTCATTCGAAAGCAAGGGCCGCAGCAGGAGCAGCACGACGGCGACGGTATAGACGGCGGAGGCGATCTCTAAGAGCGATTCCGCCCAAAAGCGCTTTTTGCCCGACTTGGCATTCTCGCGCTTGGCGGTCTCGAACGCCCCATCGTAGCGGCGGCCGATCTCCTTGTCGTAGGAGAAGAGTTTGCGCTCGGCCGCATATTCCTTCTGCATGAGCAGGGAGGAAAAGTAGTTGGCGCGGCGCATCTTTTCGATATAATTTGCCCAAAAGCCCTGTGTCGTCCTTGCAAGCCTTGCGTTGAGAAAGACGCCGACGCACATGAGAACTGCCATGCCGAGCGCCGTAAAGACATCCGCAAAGAGGATGACGGCGAGGGAGAGCACTACCCGCGTTCCCGCACGGACGGTGTCGCCGAGGGCGCGAAAGAGTTTTTCATCCGCCTCGGGTGCCTTCTGCGCCCTGCCTAGAAGGACGTGAAAGCGCTCGCTATCCGTGACGGAGAAGGCCGTGCGCGACGCCTTTTCCACGCGAAGTTCGTCGAGTTTGCGCGTCTGACGCACACGGTGGGCATCGAAGAGCCGCTTGGAGAGCGCCTCCAAGAGGATATTTGCAAGATAGATGCCGCAAAAAACGGCAAGGACCGCAAAAAAAGCCCCGCCCGAACGCGCGACGGCGAGGTCGATGAGCTCTGCCCTGAGAAAGATCGCCGCCGCAGGGATGGCCCCGCAGACGAACGCCGAGAGAAGATACCCCGCCTCCGCCCCATGCAGATAAAATGCCCGAAAATAGCGCTTGAACGTCATATTCCCCCTCGGAAAAGATGGTATTGCATTATACCATATTTAGCGCCAAAAGTCAATCCCCCCTCCTTTTTCAAAATTGACGCTTTGTTTTCCGGACAACCACAGCGAAAAGGAATACAAAAGCCTGCAGTCCGACGGGACAGCGATCGTTCGCCGCAGGCGCGATCGCATCACCAACGAATGACGGAGTCAGAGGAAGTTCGCATTATGCAACTAATGTATAAATACAGAGAAATATGTGGTTTTTATGCATATTTTTAACGATTATTCATTTTCTATGCATATTTACCCCACAATTTCCCCACAATCCACCCCACAATTTGCTCCCGCTTTCCGCTGCAAATCAAAGATTCCATGACTCCCTTTATGCGGGAAAGGCGCCCTCGTTTTCAGTCATCCTTGCTCTCCTCGGGATGCTCCAGCAAGTCCTCAATGCCGCACCCCAATGTCCGCGATAACTTATACAATGTCTGCGCCTGCGCTTTGTCAATGTCGTTGACCTTCTGTTCATAGAGCTGGATCATACGCTTTTTCACGCCGGATTGTTCGGCAAGTTCCGCTTGCGACAGACCTCTTGCTTCGCGGATGGATTTCAGTTTTGTTTCCAATACAACAGAATGATAACGCCTCTCCATCGATTCCACAAAATTGGTCAAATCCATTTCATGGAAGACAGGATACATCCCTATGATTTCCGAAAGCGGGATCCGCGTAAAGATATCTTTGAATCGCTTTGCGGTGTACCACTGATAATATGCAAGCGCCCATCCTGCCCAATATTCGGGCGTTCTCTCCTCAGAAAAACGTGGCTTCGGAAGTTGTTCTCCCGGCATTAACCGAGCCACGATCTGCGTTACCAGCTCTTCTCCGGACTTCCCCGATACGGTCGCAGGATTGCCCGTTTCAAACTGTCTGGCAACCCTTGATTGCACAAATAATCTTGCAAAGCGATCTGCGTCTATCCCGCAATCGTTGACCGCGTAATCGATCGCATTCGCTAAATGATTTTGCGCGTCATTCAAGTACAATTCGCTGTATGCGTGGATCATCATTCCCGATCTCCTCTCTCAAAATATCCATAACGAAGATATCCTCGCGATAATTACGGCTTTTCCTGATCTCGTTTTGATAGGTCTGCCGTGCAGAACTGTCTCTTGCGATAAATTTGGGATAATAGATTTCCCTGCTCACGGGTTCCGCCCCCGTAAAAGTAATGCACTCAAACGCCCTTTGAGACTTTAGTACAGTCTGTTCTCCGAGTTTGCCGAGCTGTAAAGCTTTGTTCAAGCTGCGAAGAGGAAGCGCATTTGACACAAAGGACTGCGCATAAGAAAAATACGAGTCATCTGCGCGATAGCCCACAATGACATCATAGGGCCTTGTATCGACTGCAAAATGCTCGATAAGATAATCTCTGGCGTCTCTGGCGATCTCATCCTGTATCGTAAAAATACGATGCTGCAATAAGAGCGCGATCCAATTCAAGACGGTATGCTTCCCGTCCAAAAGGTTCAACGTCTTTAAGCCCTCTTCGTCCAACATATAGGCGTTCGAAAAACCGTCAGTGTTTTCTTTGCACGCCCATTCCTTCGCCATTTCAGGAAGGCGCGTACAATAAAATCCCCTGCCATAATCATTGGTCTCTTTCCCGAGCTCTATGCTCGGCTCTTTCAGAATATGATCTGTTCCGTGATATAACGTAATCATATTTCCCTCCTGTGTCATTGCAACGATACATCTACATTATATCGTCAGAGCGATATAATGTCAAGCCTTTGGAGGAAAATAATTTGCGTAACATTCAATATCGGTAATTCCGAAGACTTTTTATTGCGTCTAATCAAGTTGCGGGTAAGTTGAGGGTAAGTTGCTACTAAAGTAGACAGTAAAGTGAACTGTATGACAAGATCACCGTAGCCGTCACCAAATGCGGGAAAATCGTCGTGACGGACTATGCCCTGCACGAAGATAACAACGGGCTGTATTTCGAGTATGGCGTAGCCGGACGCGAGCATATCCATATCGATGACTTTGTGGAGGTCTGATATGAAATTGACTTTATCCAATGTCAAAGCAATAAAAAGAAACAGCAATAGCCCGCTTACAAAGCGTGTGTGCAATTACGTCATCTCCTGCTGGAGCGATTACAGCAATAAAAAGGACATCTTTACTGACGTCCTGTACCACGGCTGCCAATCGGGAATTGTCAGCGAACTCATCTACTATTCGGACACGGTGCGCTTCTTCAAGAAATATCGCGATGAGATCAACGCGCTGCTGTATGACACGATGAACGGGACGGGGCTCTACGCTCCGTCTGCCTTATTTGGCGAGAAATGGGACAAGGAAGATCCCCTTGCGCAGGATGACTTCAATCAAAATTTACTTGCATGGTTTGGATTTGAAGAGACCCTTCGCAATATCGCCACCAACTTTGAATCATTAGAAAATTATATTTAAGGAGAAATAACGATGTCAACAAGAAGCTACATTGCAGAAAAGATCGATGAGAACACCTATCGGGGCGTGTACTGCCATTATGACGGATACCTCGAATACAACGGCAGGATGCTGCTCGACCACTACAACACAGCGGAGCGCGTAAAGAAGCTGTTAGACCTCGGTTGCATTTCCTCTCTGCATGAAAAGCTGGAGCCGGATGCAGGCAGCCATCACTGCTTTGATACGCCAGACAGGGACGTGACCGTATTCTACGGCAGAGACCGCGGCGAGAAAGGACAAGAAGCCTTTATCTGCACGAAAGAACAGTTGACCGACCCGCACAGCTGGATCAATTTCATCTATGTATTCGACAACGGCACATGGTATTATGGCGAAATCGATCATGACGGCTTTTCGGAATTTCAGCCGCTCTCACCTGCAATTGTCATTACAAACATAATTGTATGTTTGAACACCGCGTTCAATTGTATAAGGAACTATTTCTGCCGCGCCGGCATTGACCTTTTTAGGCGCAAAGATCATGACACATGCACTAATCATTACTATTGCAAACAACATGAATAAAGGTACAATCGATTTTTTGAATTTAGATAACATAATAATCCTCCACTTTTCCCAAATTTTATAATTTTCAGATCAGATCGCAGATCTCGTCATAATACAAGCTCTCAAAAATATCAAGAAGAAAATAGACATCATGCTCAAATAAGTTAAGCCGCTTATAATATTCAAGGGACGTGCTCTCGCGAAACTCCTTTGTCAAATACTGCGTAAGTTCAGAATCCTTATACTCGTCGAAATCTTCTTCATAAACAAAACGATAGTAAAACCGCGGCGATCCTATCTCACCTTGTCCGCTCACTTCATGATCAACTCCGCCGCTGAATTTACGGAATTCTAAATACAGTTTTCTGCGTTCTTCCGCTGTCATCTTTTCCAAACGCGGACCCATCTCCCCGTATTTCGGATCATTTTTGAGATACCTCACGATCACCGGAATCAGCTTCTCATGGATATCCCGGCGGATCGATAATTCACCTTCATGTTGACAGGCATATACCAGATATCTTCCGTCCTGATCCGTCAAAAGATAGTCATCCACACCGTCAAAATCGATCTCTGTGTTGATCATGGCCCCATTTTCCGCTTGAATGGTAATCGTATGCATTGCTCCCGTACTGATTGTAAATCCGCGGTTCAACAAATATTTTTTGACATCCTCGTCGACGGGAAGCATCCGATACAGCTCTTTCCAATCTCCCGGCAGTTTTTCATAGTCCCCATCCCAGTCTTTCGGCTTTTCAACGTCCCCGGACATCAAAAGCCCAATCGTATCATAAAACGCCTTTAGTGGCGCACGAGGCGCATTCATGATACAGGAAGGGAGCGAATCATTCGGATAACACAAACGGAAATAAAACGTCTTTGCTTCTTTCAGAAGAATTTCATAGTATTCTTTTGCATATTCTCCCAACAATGCATCGGCAGTAGTAGACATATAAAACGTATCCTCTTTGCCATTTTCGTAACGAAAGTTTGTTCTAAACATAGTTTTGCTCCTTTATTTAAGTTAATTTTATACAGCGAACGGGATCATAAAATGAATGCACCTTTTTATAAACTCCTGTCCAGACCTATAGTTATACAGATATATTATAGCACATCACGACCCTTTGTAAATACTTAAAAGCGCAAACCATACGACTTCTTGTGCTAAAATTTATATTCTGCCTTTCGGCTAAAGGTGTGGCGGATTTTTGCCTGCGCCGTCAAGGACTGGAAAATATTGCCGAGAACAAAAGCCATCTTATCGGTTCCGTAATAGGAAATCGAAAAGATGGCTCTTTTTTGATGCAATATTTTCCGCGCGTAAGAAATGAGACTTCAATCAAACCGACCTGTCTTATCCTTGACGGACGCGAGCAAATCCGCTGTTTTGAGGGTGCCGAAAGGCAAAATCCGATACGGAGGTATAAGCATGAAGGGTAAGTTTTTGTCCTGTTTAGGTAAAAGGATTTGCTATTTCTTCAACACGAGTTGCGGTTTTGGGTAAAGAAATGCGCTATCTTTTTCCGAGATAAAAGGTTATCATGGTATTGCAGTGAGGCAAAGACAGGCTTCACTTCAGATAACTCTTTTAGGAATAAGGAAAAGGATGGCACAGACAAAGAAATTAAACTTCATGGCAGGCTCTCCCGAGAAACAAGGAGACGCTCAAACGCTGCTTTCGGCAACGATTGCTGAAGCGGCTGCAAGTGCTGCCGTCGCCGCCGTCCAATCCATTTTCTCTGATAACAATGGGGCGCTTTATCAAGAACAGAAACAGCCCCAAGAACGGAAAAAGACGAGCGGCAAACTCAAATTCACCAATAAGGAGCTTGACGCTATGTCCGTAAAACTCAAAAACTACTTCATTTGCAAAAACAAGATCGTGACCTATCGCTTCCACAAGGGCGTCTACGAGGTCAATTACCGCCGTGACGGTATCAAACTATACGTTGCCGCTACAGACCTTGCAACCCTGAAAGCGCGCTTTGTGGAGCGAATGGAACTACTCTTTGCGCATAATCCCAACTTGCCAACAAAACACAATACGCCTGTTGTGCAGCAAATTTTTTACTATCCACAGCCAATGCCTATCTGGGCTTTGTATCGCCCATGAAAAAGATCGAACTGCCGTATCATGAAAGCAAGAAGGGCTCGGCGCTCACAAAGGCAGAAGAAAAGCAGCTTGTCGATTACTGCATCTCTCACAAAGAAAACGCGGCTTCTGATGCCCTGCTGGTCATGCTGTACTTTGGATTAAGGAGAAGCGAACTTGCAACCATCCGCGTGGAAGATAACTTCCTGATTTGTACCACGAGCAAGCAACGGCAAGGACGTGTAGAAGTCGATCGAAAGATTCCGTTCACGCCCGTTTTCCGAAGAGTGCTGCCGTATGTTGACTTTCAGAAAGCAAAGGAAGTCAAACTCAATACGATACAGTCTACCTTCAAACGGCTGTTGCCGGAACACCATCCTCATGAGCTGCGCTACACCTTCATTACTCGGTGCAAAGAGGCTGGCTGCAACTTGGAAGCCGTAATGCTATGGGCAGGACACTCCTTTGACAAGGACGTAAAAACCTCAGCCGTAGACAGAGGTTACACGGACTATTCAGATGAGTACCTGCTGAGCGAAGCACAGAAAGTGGACTACCCGTTGTAAGGGCTTGCCAGACCCGTCACTCAATATTTTTACCCCACAAATTATCCCACAAATTACCCCACAATTTGTGGGGTAAAAATGTATAAAGCAAAAAAGAGACACCATATTTTGTGGTTTAACCATTAAAAACACACAATATATGGCGTCTGTGGCTGGGGTAGCTGGATTCGAACCAACGAATGACGGAGTCAGAGGCAAATCGAAATTTTGAAAAACAGCCTCGAATGCCAAATTTTTGCCCCAAAACCGCCGCTTAAAGCCCCTTTTCAAAAATCGTTTCCCCAATTTTCCCCAATCTCTGTAAAGACTTCCGCGCCGCCCCACATCGGGGCGACGCGGCGTTAATTTTATAAACCAAGACCTGAAAAGCAGCCCCGGTGAGCTCACCTCCCCAAAAGCCAATCGAGCGCATTGATGCGGCGGATGCCGTCGTAATCGGCAGGCGGGTCCTCATCCAGCGTCAATAAATATTTCGGATAGTTGTCACCGATCTTGCGCAGCGGCAAGAGTTCCCGCGTCAACGTACTTTCGTCACGCACAGTCGCTGCCACCTGAAAGTAGGTATTCCCCCTTTCGTCCATCGCAACGAAATCCACTTCCTGTTCGTCCACCTTGCCGACATACACCCGATACCCGCGGCGCAGCAGTTCAAGGTATATGACATTTTCCAGGATGTGTCCCACGTCGGCATTGCGCGAGCCGAGCAGCGCATAGCGAAGCCCGATATCCACCACATAGTATTTCTCGAGCGTCTTTAAGTACTGCTTTCCCTTCACATTGTAACGGCTTGCGCGGTACAGAATAAAGCTCTCCGTCAGACCGTCGAGCATCTTTTCCACCGTCCTGACATCCATCTTCCTGCCGCCGGAAGTCAATGTATCCGCGATCTTTTTGCTCGAAAGAAGATTGCCGATATTGTCGAGGGCAAAGCGGGTGACGCTTTCAAGCACCGTTGTGTCGGACAGTTTCTTTCGCGCGGCAATGTCCTTGACGACGATCGTATTATAGATCGCATCGAGATAGGTCCTGATCTCCCTTGCATTGTCGCGAAGCTGCAGCGTATAGGGGAAGGAGCTGTTCTCAAGATAGTCGGCATACTTTCTGCCGAGGTCTGAGACGCTTCCCGTACTTTCCACATATTCGCGGAAGGAGAGCGGAAGCATCGCGATCTCCACATACCTTCCCGAAAGGAGCGTCGCAAGTTCCCCGGAAAGCATATGGGCGTTGGAGCCTGTCAGGTACAAGTCGACGTTGCTTTTGAGATACAGACTGTCGACGACGCGCTGAAAATCGGCAACGTGCTGCACTTCGTCCAAGAAGATGTAGGTCATGGCGTGCGCATGGAGCCGCTCTTTGAGATAGGCATACAGTTTTTGGGGATCTCGCAGCTCATAAAAATCATAGTCCTCAAAATTGACCGAGACGATCCGCGAACGCTCCACTCCATCCGCTTCCAGCTGCTCCTGAAATATCTCCATGAGCGTCGACTTGCCGCAGCGGCGCACGCCCGTAATGACTTTGATGATCTGCTTGTCTTTCCACGCAAGCAATTTGTCCAAATATTCCTTCCGTTCGATGCGCATAGCCTCCTCCGCTGTTGTTCTGTTTATATTATATCCAAAAACTCGCGGAAAATCAATACTTTTTGGAATTTAATCCAAAAACTTTTTTTCGGAGGCAAAAAAGAAGAGGCTCCCCGGCCCCTTCTTGTTTTTACGGCTTCTCTTCCCGTTCGTTTCCTGTATAAACTCACGGCACGTGCTTTGCAGTCTCTTCAATGACGCCGTCGGCAATGTGCACGATGCGGCCCATCTTGTTCGCCATGTTGATGT
>CALVWI010000008.1 GCA_944367045.1 uncultured Clostridia bacterium | reverse complement strand
ATCTCCTCGTCGAAGGCGTAGTACCCGCCGCCGCTGTGCTGATTTTGTGCCCCGACCGCCTCAAAATAGGCAGCGTCTTTGATATCGAGGACGACGAGCTCGTCGATCTCCTCCTCGGAAAGCCCCTCGGCCTCATACAGGGAGACGATCTCCTGATAAGTTGCCGAAATGCGTGCAGAGCCGTAGTATTCGTCGCTCTCGCCGATGACGAGATAGACGGGCGTGCGGCTTTGAATGAGCGGAGCGAGCTCCCCGTCCCACACAGAATTTACGTGCAGGACGGCCGCAAAGCGTTCGGGCGCAAGCTGCATGACGAATGAGAGCGTCTCCCCGCCGCCCGAAAACCCCTCGGCGTAGATGCGCGCGGGGTCGATGTCGTAGTGCGCAAGAAAGTAGTCAAGGAGCGCCACTGCCTGCCGCGCCGAAGTCATACCCCAGTCATTGAGCTGCGGAGCGAGGACGATCATATCTTCGATGTAGTTCTGCGCCTCGAAGGCGAATTCCTCCGAGCGAAGGTTTGCCCCCGCGCCGAAGCGGTAAAGTCCCTCGTAGCCGGGAAGCGTCATGAAGAGCGCGTAAGCCGCCGTGCCGTCGTAACTTTCGGGAAAATAGACGTTGTAATGAATTTCGCCCTCGTCCGAGTGATAGACGCTGTCCAGCGTAAACCCGCGGTAGCTCTCCGCGCCCGGCGTGATGTCGTCGGTCGGTGCGGTAATATCCCCGATCGAAGCGTTCTGTTCGGTTGAATTTTCCCTGTCCGCGGGCGCACAACCGCTAAAAGCGGCGACGCACAAAAAAGCGATGGCGCAGAGCGCCGCGATAAATTGCTTCATAATATAATCAACCTCCCTCCTCCCTTTTGGCGTTGAGCTTTTTCATTGTGGCAAGATACATTCCCAGCATGAACGGAAGCATGATGAGCTCGATGATGAGCTGCACCCAAATCATGCCATAGAGACCGACGAGCGCGTTCATCAGAAAGAGAATGGGAATGTTGAGCGCACCCTGGCGGCAGACGGAGAGGATGGTCGCCTGCGTGCCCTTGCCCATCGCCTGGAAGAAATACATGACGAGTGCGTTGATGGATGTGAACGGCACGGCCGTGCAGGCGATGCGCAAAAAATTAGTCGTGAGCGGCACCGTCTCCTCGTCGTCGAGCATCAGCCGCGCGATATAGGGCGCGAGCGTCTCAAACAGCACCACGCACACCGCCGTCATGCACGCGGCGAGGATCCACGAAAAGACGGACACTTTTTTAAGGCGGGTATAATCGCCCGAGCCGTAGTTGTAGGCAATGAGCGGCATGACGCCCTGCGAAAGCCCGAGGCTTATTCCGAGCGGGATCTGATCGAGCCGCTTGACGATGCCGTACGCCGACACCGCCTGCGTGCCGTAGCCGTAGGAGAGAATGTTGATGACCATGAACGACACGTTGGCAAGCAGCGTCGTAAGGGCCGCGGACAGCCCCACGGAGAGCACCTTGAGAGCATAGCGGAAGGAAAAATATCTGGGCGAGAGCGACATTTCAGACTTCTTCCTCCCCGCGAGAAAGACTGCGAGCAGAAATATAAAGGAGATAAAGTTGGAAAGCGCCGTGGCAATGCCCGCGCCGACAAAGCCCATCCGGAAAGCGAACATGAATAATGGGTCTAACCCGATATTCAAAATGCCGCCGAGCATCATGCCCGCGCTCGCCTTCTTTGCCTGTCCCTCGCCGCGCAGAAAGTGCGCGAGTGTCATCGCGAGCATGGTGGGAACGCCGCCTATTATCACCGTCCATAATAGATAGGTGTAAGCATAGCCCAAGGCGCCGTCGTCCCCTCCCCCGCCCGCAATGCTGAGAAGGGCTAAAAGGCCGTCCGAAAAGACGAAGGTCAGCCCCGAGAACAGTGCGGCAATGACGACGCCCGCCCAAAAGCTGAAGGAAGATACCTTCTTGACTTCTTCGAGCCTCTGCATGCCGAGCAGCTTATCCATGACGGACAGCCCACCGATGCCGACGAGGTTGGAGAGCGCCGTCAGAAGATTGAACCACGGGGAGACGAGCGTCGCGCCCGCGACCATGGCGGGGTCGCCGATCCTACCGATGAAGAAGGTATCCGCGAGGTTGTAGATGACGGTGACGATCTGGCTGATGATGGTCGGTACGATAAGGCGCGCGACGGCGCGGGGAACGGGTACCTTTTCAAACAGTTCCCTTTCCGATAGCTCCATGTTTACCTATGACCGCCAAACACGCCCGACATCTTCACGACGCTTAGTGCCTCGTCGATGCGGGTGACTTCCTCTTTCGTCATTTTGATCTCAGCCGCCCTCGCATTCTCGCGGATGCGCGCGATCTTGCGGGACCCGGGAATGGGCACGACATGTGGCTGCTTATTCATCATCCATGCGAGGGAAATTTGCGCGGGCGTTGCGTGATGGCGCTCTGCAAGTTCCTGTAAGAGCCCGAAGAGCTGCGCGTTTTCGGCGTATGCCTGCGGCTGAAACTGCGGCATATTCGCGCGGTAATCGCCCGCCTCGTTGAACTTGCTCTCTGCATTGTAGGCGGCGGAGAGCACCCCGTTTGCAAGCGGTGAAAAGGCGACAAAGCCCACCTTCAGCTCCTCCAATACAGGAAACAGGCGCTCGTAACTGCGATACATCATCGAATACCTGTTCTGAATGGCAGTCACGGAGCAGACGGCGTGCGCGCGGCGAAGGTACTCCTCGTCCGTTTCCGAGATGCCCCAATGGGTGATCTTGCCCTCTTTGATGAGCTCCGCCATGACGGAGGCGACTTCCTCCGCAGGGACATTCGGATCGATGCGGTGCTGATAGTAGAGGTCGATGTGGTCGGTATTCAGCCGCTTTAAGCTGCCTTCGACGGAGCGGCGGATGACTTCGGGGCGGCTGTCCATGTGGAGGCGAACGCCTTCGTGCTTCACGCCGAACTTGGTCGCAATGACGACATTCCCGCGCACCTCTTTGAGTGCCTTTCCGACGAGCTCCTCGTTGAGGGAGGGCGTGCCGTCCGCATTCGTGCCGATGTAACACTCGGCGGTATCGAAGAAGGTATAGCCCGCGTCATACGCCGCGCGGATTGCTTTGACGGCCTCGCCTTCCTCGGTGGGCAGTCCGCACGCATGCGAAAAGCCCATGCACCCGAGGCCCATCGCGGAGACACGCAGATCTTTCCCTAAAACAACTTGTCTCATTTTAAACGCTCCTGCCCATCTCGTAGGCCTTTCGATAGGCGGGCGTATCGGTAATTTTGCCCTTTTCGTACACGCCCGTGCCGTAGATGACGCCGCACTCCTTCGCGCCTTCCACGCACTCTGCATAGCCGCGGAAGCAGTCGAGCGTGGTGAGCGTCGCGCCCTTGTCGTCCTCGGCACAGGTCGCAATGTAGTAGAAGTCCTTGTTCTTGACTTCCAGCCAACGCGCAACCGTGCGGTCGATGACAGCTTTGAGCTGCGCGTCGATGGAATAGAAGTAGACGGGGCTTGCGAGCACGATGACGTCCGCGTCGATCATCTTTTGCAGCACTTCCGCCATGTCGTCCTTGACGGCACACTCGCCGCCGTGGTCGCGGCAGTAGTAGCAGGCGCGGCAATAGCCGATCTTCTTCTCAGCGACGCGGATCTTCTCCACCTCGTTGCCTGCCTCTCTTGCGCCCTTTGCGAACTCATCGCAAAGGATATCCGAATTGCCGCCCTTCCGCGGACTGCCCGATAAAATCAAAACCTTTTTCATGTGTCACTCCTGCGCGTTGAAGTCGGGGCGGATAGAAAGATACGTCTTTGCCGCCTGCTCCAAGGGCATATTGTAGTAGCGCGTGTTCTTGTCGAGCTTATTGATCTCCCCCATCTCCTCGTCGGTGAGCGAGAAATCGAAGATGTCGAGGTTGGCGGCGATGTGGTCGGGATTTTTAGAACCGGGGATGACGACGTTGCCGCTCTCAACGTGCCAGCGCAAAATGATCTGCGCGGGCGTCCTGCCGTACTTTTGGGCGAGGTCCCCGAACACGGGCTCCTTCAAGAGCGCCTTGTCGCCATGACCCAGCGGGTACCACGCCATGAGCTTGATGTCGTACTTTTTCAAGTACTCTTTGAGTGCCGTCTGCGGGAAGTACGGGTGCGCCTCCACCTGCACGATCTGCGGCATGACCTCGCAGTCGTCCACAATGGTCTGAATGAGTTCTTCGGGGAAGTTGGAAAGGCCGAGTGCCCGCACCTTGCCCGCCTTAAATGCCCGCTCCATCGCCTTGTAGGCCTTTTGGAATTCGCCCACGGGTTGGTGGAGAATGAGAAGGTCAATATAGTCCGTATCAAGCCGCCTCAGCGTATCGTCGATGGCGATATCGCCGTCCTCGTATTCGGAGGGCCACAGCTTGGTCGAAAGGAAGATCTTATCCCGTTCCACGCCGCTGCGCTTGATGCCTCTTCCGACGCCGCGCTCGTTCATGTAGGCATTCGCCGTGTCGATGAGCTCATAGCCGCCTAAAAGCGCGCTGTACGTCGCGTTTTCGGCGTCCTTGGGGGAGAGCAGAAAGGTCCCGAGCCCCAAAGCGGGCATCTTGACGGCATTGTTCAGATAAACGTATTCCATAGCAAAACCTCCTTAGTTTTCTTCAAAGATATTCGTTAAAAAGGTATCGAAGGACGGGATCCAGTCACAGGAAGCATTGCCTGCGCCGAAGCCGTGCCCGACGTTTTCAAAGACGTGTTCCTCAACTTCAACGCCCGCCTCGCGCACCGCGTCGGCATTCTGAATGAATTGGCGATAGAAGGGATCGCGCGTGCCGTAGGCATAGAACGTCGGCGGCAGATTTCCCGCACGCAGCGTCTCCACATTGTTGTCCGAAACGGACAGCCGCCCGTAGAAGGAATAGATATGCCCGATGGCCGAAGCCTCCGCGGAGACATAGTCCAAGCTGTCGGGCACATAGTCGGGGTCTGACTCCGTGGGCAGCTGATAGCCATCGCTGTGCAGAAGCAGCTCGCCGCAGAGAATGCCGCCCGCCGAAAAGCCGACGACGGCGATGTCATTTTCGTTGATGCCGTACGCCTCGGCATTGGCGCGGACGTACCGCACGGCGCGGGCGAGATCGAGCGCGCTCACCTCCTGTGAATAGGGGCGAAGGCGGTAGCTCACCACGAAGCATTGATAGCCGCGCGCGGAGAGTTCCTCGGCGACGTTGTACCCCTCGCTCACCGTACTGCGGAATTGAAAGGCGCCGCCCGGACAGATGAGCACCGCGCCCTTCACCTCGCCCTGCGCGGGGAAGCTCTCGATGTAGGGAATGAAGCCGAGGCCGTCCGCACTCGCCGCCTGATAGCTTTCGTTATACGCGGGAATATTGCCCTCGTTCCATAAAAGGATGGTCTGGCGCACGTCGGGCGTGGGAACGGCGATGTCGGCGGTCGGAGCGTTCTCCGCAGGGCCGTCGCCCGTCTCGGGAGGCGGCATATACCCGCCGTCCGGCTGCTCTTCGTCCGTATCGCCCGGATCAGGGGTCACCGTGCCGCCCGCGTTGCCCATATCGCCGCCCGAAAAGTTTCCGAGCGTTTCTAACCACCCCACGACATCGCTCTGAGAGGCGGAGGAGCGGAATCTGTGCCCCGAAAGCCACTCCCCCGTACCCGCCATGTCGGTGAGGAGATCGCCGCTTTCGCCGATACCCGAGCTCGAGGACGTGCAGAAGGGAATGACCGTCTTGCCCGAAAAGTCGTTCCCCGTCACGAAGCCGTTGACGGGCCACGCCGCAATGCCCCACCAGATGGGATAGCCGAGAAAGACGGTGTCGTAATTTTCCCAACCGTCGGGCGTGACGGTGACGAGCTCCACGCTGTTCTGCAGTTCCTCGTTTTCGTGTTCCTGCACGACGCGGCTATTATCGTCCGTCCAGCGGAGGTCGTCCGCGGTGTAGGGCTCGACGGGCACGAGCTCGAGGATGTCCCCGCCCGTCGCCTCTGCGATGTAATTTGCGACCTGCTCGGTATTGCCCGTTGCCGAAAAGTACACGACGAGAACGTTACCGGGGTCGCCAATGGGCTCGCTCTCCCTGCACGCAGCAAGGCCCATCGCGCCGCTCAAGCCGATGCAGGCGGCCAAAAGTGCGCTCAAACCCTTTTTCATGGCGCTTTCTCCTTTCAGATGATGTTGAGAGTGTCGATCCAGCTCTTGACGTCGCTTTGAGAGGCGCTCGAGCGGAACCTGCGGCCGTCCAGCCAAGTACCGTTCCCGCCCGCCATTGCTTCGAGCACCTCGGTGCTGCCCCCGAGGCCCGAGCTCGAAGACGTGCAGAAGGTATAAATCGTTTTTCCCGTGAAGTCGTTGGTCTCGACGAAGTCATAGACAGGCCAAGCCGCCTCATACCACCAGATGGGGAAGCCCAAAAAGACGGTGTCGTAGTTCTCCCAATTCTCCACCGTGACGTCTTCGAGCTCGACCGTCTCAAGCGTGCCCGCCTGCTTCTCGGCATATTCCTGCACGACGCGGCTATTGTCGTCCGTCCAGCGCAGGTCCGCCGAGGTGTAGGGCTCGACGGGAACGAGCTCGAAGATGTCTCCGCCCGTGTATTCCGCGATGTAATTTGCGACCTGTTCCGTATTTCCCGTCGCCGAGAAGTACACGACAAGGACGCTGCCGTCCGCCACGGGTTCATCGGGTTCATCTGGCTGTTCCTCTCCGCCGCTTGGCTCATCGGGCTCGTCTGGTTCTTCCGGTTCCGATGGCTCATCGGGTTCACCCGTCTGCGTGCCGCCCGAGGGGCCGTCAACGGGATCATCGGCAGGGTCATCGGCGGCAGAATTGCACGCCGCGAGTGCCGCAAGGCCCGATGCGAGCACGAGGCTCAAAATCATGATCAATAACTTTCTCATAATATCCCCCTTTACCAATTTTTCTTGGCGGTGTCGCTGCTCTTGCCGCGGCGCTCCTCCACCATGCGCACGAACATCTCCACCGTGGCGGGGTCGGTGTGCGAGAAGAAGGACGACTGCTCCTTATCGAGCGCGGCGATCGCCTTCATATCCTCGTCCGAAAGGGTGAAGTCGAACACGTTGAAGTTCTCTTCCATGCGCTCTTTGTGCGTCGATTTGGGAATGACGACGACGCCCCTTTGAAGGTGCCAGCGGAGCATGACCTGCGCCGTCGTCTTGCCGTACTTTTCGCCGATCTTCGTGAGGACGGAGTCGGTGAAGAGGCCGCCTCTGCCCTCGCCGAAGGGCGCCCATGCCTCGTGCGCGACGCCGTACTTCTTCATCCACTCGTGCGCCGTCTTTTGCTGGTCATGCGGGTGCGTCTCCACCTGATTGACCATCGGCCTGATGCGCGAGAAGGAGCATAAATCGACGAGCCTGTCGGGCGCAAAGTTGGAGACACCGATGGCCCGAAGTTTCCCCTCGGCGTACAGCCCCTCAAGCGCACGCCATGCGCCGTAGTAGTCGGAAAACGGCTGATGCAGGAGCACGAGGTCGATGTAGTCCATCTGCAGTTTGCGCATGGACTCAAGGACGGACTTTCTGCACTCCTTTTCGCCGTAGTGCTCGATCCACACCTTGGTCGTCACGAAGAGTTCCTCGCGGGGAATACCGGACTTCTTGATGGCGTTTCCCACTTCCTCTTCGTTGAAGTAGGACTGCGCCGTGTCGATGTGCCTGTATCCTGCGGCGAGCGCGTCCGAAACGCAGCGCTCGCACTCCTCGCGCGTCACCTGATACACCCCGTAGCCGAGCTGGGGCATCTTTACCCCGTTGGAAAGCGTTACATATTCCATAAAAGTTACCTCCTGTTTGTTTGTGCCTCTATGATAGCACGCCGCGCGGCAAAAGGGAATAGCCGTTTGGTTGACGGCATGAACTTGAAGTAGATACAAAAGGCCGCGCGCCCCGAATTGGGGCGCGCGGCCGAACCGTAAGATTCAGTCAGTTTGCGGCGAGCTCGCTCAAAATGCCGATGAACTTTTTAACGAGCGCCGTCGGTTTCGGCGAATAGAACACGCCGAAGGGAATACTGTCCTCCCACTCGGCGGGGATGATCTTGAGGAGCGGGTGCACGTCCTCCCAGCCCTCCACCGTGATGATGGGAATGTTCTCCGAGACGGCGCGGTTGTAAGCGTTGATGGTGAACTGTGGGAAGTCGACGGTCTCCACGCCCGCCGCCTCCAGGCGGTCGCGCAGGGTATCGATGTAAACGTTCCAACCGCGGCGGATGAACAGGACGCGGCGGCCCTTCAGGCTCCTGCACGAGATGAGCTGCTCCGCGCTCAGGGCGTGCGTCACGGGCACGGCGAGAAGAATGCGTTTTTCGTAGAGATGCGCCGCAAGACAGCCCCGCTCTTTGAGAAAATTGTCGTCATAGAGCCCCGCGACGACGTCGATGTTGCGCCCTAAATTCTTCAAGATCTCCACCGAAGTGACGGGGTTGTTGTCGAAGGGAATGAGTTCGATCTTTAAAGTCGGCATGCGGCTCTGGATCTGCGACCACACATCGAGGACGAACTTCGCAGGCGTCATCACCGAGGTGCCGATGCGGATGGACTTGCGGTTTTCCCCCTCGTCGATCTCCCGCGCCTTTTGGGCGGCGCGCGAGGCGTAGTCGAGGAGATAGCGCGCGTCCTCCAAAAAACTCTCGCCCGCCTTGGTGAGCTTTAAGCCGTGGTTGGTGCGCTCGAAGAGCTTTGCTGTAATCTCTCCCTCGAGCGCGTTTATCTGCTTCATCACGGCTGTCGGGGTGATGTAGAGTTCCTCCGCCGCCTTGGTAAAACTCCCGCACTCGGCAACTTTGATGAATGTCTCCAGCCGTCCGTCGAACATCGTCTCTCCTCCCGTATCAACTCTTGGTAGATAGATTATAGCACAGGGGCAAAGGAAAGCACAAACATTTCGGCACTATCTCCGAAGGAAAAATCAACGCGCCGCCACGTTCTTTGCAGCAAAAAGGCCCGCCATGCAAGCGGGCCTTTCGGTCAGGTTATCAATAGTTTTCGGCGTGGATCTCGAAATAGCTCTGCGGGTGAGCGCAGGTCGGGCAGATCTCGGGCGCCTTGGTGCCGACGACGATGTGGCCGCAGTTCCTGCACTCCCAGATCTTGACTTCCGACTTCGCGAACACTTCGGCAAGCTCGATGTTCTTGAGAAGGGCGCGATAGCGTTCCTCGTGGTGCTTCTCGATGGCGGCGACGAGGCGGAACTTGGCGGCGAGCTGCGTGAAGCCCTCCTTCTCGGCGGTCTCTGCGAACTCCTTATACATATCCGTCCACTCGTAGTTCTCGCCGGCAGCTGCGGCAGCGAGGTTCTCCGCCGTGTTGCCGATGCCGTTGAGTTCCTTGAACCACATCTTGGCGTGCTCTTTCTCGTTGTCGGCGGTCTTTAAGAAGAGTGCGGCGATCTGCTCATAGCCCTCTTTCTTGGCAACGGATGCAAAATAGGTGTACTTGTTTCTCACCTGAGATTCCCCCGCAAATGCCGCTTCGAGGTTCTTCTCGGTCTGGGTGCCAGCATACTTGTTCTGTTCCATGGTGTCTCCTTGTTGCGGCAATATTCTGCGATGCCGTCGCACGCCGCCTCTGTTTGAGTATAACACCAATTCTCCCCGCTGTCAAGGGGGTATTTTATTTCACAAAGAGGTAAATGAACTCCGCAACGCGCGCGCTCTCACGATCCTTCGTACCCTCAAAGCGGACGGGAAGCACGGTCACCTCCTCCCCCTTCACGCACTTTTTGCGGGCATGGCGCGAAAGAAGTTCCTTCGGGATCTCCACCTCGATGCGATAGCTCTCCTCGCCTTCGGTGTAGCGGAGGTAGTCGTTTGCATAGAGCGGCTCCCCCTCGACGGAGATGAAGAGCGGTTTGCCGTTGTCGGCCGCGAGAAGCTCGACGGAGAGTGAGCAGGTCTTGTCGGGGTCGACGAGGAAGTCGTATTCAAAGTACCCGCCGGGGAGCGCATAGCGGGAAGTGCCTTCCGAGGTGATGCTCACGGTATCCTTCTCGCGGAGGGCGTGCAGCTCGTCCGTCTCGTACTGGCCGTAGCCGGGCTGGACGGTATCGAGCGGGGTGCGCGTCTCCCCCTCCGGTTCACGCTCGCCCTCGCGGAAGCGGAAGTAGATGCCGTAGCGCTCCTCGTAGCGCTTATAATGCAGGCCGAAGGTATATTCACGGTCGCCGCCCTTGAGGACGAACTTGTCCCCTTCGCGGACCAAAAAGTTCTGCGGACGGTCGAAGAGCTTAAAGAGCGACGGGAAGTAGATGCGCTCGCTGTCGAGCACCTTCTTTGCGGGAATGGTGACGTCCACACCCGTCTCCTTCTCCTCCATGTCCTCTTTGCCGAGGTCTGCGCTCAAAACCGCGCCGCCGTAGCGGAAGGCAAACGCGTCCTTGCCGTCGGGCAGGCCATGCATGGTCACGGTGAGCGGAATACGGAAGGTGAGCGTCTCCCCCTCCCGAAGGGTCACGAGGATATGGTCGTTGACGGCAAGGGGCGGCAGCTTTTTACCGCCGATGGAGAGTTCCGGTTCGCCGTCCGCCCAGTCGGGAATGCGGAGCGCGAGCTTCGTTTCTCCGCGAAGGGCTTTAACCTCTCCCCTGTCCGAGAGCGGGAAATTGCAGGAGATCTCCACCTCGCTCACCCCCGCCGTGAGGCGCGCGGAATAGTAGGTCTCGAGATAGAGTCGCGTGCCGTCCGTGTAGGCGATGCCGTCGCCGAGTTTGGAGAAGCTCTCCATACCGCTGCCCGTGCAACACCAGAACTTGTCGTACGGGCGGGAGAACACCTTGAAGTAGCCGCTCGCCATGGGCTGGAAGTAGGTCGTCATGCCCGTCTCGGGGTTTTGCGAGGGCAGAATGGAGTTCGTGAAGGCGTTGTCGTAGTAGTCGGTATAGTAGTCGTTGCCCGTCACGGAGAAGAGCCCGCGCGCGAGCTTTAACATATTATAGGCGTTGCACGTCTCGCAGTTGCAGTTGGTGCGGCGAGCGTCGAGGACGTAGTCGGGCCCGAAGTGCTCCCACTCCGAGTTGCCTCCCGTCACATAGGTGTGCCGCTCCAGCACCATGCGGAAGAAGCTCTCGGCGACGTTGAGATAGCGGGTCGCGTCCACCTTCTCGCCCGAAAGCACCTTCCCGTGCAGCGTCAGATAGCGGTTGAGTGCGCCCAAAATTTTGGGGATCTGCGTGTTGGCGTGCTTGCCCTTCAAAACGTCCTTCTCCCCGCTCAAAATGCGATCGAAGAACGGCTCCTCGTCGAACTTGTGGGCGGCGAGGGCGTACTTCTCCTCCCCCGTGAACGCATAGAGGTCGTAGAGGCAATCGTTCATGCCGCCATATTCGACGGCGAGCACCTTCTCGTCAAGGGCGTCGTCCCACTTCGAGACGCGCGAAAAGACCCAGTCGCCGAGGCACTTAGAGACGGTGAGTGCGGTCTCTTCGCCCGTGAAGCGGTAGACGTCGATGATCCCCTGCAGAATTTTATGCATGGTATACCACGGCACCCACGCCTCCGTCATGATGTTGAGCTTGCCTTCCTCCACATGGTCGAACTGCGCCTCGGGACCGCCCTCGATCATGGGTGCGCCCCACAAAAAGCCCGTGTTTGCGTGCTCCTGACATTCAGAGAGGGCGTTTATCATGCGCGCACAGCGGTTTTTGAAGAAGGCGCGCTGCTGCTCGGAGATGGCGGGCTGCACGCTCATCTGAGCGATGGCCGTGAGGTAGTGGCCGAGCGTATGCCCGCCGATGAGCCCGCTCTCCCAGCCGCCGTAGCGCAAATAGGGCGTTTTGATACCCGCGTTCTCGTAAAACCCCGCAAGCAGCCGCCCCTCTTCCAAAGAGGTGAGATACTCCGCTTCCTGTTCCACCGCGTTGAGGAGATACTCGTCCTCGATGCGCACATTTTCAAGTTCAAGGGGCTTCAGCCGCGTTCCGTTGATGGTCATATGTTGCTCCAAGATATATTTTTCTTAATTTGAAAGACCGCCGCGTTCGAGGGTTTGAAGAAGGGCCGTGCAGCCCGTCATGACGTCCTCAAACGTCGCGTCGAAGTCGCCCGTGTACCAGGGATCGGCGATGGCGCGCGAACTTCCCGCATACTCTAAAAGGAGATGTACTTTATGCGCGTTCTTTTCGCCGACGATGCGCTTCATATCGCGTACATTATATTCATCCATGCCGATGAGAAGGTCGAACTTTTCGCCGTCCGCCTTCGTCATGAGCCGTGCCCTGTGCGGCACGGGCGGGATACCCTCTCTTCTCAATTTTTCGCGCGTTCCGTAGTGCGGCGGGTTTCCGATCTCATCTGTATGAGCGGCTGCAGAGGCACAGGCAATCGTTTTTACACCGCTTTTTTCGCACAGATAGGTAAAAACGCTCTCAGCCATAGGCGAACGGCAAATATTGCCGTGACAAACAAACAATATATTGGTCATGATTGCTCCGAATTGGCTTAATTTGTGAATTTATAAAAATAAAATGGTAAGACGTCTCGAAATTTTAATAAAACCACTTGCAATTATTTTTAGGCTATGTTATAATGACAGTATGAAAGCATTTTCCGAAAGACTCATGGAACTCAGAAAAGAGAGAGGTCTCTCGCAGGCTACGGTCGCGAAGGATCTCGGCGTAAGCCTCGGCATCGTCTGCTATTGGGAAACCAATAAGAGCGATCCCACCGCTTCGAACATCGCCAAGGTGGCGCGTTACTTCAACGTCTCCGCCGACTATCTGCTCGGACTTTCCGATTGAGTTTAATTACAACTTCATATTTTATCTTACAGCGCACGGCGCTCATTGTCCCCTCGTGAACCGAGGTCCCTTTCAGGGTAATTCTGTCCTTTTTTCGGACAGAATTTTACTCTCCGTGCATAATTTGTTAATTTGTTCTCAAAGAGAGTTCGCTTATCTGCGTCTCTCTTTATTTTTCGTCTGCCGAAAGTCCGCTCTCCTTTAGGCGCGCCTTAAAGAACGCTTCCCACTCCCGCTGACCCTTCATCGGGAGTTTTTTTGCGGCTTTTTTCCACTTTTCAAGAGCGCTCTCTTCGCCCGAGAGCGTGCGAATGCGAAGGACGGCGCAGCTCCCCTTTGCAGCTTTGAGAAGGTCTTCGGAAAGCTCGGTCTCTTCGCCGAACAGCCACAAAACGGACGCACAGTCCGCGGCGAGTTCCCCCGCCTCGAACGCAGGAAGATACTCGGAAAGCCCCATGAGCCGACGGGCCGAGGCGATCGCCTCCTCACTGTCACCGTCGAGCGTCGCCTTCATCATGCGCAGCTGAAGGAGGGACAAAAAGACGGGCTCGTCCTCGCGGATGACGGGAACGTCGTAGAGGACTTGGCGGGGGAGGTCGGAAAAGCTCCCCCTTGCGAGGATGCCCTGCGCGCGGAATACGGCAAGCGTGACCGTCGCCGTCGACTCGCCCTTCATGATATCCCTGACGAGGCAGCCGTCCGTCTTGCCGGCGGAAAGATCTGCGGGTAGCAGTTCCATAATGCCCTCATAGAGGTTGAGGGGCGCGAGCGCCGCGAAAAGAAGCATCCCCCACGAGGCGGGCAGTAAAAAGTAACAAAGGAGCGCGGCCGCCGCAAAGAGGAAATTGAACGCCGCTCCGCCCAAAGAATAGGCAATGACGCGGCCCTTGAGGCGTTTTTCTTCGACGGGGTACATCTCACACGCACCCGCGACCGCCGCATTGGGAATGAACGAGAGCTTTCTGCCCATCCGCGAGAGGCGCAAGAACCCGACCGAAAAGGATACGGCGCGGAAGTTCACGAGAAGCCCGACAAGGAGATGCCCCAGCTCATGCACAAAATAGTGCACCTGAACGACGGCAGCGGCAACGCAGACGAGCGCGCACACGACACCGCGGTTGCCCCCTCCCGCATCGCCCTTGACGATGAAAAAGATGGTCGCCGCAAGCGCCAACGCGAGCAGAATGTAGTTGAGAATGCGATAGCTCTTTCCCTTCATCGGATCCCCTTGTAGGCGAGGTAGCCCTCTAAGTTGTCCGAATCGGAGACAATGAGCTCCTTCTCTCCCAGCGTCCTTAAAACACTCGAGAGAAGGAACGCCCCGCCCGCGATGATGTCGGCACGGCGCGCGTCCATGCCGGGAAGCGCCTTGCGTTCTTCCACATTAAGAGATAGAAGGTTTTGGGTGAGGGCCTCGAGCTCTTCAAGCGAAATGCGGCAGCCCTGCACCGCGGCGCTCGAATATTCCTTGAGCTGCAAGTGGAGCGCGGCGATGGTCGTCGCCGTCCCCCCAACGCCGAATACGGGCGAAAGACGGGGCGCATCCTTAAGCTTTTCGAGCTGCGGGGCGAGCGTCTTTTCGAGAAGGCCCTCGTCGTCGTGGCAGAGGTCGAAGAGCCGCACCGCGCCGAGCGGGAGGCTGACGGAGAACGCAAGGCGGCCGTCCTTGCGAAAGCACACCTCGGTACTCGCACCGCCGACGTCGATCATGCCGCCGTTCTCGCGGTCGCCCAAAGCTCCGAAAAGGCCGAGTTCCGCCTCGGTATTCCCCGAGAGCACCTCGACATCGAGCCCCGTGAGCTCCTTTACGCGCGCCGTAAAATCGCCGCCGTTTTTGGCAGAGCGGACTGCCTCCGTCGCATAGGCAAAGACGACTTCCGCACCCTCCCCCTTCGCACGCTCGTAAAAGTCACGGACGGCGAGCGCGGTGCGCTCTAAGGCTTCGGGTTTTAAGACAGGCTGAAAGGCCGTCCCCTCGCCGAGGCGGGTGGTCGAAAGCGTCTTATATAAAACTTTTCCGTCCGCCCAAAGCATGAGACGAACGGAATTGGAACCGATATCGATGACTGCAAATTTCATTACTGCCAACCATGTTTGCGGGCGAGATAGTACAGCCCGTTGCCTTCCTCATAATAGGTGATCTTGTCCTCACCGTCCGCGATCATCTGCTCATAACGGGCGATCTGCTCGTTGAGCTCGTCCTCCGTGCGGTTCTGGACGCCGATCTGCACAAACTGAATGATGAGCACGACGATGAGAAAGAGCACGAGCAAAACCCCGCCGACGGTTGCTCCTACGGCGATCCTCGTTGCTTTTTCGGGAGAGAGCGGTCTCTTGTCTGCCATGCTTTACGTTCCTTTTTGCGTATGATTTCCTTATATGCAGCATTATACACCCTTTGAGCGAAAAAAGCAACGGTTTTGTGGAAAGTTTTCTCGTAGAGGAAAAGACCTGATATGAGCGCCGCCGCATGATACAGACGAAATCCCGAAAACCCTGCATTCAGCGCGAAAAACACATACCCCGCCGCAAAGACGAGACAGAAGAGAATATCAAGCGCGATGCGCAACCATGCGCGCTCCCTTGCGTGCTTGGGAAGGCGAAAGAGTTCGTATAAAGCCCCTCCCGCGACACCGAATAAAAGGACAAGGCAGAACTCTTTGAGCTGCGTCAAGCGAACAGCCCCTTTTTCGCGCTCTTCCCCCAGCGCAGAGAGTTAACTTCTCCCGAGGCGGTGAAGTTGCCGCTGCCCTCGGAAAAGGCAAGGATCTTGAGCTTTTCGCCCTCGATGGTGAGCTTCTCCCCGCACACCGTGAGTCGGATCGAGCGGTCGGAAAAGGCGTCGACGCTCTCCACGCCCGTCAAAGTGAGCTTCTCCCTGTTTTCCAACGTTAAAAGACAGTTCGTTCCTTCCTGCATGGTAAATTGTATGAAGAAGGCATCTTTTTTATGAAAAAACCGCCCATATAAGAGCGGTTTTCAAGATAATTCGAAATACTATGTCTGAAAAAGTACTATGTTAAAGCCCTGCTTTCGCCTTTGCGCGTGCCTTTGCGCGCAGTTCGGAGTCAAGGATGCGCTTGCGGATGCGTACATTCTTGGGCGTGATCTCGAGAAGTTCGTCGTCGCCGATGAATTCGAGCGCTTCCTCAAGGCTTAATTTCTTGGGCGGAATGAGGCGGAGCGCTTCATCCGACGAGGAGGAACGCGTGTTCGTGAGGTGCTTGGTCTTGCAGACGTTGACGTTGATGTCCTCGTCCTTGGGGGAATACCCCACCACCATGCCCTCATAGACGGGCGTGCCGGGCGTGATGAACAGGACGCCTCTGCCTTGCGCGTTGAAGAGACCGTAGGTGACAGCTTCGCCCGTCTCAAAGGCGACGAGAGAGCCCACCGTCTTGCGATCGATCTCGCCCTTGTAGGGCTGGTACTCAAAGAACACCGAGCTCATGACGCCCTCGCCCTTGGTGTCCGTCAAAAATTCGCTCTTGTAGCCGAAGAGGCCGCGCGAAGGGACCAAAAATTCGAGGCGCATGCGCGAACCGATGGCGCTCATGTGGAGGAGCTCGCCCTTTCTCTCGCCCATGCTCTGAAAGACGGGTCCGGTCGTCGTCTCGGGAACGTCCACAATGAGGCGCTCCACGGGTTCGTACTTGACGCCGTCGATCTCCTTATAGAGCACCTTCGGGGCGCTGACCTGGAATTCGTAGCCCTCGCGGCGCATCGTCTCGATGAGGATGGAGAGGTGCATCTCTCCTCTGCCGCTCACGCGGAAGGCGTCCGTCGAGTCGGTGTCCTCCACGCGAAGGGAGACGTCACGAAGAAGTTCGCGGTACAGCCGCTCGCGGAGGTGACGGGTCGTGACGAACTTGCCCTCCTTGCCCGCGAAGGGAGAATCGTTGACGGAGAAGATCATCTCCACTGTGGGATCGGAGATCTTGACGAAGGGCACGGGCTCCACGCAGGCGGAGGCGCACACCGTGTCGCCGATGTTGATCTTCTCGAGGCCCGCAAAGCAGACGATGTCGCCCGCCATGGCGCTCTCGCAGGGAACGCGGTTGAGGCCCTCGATCTCATAGAGAGCGACGAGCTTGCCGCGCGTGTTGACGGCGGGGTGGTTGTAGTTGCAGACGGTGACGTCCGCATTGGGTCTTGCGACGCCGCGCTCGATGCGGCCGATGCCGATGCGCCCGACATACTCGTTGTAATCGATGGACGAGACGAGGATCTGAAGCTCACCCTCCGTGTCCATGTCGAGGGGCGGGAAGTGCGAGAGGATGGCTTCATACAGGGGCTTTAAGTCGGTGCCCTTGACGTCGGGATCGGTCGAGGCCGTGCCCTCTCTGCCCGAGCAGAACAGGAAGGGGCTCTCGAGCTGTTCGTCCGTCGCGTTGAGGTCCATCAGAAGTTCCAAAACTTCATCGATGACTTCCTTGACGCGCGCATCGGGGCGATCGATCTTGTTGATGACGATGATGAGTTTGAGCCCGAGCTCGAGCGCCTTCTGCGTGACAAAGCGCGTCTGCGGCATGGGCCCCTCGGCGGCGTCAACGAGAAGCAGCACGCCCGAGACCATCTTGAGCGAACGCTCCACCTCGCCCGAAAAGTCGGCGTGGCCGGGGGTATCGACGATGTTGATCTTGACGCCGTTGTAGTGAACGGACGTGTTCTTGGCAAGGATGGTGATGCCGCGCTCCCGTTCCAGATCGCCGCTGTCCATCACGCGTTCCTCCACCGCCTGATTGGCGCGGAACGTGCCGCTCTGCTTCAAGAGCTGGTCGACGAGGGTCGTCTTGCCGTGGTCGACGTGCGCGATGATGGCGATATTCCTTAAATCTTCTCTGACCATATAAAACCTCTAAAAATATTTACCGTCGCCTATTTTAATACATTTTCGCGGAATTTACAACAAAAACGGCCTCTCCCCATAAAAAAACCGCAAAAAAATCCCTCGGAGAGCGCTTCCCCGAGGTTGATTATAACTATTTTGTATGAGGCTCCCCCGATGTGTCGGCAGGACCGCCTTTGTCGGGCGGAGAAACGACCTCGTCTTTTCCCTTCGAAGGAGTATTCTCCCCCTGCTTTCCGCCCTTCTCGACGATGTGCCCCTCGGGCGAGACGACCTTGAGCTCCACGTTCCCCTCCGACTTCTCCTTGACCCGCACTTCTCGATGAAAGAGCTTGTGGATGAAGTTTAAGATGGCGTCCGACTTCTTATAGAGCAGGAAGAACACGGCGATGACGGCCGCGGCGATGAGCACCCAGATGAGAATGCCCCACCAGGTATCGAAGGGAATGAGGGAGACGGAGTAGCTCGTCGTAAAGACGGCAAGGACGCGGGAGATGGCGATGACGATCGCGAACAGTCCGAAGCTCATCGTCGAGAGCCCCGCCACAAAGCACAGGACATCGTCTGGAAAGACGGGCAAAAGGAACATCGCCGAGAGAAAGATCTTATCCTTGCCCTTGACCTTTGAGAGCCATTTGTCGAGCGTCTCCTTACCGACAAGCCACGCGACGACGCGGTACCCCGCGAGCCGCCCGATGGCAAATGCCGTGAAGGAGCCCAAGAGGATGCCGATGAGGCTGTAGACACTGCCAAGCAGCGGGCCGAAGAGCGCGCTCCCCGCGACGACGGTGACGGTGCTCGGAATGGGAAGGATGACGACCTGCAGAAATTGCAGGGCGATAAAGACGATGCTCATCCATACGCCCGCCCGCTCGAGAAATTCGCGGAAGAGCTGCTCATCCGAGACGATCTTCCAAAATCCCGTCTTAAGGACGACATAAAAGACGATCGCCGCGATGAGAAGGAGTACCTCCGCCAAGAAACTGCCCTTGCCGAGCGTCTCCTTGCCCCGCACGCTGAACACAATGCCGAGTACGTAGAGCGCAATGTTGAGGATGGTGCCTCCCGCAAGAAGCAGAAGGTAGAGCCACTCCTTCGCCGAGATATCGGGAAGGAACGCGAGAAGCACGATAAAGACCTGCAGCGCAACGGCCGCCGCGGTCAGGAGCAATATTTGAATGAGGACACTGTTCTTTACTTGCATTGTCTTTATGGAGGGCCGCGCCTGCTGCATACTATCAGTATATCTCGCCGCACGGCAAAATATCATCGAACGGGAACAAGGCGCAAAAATCTGCCCTTATCACCATTATATACCACTTGCAATGCAAGGTCAAGCGGCGTGCTCACGGCCGTCTCATTTATTTGACTTTTCTCCCCTCTTTTGATAAGATAAGGAAAGAGATGCGCCCCCACGGGGGATATTCAGCGTAAGGCGAGGAGCGGCCCTTCGCAAGAAAACAAAAAAGCAGCCCGACGATTCGGACTGCCTTTGGCAGGGGAGACGCGATTCGAACACGCAACCTACGGTTTTGGAGACCGCTACTCTACCGTTGAGCCACTCCCCTGTGACTTTTCATATTATAGCGTATCTTCCCCCTTTCGTCAAGAAATTTTTGCTCGAAAACCAAAATTAGGATGGCAATTTTTATGGAAAAACAATGCAAGATCGGTGTTATCGGCGGCGGCTTTATGGCGCGCGCCATCATTCTCGGTGCCGTGGAGCACCGCTTTCTCTCACCCGACGAAGTCATCGTGAGCGATCCCTCGGACGCATGCCGCGACTTTTTCGCAGCCCGCGGCTTTCAAACGACTATCTTAAACCGCATCGCCGCCGAGAGAAGCAGGTATTTGCTCCTCTCCGTGAAGCCGCAGACCTTCCCCGAAGTTGCAGACGGGCTCAAGGACGTCGTCCTTCCCACCGTCATCTCCATCATGGCGGGGATGCAAAAGGGAAAGATCAAACAGGCGCTCGAGACGAACGCCGCCATCGCCCGCGTGATGCCCAACCTGCCCTGCTCGGTCGGAATGGGTGCTGCCGCGATCGACGCGTATGACCTCGCGCCAGACGACGCCGACTTCGTATTCGGGCTCTTCGCAGCGACGAGCACCGTCCTCCCTATGCACGAGGAAAAGCTCAACGCCGTCACTGCCCTCTCGGGAAGCGGGCCAGCCTACGTCTACCTCTTTTTGCAGGCGCTCATCGACGGCGGCGTGAGGTGCGGGCTCGACGAGGAGGACGCGCGTGTTCTCGCCATTCAGACGCTCAAGGGCGGCGCCGCCATGGCAGAAGCACATTCGGATACTCCACTCGAACAGCTCATTGCAGCCGTCTCGTCCAAGGGCGGAACGACGCTCGCTGCGCTCGAAGTGCTGCGCCGTAACGAGATGCCCGAGACGGTCGTCCGCGCAATGCAGGCTGCCAATACGAGAGCCGAGGAACTCTCCAGATGAGCGAATTGAAGAGTGTCACCCTCTACACGGACGGGGCCTGTTCGGGAAATCCCGGGGCGGGCGGCTGGGGCGCCATCCTCATCTTCGGGGAGCACCGCCGCGAGATCTCGGGAGGCGAAGCGCAGACCACCAACAACCGCATGGAGCTCACCGCCGTCATCGAGGGGCTCAACCGCCTCAAGTTCCCCTGCCATGTGGACGTCTACAGCGACTCCGCCTATACCGTCAATGGCTTTCTTCAAGGGTGGGTGTACGGCTGGGAGAAGCTCGGATGGAAGAAGGCCGACAAGAAGCCCGTCTTAAATGACGATCTCTGGAAGCAGCTGCTCGCCCTCACGCGGCAGCACGAGGTCGTCTTCCATAAAGTAAAGGGGCACGCCGACAACGAACTCAACAACCGCTGCGACGAGCTCGCCCGCGCCGCCATCAACGCCCTCCGCATGAACGGACAGGCCTGAACGCAAAAATAACGCCGCCTCGTGATCGGGGCGGCTTTTTCATTTTCTTATATTATAAATAGAAAATTATGTCACGCATAGTACTATGCAAAGCGGCAAATTCTGAGATTTCTCATTAATTTTTGAGCGATTTATGCCCTCTTGGAGACCGTTTCGACCAAATAATCCGCATAGTGAGAGGCAACGTCCACGCCCGTCACGCGTTCGATCGTGCCGAAGAAGGCGTTGGAATTGACCTCGGAAAGGAGCAGCCCTTCCCTCCCGAAGAGGAGATCGACGCCGCAATAATCGAGCCCCAACGCCCTTGCCGCGCGTTCGGAGAGCTTTCTTGCCTCGTCGGAAATTGCAACGGCCGTCCCCTTTCCGCCCAGCTCGGCATTGGAACGAAAGTCGGTCTCCGAGCGACGCTCCATCGCACAGACGGCCTTGCCGCCGATGCAGATGACGCGGAGGTCCCGCCCGGCGCTCTCCGAAATAAATTCCTGAAAGAGATGCGGCATACCCTTCAGACGCTCTGCGAGGGCCTCAAGCTCCCCTCTGCCTCGCGCGAGGTGCACACCCTTCCCGAGAGACCCGAAGCACTCCTTGACCACCACGGGGTAATTTAAGAGCGTCTCGACGCGGTCGAGCATCTCCCCGTTCACGGGCGCAGACGGGGTATAACAGAGCGGCGCGGGGAGCGTCTTGGGCATGGGCACGATGCCCGTGAGCGCGATGGACGTCAAGAGCTTGTCGTCGCAGACCTCCACGGCGTCCGACGAATTAAAAAGCCGCATCCCCTTCTTTTCAAGGAGCTTACTCAGGTACTTGTCCTTGTCGAGATAGACACAGAAATCGTACATTTCCGCCCATTCCGAGGCGACGCTCTCCCGTTCGAGCCGGGCAGGAAAGAGGCCGTTCCGAAGGACGTCCGTCTCAACGCCGCGGACACGGAGGGCCTCGGCAACCGCATACGGCTGATGAAGTTCGTTTTGAAGCGAGGTGTAGGCATTGATGACGACGACGGCGCGCATAGTTCCTCCGAATGACGAAGGCCGCCCGAAGGCGGCCCCGCTGTTATCATGAATTTAAGAGACCACTCTCAGGACGGAATCGACGGTGGCGATGCCCAAAGATGCGATCTTGGAGACGGCCGAACGCAGCGAAAGTTCACGCGTCGCATGGGTGACGAGCACCAGTGTCGCCTTGCCATCCTGGGCATTCTCCTTCTGCACCATCTCCTGAATGGAGATGTCCTGCTTGCCGAACACAGCGGCGATCTTGGCGAGCATGCCCGCCTCATCGTTGACGGTCAGACGCAGGTAGTAAGCGCTCTTGAAGTTGGAGACGAACTTGACGTCCTTCTCTGCCGTCGCGTTGTTCTTGAAGGTGGAGTACTTGTTCTCGGAATGGGTGGCGGCATAGATGATGTCGCTGACGATGGCGCTGCCCGTGGGAAGTGCGCCCGCACCGCGGCCGTAGAGCATGACGTCGTCCACGGCGTCACCCGTGAGGTACACGGCGTTGAAGCTGTCGTTGACGGAAGCGAGCGGGTGCTCCTTCTTGATGAACGCGGGGTGCACGCGCACCTCGATGCCCTCTTCCGTCTGCTTGCCGATGGCGAGCAGTTTCAGACAATACCCGAGCTCCTTCCCGTAGGCGATGTCGTCCTGCGTGACGGTCGTGATGCCCTCGCGGAAGATCTTGGAGAAGGGAACCTTGGTGTGGAAGGCGAGCGAGGAGAGAATAGACAGCTTATACGCCGCATCGAAGCCCTCGACGTCGGCCGTGGGGTCTGCCTCCGCATAGCCGAGAGATTGTGCCTCTTTGAGAACGTCCAAATAACTCGCCCCGTCGTTGGTCATCTTGGTGAGGATGTAGTTGGTCGTGCCGTTGATGATGCCCATCATGGACGAGATGTGGTTGGCCTGCACGCCGTCCAAAAGGGTGCGGATGATGGGAACGCCGCCCACGCAGCTCGCCTCGAAATAGAGGCCCGCGTTGTGGCGCTTTGCGGCGCGCTCGAGCTCGTGCGAGTACTTGCAGACGAGCTCCTTATTGGAGGTAACGACGGTCTTGCCCGCGTTGAGCGCGTCGAGGACGAACTCACGCGCCTTGCCGACACCGCCCATCACTTCGACAACGATGTTGACGTCGGGGTTGGAGACGACCTCCGCAATGTTGGAAGCGACGTTCTCTTCGGGGATGCCGAGCGCTTCGATGCGGTCACGGCGCAGTTCAAGCACGCTGACGACTTCGAGATCGACGTCCTGCGTCTTCTTGTAAAATTCACGGTGATCCCGCAAGATCTCATAGGTGCCGCCGCCGACGACCCCCAGCCCGAGAATGGCGATTCCGACTTTCTTCATATCATTCCTCCGAACAGTTCAGATCATATAAGTACTTCAGGCCGTCCAGCGTGAGCATCTTGTCGATGACGTCGATGCACCTCGTCTCCTTGGCGATGGTCTCGGAAAATCCGCCCGTCGCGATGGTGAACACGTCGTCCGCCTTGAGTTCTTTCTTGATTCTTTTGATGATATATTCCACGAGCCCCGCAAAGCCGAAGACGATGCCGGCCTGCATATTGGTGGTCGTATTGGTGGCGATGATGCTCTTCGGGGCCTCGATCTCCACGCGGGGAAGTTTCGCGGTGCCGCTCACGAGGCTGTCCAGACTCCCGCGGATACCGGGTGCGATGACGCCGCCGATGAACTCCCCTTCCGCACTTAAGATGTTGAATGTGGTCGCAGTGCCGAAGTCGACGATGATCATCGGCTTGCCCCTGCCGTACTTGTGGAGCGCGCCGACGTTGTTGACGATGCGGTCCGCACCCACTTCGCGCGCGTTGTCGACGTGCATTTTAAGGCCGGATTTGAGCCCGGGTGCAAGCTGCAGCGGGTCGATCTTTAAGTACATCTTGAGCATATGCTCGATGGTGTAGTCGAGAGACGGGACGACGGAGGAGATGATGCCCCCCGTGAAGGCGTCCGCCTTGACGCCGTTGAAGTCGAGCATCCCGATGAGCTGGGAGCCGTACTCGTCCGACGTGCGCTTCAAGTCCGTCGCGACGCGGAAGGAGAATTTGAGCGTATCCCCGTCAAAGACGGCGTATTTGATATTGGTATTGCCGACGTCGATGCAGATGATCATGGTTCCTCCGTTGGCGTATGGATCTCTTCCTCTCTGACTTCGTGTTTTGCCTCGATGGCCTTGCTTCCCTCGCGGTCTGCGCGGTAGCGGGTGAGTTTGCTGTTGACGACGTGCTCGATGCGGCAGATCGCGGGCGCGAACACAAGGTTGATCGCCAGTTCAATAAAAAAGTTAAATGTAACAAGTACAACGCATATATAAATTAAGATGTTTGAGCTGTCCGATGCGCTTGGATATTTGTTCTGAAATTCAAAAATTGCGTCCGTCATGCACAGGCAGCCCAATATAAAGAGAGCAGTATTGATGATCGGAACGACTGCAGAAGCCGCAAACGTTGCACCTAAACGACTTTTCTTTGCGATAAGGCGATAGAGAAACCCTGCCGCAAGTCCCGCGACCGTTGTTTTAACAATACAGGTAAAAAAGGTGACAACAGGGCTCGTTGCCCAAATTATAGTATAAAACGCATTGGGAATAAAGACGACTTGGAAAAAGATGATTATTCCGCATAGGAACCCAAGGAAAGCTCCCGCCATCGGACCCAGTAAAATGGCACCCAACACGATCGGAATGAGAGAAAAGTTAAGAGTTACTCCAGTTTGCCCTACGGGGATTACCGAGGCAAACAGCTGCAACACAATGACGAGTGCCGTGAGGATGGCAAGATAAGCAATGTTTCTTGCCGAGAAAAAGGGTTTACGTTTCATGAAATTGACCTCCATCGGATTTCCTTAAGCGGAATATCCGTAGAAAAAAAATGTTCTTTGCCGCTTGTCGGATAAAACCGTATTTTAGACGTGTTTTTCCGCGGCTATCCCTGATATTATACCAAAAACGCGCCCTGTTTGCAAGTAAATGACGGGCTCGGGAACACTTTTTCGCCCGATATACATACAATTTAGAGAAGCGGAACGGAACAATTTTACATACTCCGTGTCCGCGGTCAAGGAGGAAAAGCTATGAACTGCTGTACGACCTCAAACAGCTATCTCTGGATCTTAGTCATCCTGTTTCTCTTGGGAACAAATTCCCAAGTGTTCTCCTCGAGTGCCTTCACGGGCGCGGGCTGGCCGATGCTCATCGCCGCCCTCTATGTGCTGAGCAAGAACGGTACGCTCGCATCCTTTTTCAATTCATTCGGCGGCTGCAACAACTGACGTCCCGCCCTCCGTTCCCTGAAAAGAGGCCTCGCCCGAGGTCTCTTTTTTTGCACAAAAAAACGCCGAAAGCCTCGGCGTTTCTCTCTTATTTCTGTTGGAGGAGATAGTGCTGCAGAGCGACGATGGTCTTCGCATCGCACAGCTCCCCCTCTTCGACCATCCTTGCGGCCTCCTCAACGGGAAGGTAGACGACGTTCAAAAACTCCCCTTCGTCGAGGTGCTGGCGCCCCTTTTTGACGTTGACGGCCTCGTAGATGTAGATCTTCTCGTTGGTGTAGCCGGGCGTCGGATAGAGCGTGAAGAGGTGTTTCAGGCTCTCGGCCTCCAGCCCCGTCTCCTCCTCGAGTTCGCGCTTTGCTGCGAGCATGGGGTCCTCCCCCTTCTCGAGCTTTCCCGCAGGGATCTCCAGCAGCGCCTCGCCGTAGGCATAGCGAAACTGGCGGACGAGGGCGACCTTCCCCTCATGCACGCAGAAGACGGCGGCACCGCCCGGATGCTCGATCATCTCGCGCTTGCACGGCCTGCCGTCGGGAAGCACGGCCTCGTCGCACCGGAGATTGACGATCTTGCCCTTGTAGATGTAGTTGACTTTGACGGTCTTTTCTTCTAAGTCCATCCTTTCACCTCAAAGCTTTGCGCTGAGTTCGAAGAGCGTCCTGCTCTCCTCGTTGAGATACCCCACCGTGTTGAGGAAATAGGAGTATCCGCACAGGAGCGCCTTGAGTTCGGCGGTGTCCCTTCTCCCCGCCGCGGCGTAGAGTTCGGAGAGGATGAGCTCGCACGCATCGGCATCCACCTTGTCGAGGTTGGCCTTGAGCATCCTGCCGCGCTCCAAGTTGATGATCTCGCCGATCTTGTCGAGCGCCTCCTCCCTGTCACGAGAGACGGAGCCGGGGCGGGCGAGTTCGGGGAAGCAGTCGCGCACGATGTCGCGGAAGGGACGGATCATACGCTCGACGAAGAGCGTGTAGCTCGCCGTATAGCTGCCGTCCTCGTTGAAGAACTTGCGAAGAAAGTCGTTGAGGCGCATGTTGCCTGAATCGAAGTCGACGAGCAGGCAGAACACGAAGGCGATGATGTCCCCCCGCTCTGCGGGAAGGTAGGCAGCCCCTCTCGTTCCGCCCGGTTCCGCGGGATAGCGAAGGTACGCCTGCTTGGCGGCGGGATAGTCGAACCGCTCGGTGACGGCGGTAAAGAGACCGGTGAGTTCCTCGCTCGCGGCGATGGCCTTGAGCACGTCGCTTATTTTTGTATCGGCCAAGATATACTTGCCGGAGATGAGCTCGTCGCAGGCGGTGAAAAAGCGCTGCATCTGTGCGTACTTGTCTTGCATGGTTCCTCCCGATGTTTAATGCAAAATGACCAGCATTTTACCTGTTTAGAGGTATTATAGCACAAAAAGAAAATTTGGCCAAGAAAATTTTCAAAAACATCTTGATTTTATCACCGATTTTCGCTATAATACAGGAAAAATAACTCGTGGAGGGAAAATTCTATGAAGTCTATCAAAATTTCGTTGGAACAGGCGCAGCGCGTCAAGGAGTTCGTTGCCATCACGCAGGAGTGCGACTATGAGATCCTGCTCAAGAGCGGCAAGTATGTCGTCGATGCAAAGTCCATCCTCGGTATCTTCAGCCTTGACCTGAGCAAGCCTCTCACCGTCGAGATCTACAGCGACGATTGCGCAGACCTTCTTGCAAAGCTCGCGCCTTTCGCAGCGTAACATCAAGCAAAACAACACAAATAGCCGCTTAAAGATTTTAAGCGGCGATTTGTGTTCTGTTCACGAGGCGGTCAGGGCGCACGAAAAGCGCCCCCGTTTTTCAAATATTCCACAAAAGAGGCGGCCATTTTATGCTGGTTAGAGGCGAAACATCTGTCAACAAGTTAATACTTCTCTTTGTGTTCGATAAGATGGAGTGTCCCCTTTCCGAACGCACGATCGTCGATATGTGCACTTCGTCCAACGACTGGCTCAACTACATGGATTGCATGGTGCTCATCCAGAAGATGCTGCAGGACGGGTTCATCTGCGAGATCCCCACGTCCGACGACCCCCTCTATACCATCACCCCGGAAGGGAGAGAGACGCTCGCCAACTTCTATATCAACATCCCCAAGAGCAGGCGGGAAGAGATCTCTCGTTTCATCAAGACCAACAGCGTCAAATACCGCAAGCGGCAGGAATGCAAGTCCGACTACTACCAGAACAAGGACGGCTCCTATACCGTATTTTTGAAGATCCTCGGAAACGTCCAGCCCATTTTGGAGCTGAAGTTCGTCGTGCCCGACAAGAAGACGGCGAACTACATCTACAAACAGTGGGAGGACAAGGCGGCCGAGCTATATTCCGTCGTGAGCGAGACGCTTGTAGATTAAGGAGGCTATCATGATCACATACTCGACCAAGGGAACGTGTTCCAAACAGATCGTATTTGAACTGGATGACGAACACAGGATCCACAATCTGAAATTCATCGGCGGTTGCAGCGGCAACCTGCAGGGAATTTCCAAACTTTGCGAAGGCCAGAAGGCAGAGGACATCATTCCCCTTCTCAAGGGCATCCGCTGCAGAAACAACACGTCCTGCCCCGATCAGCTCGCAAAGGCCCTCGAAGAACAGGTCGCGGGTTGAGTCCGAACAATTTCATATGTGAAAAAACGCGCCCTCCATACAGAGAGCGCTCTTTTTTGCTTTGAAATTGGAAAAGTTTGGAAAATACTGCAGCGTTTGGCGGCGAATCGGCCTCAGCAGCCACGGTAAGTGACGGCAAGGCCGCCCTCGCTCGTCTCGCGGTAGCGCTCGGAAAGGTCCTTGCCCGTCTCGTACATCGTCTTTACGATGGTGTCGAAGGAGATCTTCCTCGTGCCGTGAAGGACGTGTGCAAGCTCGGCAGAATCGAGGGCGCGCATGGCGGCAACGGCATTCCTTTCGATGCAGGGGATCTGCACGAGCCCGCCCACGGGATCACAGGTGAGGCCCAACTGGTGTTCGAGCGCGATCTCGGCGGCGTACTCGGTCTCCTCGAGGGAGTAGCCATAGAGGCGGCAGACGGCCGCTGCGGCCATGCAGGTGGCGGTGCCGATCTCCGCCTGACAGCCCGCCTCCGCACCGCTCACCGAGGCATTCGTCTTGACGACGTTGCCCACGATCCCCGCCGCGGCAAGGGCGGCTAAAACGGCGTTCTCCGCGAGGTGATACTTCTTGGAGAGGTGGTACAGGACGGCGGGCAGCACGCCGCTTGCGCCGCAGGTGGGCGCGGTGACGACGAGCCCGCAGCTCGCGTTCTCCTCGGACGTCGCAAAGGCGTAGCTGCAGATCTCCCGCTTTTCGCGCTCCTCGGGGCTCTCATTGGGCTGACGCTGCGAGAGCGTCTTGGCCTTCCTCACGACGTGAAGCCCCCCGGGAAGTTCGCCCGATTCCCTCAGGCCCGCCTCGATGGTCGAGCGCATGGTCTCCCACACCTCGCGCAAAAAGTCGCGGAATTCGGCGTCCTCATAGCGGAAGGCAAGCTCGTCGAGGCCGATGCCCTCCTTCTCGCAATATGCCTTGATCTCGGAGAAGTCCTTGAAGGGATAGACGTCCTTCCCCTCCCCTTCCTTCTCGCCGAGCGCGCGGATGACGCCCCCGCCCACCGAGAGATAGGTGCGCTCTTCAAGCACGTTACCCTCTCCGTCATAGGCATAGAAGGTCATCGTATTGGGATGCGGGAGGTCCTTTTTTTCCCTGTCAAAGACGACTTCGGTGCGCTCCTCGCCGAGGACGGAGAGAATGGCGACATCGGTCAAATGCCCCTTGCCCGTATGCGCAAGGGAGCCGTACAGCACGGCACGATAACGGGCCGCCGAAGGACAGCGGCCCTGAAAATCGCGGGCGGCGCGCTCGGGACCCATCGTGTGGGAGCTCGAAGGACCGCGCCCGATCTTATAGAGTTCTCTGAGAGAGTGCATGGTTTGCCTCAGTTCTTGAAGTGACGCATATCGGTGACGACGAGCGCGATGCCGCGTTCGTTGCAGGCGGCGACGACTTCGTCCGTGGGGTTGCCCGACTGGATGATGGCCGTGATGCCGGCATCCGCCGCATGTTCGACGCACTCCGCCGAGACGAGCGCCGCTTCGGAGGCCATCACGCAGCCCTCACAGGGACCTGCCAGAGAGATAGCGAGATCGACCGCCCGCTCGCGCAGGGTCTGCCCCGTTCCGATGCCGCGCGTCACATCCTTTTCGCCGATGACGATGGCGCTCGAACGCGCGTGCTTAACGACGCGGTAGTTGAACAGGAGCGCCGCCTTCTCGTCCTCGGTGGGCTTTCTGTCGCTCACGCACTCGATATTGCGGTAGAGCTCGGTATCGTAGGACTGCACGAGAAGACCGCCGTAGACCTTCTTCATGTCGAAGGTGGAGAACTGCACCTTGGAGCGGATATCGGGCATCTCGAAGAGGATGAGCTCCTTGCGGAAGCGCAGGAAGTCCATCGCCTCGGGGGTGAAGCCGACGGCGACGACGAGCTCGCACTCCACGCCGCGCAGTTTTTCCGCAAGGCGGGCGTCCACGATGCCGTTGATGGCAAGGATGCACCCCTTCATGCGGTGCTCGTCCGTCTCATATGCCTTTGTGAAGGCCTCAAACGCGTTCTCGCCCGTGCCGACGGAGCTGACGGCACAGTGCTTGACCGAGACCGCCGCGGGCGTGTCGAACTCTTTGACGAGCTCAAGAGCGGTGTTTGCGTCGTTGATGTTGTTGTATGTCGTCTGGCCGCCTGCAAGCTGACGGGCGCGGGCGAGCGAACCCTCCTTTAAGAAGGGCTCGTGATAGACAGCGGCGCGCTGGTGCGGGTTTTCGCCGTAGCGCATGTCGTGCGTCTTCTCGTAGGTCACCGTGAACATCTTGGGGAAGGGAATGGAGACCTCGAGGGAGAGGTACTGCGCGACGAGGGCGTCGTAGCTCGCCGTGTAGGAGAACGCCTTATACATGAAGTAGCGGCGCTCGTCCTCGGAGATGGCGCCCGCCGCGAGGTCGCACAGGACGCGCTCATAGTCGTCGGGATCGCATACGACCACCGTGTGGAGGTAGTTCTTCGCCGCGGCGTTCAGAAGCGCGACGCCGTTGCTGTCGATGTGCGAAGCCGCCTCCTTAAAGTCGACGCCCGCCTCCATGTCCTCGACGAAGGGATAGCAGTTGACGACGACGAGCTCGATGGGATAGACGTCCTTGTCGTCCAGCTCGGAAAGCTGTTCCTCGGTGAGTTCGTTGGCGATGATGCCCGTATAGATGGAGGGGTGCAGCGCGCGCACCTTGCCGCCGAGAGGTTCGGGATAGCCCGTCAGCTCATGGGCGGAGATGGCCTTGACGCCCGCCTCGGTCAATACCTTGCACGTCCCCTCCGTGGCGACGATCTCGTACCCGTACTCGATGAGATACTGGCAGAACTCGACGATGCGGTCCTTGTTGTAGACACTCACATATGCTCTCTTCTTACTGTTCATGATTGCCATCCTGTAAAAATCTTTTATTTCCTGCGCATACTGCTTGCAATATGCGCGGGACCCTTCTTTTCTATGTGCTTCTCACCGTCTATATCTTGGCGGTGAACTTCTATGCCTTCCGCCTCGTCAAGTCGGAAGCCGACACGGGCGAGGAGGGAGACAGCCTTCGGCGCGAGGACGTGCGCCTCCTGCTTGCGGCCGTCTTGGGCGGCGCGGCGGCGGTGTTTGTCACCATGCTCGTCCTTAAATTCCGCCTCGGGAACGCGCTCCTCATGATCGCGCTCCCCCTGATCGCCGTCCTCAACGGATACTGCTTCTATTTGGGATACCGCGGCATCACGGGGCTTATATAATTATTCGTCGGGGTGGAAATGCTCTTCAAGCCATTTCGCGACGCCGTCCTCTTCGCAGTAGCCGATGACGCCCGTCGCCTTCTCCTTGAGCCATTCGTCGGCGTTCTTGACGGCGTACTTCTCGTCGCAAACGTCGAACATATCGGAGTCGTTGGAGGTATCGCCGAAGCAGACGACCTTGTCGCACTTCAAATAATCTTTGAGGAACAGCACGCCCTTCGCCTTGTTGGCACCCTTCGTCGAGATCTCCATCCAGAAGTCGTTCTGATACATCTCCTGATGGTAGATGCACACGAAGCGGGGGTCGTATTTTAAAACGTTCCATGCCTCGCCGATCTGGTCGCCAGGGCCGATACATTTGAAGTAAAAGACGTAGCCGTCTAAAAGTTCATCGTCGTTTTGGACGGGCACGAGGCGTGTGTCCCCTTCTCTTCGCGAGAGATAGCGCTTCATGCCCTCGGAGGCACGCTCGGGGATCCACTTGATGTGCTCCCTCTCCCGCGTCGCCCCGTAGATGAAGGGACAGATCCCGAAGGAGCGCAGCACGTGCAGAACGTAACGCTTGCCCTCGTCGTCGAAGTACGAGGCATACAGGGGTTTATTGAGTTCATCGTCATAGATAAGCGCGCCGTTATAGAGAACGGCGGGAATGTTTCGTTTGAGACCTCGGGTCGCGCGGTCGGCGCTTGCCGCAGAACGGGCTGTGGCATAGGTAAACAAAAGGCCGCGATCGACGAGGGAATTGAGTTTTTCGAGGCTGTACTCGGAGATGCGCTCCTCGTGCGTGAGCAGCGTACCGTCGAGATCGGTCACATATAAAGTCTTCATGATTTCCTTGTGGTCGGACACTCAGATGAGATTTTCAGATTTCAATGACGGAGCTTAAACCGCTCCTGTTTCATTATACCACAAGAGGGGCAAAAACTTCTCTTTTCCACGAAATACTATTTGAGGTGCAGTTAAAATGAACGGCATTCACACGATTTGCGAACAAGTGCCGAAAAAGAGGGTGCGATCATTCGTGTTTGTTCGACAAGAACTGACAATACGGCCAATAAATGAAAGAATATTCACAAACCGAACACGATGCCGGCAAGATGCGCCAAACAGGGCTCAGCGCCGAACAGAGCGAAAACGGAGCGGTCCGTCTAAAACAAAGGGTGTCGGCGGCCTTTAAAATCCCCCTTCGGAACTTTGCCGAATTTAGGCGATTTTCGGCGAAGAAGCTCGTGTGCTCCCCAAAATAAGGAGAAAAAAATGACCTCGAAAGGGAGGTCATTTTTCCTGGTGCACTTTCAGGGACTCGAACCCTGGGCCCATTGATTAAGAGTCAATTGCTCTACCAACTGAGCTAAAAGTGCATATAAATTGGTGGTCCATCCGAGATTCGAACTCGGGACACCTTGATTAAAAGTCAAGTGCTCTGCCAACTGAGCTAATGGGCCGGGTGGCTGGGGTGGCTGGATTTGAACCAACGTAATGCCGGAATCAAAATCCGGTGCCTTAACCTCTTGGCTACACCCCATTAAAGTGGGGCGGGCGACGAGAATCGAACTCACGACCTCCAGGGCCACAATCTGGCGCTCTAACCAACTGAGCTACACCCGCCATATAATTTGGTGCGCCTGAAGAGATTCGAACTCCTGACACACGGCTTAGAAGGCCGTTGCTCTATCCACCTGAGCTACAGGCGCATATCCTGCAAGCGATCTCTTTTCTTACGCTCTTCGGCAATTAGCACTTGGAGCGGGTGATGGGAATTGAACCCACGCGACCAGCTTGGAAGGCTGGGATTCTACCACTGAACTACACCCGCATCGCTTAACGCTCGACTATAATAGCAAATCTCGGAAAGAAAGTCAAACGATTTTACAAGAAAAATACATTTTTTCCCGAAAAAATTTTTTCGCCGAAAACCCTCCGAAAACCTCTAAATTTGCTTTGATAAATTCCTCAGATCCATGCGGGAGAACTTTCCTTTGCGCTGAAAAATGCCGCCTGCTTAGTGGGTGTAGTCCAAAAATCGGACGTTCTCGCCGACCTCTTTCCGAACGAGTGCCTTCATCTTGAGGGCGAACGGGCAGGGATAGCCGATGGGCGTCCCCTTCCCGATGCAGGTTGCGAACACGATGGTGTCTGCGCCGCGCTTTAAAAGTTCCCGTGCCCTGAGGACGGCTTTCTTCCCAGGGCAGCCGCCGCAGTTGATAAACCCGACGAGCTCGATCTCCCCCGCGCCCTCAAAGACGCCCGTGTACTCGCGCATGGCGCGGAAGTCGCTCGTTCCGGGGCAGTAATCCTCCGTCTGCATAAAGCGGATGATGCCGACTTTCATGTGTGTTTTCTCCCTTCATCGATCTTATCCCCATTATAACACCTTTCGGGCATGATTTCAAGCCCCAAAAAAGCCCCCTCTTGCGAGGGGGCTACAGCGCTCGATTCAGTTGGAAGAGATGGGTGCGTTCAAGGGGTTGGCGGCGCCCTTTTCCTCCCTTAAAAGTTCCTGATAGAACTCGGCGCGGGCGGTCAGGTGGTACGGCATCACCCAGAAGGAGAGGATGCCGAGCGTGAGAATGCTCAGAATGTACCACCCGATGAAGGAGAAGTCGAGGCAGAACAGTCTCCACTTGCGGCCCTGCATGAGGTACATTGAGCGCTTGCGCGCCTCATTGGCGGTGAGGTCGGGGCGGTCTGCGAGGACAAACCAGCTCATCGAATAGGAATACGTCTTGATGATGCCCGGGATGACAAGGAGCAGCGACCACAGGAAGGTAAAGATGCTGATGAGGATCATGAGCGGGAAGGCTGTCCCGAACTGTTTGAAGCCCGAGAAAAGTTTGTTGAAACTGGTGTGCTTGCCCTCGGAGACTTCGAGGGAGGCCGTCGAGAGGCCGAGCATGAACGGCCCCGAGATGAGCAGCACCGCGACGGTCGAGACAAACACGATGATCGACCCGATGACGGGGATGATGGCGGTCGCCGACAGACTGCCGATAGCTCCGACAATGACGGCGTACACGAACCAAATGGCCGCCAAGAGACCCCACTGCCCGCGCTTGTGTTCCCAAGCACTTTCTCTCAATTCTTTTGCTCTTTTCATATTCACTCCTTATATTCGGCTTAAAGCCGTTTCTCACTCGGTATTATATCATGAAAGATAGCTTGTTATGATATGTATTAAATATATTTATACGACAAAGTGAATGGGACGAATACCCGTCTCAATGGGGCTGCAAACCTTCCTCAAAGGGGCGAAAACCGCCTTTTTATCTTGCGCCTCCCCCTCAAGTTCCTTCGTAAAAGTTGTTTGTTAAACCAGCAGGGACTTGCGCCTTTGGCGGCGCGCCCCGGTGAACAGCCCACCGGGCTGTTCAGGTTGCGCCGAACCTATCTGTTTCCCTGCAATTCGCGCGCAAACCGCAAGCTCTCGCTTGCGCCTCCACCCTCAAGTCCCTTCGGTCGTTCGGCAAGAAAAAATCCGAGGGGTTAAAAAACCACTCGGATTTTTTGGTGCGGACGAAGGGACTTGAACCCCCATGGTCTCCCACAGGAACCTGAAACCTGCGCGTCTGCCAATTTCGCCACGTCCGCTTGCGGGACGATCAAAAGACCGTCTTATGAAGGTCGCCCGAAGAGGCGTCGAGCATCATCACCCTGCCTCCCGCGGAAATGCTTTTGACGGGCTCGCCGTCCTGCATTTCGAGGGCCGAATTGTTCTCCAACCCCCAAGCGCACCACCTATTATACAGCACGATCTCGTCAAAGTCAAGCATTCTTTCATCGTAATGAGGAGAAATTTTGCCTTTCACCCACCCGAGGCCGGGGAAAATCTCGAACGCACCCTCAACGACGGAATCGGAATACATCGTCTCGAACCAGCAGATGGCGCCCGCCGAAAGGCCGCAGACGAGCTTGCCGGCCCTATAAAACTCCTCGATGAGGGGCAAGAGGCCGCTATTTTTCCACTGCTCGATCATGTAGACGGTGTCTCCCCCGCCGACGTAGAGAAAGTCCGCCTTTTCGAACTTCCCCTTCATCTTGTCGAGGTCGATGTCTCTGTTCACGGTGAGGGCGACGTCCGTTTTGATGTCGAAGATGCCCGTATAGACCTTGTGGAAGGTGTTGTAGTAAGGCATGCAGTCGTGGCTCGCGGTGGGGAGAAAGAGCCCGCATGCCCTTCTCTCCCCCGCTGCCTTCTTGGCCTCCTGCGCGATGTACTCGTCGATCTTGAGCGTCTCGCGGTTCTTGAGTTCGCCGCCGCCGATGAGAATGAGACGGCTCACTTGGTCTCCCCTTTCTGCTCCTGCAGCTCGGAGGCCTCGGCTGCGACGGCGATGCCCGCCGTCCTGTCGACGGGAAGCGAGAAGATGACGCCGCCCGCCTCCGTCTTGAGGCCCACCTTTTCGGAGAGCGCCTGCATGATGTCGAGCTTGTGCTCGCGCGCCGTCAGGATAAAGAGCAGCTCCTGCTCGTGCGTGAGCGAGATGCCGATGAACTGCTCGGCCTTCTCGTTGGAAAGAGAGCGCCCGCGCACGACGGTGCCGCCCGCAGCGCCCGCCGAACGGGCCGCTTCCATCGCGTCGTCCACATAGTTGGCGGCCATTGCCGCGATGATGAGGTCATATTGCCGCTGTTCGTTTTTCATGATCTTACTCCCGTCGTTAGTCTTTTCAGTCGCCGCGCTCTGGAGGCCGTTTGCGACGATCTCCGAGACGGCGGTCATGGGTACGGTGAAGGAAATGCCGCGCCCCACGAGGTAGAGGGACATCCGCGTCCTCAACTCGCGCATAACGGTCTCCTCGTCGCTCTCGGGAATGAGAGAGACGATGACGGACTTCTCCGCGCTGCCGATGCCGAGGTAGTCGAGGACGGCGGAACGCGCCGTGCCCGTGCCTGCAAAGGTGAAGCTCAGGGCGACGGAGACGTCGTCCAGAATTTCCTTGAGTTCGTCCTCGTCGTCGCGGTTGACGATGCTGACGAGCGCCTTCGTGCGGTTGGGAAGTTTCTGCGGGCCGCTCTTGGAGTTGACGCCGATGACGCTCCCCACGCCTTTTACGAGCTTTTCCACCGCTTCGACGGCGGTCGCCGCAGGGTTTTTCTTTTCTACGATATTCTCAGCCATCAGTACACCTCGTATTCGATGATCTTATCCTCCACCGTGAGGAAGTTGCGCTTGATGCGGTGCTTCTTGTGCCGATAGACGATGCCCAATATCTGAATGGAGATGAGCGGGGCGAGCGCGACGAAGGAGACGCAGCCGAACGCGAGCGTCATGATGGAGCCCGTGCCCTGCACCGTACTGCACGCGCCGATGGCCATGGGCAGCACGAAGGAGGAGACCATCGCGCCGCTTGCGACGCCGCCCGAGTCGAACGCGATACCCGTGAACATGGGAGGCGTGAAGAAGGTGAGGCCCAAGGCGATGACGTACCCCGGAATGAGGAAGTACATGATGTTGATGCCGAGCAGGATGCGCAGCATGGCAAGGCCGATGGCGCAGCTGACGCCGATGCACAGGCCCTTGTTCATCGCGGACGAACTGATGGCGCCCGCGGAGACGCGCTCGACCTGCTTGTTTAAGACGTGCACGGCAGGCTCCGCCGAGACGACGAAGTAGCCGATGAGCATGCCGATGGGAATGAGCAGCCAGCCGCCCCAGAGGGAGGCGAGCGTGCTTCCGATCTCGCTGCCCACGGGCATGAAGCCGACGTTCGCGCCCGTCAGGAAGAGGACGAGCCCGACGAACGTATATAAGAAGCCGACGATGATACGGATGATCTGCTTCTTGTGGAAGGAGCGCGAGATGAGCTGGAAGAACAGGAAAAACGCAATGATGGGGCTCAATGCGATGATCACTTCGAGCGCGTAGTCGCCGAAGCCGTGGAGGTACTGGAAGAGCACGTCCCGCGTCGTATCGACGGTGGCGGCAGTCGTGACTTCGTACTCAACGCCCGAGATGTCGAAGACGATGCCTAAGACGAGGACGGCGATGATGGGCCCGACGCTCGAGAGCGCGACGAGACCGAAGGAGTCGTCCTGGCCGCCCTTGTCGCCGCGAATGGACGCGACGCCGACGCCGAGGGACATGATGAACGGCACGGTCATGGGCCCTGTCGTCACGCCGCCCGAATCGAAGGACACCGCCCAGAATTCGGGGGAGACGAAGATGCTCAAAATGAACGCCGCGACATAGAAGACGATGAGCAAAATGGAGAGCCTGATGCGGAGCACGATGCGCAGCATGGCGAACATCAGGAAGATGCCGACGCCGATGGCGACCGTGCCGATGAGAAGGTAGTTCCCGAGCGCGGGTACCTTCTCGGCAATGGCGGGGACCTGCTCAGCCAAAATCTGAAGGTCGGGCTCGGCGACCGTCACGATGATGCCGATGACGAACGAGAGGAGCGCGATCAGCCAGATCTTGCGCGAGTGCGTCATTGCGGAACCGATCTTTTCGCCGATGACGAGCATGGACATGTCGGCGCCCAGCGTGAAGCAGCCAAGGCCGAGGATGAGGAGCACCACCCCCACCGTAAAGAGGACGAACGTCCCCGAACTCAACGGCGTAAAGGTCATCGCAAGCACGATGACGATGAGTGCGATGGGCAGGATGGAGGTGAGCGATTCTATGATCTTATCTTTGAGTGCCTGGGTCATACGGCACCTCCCTTCCGCCTGCAAGGCGGGTATTTTTACTTGGAGTACTTTTGTTCGATGGCGGTGATCTTGTCGATCCTGCGCTGATGTTTGGCTTCACCCGAGAAGGGCGTCGTAAGGAAGGTCTCCACGATCTCCAATCCCATATTCACGCCGATGATGCCTCCGCCCATCGCGAGGACGTTGGCGTCGTTGTGAAGGCGGGTCATCTTGGCGGAGAGCGGCTCGGAGCAGAGCGCGCAGCGGATGCCGGGCACCTTGTTGGCGGCGATGGAGATGCCGATGCCCGTCGTGCAGACGAACACGCCCTTCTCGCACGCGCCCGAGGCAACGGCCTCCGCGGCCTTCAAGGCAAAGTCGGGATAGTCGCACGAATCAAAGGAATCCGTGCCGAAATTTTCGACTTCGTACCCCTTTTCGGTGAGGTACTTGACCACCGCCTGTTTCAAGGTCAGGCCGCCGTGGTCGCAGCAAACAGCGATCTTCATACTTTTCCTCCTTGCGTTCCCTTCGCGGGAACGTCGTTATCGGTTTTTTTCAGGGTCTCAAGGACCGTGATGACGCGCGGGATGCACTCGCGGATGCGGCGGAGCGTCACGCGGTAGGCATCGATGTCGAGGCCATAGGGGTCGGGGATCTCCCTGCCGCAGAGCTCAAAAAAGCTCGTCACGTTGGGGAAGTTCTTGAGCATCTCGCGGTGCTTTTCCGTCATGCAGACGACGAGGACGCTCTCCTTCACCATCTTCTGCGTGAGCTGGCGGGGTTTGAAAGACTTGAGGACGGGGATCTTGGCCTCCTTCAAGGCCTGTGCGCTGTTGGCGCTCAAAGCGCTGCCAGGTTGGACATTCAGCCCTGCGGAGCGCACGGAAAAGCCCGAAAGTTTCCGCCGCTTGAGCTCGCGCCGAAGCGCCGCCTCCGCCATGGGCGAACGGCAGGTATTGCCCGTACAGACAAAGAGTACCTTTTGCGTGGGCGTGGGCATGCTCCCCTTCCTCCTTTGTAAATTTCCGATGGCAGGCTTTCGCCGCCGTATGTTTGTGAGCTCTTATCCGCCGAAGGCGCGCGTGAGGCGGTTCAATACCCCCTCATACACGCCGCCCCGCTCTTCGGGACAGACGCCGATGAGCAGCGTCGCCTCCTCCTCGCCACGGTGCAGCAGTTCGTAGAGACGGTTGGCCATCTCCTCGCCCGAACTTCCTAGATCGAGCACGCGGAAGCCTTCGAGCGTGCGGGCGAGCGCGTCCTCGCAGAAGAAACAGGGAACGCCTCCCCTCTCTTCCTCTTCGCGGTAGAGCGACTTGGCCTGTTCCAGCTCCTCGGGCGCAAAGAACGCCGTGCGGCACTTGGGCGCGTAGTGCTTATACGCCATGCCGGGGCTTCTGGGCTGTTCGCCCTTCCTCGGGACGTACACCCCGCAGCTGCCCGCGACAGAGGCGATCATTTCCCGCGTCACGAGGCCCGCGCGCAGGATGAGCGGCTCCTCGCCTGTGCAGTCCAAAACGGTGCTTTCGATGCCGCCCTCGCACCTGCCGCCGTCGAGGATGAGCGGGATTCGCCCCTCGAAGTCCTCGAAAACATGCTGCGCGGTGACGGGCGAGATGTGCTTGGAGACGTTGGCACTGGGGGCGGCGATGGGGATATCCACCGCCCGCAGGAAGGCCTGCGCGGTCTCGGAGGACGGCACCCGCACGGCGAGCGTGTTGAGCCCGCACGAGACGAGCGCGCTCACCTTGCCCGTCGAGGGATACACCATCGTCAAGGGCCCGGGAAGGAAAGCCTTTGCAAGCGCCCTTGCGTAGGGCGGGATGCTGTCGACAAGCGTCGAGATGTCGAAGTCCCGATGCACATGGACGATGAGCGGGTTGTTCTGCGGACGGCCCTTGAGCTCAAAGATGTGCCTGACGGCGCTGTCCGAGCGCGCATCTGCGCCGAGGCCGTACACCGTCTCGCTGTGGAAGGCGACGACGTCTCCCGCTAAGATATATTGTTTTGCAAGGCGGAGCGAGACATCGCTCACGCCCATGATTTGGGTGGTCATAGTCAATCGAAGGGAAGTTCTTCGGGCGGTTCGCCGTCGTACTTGGGCGCTTCGTCCTCGGGATAGGGTTCTGGCGCGGGACGGGAGTACTGCGGCTCCTCCTCGGGAGCGCCCTGTGCGTCCACGTCGACGAACTTGGTGCACTCGCCGATGAAGCGGAGCTGCACCCTGCCCGTGCTGCCGTTTCTGTGCTTGGCGATGATGAGCTCGGCCGCGCCCTTGACGACTTCGTTCTTGGCGAGCTCTTCCGCGGTCGCGGTGACGTCGGGGCGGTTGATGAAGATGACGATGTCCGCGTCCTGCTCAATGGCGCCCGATTCACGCAGGTCGGAGAGCTGCGGCTCCTTGGTCTGGATACGGCGGAGCTGCGAGAGCGCGATGACGGGCACGTCCAGCTCCTTCGCCATGATCTTGAGCTCGCGCGTGATGGAGGCGATCTCCTGCTGGCGGTTCTCTGTCGTCTTGCTCTCTCCCCCCATGAGCTGGATATAGTCGATCATGATGAGGTCGAGCGCGCCCTCGCTGCTCTTTAAACGGCGGCACTTGGAGAGGATCTCCGCGGGCGTGACGCGGGAGGAGTCGTCGATGAAGATCTTGCTCTTCTGCATGCGGTCGGAGGCGAGCATGAGCTTCTTCCAGTCGGACTGCTGCAGTTTGCCCGAGAGCGCCTTCTCCATGCTGACATTCGCATACGCGCACATGAGACGCTGGACGATCTGCACGCGGGGCATCTCGAGGGAGAACACCGCCGCGACGCCGTTCTTGTGCAGGCAGGCGTTCTCGACGATGTTCATCGCGAGCGACGTCTTGCCCATGCCGGGGCGCGCCGCAAGCACGATGAGGTCGGACTTCTGAAGGCCGTTGGTGATGCGGTCGAAGTGCTTGAAACCCGTCTCCACGCCGCGGAAGGCGTCGGGGTCGGACTGGATGTTCTCGAACTTGCCGAGGACCTCCTGAATGGTCTCGCCGTCCGCCATGCCGGAAAGCGCGTTGTTGTCCTCGCGCTTGGAGATGTCGTAGACGGACTTCTCCGCAAAGGCGATGGCTTCGCGCTCCTCCTCCCCTTTCATGCTGTTCTCGATGATGTCCTTCGCGGCGCGGATGAGGGCGCGGTTGACGGCATCGCGGCGCACGATGGCGAGGTACTGCTTGTAGTTTGCAGAGGACGGCGTGATCTGCGCGAGGTCGGTGATGTATTGGATGCCGCCCGCGCGCTCGAGCTTGCCGTCGCGGTCGAGGCGGTCGGTGAGCGTCACGACGTCGACGGGGACGCGGCTGCCGTAGACGGCGCGCATCGCGCTCAAAATTTCGCGGTGTGACTCCTGATAGAAGTCCTCTTCGCGGAGCTGCTCCAAAAGTTCGGACTGGATCTCCTCATCGATGAGGATACAGCCGAGGAGCGCCGCCTCCGCGTCGAGGTTGTGCGGCATTTGGTTGGTGGCCATTTCCTTTGCCTCAGAGCATCGCCTCGAAGGAATTGAGGGCGTCCTCGAACTCCTTCATGGCGGAGAGGAAGGTCTCCTCCTTGGTGAGGTCCGCGCCCGCGCCCTTGAGAAGGGAGACGGGATCGGTGCTGCCGCCGCCCGAGAGGAAGGTGAAGTACTTCTCGATGGCGGGAGCGCCCTCAGTCAAGATCTTATTGGCGATGCAGATGGCCGCAGTGATGCCCGTCGCATACTTGTAGACGTAGAAGGAGCGGTAGAAGTGCGGGATGCGCGCCCACTCGGTGGCGATCTCGGGATCGTAGGTGACCGCGTCGCCGTAGTACTTCCTGTTGAGTCCGTCGTAGAGCGCGGAGAGATTGTCCTTGTTGAGGGGCTCGCCCGCCTCCGCCATCTCGTGCGCCTTCTCCTCGAACTCCGCGAACTGCGTCTGACGGAACAGGGTCGTCCTGATCATGTCCATGAAGTAATTGAGAAGGTACTTCTTGAGCGCCTTGTCCTCGGTGGTCTTGAGAAGGTACTTTAAAAGCAGCACTTCATTGACCGTGCTTGCGACTTCGGCGACGAACAGCGTGTAGTCGGCCTTCGCGTAGGGCTGGCGGCTGTTGGAGAAGTAGCTGTGCAGCGAATGGCCCATCTCGTGCGCGATAGTGAACACGTTGTGCGTCGTGGGCTGATAGTTTAAAAGGACGTACGGGTGGCAGCCGTAGATGCCGATGGAATATGCCCCGCTGCGCTTGCCCTCCGTCTCGCAGACGTCGATCCAGCGCTCGTCGCGGCCCTTCTTGAGGAGCGAAATGTATTCCTCACCGAGGGGCGCAAGGCCCTTTAAGACGAGCTCAAAGGCGTCCTCGTAGCTCAATCTGAGCTCCGCGTCCTCGACAAGGGAGGGATAGATGTCGTACATATGCATCTCTTCGTAGCCCAAGACGCGCTTTCTGACGTGCATATAGCGGTGCATAATGGGCGTCGCGTCGTTGACGCACTTGATGAGGGTGCGGTAGACGCTCTCGTCGACGTCCTCGGCCATGAGCGACTTCTTGAGGCAGCTCTCGTACCCGCGGACGTTCTTATAGAAGATGTCCTTCTTGACGTTGCCGTAGTAAGTCGTCGCAAGCGTCCCGAGAATTTTGCCGTAGGCAGAGTAGAAGAGCTTGAATGCCTCCTTGCGCTTCTCGCGGTCCTTGCCGCTCATGATCATGGAATAAAGCCCGTTGGTGATGGGCTGCTTTTTGCCATCGAACTCGATCTCGGGCGCGTTGAGCTCGGCGTCGTCGAGCATCCCAAACACATCATTGGAGACGGAGAGCGGCTCGGCGGTCTGCGCGAGGATGCGCTCCTCGGCCTCGGAGAGGATGTACTTCTTCTCCTTGATGAGGCGGGTGAGCATGTAGTCGTAGTCCTTGAGGCGCTCGTCCTCGGCGAAGGCCTTCAAGGTCTCCTCGGGGAGGGCGGTGAGCTCGGGCGTGACGAAGGCGGTCTCCGTCGAGTACTTGGTCATGAGGCTCATCATCTTGCCCATGTATGCCATATACTTGGTGTTGGAGACGTCCTCATCGTGCTTTAAAAAGGCGTAGAGGTAGACGCGCATGACTTCGATGGCGAGCTCTTCCTCCGCCTTGAAGTAGGAAAGAAGGTTCTCTGCGGTGTTGAGCGTGCCGCGGTACTTTGCAAAGTCCACCTTGGGAGCGAGCGCGTTGAATGCCGCCTCCCATGCCTCGTCGGAGGGGAATACGTCCTCCACCGCCCACTTGTATTTGGTCTCTACTTCGTTTCTTTTCATAAATTCCTCCTATGGATATGCCGCGAAAAGCGCGGGTAATTTCAGTTCTTGAAGCTGTGGATGGGAGCGGGGATGAGCCCGCCGCGCGAGACGAACTTCTCCGCCGAACCCGTGTGGACGGGCATGACGGGAGCGCGCCCCAAAAGGCCGCCGAAGCTCACCATGTCCCCCACCTTCTTGCCGTAAGCGGGGATGACGCGCACGGCCGTCGTCTTGTTGTTGATCATGCCGATGGCCGCCTCGTCCGCGATGATGGCGGAGATGGTGGACGCGGGCGTGTCGCCGGGAATGGCGATCATATCGAGGCCCACCGAGCAGACGCAGGTCATCGCCTCGAGCTTGTCGATGGAAATCTTGCCGGCTTCTGCCGCTTCGATCATGCCGATGTCCTCCGAGACGGGAATGAACGCGCCCGAGAGGCCGCCGACGCGCGAGGACGCCATGACGCCGCCCTTCTTGACCGCGTCGTTGAGCATGGCGAGCGCCGCCGTCGTGCCGTGGCAGCCGACGACTTCGAGGCCAAGCTCTTCAAGGATACGGGCGACCGAGTCCCCCCGCGCGGGCGTGGGAGCGAGCGACAAGTCTACGATGCCGAAGCGCGCGTTGAGGCGCTTCGAAGCCTCCCTTGCGATGAGCTGGCCGGCGCGCGTAATTTTAAATGCCGTGCGCTTGATGGTCTCCGCCGCGTCCGTGAGGTCTGCATCGGGCACGAACTTCAAGGCGTGACTGACGACGCCCGGGCCCGAGATGCCCACGTTGATGACGGTGTCCGCCTCGCCCGTGCCGTGGAAGGCGCCCGCCATGAAGGGGTTGTCCTCCACCGCGTTGCAGAACACGACGAGCTTGGCGCAGCCCAAAGAGTCGTTGTCGCGGGTGAGGTATGCGGTATCGAGGAAGATCTGGCCCATCGTGCGGACGGCGTCCATGTTGATGCCCGAGCGGGACGAGCCGACGTTGACGGACGAGCAGAGGCGCTGCGTCGAGGCGAGAACTTCGGGAATGGTCTTTAAGAACACTTCCTCGTAGTCCGCCGTGCCCTTGTGGACGAGCGCGGAATAACCGCCCAAAAAGTCGATGCCGAGCTCCCCTGCCGCCCTGTCGAGCGCGCGGCCGATGAGGGCGCTCTCTTCGGGAAAGGAGGCCGTAATGAGCGAGACGGGCGTGACGGAGACGCGCTTGTTGACGATGGGAATGCCGTATTCGAGGGAGAGTTGCTCCGCGGTTGGAACGAGGTGTTCCGCCTTCTTCATGACGCGGTCGTAGACGGCGTCGGCGGTCTCCTTCGCGCTCCCCCTGATGCAGGAGAGAAGGGAGATGCCCATCGTCACCGTGCGGATGTCGAGGTGCTCCTTCTCCACCATGTCGATGGTTTCAATGACGTCGAATTTGCTGAACATACCGCCCTCTTAAATGTTGTGCATGGCGTTGAAGATGTCCTCGTGCTGGATGCGCACGCTCATGCCGATCTCCTTGCCCATCTCCTCGAGCGCCGACGCGAGGGAGACGAAGTTTTCCTTGGACTCCGAGGTATCCACCATCATGATCATGGCGAACTGCTCGCCCAAGATGGTCTGAGAGATGTCCTCGATGTTGATGTTGCGTTCATAGAGGAAGCCGCTCACCTTGGCAATGATGCCGCGGCGGTCGGTCCCCGTGACCGTAACGACTGCACGCATAGTATGATTCTCCTTAAAGGTTATTTTCTTTTTGTAAAGTTTCTTCGACGGCTTCTTCCGCCTCGGCAAGTTCCTCCGCTTCCTCGGCCGCTTTCAAGGTCTTGGGCGTGCGGGGAAGAATTTCGTACTCGATCAAAAGGTTCCCCTGCGTCACGATGCGCACCATGTCCCCCACCTCGAAGGGCGGGAAGTCCTTCTCGCCGTCCACATAGATGTGGCGGTGCATGATCTCGTCGCGCTTGATGTTCTTGACGCCGAACACCGCGACGTTGACATCCACGTTGTCGCGCGTCGTCCAGTCCTCGATGTCCTCGAAGGGAAGAACAGCGCTCTCCTTGAGACCCTCCGAGATGAACCCGAGCATCTTGCAGTAGGCGCGCACGCGCTTTAAGCTGATGCCGCAGTACGGGAAGGCGAAGAACATGTAGAGCGCGACGAGGACGCTCGTGACGGCGACGATGATGTTGCCCCGCTCGTCGTGATAAGGGAGAAGCAGATAGCAGACGACGCAGGCGATGAAGCCCGCGGCGACGAATGCCGTGACGAGCCAGAAGATGAGGAAGAGCTTTCTCTTTTGTTTGTGCGCGTCCAGAAGGTCGCGGTCGGAATAAAGTTTGATCATATCACTCCGTAATGAACAGTACGCCGAGGGTGTTGCGGCCGCAGTGGCCCGTGATGACGGACCCCGCCACCGTCTCGAGCACTTCGTCGAAGGTAAAGAGCTCCTTCACCTTCTTTCTTGCGACTTCGACGACGCTCTCGTCCGCATAGCTGTGCGTGATGAAGCAGCGCGTCTTGTCGTACTTGGGATACATTTCATGAAGGTCGTCGATGTAGCTCGCGATGCACTTCTCCATGCTGCCGCGCAGCTTCTTTTCGGCGATGAGCTGGCCGTCCTTCATCTCGATCATGGGATGGATCTTGAGGAGGTTCGCCCCGTACATCGTCATGCGCGAGCAGCGGCCGCCCTTGTAGAGGTAATCGAGGCGGTCGGGAACGAAGGAGGTGTTGACCATGGGCGCGATGCGCTTGGTCTCCTCGACGATCTCCTCGGCACTCTTGCCCGCATCTCTCAGATCGCACGCCTTCATGATGACGAGCCCCTGCCCCGTCGAAAGGTTCATCGAGTCGACGACATAGACTTTCCCGGGGAACGCCTTGGCAGCCTCGACGGCATAGCGGTGCGCCGACGACGCCTTGACGGAGATGTTGTAGTGGATGACCGTCTTGCCCGCCTCCACATAGGTGCGGAAGAAGTCCTCATAGTCCGCGATGGTAGGCGTCGACGTCTTGGGCAGCTGCCCCGTCTTTTCCACATACGCGAAGATGTCCTGCGGGGTGATGTCCACACCGTCGTGGTAGGTCGTCTCGCCCAAAATGACGCAGAGCGGCACGATGCCGATGCCGCGCTTTTGTACGCTTTCGCCGAGATCGCAGGTGCTGTCCGCCGTGATCTGAATGTCCATAGTATTCCTCCATATCTTTGTAACATATTCAAACGAGTCCGAGGCGCCAGAAGCGCACCCAACCCGTAATGAGATCGATGTGAGAGAGCGTGAAGTCGGTCGCGACGCCGAGAACGTCCGAAAGCGGGAATGTCCCCACGAGGCTGGAATCGTCGCTCACGGTGCGGTGGTCGCCGAGGAAAAAGACTTCCCCTTCCCCCACCGTGACGGGCCCGAAGTCGCGGGTCTCGCCCTTGATATAGGGCTCTTCAAGGACCGAAAAATCGCTCTCGCCCGCCATTTTCAGATAGACGGTGCCGTCCTCGGCATATATCTCGTCGCCTTCGAGGGCGATCGCACGCTTGATGATGAAGCGCTCCTCCCCCGCCTCGTGCGGAAAGAGGTCGGGACGCGACGTAACGTTCAGCACGATGATATCCCCGCGCTCCACTTCCTGCCGCACGCTCACGTAGAGGGCGTCGCCGTCTTGGAGGGTGTCCTCCATCGACGTGCCGTCCACGATGACGAGGATATAGTTCTGCGTGAACCAGATATCGGCCGCAAAAATGAGCAGGATGAGGGCGAGGACGATCGCAAAGAAGAGAGTGCCGAACCGCCGCTCACGCCCCTCGCGGACGTTCAGCATTTCGGGTCGCTTAGCCATCACTCCTCCTTGGGGAGGGTGCGGCGCACCCGCTTTCTGAGCTCGTCGGGCGTTAGCATGACCACCCGCCCGCAGGTCAAACACCTGATCTTAAAGTCCGCACCCGTGCGCACGACTTCCCACTTCGTGCCGCCGCAGGGATGCGGCTTCTTCGTCTCGAGGATATCGCCGAGAGAAAATGTCAAAGCCATAAGAGATTGTTGACGAGGACGTCCCCCTCGCCCTGAAAGACGACGGACACGGTGCCGAGGAAGGAGGAGAGCGGCGCGCCCTTTTCCGATTTGAAGTCGACGGGGTCGGAAAGGAAGCTCTTCCACTTGCCGCCGCCCGCGACGAAGAAGGTCTCGGTATAGCCCGCCTCCTCTTCGACGTCGGTATAGAAGGTGACCTTTAAGACGGCGTCTCTTTCCGACCATGCGTCGAAGCGGAAAGAAGCGCCCTCCGAGGGCTCGAAGCGGGGCTCGCTGACGCGGTAGGTGATGATGCCCGTGCGCGTCGTCACGCCGCGGATGCCGCCGTAGCCGGGCAGCGTTTCGAGATCGACGTGATCGGAGTCGGAGAAGCAGTCGGCAACGCTCGCCGTCCTTCTTCGGAAGGCGGCAAAGCCGATGGTGCCGTTCTCGCTGGTGTAGAGGATGCGGCTCTTCCGGCAGCCCTTATGCTTTTCGCCGAGGCTGACCTCCTGGATCTTCGAGGTGACGGAGAAGCCGTTGCTGTAGCGGACGAAGGTATAGACGAGCGCCTTCTCGCTCTTTTCATAGACGTCGAGCGGGAAGACGAAGGTGTTGTCCTTGCCCTTGGTGCGGATGTCGCCGAGGGTGCGCGTCCAGTCGCGCGCCTTGAAGGTCGCCGTGTTCTCCGTGAAGAAGATGCCGCACTCCGCCACTTCGCCCATGGGGTCGTAGGCGGCGCGAACCTTGAAGTCGCCCCCCTCATTGACGACGGAGATCTGGACGGGCTTGCTTAAGAACACCGAGTGCTTCTTTAAGAATTTATCGAGGAAGAGATCGATGTTGACGAAGGAATGGCGGCCGATGAGCCCATTTCCGTGCGCCGAGTAGAGAATGGCCTTCTCCACTTCGGGGTTGATCTGCGAGAAGGTGTCGTAGACGCGGTCGTAGTTGCACTTCTTGTCGTTGATGGCGCAGATCATCATGACGGGGCACTTGGCATGCGGCGCATAGCTCTGCGAGTCGAGCCCCGCGATGAAGCGGTGCCGCTCCTCCGAGAAGATGCCGCTGCCCTGCTCGGAGAACTTCTCGATGTCGCGGTAGGCGAGCCAGCCCGCCGCACCGATGGAGATGAAGCAGTCGATGGGCGCATAGGGCGTGATCTTCCAGAGGACCTCGCCGCCCGTTCTCAGGCCCATCGCCCCCACCGCGGTGACTTCCTCGCGCTCCCTGAGCCAGCGCGCCGCATAGCGGGCGACGGCCGCCCATTCGTACCAGCTCGTCTCGCGGGCGGTGTCGTCCACATAGTCCATGCGTCTGCCCGCACGGGCGAGGTTGGCGTAGTCGATGTCGCGCGGGTAGATGGTGTGTCTGCCGTCGCCGAGGTCGCCGCTGTAGTCGATGCCGAGGACGGCGCAGCCCTTCCTGATAAAGTGCATGACGAGCTTCTCGTCGCAGGGATACCCCGCCTCGAACAAGATGAGGACGGCGGGAAAATTGTCAAGCCCTGCGGGGGTGTAGTACTTCCCGTAGATCTTGACCCTGCCGTACTCCGTCTGACGGCCGAGGAAGTAGACGTCGCGCATCCTGGCGCCCTCGAGCGTCTTTTCGGAGAGGAACTCCGAATTTAAAGGGAGGGTGTCGTCGAAATCTTTCCAGAGTGTGATGGGTGTTAAGATGGTGTTCGCCAATGAAGTTACCTCATTCAGCTATGATCTGCGAACCGTGCGTTTCGGTCGCTTTTTTGACGATGAGTTTTTTGTCGATGCGGTGCTTGAGCTCCTCGACGTGCGAGATGATGCCGATGGAGAAGTTCTCGCTCTTGAGGCGTTCGAGGCTGTCCATCACCGTGTCGACGAGGTGCTCGTCGAGGGTGCCGAATCCCTCGTCGAGGAAGAAGAACTCGATGGGCCGCAGGGAGCGGAGACAGATCTCGGCAGAGAGCGAGAGCGCCAGCGAGAGGGAGACGAGGAAGGTCTCGCCGCCCGAGAGTGTGTAGACGGCGCGCGTCTTGCCGCCGTTGAGGTTGTCCCCCACCGTGAAGCCGACCGCGCCGCCCTCATAGCGGAGGAAATACCTGCCGTCCGTGAGGGAGAGAAGCCTTCCGCCCGCGTTCTGAGCGACGTTCTGGAGGTACTCCTCCGCCACGAAATCCATGAACTTGTTGCCCTCGAGGAGCTTTTTGAGCTTTTCGGCGATCTCCGCCTTTTTGACGGCCTTTTTATGCTCCTGTTCGAGGGTGCGCTTCTTTTCGAGCGCTTCCTCGCCGCGCTTGAGTTCCTCGCGTGCGAGCGCCGCGGCCTTGGCGGTCTCGCCGAACTTCGTCTGTTTTTCGAGGAGGGCAGCCCGGGCCGCTTCCACCCTCTCCCGCGTGCCTTCGGAGAGGTCCTCTTTCGAGAGATCCGAAAGCCGCGCCGAGACGACCGAATCCTCCGCCTTGAAGCCTTCGAGCTTCTTGCGCGCTTCAGCGCCGTCGCCGTACTTTTGAGTGAGCGCCTTCGCTTCCTCCGCGAAGGAAAGCCCTGCGGCTTGAAGCGTCTCCTTCGCCCGTTCCTCCGCCTCTTTGAGGGCGTTCTTTGCGCGGGAGAGCTTGTCCTCTGCGGCTGCCTTGGCGGTCTCGGCGGCACTCAGCTCCTTCCCCGCCCTTTCGCGCGAGGCGAGCATCTCGGCGCGCTCCCGCTTCTTGGCATTGACGCGCTTCTGAAGGTCCGAGGCGCTCTCGGTCTCCCCTGCGGGAGGGGCGATGCTCTCAAGTTCCTCCTTGATGCGAAGTCCCTTATCCTGCAAGCTCATGAGAAGCTGAAGATGCGCCTTGTAGAGTCCGTGCTTCTTCTCGAGCTCGAGAAGCTGCTCGGAGAGCTGCTTTCTCTCGCGTTCGCGGGAAGCGTATTCCTCGCGGAGGGCGGAAAGTTCGTCCTTCCCCTCCGAGAGGGCGGTGTATTTATCGATGAGCGCGGAGAGTTCCTCCGCCTCGGGATGTGCTCTGTAGACGGCGGTAAGCTCCGCCGCAAAGGTGCGGTACTCCCCCTTTAAGAGAGCGGCCTTGCCCTTCTCTTCGAGGAAGGAGAGGTAGTCCCCGCTGCCGAGAGATTGCACCTTTTGATCGAGTTCGGCGCGCTCGGTTTCGTAGGAGAAGCCCTTGAACTGCTTGTTCTCTTCCGCGTACTCGCTGCGGGCGGAGAGAAGTTTTTCCTCGAGCTCTTTTCTGCGCTTTTCCTTCTTTTCCGCCTCTTCCGAGAGCGTGAGGCGGGTCTGAAGGGCGGAAAGTTCCTCGTCTGCAGCCCTTTCGTCCCAGCGGGAGAGCTCCTCGCTCCTTTGCCCTGCGGAGACGAGCCGTTTCTTCGCGGTCTCGAGCGCTTCAAGGGAGAGCGCCACGTCGCGCTCCGAGCGCAGGCGGTCCCGCTCTGCGGTGACGGCGGAAGCTGCCCGTTCGATGCGATGAAGCTCTCTCTCGAGCGTCTGCATCTCGGGGCGAACTTCATCGAGCTTTCGTTTTCTTTCGTCGAGGGAGGCCTTCTCCGTCGCCCTGTCGAAGAGGGCGGAGAGCCGCTTCTCCTCCTCGCGTGCCCTTTCAAGCTCCGCGGAATGGCGGGTTTCCTCCTCCTCGAGTTGCGTGAGCCGCTTTTGAACGGCGGCGTTGCTCTCTTCGGAGACGTCCGCGAAGGGTTCGAGGCGGGTCTCGGAAAGCCTCAGCGCTTCTTCGGCCTGTGCAAACCCCGCATTGGCGCGCCTGACGAGCTGTTCGCCGTACTCTTCGAGATCGAAGAGACGGGAGACGAGCTTGAGCCTGTCCGCACGCGTCGAGCGCACGAACTGGGCGAACTCCCCCTGCGGGAGGGCGATGCACTTTTCAAAGTCGCGCTGTTCAAGGCCGATGACCTCGAGAAGGAACGCGTTGCAGTCTCTGACGCCGTCCTTGACGACGACGAACTTGTCGCCCGTTTTTTCGTAGACCTTGCAGGACTGCGCCGCATTCTTGCGCTTGAGTTCGCGCTCCACGCGGAAGATGCGCCGCTTGCCCTCAAAGGAGATCTCAAATTCAAAGTTGACGTAGGCTTTCTCGACGGAAAAGTTGATGACGTCGCCGATGCTGCCCGAACGCGACCGCGCGACGTTGCCGTAGAGCGCAAAGCCGATGCAGTCCAGAATAGTGCTCTTGCCCGAACCCGTATCGCCAAAGATGCCGAAGATGCCGTATTCGAGCAGTTTGGAAAAGTCGATGTGCGCGGGCTCCGAGAAGGAGTTGATGCCGCAGAAGTCGAGAAGGAGCGGTCTCATGCGCCCTCCCCCAAGAGCTCGAGGAAGGCGGTCTTGAGCTCTTCCGACGGCTCCGTGTTATAGATGCTCTGATAGTACTGCGTGAAGAGTTCCTCCGACGAGAGCTTTGCCCGCGACACGAAGGGCGACGATATAGCCCCCTCCACGCGCGTGATGAGGGAGACGAGCCCCTCGTTGGCGGCGCGGAGCTTCTTGGTCTCCTCCGACGAAAGCGGCGACTTCAAGTGCAGCGTGAGTTCGATGAAGGAATTCTCATACTTTTTTAGCAGCGCCTCCGCTTCCTCCGCCCCGTTGCATTCGAGGCGCACGAGCTGTTTTCCCGACGTCAGCGGAATGGTCTCCCTGACTTCGACGCGCTCCCCCTTCGTTTCGAGCAGGACGACGGACTTCTCCATGCCCGCCTCGTCGAAGGAGTATTGCAGAAGAGAGCCGCTGTAGCGGACGTTCTTCATCTTCTGCGGTTTATGCAGATGCCCGAGGGCGACATAGTCGAAATTTTCAAAGAGGGATAAGGGCACGGCACGCGCTCCGCCGAGGTCGATGCCTCGCTCGCTCTCGCTCGTCTTGCCTCCCACGACAAAGAGATGAGAAAGGAGAATGTGCGGCATGACGCCTTGAAAGCCCGTCTCGCCGCCCGCGATCCAGCGCGCGACCTTCTCGGGATAGCTCTCCTCCGTCTTCTCCTCTTTGAGGCGCGCCTCATTGGGGTAAGGGAGTGCGTTGATATAGAGCTTTTCGCTCCTCTCATTTTCGATGACGAGGTAGTTCTCCCCCGCCTCCACGGCGCAGACGGGACGGGAGCTTCCGAGCGCGAAGTGCCCGCTCCTGCTCCCGAAGAGGTAGACGCCGTGTTCCTCGGCAATGGGTGCGGACGCTGCGAGACGGACGCCGTCGTCGTGGTTCCCCGGAATGACGACGACCGCGCGATTCTCCCCCGCCAGTTCCTTGACGGCACGGAAGAAGACCTCCTCCGCCTCTGCGGGCGGCAGATAGGTATCGAACACGTCCCCCGCGACGAGCACGACGGAGACGTCCTTCTCCTCCGCGATTTTGGTAAGCTCGCGGAGGGTGTCGATCTGTTCGGGGAGGCGGTCCCTGTCCATGAGCCGCTTCCCGATATGCCAATCCGATGTGTGGAGAATGTTCACCCTGAAAAATGCGTCCTTCTCTGCCGCAAAAACGCCCCGCATTGTGCGGGCTTAAGCCTTGCTTTTGGCGGCAAGATATGATATACTATTATACAACCGCAAGCCTAAAAAAGCAAGCGGATAACCGGAAGTTCGGAGATTTTGTATGTCCTTCAGTGCCTATTCCAAGGAATTTACCGCAAATATGTACACCACCGTGGAGAATAAGTTCATCACGAAGTACCTCCCGCAGGCGGACGGCGACGCCGTCAGAGCCTATCTCTACGGGCTGTATCTGTGCGGCGTCAAGGACGACTTCGATGCGCACGCCATGGCAAAGCTTCTCAAGATCGACTATCCCCGCCTTCAGGAGATCTTCGGTTTCTGGGAGGAGTGCGATTTAGTTCGCGTGCTCTCCAAGGACCCCCTCTTCGTCGAGTATCTTCCCGTGAGCTCCTCCGTGGGGAGACCCAAGCCGCTCAAGGCCGAGAAGTATTCCGAATTCAACCGCGAGCTTTTGAAACAGCTAAGTAAGGTCGGCAAGGACTTCAAGCCCTACGAGCACCAGCGCATCCTGGAGTTCCTCGAGAACTATCCCATGGAGCAGCAGGCGTTTTTGCTCATCTCCGAATACTGCGCGAAAAAGGACGGCGAGAAGCTCTCCTCGCAGCACATCCTCAACAAGGCAAAGAAGCTGTGCGACGAGCACAAGTACACCTTCGAACAAGTGGAGCGCGAGCTCGCCGACTTCAACGAGAACGAGCGCGAACTCTCGCGCATCTACAGCATTTTAGGCATCTACCGCAAGCCGCAGGAGAGCGACTACGTCTACCTCGACAGGTGGCGGGAAGCGGGCATGAGCGAGAAGGCCGTCTATGCCGCCGCGAGCGCCCTCGGCAAGGGAACGGTCAAGACGCTCGATGCGCTCGTCTCCGAGCTCATCGAAAAGGGCGCCCTCTCCGAGAAGGACGCCAAGGAATATCTTGCAAGACGGGCGATGACGGCAGAGCTCGTGTTCGCCGTCGCGCGGAAGCTGGGCGTCAAGGTGCAGAACCCGCGCGCCTACATCGAGGAGTACGCCGAGAAGTGGCTGGAGCGCGGCTATGAGCCCGAGAGCCTTGTAAAACTCGCAGGGTTCTGCTTCAAGCTCGGCTATGACTTTCAGGGCATGAACGGCGTTGTCAAGTCGCTTTACGAGACAGGCATCGTCGACGAGGACGGTGTTTCAAACTACCTCGCATCGCGTGAGAGAGAGCTCAAACTGCTCGAGAGCATCCAGTCGGTGTGCGGCGTCGTCAAGAAGACGATGAACGCGCTCGACATGGTCGCCGCATGGCGGAGCTGGGAGTTCTCCGACAAGATGATCTTGGAGGCCGCCAAACGCAGCACGGGGGCGAGCGCACCCCTCTCGTACATGAACAAACTTCTCTCCGAATGGAAGCGGACGGGCGTGAAGGATGTTTCCTCCATTCCCGAGCGCACCGCACAGACGAACGCCGGCGTTCAGGCGCGCCCCACCTTCAAGAGCGAGAAGGACATCGCCGCGGATATGCGCAGCGACAGGGAGCACTACTACGCCGTCCTCCGCCAAAAGGCGCAGGAGAAAGCGGAGGGCAATCGCCGCCTTGCCGAGAGCGACAAAGAATTTGCGGAGGCCGACACCGCCATCAAGCGGGGTGAAATCGAGCTTGCACGCGCGGAGGTGTTCTCCCCCGACCGAGCAGAAAATATCCGCCGCGAACTTCAGGAATGGCAGCAAAAGCGCAAGAGAGCACTCACGCGGCTCTCCCTCACCGAAGCGAGCCTTCAGCCCGAATACCGCTGCAGGAAATGCTCGGACACGGGCTTCCTGCCCGACGGCAGAGCGTGCGACTGTTACCCGGGTCAAACGAAATAATCGTCAAATACAAACGCCCGCAAGAAACTTGCGGGCTTATTTTTTCGAATAAATTATAATGTTTCTGACATAAACAGGCTATTATGTCTGACATAGTACTATGCAAACGGACAAATTTCGCGATTGATTATTCATATTCGCCGTAATCACGACGGGGAGGCGGGCAGGAATTTGGCGGCGAGTACTGCTCCTTCCCGCGCGACAAGAGCCCCTTCTTCCGTTCGATGCGGGGTGCGCTCTTGAGCTCGACGAAGATGACGTCCACCCCCACTTTGGTGACGCACTTGAGGTCGATATAGACGTCCGACTTGCCCCAGCGGAACCCCTTTCCGCCCGGTGCCACGATGCCAAGCACCCGCCCTTCGGGATAGGTAAAGACGACGTCCGAAGTCTTTCCCAGCTGCTTTCCGTCACACAAATTTATGACCTGCTTTTGTCTCAATTCCTGAAAGCTCGTTTCCACGCTATCATTGTATGCCCTCTTTCGCCAAAACTTGACAACTTCCCCGCAGCTTTCGCCGCGGGGAAGTTTTATCATGAGTCTTTCGGAAAAATCTTTTTACAGTTGGAAGAGATCTTTCAAACGCTTCATATCAGCCTTTGGAGTCCTCTCCTCCGTGAGAAGGCCGTTGACCTCCTGCTGCACATCGGTGAGCTGCGTATAGCAAAACCCCTGAAAGGAGCAGGAACGGACGCCGCGCATGATGGAGGCGAGCTGATTTAGGAACTGTTCCTCATCGGCCGCGCCGCCGCTGTATCCCCATGCGTCGCCCGTGGCATCCTTTAAGATCGCTCTGCCGCCGAACTCCGTCAAAAGAACGGGCTGCCCCTCGTACATCTCCCCGGGAGCAAACAGCGCAAACCCCTGCGGATGCAGCCCGTCGAAGCGGTCGCCGTCATATTTCGAAAAGTCCTCTTCCTTTCCTGCGTCGTAGTCGTGCACGCCGACGATGTCCGTCGGTTGGACGACTTCAAACCCGTCGTTGGTGGAGACGAGCCGCGTGGGATCGAGAGCCTTCGTAAGATAATAGAGCGAGCGAGCAAACGCGCGCTGACGTCCGTCCGAGGAAATCTCCTTCACGCCCCAGCTCTCGTTGAGGGGAACGTAGCAGATGTTGCTCGTCTGATTGCGCGCAATACGCACCATCTCCTGCCACTCTCTCGTGAGCGCCACCGTCTCCTCCGCACAGAATCGGTAGGCGGACGGCAGCTCGCACCACGTGAGGAAGCCCAGCTCCTCCGCGTAGTAGTAATAGTAGGGATCTTCGAGCTTCTGATGCTTTCTCGCGCCGTTGAAGCCCATCTCTTTGGCAAGAAGGATATCCTGTTTGAACGCCTCGGCGGAGGGCGGCGTGGGACCGCTCTCCTTCCAATACCCCTGATCGAGCACCAGCCTCTCAAAGTACGGCCTGCCGTTGAGGCACACCCTGCCGTACTCGTCCACCGAAATCTTGCGCATCCCGAACCGCGTGTGCGCGAGATCGACGCGCTGCTCTCCGCAATAGAGAGCAAAATCGACATCGATGAGCTGCGGGTTTTCGGGCGACCACGCGTAGTCGGAGCGGAAATCGTGCGGAAGATACACGCAGTATTCGGCTTTTCCGCCGTGAAGAGCGACGCTCTGCCGTGCCACTTCCTCTCCCTTGAAGGAGGCTGAAATCTCCAGCCTGTCCGCTCTTTCGCGAAGGGAGGCGACCTCCCCATAGAAGGCCGAGCGATCAAAGTCGGGGAAGAGCGAGTATTCCTTGACACAGTCCTCGCCGAAAAATTCCAGCCAGACGCTCTGCCAAATGCCCGTCGAAGGCGTGTACCAGCATGCGAACGGCTTGCCCGTCCAGCTCTGCTTTCCGCGGGGGATATCGTCCCTGAAGGGATCGCGCGCCCGCACGACGAGCTCGTTCTCCCCGTCCTTCAAATACTCGGTAATGTCGACGGAGAAGGGCGTATAGGCGCCGATATGACACATGACGTGCCGCCCGTTGAGCCAAACGTCGGCCTCATAGTCGACGCCGTTGAAGCACAGAAGCGCGCGCATATGGCGGTTCCCGTCCGAAACAGAGAAGGTGCGGCGGTACCATACCGTCTCTTCCATGGAGGGCTTCCCGATGCCGCTCGCAGGGTACTCATAGGCAAACGGCACGCGAATGGTGAGCGGCAGCACGAGGGAGCGCTCATCCTGCTCGCCGAAGCCGAACTCCCAATCCCCGTTGAGAGGCTGCCACGCCTCCCGCCGAAACTGCGGGCGGGGATATTCGGTGCGTTCAGGCATCCTCTTCCTCCCTGATATGCCAGCTCCAGCTGCCGCAGTCGGCAAGGCGGGGATACAAGACGCCCGCGCTCATCAGCGCCGCACCGCTCATCGTGATGTGAAGTTCTTCGATCATGTACCGCTTATTCTCTTGAAGACCGCGAAGCCTGAGTACCCTGTCGTGGTCGCATGGATCGCCGCGGAAGCGCTCGCCGACGAGATATGCCTTTTTTTTGTCCTTGGAGATGAGCATTTCGCAGAAATAATTGCTCTTGAACGGATCGCTCAGCCTGTAGAGGTCGCCCTTTAACACAAGTTCATCGATGCGCTTATAGTTGTTGATCTGCGCCTTGACTTGCTCTTTCTCCTCGTCGGAGAGCTTGGTGAGGTCGAGCTCATACCCCGTCGCACCCAGCGAAGCCACAGCCCCGCGCGTTGCAAAGGGCGTCGTGCGATGCGTCTGATGATTGGGGCAGGCAGATACATGGCAGCTCATGGAAGAGAGCGGGTAGCACATCGAGGTGCCCCACTGGATCTTCGTGCGCTCGAGTCCGTCCGTATCGTCGCTCGTCCAGATCTGCGGGAAATAGTAGAGCGCCCCGCCGTCAAACCGTCCGCCTCCGCCCGCGCAGTCCTCAAAGAGGACATCGGGGAAGGCCTTGGTGAGCCGGTCTGCAAGGTCGTAGAATCCCAAGGTATAGCGGTGCAGGAACTCACCCTGCCGGTCCGGAGGAAGGCTTGCGGAGAAGTTCTCCGTGATATCCCTGTTCTTATCCCACTTGACATAGGAGATGTCGTTCTCGCGAAGCACTTTGCTCACCGCTTCAAAGATATAGTCGACGACTTCCTTCCGCGTGAAATCGAGCACGAGCTGACTGCGGCTGCGGCAGGGCGAAATGCCTGCCTTTGCGATCGCCCAATCGGGATGCGCGCGGAAGAGGTCGCTGTCCTCGTTCACCATCTCCGGCTCAAACCAAAGGCCGAATTTCAGCCCTCTCTCCTTGCAGCGGCCGATGACAGCCTTTAAGCCGCCTTTGAGCTTGCTCTCGTTGACATACCAATCACCGAGCCCCGCGGTATCGTTCACCCGCTTGCCGAACCAGCCGTCGTCCAAGACGAAGGTGTCGATGCCGAGCTTTGCCGCCTCGTCGATGATGGCAAAGAGCTTTTCGTTGTCGAAATCAAAGTACGTCGCTTCCCAGTTGTTAATGACGACGGGACGGCGTTCATGCGCGCGCTTCGGGTCGATGATGTAGTCGCGGAAGAAATCGTGATACGCCCGCGACATGCCGCCGATCCCGCTTTCGGAGTAGCACAGCGCTGCCTGCGGAGTGGAAAAGCTCTCTCCCCCCTTCAGCTGCCAGCCGAAAAGGTAGTCGTTGATGCCGCCCTGAACGCGTATATAGCGGTTGTGCGTCACTTCCGCCGTGATGGCGAACGAGCCGCTGTAGAGGAGCGCAAAGCCGTAACACTCCCCGCTCTCTTCGCCGCACCCCTCCGAAAGAAGCGCCAGGAACGGGTTCATCTGATGGGAGGAATATCCGCGTATCGATTCGATGCGAAGGGTGCCCTCCGCAAGCGGCGTGGTGACGGGGGCGCGCTCCCTTGCCCACGCTCCCGAAAGGCGCATCGCGGAATACGTCCCGCAGGTATCCGGAAAATCGGTACAGAAGGAGAATGCCTTTTTGATCGCATACTTCTCCTTTCCGACGTTTCGCACGGTGAGACTGCGAACGAGGATATCCGAGTCCTCCGACACCGAATAATTGAGGTCGACTTGGGTATCCGAACAGCTGTCCTTAAGGGTAATGATGAGCGATTCGTCCGCCCTTCTCGCACAGGGCATGCCGGGCAGGGCGAGCGCCCCCTTTACGATTTGATGCGAAACATATCGGAAGCTGCTCATCGCCGCGCCGTCTTCCCGCCCTACGATGACGGTTGCCGAGCGAAAATCTCCCCTTCCGAAGCTGCCGCACTCCGAGGGCATGTCGCTCGTGTACATGTCCATGTCCCGATCGTTGAGGTTGGGCTCCGACGCCTTGCCGTGGGAGGCGATGAGAACGGGAATATCTTCGGGAGCAAGTTTCTTCCCGTAGTAGAGGTGCTGCAAAAAGCCCGCCCCGTTCACATACATCGCATAAGAGAAATGTTTGCCCGAGAGCAGAAAAGAGTTTTGGTGCTCTGAAAAGATGATCATACTTTCCTCACAAATAAAATTTTATCGTGGTCTGCTGCTGAACGTCCGCACGGAATACAGCGGAAACGACATCATGATCGGGTGCGCCGTCCCCCGTGTTCAGCGGGAATGAGCCGTCGCGATTTGCCTTCCGGAAGGCAATTTCCTCGCCGTTGACGGTGACCTTTTTCACGTTCCCGAATTTGGGAAGGGCGTGCAGTTTCACCTTGATGTCGCGCTCCGAAACGGCGCGCTCGCCCTCAAACGTGCCCTCTGCGGGGAAAAGCGTCAGGATATAGGCGTTCTCCCGTTCGTCGAAGTGCCCTTCGTATTCGCTCGTGCGGAAGGCGCCCTTCTGATAGGCGACCGTCTCGCCGTCATCCTCGTAGAGATAGCCGCGGTCCAAGCTCTCCCGATCGGGATAGCAGTCGAACACGAGCTTATCCCACTTCTGCTGTTTGGTGTTTTGCGCCTCGTACGCGAGCGGAATGACGGCGCCGAGACGCACGAAGAGCGGCATCTCCTTAAGGCCGTACTTTTTTTCGATCTTCCTGCGGCCCGTGTAGATCTTGCCGTCGAACGCATCCAGCCATCTTCCTGCAGGAAGATAGATGGCGTCGTTATCGCCCTCATTGAAGGCACCGCACTGCAGCTTGCAGCATGCCTCGCCGTTCGCCTGGAAGTAGTCGACGCGCACATCGTGAGGTTTCCCGCCCTCGACGGTCTTTAAGGCGAAGGTCATGGCGGAGTGGAGCGTGTCATCCTCGAGCACCTTTTCTCCGTCGACCCAGACGGTCGCGCCGTCGTCGACGCACAAGAAGAGCGGCGTATCCTGATTGAACTGCACCGTCGCCTCGAAGCGCGCCGAGAAATCGTTGATAGGCACCCCCTTTTCGGGCGAAGTGCGCTCCAAAACCATATTCAGCGTGCGGTACTCCCTCTTCGCGATAGGTTCTCCCTCCAACTTTCTGCCCGCAAAGTACGTCGCCTTGACGGGGCCGACAAAGTTCTTCTTCGAGACGCTGTCTGAAGGAGGAATGCCCGCCACGGGCTGCACGAGGATATTTTCGCCGAGCATATAGCTCCGCTGCGTCCTCGCGCGGCGGTCGTCGGGATAGTTCCACGAGAGAGGACGGCAGAGCGGCGCGCCCTCTTGATAGCTCTCATGTGCCGCGCGGTAGAGCACGGGCAAAAGGCGATATCTGAGAAGGTTATACTCCCGCACGATCGAAAGCGTCTCCTCGTCGTACGCCCACGGGTCGCGCGTGCGCTTGACGACGTTCGTGCAGTGCGGGCGGAACACGGGCGAGAGCGTGCCGAACTGCATCCAGCGAATGAACTGCTCCTTATCGGGATTACCCAGATGCCCGCCACAGTCGGAATTGATGTAGGGAATGCAGTTTAAGGAAGCCCTGACGAGCGAGGCGACTTCGCGGGCGAGCGAGTTGCCGTCGCAGAAGATGTCGCCCGTCCATTGAATGGAGTAACGGTGGCTCGCCGTGTCCTTGATGCCCTGATAGCCGCCGTTGGCGATGTTGACGACATTGCCCATGATGACGGGACGGCGATAGGGCTTCCCCTCGGCCTTCCTTTCATAGAAGTGCCGCGTGATGTCCGTGAAGAGGTAGAGTCCGAAGGTCTCCCAATACACCTTTTCGGTGGGCGAGAAAAGATGGGTGCCCCAGTTGCGGTCGTACCACCAGGTATCGAGGCCGAGGGAAAGAAGGCCCTGCAGTTTTTCCTCGCGGTAGGCGATCTCGGCGGGATCGAACACGCTCTTCGTGCCCGCGACGGGCTCGGGGTGATCGTTGAACATGATCTCGACGCCGTGCTCGTGCGCGAAGTCAAAGAAGCCCTTCATATCGGGGAAGAGTTTGGTGTTGATGTCGTATCCCCACCCGTCGGCGCAGTCCCGCCAGTCGGTGTCGATGACCATATTGTCGAGCGGAATGCCGTACTTATCGTAAGTGAGGATGAGCTCCTTCGCTTCCTCTTGGGTATAGGGATAGTACTTGCTCTCCCAGCCGCCGAGCGTCGAAAGGCGCACCAGCTCGCTTCTTCCAGTCAGCTCCACATACAGGCGGCGCAGCTTCTTATAGTCCTTTCCGCACAGGATGAGATAGACGTCCTGAACGCCTTCCTCCACGACGTATTCCCCCTTGCGATGGGCGGAATAGCCGCCCTCGGGCAAAAGGACGCGCGGGCAGTCAAAGACGGGGAACACTTCGGGGGTATTGCAGACGGGCGGAAGTTCCCCGCTGAGCTCCTTCTTGCGGTAGGTGTAGACGCGCCTGCCGTTCTTCTCGAGGTGCACGCCCTTGAGCGACTTGCCGTCCTCGGGAAGATAGAGTTCGTACTCCCCGAAGCAAATGACGTTCCCTTCGACGGTATAGGCGGTCTTTGTCCCCGCGTATTGACTGCGATCGGGGATAAAGAAGGTGTTTTCATCGCAGAATGTTCCCTTGCGGGCAGCCTCGATGCGGACGACATCTTCGCTCAAGATCTGTACGCGGATGCCGCCATAAATGATCTGTTCCATTTCATTACTCCTTTCAAAAGGAAAGAAGGATCTCCCTTTCTTTCTCTGTATTCATGGTAAATTCTGCGACGAGACAATCCTCCATGCGAAGGGTCACGTCGGAAGGTGCGGCTTTGGGCATTGTCTCTCTCCCGTGCCACACGGACTTGATTTTCCGTTCTGCAAGTTTTCCGCGGTAGTCGCCCTCCGCGGCGCCGATCGTGAGGCAAACCTCGTTTTCCTTTACGGAAGAGCGGATGCGCGTGAAGGCATACTCTCCGCTGCGATAGCCGAGCGAGTCGCCGTCGTCCTCATAGAGGTTGAACGTACTCTCTCCCTCGCCGAAGATGTGAAGTTCGAGGACTTCGTCCGCTTCATCGAGGTAGCTGCAGGGCGTTCGCATGGGAAGAACCGAGCCGCTTTTCACAAAGAGCGGAAGGACGGAGGCATCGCTCACGTCGAGCTCCCGCTCGCACCCGCCCAAGAAGCGCTTCCCGTCGAAGAATCCGATCCACTCCCCCTTGGGGAAGTACGCCTTCATTTTGGGTTCGGGACTCAACACGGGGCAGACGAGCAGGCTGTCACCGAACATGTATTCCTTCGGATACTGCCCCGCGTTACAGTTCTCGTCCTCTTCGAACGCCACCATCAGAGGGCGCGTCACGGGTAGGCCCGTATCGTACGTTTCCCGCGCCTCTGAATACAGGTACGGAAACAGGCGATAGCGGAGCTTTAAGTAACGGCGGGCATTTTCCTCCCGCACGGGATCGGGATGGGCAAGTCCCAAGAGCTCCTCTTCCGTCTGACGGCGCGTCTCCCCCTTCTCCTTATTGATGGCAATGCGCTCGGCAAATTCTTCCGGGGACTCCGACCGCTGCCACGGCTTATGGTTGTGTGAGCGCGCGACCGAATTGAACGCAAGGAACTGATCGCCCCGCATCGCAAGCGCCCGTTCGCCCAACCGCGAGGCATCGTTCGTGAGGTAGGAAATGCCCTTGAGCGCCCCTTGCTCCCCGACGATCGCCTGCACCTGGAAGGCAAGTTCACTCCACTTTTCGAGCGACATATCGCCCGTCCACGAGAAAGGTGTCCGCCTTCCGCCGATGCGCTGTTTGAAGGGGATCATCACGCACTCCTTGGTCCAGCTCGAGTCGCGGTAGACGTCGTAGTTGCAGAGCATCCGAACGCGGCGGCCCGTCCTCTCTTCCAGCCCACGATAGATGCGGGCATTGGAGACATCCGTCTGCCGCGTGTCCTGCCACGTTCCCGCAACGCCGTCTGCAAGGAGAGACTGCATCTTCTCCCACCAGACGTCCTCGGGATATTCATAGCACACCCAACCCTCGTCGCTCCGCCCCTCATAGGCGGGAACGTTGTGGTGGATGACCATCACGTCGTAGTGCATCTCTTTGAGCTTTGCGATCATCTCTTTGGGGGAAAGAGGCGAACGATAGCTCTCCCGCCACTCCAGCCGCGAGCCCCACGGAACGTCGTCACTGCCGCCGTCGCCCCACTCGAAATCGAGAATGAGCGTATCGCAGGGAATATCGTGTTCGCGAAGGAGCTCTGCAACGCGCATAAGCCGTGCCTGCGTGCCCTCCGATGCGAGATGCTGGGTCTGATAATAGCCGTACCCCTTGCGGGCGAGCAGCGGTTCCGCACCCACGAGTTCGTTGAACTGCGCATAGCCCGAACGGTAGCTCTCCCCGTAGATGAAGTAAGTATCAAAGAGGGCGTCCTCGGCGAGATGCACGTCGTAAAGGCCGCTTTCCTCCGAATAGAACCAATGCGAAAACCGCGAACAGAGCGAAGGCTCCCCGTGGAAACTTGCGCTGTCGAACACGATGCAGTGGTTGAGGAACATCCCGTACTTGGGTGCCGCCTCGGGATAGAGGCGCTTCGCATCCGCACGTTCCACCAGAAAGGTGCCATTTTCCTTGCGGACATAGATGCGGAGCGACTTGGTGAGCACCGTAAGCATCGAGCTGTCCTTCGTGTCCGTCGTATAGGCGACGGGATTCCAGGGAGTCGTCTTGCCGACAGCAAACGGGATATCGTACTGCGGCGGGAACGCCTCCCCCTCGAGCGACGAAATGCGGACGCGGAAGGCGGTATCGGTAAAGAGATCGAGGCGAATGTTCTCCGTGACGAAAACTTTTGTGCAGTAAGCCATGTTTTCCTCCTGCCGTTTCACCCGAGAACGGAGAGCTTGCCGTTTTTCACTTTTACTTTGCCGACAAGGCGGATATCCTGCGCGGAGGCGCCGACATCGATCTCATACACGCCGTCGTCCACCGTCCAACAGTCCTTCGCCGTCGACCAATAGGCGAATGCGCTTCTCTCGAGGACGACTTCCACGGTCTCCGACGAGCCCGCCTTCACGAATGTCTTTTCAAAACCTTTGAGCTCCTTGAGCGGGCGGTAGACCATCGGCGAGATGGGCCGCACATACACTTCGGAGACTTCCTTTGCGTCGTATTTTCCTACGTTTTTGAGATCGTAGCGCACTTTTACGCGCTCACCGTCCGCCTCGAGGCACAGCCCGTCATAGACGAACGTCGTGTAGCTCAGGCCGAAGCCGAACGGGAACTGCACGCCCGCGGGGTGACGGTCATACCATCGGTAGCCGACGTCAAGCCCCTCATTATAGCGAGTGACCTGACTGTCGCGGTATTCGCGGCAGACGGGGGTATCTTCGTATGTCTTGGGAAAGGTCTCGGAAAGTTTGCCGCTCGGGCAGACCGCTCCCGTCAGAATGTTGACGAGCGCCTCGCCACCCCTCTCCCCGGGGAAACCGGCCCAGACGACTGCCGCGACCTTGTCGAGCCACGCACTCATATCAACGGGTGCGCCTGCAAAGATGACGACGACCGTGTTTGGATTGACTTCTGCCGTATCGAGAATGGTGCGCTCCTGTGCCGCCGAAAGGCGCATGGAAGTGCGGTCGCCGCCCTCGGACTCGACGCGCGAACCCGTTCCCGCAAAGACGAGGTTGATATCGCTCTCCCCCGCATTGCTGACGGCCGCCGCCTGATCCATGAAGCCGTCGACAACGCCGGTATCCGAAAACGCGTACTCATAGGCGATCTCCCCGAATTTCTCTTCGAGAAGCTCCTTCATATCGAACATGGGCGTGAGGCGGATGACGCGTCCCGAACCGCCGCCGACGACAAGTTCGGGATTTTTGCTCCACTCAAAGCCGCACGGACGGGCATACCACCCGCACATCGAGAGCTTGCTTCCCGCCTTTAAGGGCAGAACGCCGTTGTTCTTGAGCAGGACGATGCCCTCCTCTTCCGCACGCTGCGTGAAGGCGATGCGCTCCTCTTTGGTATATTTGCGCGTTTTCCCCTCCTGCAGCTTCTTGCTGCGCTCCACGAAGGTAAGCACGCGCTCTGCAAGCGCATCGAGCGTCTCATCGGGAAGTTTGCCCGCCTTGTACCCTTCGACGAGCCCATCGTAATTTTCTTTGCGGAAGGGCATCTCGAGCGCGAGGCCGGCGTTTGCCGAGGCGGTGCGGTCCTTGACGGCATCCCAATCGGAGATGATGATGCCGTCAAAGCCGAGTTCGTTGTAGAGGGCGTCGAACCCCTTCTTATATTCGGAGGCACGCACGCCGTTGATGCGGTTGTAACTGCACATGACGCTCAAAGGCTTGGCTTCACATGCCATTTCAAAGGGTTTATAGTAGATCTCGCGGAGGACGCGTTCATCCACATCGCTCGTCTGCTGACGGCGGTTGATCTCGGAGTTGTTGGCGCAGAAGTGCTTGACGCACGCCGCAGCGCCCTCGCCCTGCAGGCCGAAAACGTACTCTCTTCCCAGCGTTCCCGCAAGGAAAGGATCCTCCGAGAGGTACTCGAAGTTGCGCCCGCACAGAGGGTCGCGCTTGATGTTCACCCCGGGACCCAACAGGACGTCTGCGCCCGCATCGAGGCAGTCGTCCGCAACGCACGCCGCATAGGTACGCGCCGTCTCTTTATCCCATGTGTTCGCGAGCATCTGCATGGAGGGATAGGAAACGTTCGGGGCCTCGTCCTGCCATTCGTTCTGATTCATGGGCATGCGCACGCCCATCGAAGCGTCCGTCATGCGGACGTTTACGAGTTTCCCGCCAAAGTCCTCGGTGCGCCAATTGCCCTTTCCGCACAGCAGACGAAGTTTCTCTTCCTTCGTTAATCGATCGTTCATATCTGCCTCCTACGGCCGTTTAAAGATCTCATTTGCCCTTGCGAGCATTGCAGGGAAGTCGGAGAGCTTCATCTTCTTTTCCATGTCGCGGAATTCCGCCATGAATTGCAGTGTCTTGGGCTCGTTCTTCATCCATGCGATCTCATGCCCCGTGAAGATACCGCCGAATACCTCGTTGAACGCCTTCACCGCCTTGGGGTTGTCAAAGACTTCCAGAACGGTGCTCTCGGGCGTGTAGGGCTCCGAGAAAAGCTCCTCACTCTCCCGCTCGAAGGTATATTCGCCGCCCGTCACCTTGAGGGGCGCTTCGCCGGGGAGCTCGATCTCTGCCTCGACGCCGTCGGGAATAACGATGGTGTACCTGATCTTCCCGTCCTTTTCCCGATAGTCCGAGACGATCTTGCCCTTGACGCTCTCGTACTCCGCACGCAGCGTCGGGAGCCCTTTGACGGGGTGCGGCGCGACGAGGATCTTCGAAAATCCGGGCGCCTTTGCCTCAATGCCCGCGATGCGGCGGTAGACGAACTCCATCACAGAACCGTAAGCGTAGTGATTGTAGCTGTTCATGCCGTCGGGGTTGGGCGTGCCGTCGGGAAGCAGCGAATTCCAGCGCTCCCAGATGGTCGTTGCACCCATGTCCACCTCGTACAGCCAACCGGGGAAGCCGTTGTTGAATAGGAGCTTGCGCGCCGTCTCGAAATAGCCGTTATCCGCCAGCACGAAGAGCAGATAGGGCGAGCCGATAAAGCCCGTCACCATGCGGCAGCCGTGGCGAAGCACGTTCTCGTTGAGCAGTTTTGCAAGTTTCGGACGGAATTTTTCGGGAACGATGTCAAAGTGCAGCGCAACCGTCTGCGCCGTGATCGTATCAAAGGCCAGCCTGCCGCCCTCGGTGAGGTACTCCTTCCGCACGCTGTTTAAGATATACTCGTACTTTTCGCGATACTTTTGCGCGTCCTGATCGCCGAGCAGCGCCGCCGTATCCGCGACGATCTTGGCGGAAACCGCATAAAAGACACTCGAGAGGAAATAGACGTCCGTCCGCCCGATAGAAGATTCGGGTTGGGATACCTCTCTGTCCATTGCAAGCCAGTCGCCGAACTCATGCCCGCGCACGATGAGCCCCTCTTCCGCGTTCGCATCGCGGGCGGAGAGAAACTTCTTCATCGCCTCGAAGTTGTCTTGAAGGAAAGAGAGGTCGCCGTACATCTCGTAGAGCGTCCACGGGACCATTGTGATGGCGTCGCACCACATGGCGTCCGTGGCGTGGTCGTTAAGCACATCGGGCGCGTAGAAGGGAATACGGCCGTCCTCCGTTTGGTCGTCGCGCACACAGCCGAGCCACTTCTTCATGAAGGCGCGGATGTCGTAGTTATACGCCGCCGTACGGCAGAAGGCGTTGATGTCGCCCGTCCAGCCGAGGCGCTCGTCGCGCTGCGGGCAGTCGGTGGGGATATCCACAAAGTTCCCCCTCTGCCCCCAGACGACGTTTTCATACAATCTTTGGAAACGGGCGTTGTCCGTTGTTCGTATGGTGCCCGTCCGCTTCATGTCGCTGTGGCGGACGAGCGCGGTGAAGTACTCTGCGGGAAGGTCGGCACCCTCCGCTTTCAGATAGCGGAAGCCGTGGAAGGTGAACTCGGGCGCAAAAGTGTGCGCGCCCTTTCCCGTGAAGGTGTCCGTCGCCTTTGCCGAGCGAAGATTATCGGTATAGAAGCTGCCGTCCACCAGAATTTCCGCAAATTTTAAGGTGAGCGTGCCTTCGAAGGTTTCGGGCGTTCTCACTTCCACCACGCCCGCGAGGTTTTGACCGAAGTCAAAGACACGCTCGCCCTTGGGGGTCAAAATGACCTCCTTCACGGGGATGCGCTCCGTCGTGCGGACGGGCTCATCGATCTGCGCCGTGAGCACGGACTTATCAAACGGCACTTCGACGGGGGTAAGAGGCCTGCACTCCGCGGTGAGGTCGACGGTCTCGCCGTCGTAGATGCCGCTTGCGCGGATATGGCTCTCGCGCGCCGAGAAACTCCCGTCGGTCGAAAGAAGCAGTTTCCCTTCCACGAGGAGGTCGGCGCAGGCAGCCTTTTGAAGTCCGTACGGGTTCTTCCGCTCCCAAGTGAGCGGGCCGCAGCACCAGCCCTCCCCCACCGTGATCGCGAGCGTGTTCTCCCCCGACTTTAAGAGGGAAGTGATGTCGTACGTCTGCACCTGCAGGGTCTTTTTATAGGAAGTCCAGCCGGGGGCAAGGAAATCTTCCCCCACCCGCACGCCGTTGACTTCGGCAAAGTACACCCCGAGCGCCGTCACATTCAGGACGGCAGGCCGAACTTCGGAGAGGTCAAATTGTTTCTCGAGCGTAAAGACGTTCACGCCCTCGCGAACGCCGATAAACTTACCGTTTAACATGCAGTTCCTCCGTTTTTCCGTTGATATTTAGATTTTTGATGTCGATCAAATCGATCTCTTCGGGAAGATGAGCGTTGAGGGCGTACCCATCCTTTGAGAAGCGAAGGTCGAGGAGCCCGTCCGTCATGACGCGGCAGAAGAGCGCACTCTCGCCGCTCAAGTGCCGCATGCCGCCCTCGGGGTATGCCTCGACGGCATAGGGCACGTGTTCGCCCAACAGCCGCGTTGCGGCGTACTCCTTGAGCCGCTCCCAGCCCTTCTCCGTCTCTCCCGCGCGGAAGAGCGCCATGAGAAAGTAGAGCGCACTTCGGTCCCACACCGTCTTTTCGCCCTCCGTCGTGCGGCAGCTGCCGCCTGTCCAGAGATTCTCGTCGATGCTTTGAAGGGTCTCCTTCGCGCGCGCCGTGATGCCCATATACACGGGCAGGCAGTTCCACGCGCGGATGACATTGCACCCCTTGTGATAGTGATAGGTTTGATATCCCGAGACTTCGCCGCCGAAATAGCGCTCAATGGCCTCTTGAAGGCGGGCCTGCATCTGAAGCGTCTTTTCCGCCTCGTCCCCCTCTCCCATTCGTTCGAGAAGCACGGCATAGTTGCCGAGCGCCCCGTAGGCGAGGGAGGAAGTCGAGAGATTGATGCCCGAAGAGATGCGGTTTTCGAGCTCGTCGCTGTCCGAAAAGATGACGCCGTCCAAAGTCGTGTTCCTGCGGATGAACTCCCTGCACCACGTAAGGATGCGCTTTTCTTCCGCATTCGGGAGCCTGCCGAGCGTCAGGAGCACGCGCGTGAGACCGTAGAAGTACATCTCCACGTCGCCCCTGTCGCCCGCGCAGCCGAAGTGGTCGCGGCCCTCCGCGATGAGACTGCTCGGAATGGGCTTATATTCGTCATTAAAATAGGGCGCATACCACCCGTAGATGTTGCGGATGGCCTCCGCCTCCTTTTCGTCGCCCGTGAAGGCAAACCACGGCGCGGCGTATTCACATTCGTCATTGCACCAGATGGCGGCATAATAGGTGAGCCCGCCGGGGCAATGAACGAGGCCCCTGCCCGTGCGGAAGAGGCTCTCCCCCGCGCGCACCTTGGCAAAGGCAAACATCGTGTCCACGACGTCGTTTCCCGTCGTAATGTCGCACTCCGTCATGAGCTCGAGAACGCGCGCCCTTCGTGCCGCGAGGGGGTCTTTCTCGAGCGAAAGCTGCTCGTTTGCATACCGTGCGCCATAGCCGAACAGCACCGTCCTCTGCTCCCCCGCCGCAAGCGGACGGGCAGGCTCGGACGCGATGCACTCGGCATAGACGTACCCCTCGCAGGCAAAGCGGCCGTCAAAGCGTTTCACAGTCTCCCATTTGAGAGAGACCGTCTCCCCGCCCCCGTTGAAAAGTTCGACCTGTTCATAGAAGATGGGCCTTTCGACGGAGGGAAAGAAGCGGCGGACGATCTTGAGCTGCCCGACATGGGAATAGACGGACAGTACGCCGTCGAGTTCCACACACTCGAACTGCTCCTTCCCATCCGGTTCGATTGGCTCGATATTGCACGCGGGCTGATAGCTCCCGTGCGTGTTGTTGGGCTGCACGCGGAACATCGGGAAGGAAAACTGCCGTGTATAAAAGGGAACGCCTTCCCTGACGCCGTAACCGATGACGCCCGAGACGCGCTCACCGCTCATCTCGAGCTTATCGGAATGGCCTTCAAAGGTTTCTGCCGCGATGCGGCGCTTGTTCTCGGTGATGTGCCAGCGCATCGTTATTTCCTCAAAACGAGTACCTGATAGGGCGCAAGGCGCACGTTTCCGCTGCAAGTCTTGCCCGTCAGAAGGTCAATATATGTACCGTCCAGCCGAAGGAAGCCCTCCCGGTTTCCCGTCTCCACGGCGATGATGCCGTTCTCCTCTCCCGAACGCTCGGTGAGGACGACGTTTTCGCTCGCCTCGGCGATGGGTCTCTCGTCGACGAGCCTGAGAATGTCTCCGTACGAGAGCACGCTCCCGACCATGATGACCCTCCCCTTGCCCACCTTGCGCTCCGTCACGACGGAGAGCGGCGCAAATTCCGAAGAGGTGTAGTGCGCGAGGCTCTTAGTCCCCTCCCTGCACTCGAACGCGTCGTACCACATGGAGACATGGCACTCGCCGTCGTTTTCCCACTGCGCGCGAAACACGTCGTTGGGAACGGGCTTCTGATACTTCGTATAGACGCCCGCGAATTCTTCGAGGAAGCTGAAGGGAGCGTCCGTATAGCGGCGGACGTTTGTATCCATGATGTCGCTCATCGGCCCCACGATCCAGGTGCCGCCCGCCTCCACCCACGCCTTGATGCGCTCCTTGAGGCCGTTCTCATCGATACACGAGAGGAAGGGCGAGAGGACGACTTGATAGCCGTCGAGCGCGTGCTGCGTGTCGATGACGTCCACATTGTAGTGGCGGAACGCCCTATAATAGCGCGCGATGAGCTCCCTGCGGTATTCGAACCCCTTGACGAGAGGCGCGGACTCAAAGCTGTTGAGCGCCGTACTCGAATAGTGTAACGCAATTGACGAGCGGATGCAGGTGCTTTCTAAAAAATTGCTGCACTTTCTGAGATCCACAGCGGCCGCCCTCACTTCCTGCGTAACGCGGTACTCCCTGCCCGCGGGCGAGAAGAGCGCCCCGTGCGCAAGCTCGTGTCCGTTGGGGTGCGTGCGGAACAGCCAGTAGAGATTGACCTCGGCGCCCCGCGCGAAGGGCAGCATGGTGTTTACATAGCACGCCCCCGCGGGACGGTACCCGCCCTCCGCGTATTCACTGCCGTTCCAGCCGACCTGTGTCTCCGTTACCCAGAAGGGCTTGTCCTTGACGCAACGCACGAAGTCAAAGCCGAAGGCCGTATCGGCGAGCCCCGCGGCGGATTCATAGTGGTTGTACTGCACGACGTCGAGCTTCTCGTTGAGCTTATTGTAGCTCATGCTGTTGTGCACCATCATATCGGTGCCGACATTTTTGCAGCCGAACTTATGTAAGATGTCCGCCTGCTCGTCGACATAGCTCTTGACCTGCGCATACTGGAAGTCCCGCCACGCCTTGCGCAGCGACGGATGCCGCCACTGTTTGGGATAGGGCGGCTCGACCTCCTCGAAACTGCGGTAGGAGAGCGACCAGCGCTTCATGCCCCACGCCCTGTTGAGCGCATCGATCGTGCCGAACTTCTCCTTGAGCCACGCGCGGAACGCCGCCTTGCAGTTCTCGCAGAAGCACCCCTCATTGTAGGGGTAGATCTCGTTGTCGATCTGCCAGCCGATGACGGCGGGATCGCCCGAAAAGGCCTCTGCAAGTTTGGTGACGATGATGCGGTTCTTTTCACGCATGACGGGCGACGTCTTGCAGGTATGGCAGCGGGAGGAGACGTCGGCGCGGATGAGTTCACTCGTGACCATGCGCGTTTCGGGATACTTCATGAGCATCCAGCGCGGCGGAGTCGCCGAGGGCGTGCAGAGGATGGTAGAGATGCCGTTTTCATACAGCTTCTTCACGATGTCTTTGAGCCACGAGAGGTCAAATTCCCCCTCCTTCGGCTCCATACACTCCCACGCGAACTCGCCGATGCGCACGGCGTTGATCCCCAGCTCCTTCATGCGGGCGATATCCTTTTCCTGTTCCGAACTCTCCCAAAGCTCGGGGTAATATGCCGCACCTAAATATAAATCTTTCATTGTGTATTCTCCGTATGTCACCCTCCGAGGATGACATTGTTCTCAACTTCCGTTTGCCTGACATTCTTCAAAGAGAACGCCTGTCTGCCCTTGAAGAGAAGCACGACGTTGTCTTTGATGACGACGCACCCGTGCTGTTCGCCCGTCCCCTCCTTGGAGCTCGTGCAGACGGACACGGCATCCGCCGCTCCGCCGCGCACGGCGCACTCCAAAAAGACGTTGTGAACGATCTCCACGCGTTCCGAGGAAGTCCCCTCTCCCCACCACTCCTCCGCCGCGACGACCACCGCCGTGCTGTCGGTGTGCTCAAAGAGCGAGTGCTCGACGCGCGCATGCCTCGTCTTGATGAGGACGGAGCGCGCGAAGTGGTTGCGCGTGCGGCAGCGGGAAAAGAGAAAGTCGGGGCAGGCGGAGGCGTTTTCGAGGTAATACGCCCGTTCCGAACCAGGGGGTAAAGGCCGGTCGAACGTCACCTCGACGCCGCCTTCCGCTGCCCTTGCAGTATGGACCCGATAACACGCCCCTTTGTCGAGCGTGCCGCGCCGAATCAGCTGCATCTCATCCCCGGGAAAGGGCACATCCTCTGCGAGCGTGTGCGTCCCGTCGGGCGCGAGGCAGCGCAGCAGATAGCGCGTGCCCGAGAGGTGGGTGAAGGCGTGGTCGTAGTTATGAACGTTGACCGCATCGTCTCCGTGCCCTTCAAAGGTGCAGTTGACGAGGGTGAGCTTTCCGTAGCAGGAGGCAAAGTGCGTCGCGTCGGTATTCGTCGACATGCGCTCTCCCGAGGAAGGCACGACGCTCACGCCGTCCAAAAGGATATCCCGCGAGAGATGCCCCACGATGCCCATGCCGGGCTGCGCGTGGACGGTGACGTCCTTTAAAGTGATGTTCTCCGCATTCTGGATGCAGACGGCGGGACGTGAATGAAAGGCGTGCCAGACGTAGAGTTCGTTGCCGACGACGCTCTCGTCGCGGCAGTCCGTATGAACGGCAAAGAGTTCGTCCTCCACGCGCCGCTTGGCACCCAACCCGAAGGGAAGATAGTGCATGACGCCCGTCTTTGCATCGTAGAGCGCACAGCGAGGCGAACAGAAGGTATCGGGCATCGCCATGCGGAAGCGGACGTAGAGCGTGCCGCCCTCCTCTCCCGCCTCAAAGCGCTCGACGGTGCCGTGCGAGTAGGGCTTGCGCTTGTAGTCGATAGCAAGCCCCTGCAGCAGGATATCCTTGCACCGGCGCAGGGAGACAGGCTCAAAGAAGCCGTCAAGGAGCAGCGTGACGCCGTCCGCAATGACGCGCGTCCCCTCCTGCCCTTCAAAGTCCATGACGCGGAGGTAGGGAAAATCGGGGCGGAACATCCTGTCCTGAGGGTTCTCGCCGAGCTTGCCTTCGATCATGTCCGAAAAGACGGCATGTGCCCGCTCCTCGGTCACCTCATAGATGCCGGGCGGGATGAAGAGCTCCTCATGCGGGTGTGCTTTCAGCCACGCCATCGCCGCCGCAAACTTTTCCAAGTTGTTCCTGCCCTGAAATTGTGTGAAGTCCATTCTTTTCCTCTCTTCTGAAGGGGCGAGAATGCATCCCGCCCCTTTTCAAGTTCCTGCAGGGCAAGCGGCGCATCATTTATCTTCGATCACATGGCGGCTGTTACGAACCGATCGGTTCACCGTATTCCGTCCGCTCTGCAGAGAGATCGACTGTATCGAGGGCGATCGTCATATCGCGGATGACGCCTCCGTGCGTTTCGTCAGCGTAGTAGTTTTCAAAGTGGGCAATACGCATCTGATAAATGGCACCTGTGGGAAAACCCGTCACGGAGAAGATGAGCTGCGGCTTTCCGTCGGCATCCTCCGCGTAGCAGGCGAGGCGGTCGCCGTCTCTTTGGAGCAGCAGATAAAGTCCGTTCTGCTCCTTGATGAGATCGGAAAACGCCCGATCGAGCGTATAAGCAGTTCTGCCGCCCGCGCCGATCCTGCTCGCCTCAATGACGACCGTCTCCTGTCCCGCCGTGGGATGATAGCGGAACACGAGCTGCCACCAGTTGGGATTGGCGTCGGTGCGGTGGATGTTCATATGCACTTCAACGTTCTGCCCCGACACGAGCTCGCTCACGTCATAAGTGAACCCCATAAAGAAACGCATGACAAACTTCTGCGGGGCGATGGGCGCAAATTTGCCGCCGATCTGCGTACTCGTAAAGACGTCCGGCCCGTTTTCCGTGCCCTCTGCGTAGAATTCGCGATCGGTGAACATTTTTGCAAGCACGTCAACGGGCGTTTCCCCCGACTGCTCGGCAAACGTCTCCCCGCAGCGGCTGCACGTCCAGACTTCCCTTCCTCCGTTCGAGGCGATCTCATCGTCTGCGAGCGCGACCCTCTGCATCACATGCCCGAGCGGCTCCGTGACGGTATCCGCCTCGGCGATCTCCTGCGATGCCGCTTCATCGGAAAAATATTTCCCGCATCCCTCGCAATACCAATAGGCAAGATTGCCCGCTTCGATGCACGTTGCCGTCTTTTCCTGAACGGCCGTCAGCTCATGCGTGTGCACGTTGCATGCCGCCAGACAACAGCCTGCAAAAAGGCAGGAAGCCAATGCGGCAGTTAAGATCCTTAACCGATTTTTCATAAGATCTCCTTCGTCCCCAAAAAGAGGAGCGGGAGAATTTTCCGCTCCTCTTCGGGACGATGATATCGTCTCTTAAACAGGGTTGATGGTGATATTCGACCACACATATGTGCCGGCACCCGCATACAGCTCGATGTCTGCGGCGTCGCCCTCTGCACAGGTCACGGAGCCGAGCTCGGCCCACGCATCTCCGTTCATAACTTCCAGCTTGAACGTCGTACCCGTGCGGGTGATGCGAATGCGAAGCCCTTCATCGCTTAAAAGTTCGTCCACGATATAGCCAAGTCCCGCTTCATCCCCATTGACGTCGGCATTTTCCGCCATCGCATTGGTGAGATTGTTCTCACCGAATTGACGGATGTGCGTCCTTGTGCCGCCGGAGTTCCACGACCAGAAGTAGAACCCGACGTTCCCTTCCGTCAGACGGATGGCGTAGCGCTGCTGCGTCTGAATGGTGTCCCATCCGCTTAAGAAGTCACGCATGTTGAGGGTCGCTTCGAATACGAAGTCGCCCGTCGTGAGCCCATCGGGAACGGTCAGCTTCTCCTGTCCCGCCCATGCGTTGTTCGTCAGAGCAACGGCGCCTTTTCCGATCGTCAAGGCCTTATGCAGCGTAACAGTCAGCTCGCCGCCCTCTTCGGGAACGACCAGCGTTGCAGTCGCATAGCCGTCGACAGTGACGGTGTAGGTATCTGCGTACATCTGCGTGAGTGCAGTTCCCCCAACCGTATAGGTATAAGTATTGAATTTGCCCGTAAGCGTAATGACCGTACCATCTGCAAGCGAAGCAGGCTTGGAAGCGTCCAACTCCGTCGCAGAAAAGCTTAACGATACGCTGACCGCGTTAATCGCAACATCCTCGGCAGTCGTCTGAGAACCGTCTTCGAACCAGTAGTTGGTGCCGTCCGTGTAGTAGGCGACGTTGCCCTGTTCGGAGGCCGTCGGCTGCTTTTCCGCTACATAGGTGAGTTCATCGACTGTTACAGAGGAGAATTCCCACGTTACGCCGCAGCCATAGAAAATGATCTCCGTTTGGGCATCGGCGCATGCCACCGTACCGATCTTGACCCACTGTTCCGATTCGTTCAGCACATACAGCGTCACATTTTCCCCAGTACGTACAAGGCGCATCTGAACACCGTTTGCGGTGCGCATCAGCGTATCGACCCACGCATAGGTCGTGCCGCTTTCTCCGAACCGCGTCTTGCCGCCGTCCGAAATCGTGTTGTCCGTCATGTCGAAGATATTGGCCTCGCCTTTGGGAAGGAAGAACAGGAAGCCTTCGTTCCCTGCCGCCATTTGGATGGCAAGACGCTGGGACGCCCATTCATCGGTAGGCCATCCGGCCTGAGAGTTTGTCACGTTCTTAATGGTGAACTCGAGGATGACCGCCGTGCTGTCGGCAATGTTTTGCCCGATCTCGAGCGTAGCGGAATCAGACCATTGATTGCTCGTATAGTCCTCGACGCTCCCCTGAAGAGCAATGACCTGCGTCAAAGCGACGTTCAGTTCGCCGCCCGTCGCGGAAACATTCAGCTGAATGGTACGGAAGCCGTCCGCCGTGACGGTGTAATCGCCGATGAGCATCTCGGTGATCGCAGCTCCGCCCACAGTATAGGTGTACGTCGCAACACGGCTCGTAAAGGTGATGACAAGTCCATCAGGAAGAGCTGCCAAAGGCGAGCCGTCCAACCCGACGCAGGAGAAGTTGAGCGTCACTGCAACAGGCATATAGACGAGCACGTCTTCCGCAGTCGTCTGCGTACCGTCGGGAAGCCAGTAGTTGGTGCCGTCCGTGTAGTAAGCGACATTGCCCGGCTCGGAGACCGACGGCTGCTTTTCCGCGACATATTCGAGAGCGGCAAAGTTGATATTAGACCACTCGTAGGATGCCTGTGCGCCGTACACTTCGATCTCGGTGGGATCGCCTTCCGCGCAGCTGACAGAACCGAGATTCACCCAAACATCGCCGTTCATGGCTTCCAGCATGAACGTAGTACCCATACGCACGATTCGGATGCGAAGCCCTTCTTTGCTCAGGAGTTCGGTGACGAAAAAGCCAAGTCCGGATTCGTCCGCGTTGACGTCGTCATTCTCCGCCATTGCATTGGTGAGATTGTTCTCGCCGAACTGACGGATACGCGTTTTGTAGCCGTTGGAGTCCCACGACCAGAAGTAGAACCCGACGTTTCCTTCCGTCAGACGGATGGCATAGCGCTGCTGCGTGCTTTCCGTCGTCCAGCCCGCAGTGTAATTACCCATATTCAGCGTCATTTCAAGGACAAAATCGCCGGTGATCGTTTCGGGGACTGCGATCAGCTCGCCGGAAGTCCACGCATTGTTCACCATGGGCTGTGCGGGGATATAGATGACCTGCGTCAAAGTGACATTGATCTCGCCGCCCGTTGCGGGAACATTCAGCTGAATGGTACGGTAGCCGTCCGCCGAAACGGTGTAGCTGCCGGCGGTCATATTGAGCACATCGCTCTCACCGACCGTGTAAGTATAGACATTGGAACGGCCCGTCAAGGTGATGACCGTGCCTTCGGGGATATGTGCCGCAGTCTTGCCGTCAAGGGCGATCGCGGAAAGGTTGAGCGTGACGCTGACCGGCATATAGATCATGACGTCCTCTGCGGTCGTTTCCTCAAAGTCCTCGAACCAGTAACGCGTGCCGTCCGTATAGTAGGCATGATTGCCTGGCTTTTCGGCGGAAGGTTCGGACGCCGCGACATACGTCAGCGTTTGAATTCCGATATCCGACCACACGTAGGAAGCCTGCGCACCGTAGAGCACGATCCTTGCCGGGATCTCCCCATAAGACGAGATGTCGATGGAGCCGAGATGCGTCCATTCCGTCCCGTTCCATGCGAACAGCGCGAATTCGGTGCTCGTGCGGAAGATGCGGAGCTGAAGGCCTTCCTCGCCGAGAAGCGACTCCGTCATAAAGCCGAGAGCTGCCTCATCGGCATTCACGTCGGCATTCTCTGCCATTGCGTTGTTTAAGTTGTTGGTCGCAAACAGACGGATATGCGATTTATAGCCGCTGCTGTCCCAAGACCAGAAGTAGAATCCGACGTTGTTGGAAAGGAGCTGAATGGCATAGCGCTGTTGCGTCCCTTCCGTCGTCCAGCCCGCAGTGTAATCGCCCATCTTCAAGGTGGCGTTAAAGACAAAGGTGTCGTTCCCGAGATCTTCGGGAAGAATGAGCTCTGCGCTGCCCGTCCAGGCATTGTTCTGCATATCCAGCGCCGCGAAGGAGATCGTACCCTCGCTGTCGTTGACGGTCACGTTATCGTTTGAGCCATAGGCGATCGTCTCTTCGAGGCGGAGCGTATAGTCCGTCGTGCCCGCCGTGACTTCAAACGACGCTCTCCTGAAACCGTCGGCGTCGATCTGATAGCTCCCGACGCAGAGGGAATCGACCCCGAGCGACCTGTCCGCGTTCACCGTGAGGTTTTCGTAGGTGTTGGTAGAATAGCTGCCGACAAGGGCCAGTTCGCCGCTGATCTCCTCGTATGCCGCCGCGTCCTCGATGAGTGCGCCCGAGAGGTCGTAGATCTCAACGGTGATGCTGACGCTCTGTGAAACGAGCTTATCGAGCACATAGTCCTCTTTGTCTGCTTCCTCTTCACCGTAAGGATCGGCGAAATAGGTTTTGCAAACGGTGCACTCATAGTGTTCTTTCACGCCTTCGCTCTCCGCCGTCGGCTCGACGGTGCCCACCAGCACGATATCATGCGAGGCGGTGGTCGTGACGCTTCCGACCTGCTTTGTCGCTTCAGCATCCGAGAAATTCAGCTCACAGCGAGAGCAGGACCAGTATTCGATATTGCCATTCTCCGTGCACGTTGTAGCAACCGCATCGTGATGGGTGAGTTCATGCCCGAGCGCTGCGAGCGTGACATCCGCATCGCTGACCTCCGTCTCCGCATTTTCGTCTGCAAAAAGTTTGCCGCAATGCGAACACAGGTAATAAGCCTCGTTTCCCGCTTCCGTGCAGGTCGGCTGCTTCGCATCCACCGGAGTGAGCGTGTGTTCCTCTCCGCCGCATGCCGCGAATGCACCCAGCGACAGCGTCAGAATGGATGCGACCGATATGACTGCGGTCCATTTTTTCTGTTTTGTACTCATCGTTTTCCTCCTTATATTTGTGACCCTTCAGGGCCTTAAGGCCTTCAATTATACTTTTGTTTCGTGAAAGGAGCACTTCATCATTTATCTTCGATCACGCACCCCGCGGCTTCCAATTCCTTCATGTAGATATCGCGGTAAGCGTTTGCATTCGGATGGACGCCGTCGGCAAGATCTCCTGTCGTCACCTTGTCCTCTACGTCGATGAAGGTGATCCAATCACGGTTTTCACACCACTCCTGCAAGGCATCATTGGCTGCGCTGATCGACGCCGAATAGGTGGTATCGGCGCGCAGGGCGATGGAGAAGTAGTAGATCTGCGTATCGGGCATCGCCGCGTGCAGGCAGGTGAACAGTCTCTCGATATCGCGGACGGTCTCCTGCATGGAGCGGTGGTCGTCGTAGAAGTTGTTCGTACCGATGTTGACGACAAGGTTCTTAGGTGCCATGTCGAGAACGGCGTGATTGTGGAGATAGAAGTTTTCCCAATCGAAAGAGGTCGAACTGCTGATGCCGAGCGCAAGCGCATCTTTACCTGCGTAATCGGTGTAGAAATTATTCCAGCTCCACGATGCGGCGTCGAAGAAGGAATCGCCGATGAATACCGTCGTCTTTCCGTCCGTTCCGTTTGCAGCGTACTGATTGGCTCTGTCCGTTGCGGAAGAAGTGAAGCCGCTGTAATTCCATTGCGTTCCGCTCGTATCGACGACGGAGGCGTTGACATAAAAGCTTGCGGTATCCTCTCCGCTCGTCACCTTGACTTCGAACCTGCCCTCCGCAAGTGCGCGGACCGTCCTGTTCTCCTTGTCGATCTCGAGCTTGGTCTAGTCATATTCAAGCGTGAAGTCGCTCTCGCCGTTGTTGAGCTTTACGACAAACTCTGAGGGCGGGTACCCGACCCATGCCTCGACGGAGTTCTCCACCTGGATGGCCGACGATTGAGGAACGAATGTGGGCACGACGGTCGCATCGCCGTAGGCGGTAAAGGAATAGACGTTGCCCATGACGCTGCTCACCACGTCCTCGCCGTTGAAATACAGGTGCTCGAGCACATAGCCCTCGTCGGCCTGAATGTTGAGATTGACGACGTCGCCGTCTATGGTCCAGTCGTAACCCCATTCCTCGGTGACGGTGCCGCCCTCTGCCTCTTCAATGATAAGATCGTTGCAGATAAAGCCGTTGCGGTCGAACACATATCCCGAGTTGGGTTTTCCCCAGCCGTTGAGCGAGCTCTGCTCTCCGCCGAAATTGTACCAGGTACGCAGATCGGCGATCGCATTGCCGTAGTCATCCAGCGTTGCGGAGATCATCGTGGGATTGAAATACACGTTGACGGGGCGGGCGGACTTTCCATACAGGGAGTACGGCATAAAGTATTCCACGTAGTACTCGTAGCACTCGCCCTTTGTGATATCTCCGATGCGGCGCACCGCATGAACGGGCATTTGGTCTTCCGGGATGTTCAAAACGCGCAGACTGCCATTGACAAATTCGGAAATTTTGAACCGATTCCCTGCCGTGCACTCGATCTCATAGACGTCATTTCCCACCGTTGTCGCGTCCTCAAAGGCAAAATACCCGCTGAAGCACGTCTGGTTGCCCGTTTCCACGGACGAACTGTAAACGGCGGGTCTCGAGTCAACGATATGCGCTGCAACGAGGATGCCCGTATCCGAAAAATACGTCGTCATCTCGAGCGAACCCGTCTCGCCGCCGGGCACGATCTTGTTGAGCTGAAGCCAGTTTCTGCCCTCATAGAGCGCCTCATCGAACACACCGTCGACCGTGATGCCCGAGTCGACCTGAACCGTCGAACCCGTCGTGTTGATGACGTACTCCTCCGTCTTTCCGGTCACGCGATAGCTGTACTCGGGGCCATTGACAAAATTACCCTGTGAACATCCTGCAGCGACCGCAGAGAGCGCGACAACAGCCGCACTCATCGCTGCCAAAACTTTCATCCTTTTTTTCATGGCCATTCCTCCTTATGCCTGTGCGTCTGCAAACTTGCCGACCAGTGCGATCTCGGCAATGCCGACGCTCTCCTTGCCCTCGGGCACTTCTACCGTAAAGCGGATCGCCTTGACGTTTGCAAGGGGTGCAAATTCCGCATAGCATCCGCCGCCGTAGATGAGATAATAGCGGTCATTGAGTGCATCGTAGATGTGGTTGCAGTCAAAATCAAACGCAAGTTCGGGAATGAGATACACCTTGTCCTGTCCGTTCTCCTCGCAGATGAAGGCGATGTTCGTGATCTTTTCAAACGTTGTCTCATCCCTCTTGGAATTGTAAAACATGATGCCGCACACTTCGCGGGGCGACTCCAATGCGATCTCGAACGTGGAGGAAGAAACGACTTTGGTCTCCTGCACATATTTGTCCTCGAATGCCTGGTTGGACTGCACGAAACAGGAGAACAGACCGTCGATGAGCGGATCTGCCGAGCTGCCCTCGGCGAACTCGCCGCGGATGAGCGCTGCGCTCTCCATTGCATCGGAAATATCGCCGTATTCCTGCCCGACACCGAAGGTTGGCTGCGTTGTGACCGTAGGTCCGTTAACGTGCATGACGTCAAGTTCGTTGCCGTTCTCATCCTCGATCGTGACCCATTTCACCTCGTCAAACCGAAGTGCACGATCGGAATACGTCACGAGATTGGTGTGCGCATGGTATGCGATCATGAGCTTTTGCTCGCCGTCCACGTTGACCGTAAAGAAGGAGTGGTGACCGGGGCCGCCCACCGCGTGGTTCTCCCCCACGTCATTGCTCAGGAGCATCCCGTTCTCTTCATCGGTAAGTTTCCTGAAGGGCCCGAGCGGGCTGTCGCTCACGGCCTGCATGACGCCGTAGGAAGCCTCGGTGTAGGAACCGATGGAGAAGGTAAGGTAATAGAGGCCGTTATGCTTATACATGAACGGGCCCTCGTTGCAGTAGGACGCCATCTCCTCGTAGTAAACAGTCTCGACTTCCTCGCCGTTCATCGCCTTCTGATAGTCCTCGATGGTGTAGTAACGGCAAGCGGTCAGCGTCTCGTAGGTCGACCAATCGGGCGTAAGCCAGTTGATCATCTTCACGCCCGCGATGGCGCCCGGCGTCTGGCTCCAATAGAGATATTTTTCTCCCGTATCGGGATCGATGAAGGGGCTTAAGTCAATGGTCGCGACATATCCCCCGTCGACGCCCGTGTTGGAGACGGTGATGATGGGATCGGTATCGGGGATCCCCCTCTTTTCGAACTCTTCAAGATATGCCGCTTGGTCGAAGAGCGCGTATTTCGCGTAGTACTGAGGATAGTCCTCCGAAGTGGTACGGACGTAGTCCTCATATCCTTCGCCGAGCGCATTCTCCACCTGCGCTTCGTTGGTGAAGTCGACGACTTCAAAGGGCCCCTGCGCCGCATCAGATACGGCGACGACTGCAAGATAGGCAGGCGACGTCACGCCCTCCATGTCGGTGTCGGGCTGCGGCGTGAGCGAGAAGTAAGCATAGTACTTCTCCGCTTCCGCGTCATAGATGACCTCGGGCGCCCACGTTGCATTCGCCCCTGAAAGCTCGGACGGGAGCGACACAAAGCTGCCGCCGCTCGACCAGGTCACGAGGTCGTCGGAATAGTAATAGTTGAGCCCCGTCACATAGGCGTAGTAGTAGCCGGAGCGTGCCGTGTCATCGAGCACAAGCGGATCCGCACCGCTGATGGAATTACTGGCGCGCCGCCAAAGCTCATCGTTGTAATAGGGTTTATTCGGATCATCCAGCTCCTCGACATACGTCCCGTCGTAAAACGAGAGTTCCGTTGCGGGCTGGTAGATGGTCTCGGTCGGCTCTCCGCAGGCTGCGAGCAGCGATATGCAGGGCAGCGCCGAAAGAATGACCGCTGCGATCTTGATTTTTTTCATGTAGGTTCTCCTTATTTCTTCCTTGTCATTCCTTTCCGCCGCCGATATTGATGCCCTCGATAAAGTACTTTTGCATACTGATATACAGGACGACAAGGGGCAGCAGTGCAATCAGAGCGGCCGCGCAGCGCGCATTGTTGTAGCCGTTCCCTTCATTCAGCATCCCGGTCAGTTCAGAGAGCGCAAGCTGCAGATTCCAAAGTGATTTCTCGTCATACAGATACATGAGCTGAGCGGAATAGCTGTTGTACGACCCGACAAAGGCAAACAGAAACTGCGCCAAAAAGGCAGGTTTTGCGAGCGGAAGCGCGATCGACCAGAACAGTCGCACCGTTCCCGCGCCGTCAAGTTTTGCGGCCTCCACGATCTCGTTGGACAGCGCACTGTCAAAATAAGTACGGAGAAAGAAGATCGTGCCGGCGCTGCCGAACAGGCCCGGAATGATGAGCGGCAGAAGTCCGCGCGAGCCTCCGACCCAGCCGATATTCATATAGAACAGATACCCGACAAACCCGAATGCGCCCAGAGGGAGCATCGAGGTCAGCACCGTGATCAGAAAGAGCGTTCGCCCGCCGGGGAAGCGGAACTTTGAGTAGACGAATGCGACGAGGGTGGACACAAAGAGTCCGCCAACCGTAGGGATGAGCGTCTGCCACATCGTATTGAAGAAGCCGATGAGCAGAGAAGGCACACCGTTCACCGCATTCGGATCGAGCGTAAAGATGAGTTCATACCCTTCCCAAGTCCACTCATAAGGAAAGAGATGAAATTCGTAGGCGCCGAGTTCATAGTCACTCGTAAACGAAGTGAGGATGACGATGAGAAAGGGCGCCATCAGGATGAGCAGATAGAGCGTCATCACCAGATATGTGACGATCTTACGCACAGGGATGTGATGTTCTTTTCTTCTTTGCAGCGTCTTTACGGCAGTATTTTGCATATCACATATCCTCCCAGGAGAGCACTCTCTTGCGGATGAGATACACCGAAGGGATCATCATGACGAGGAACAGAAGCCACGACAGAATGGAAGCATACCCCATATTCCCGAATTGCACGCCCTCGATATAGATGTAATACATCAGCGAAAGCCCTGCGTTGTCCGGTCCCGCATAGCCGTCCCAGCTCACCGGTGCCATCACCCTGCAGGCGTCGAACGTCGTAAGGCCCGCCGTGATGCCCGCCAGCATCAGGAAGAACGTGATCGCCGAGATGCCGGGCAGCGTGATATACCAAAACTTCTGGAAGGCGTTTGCCCCATCGAGGTCTGCCGCCTCATACAGGGAAGGGTTGATGGACTTGAACGCCGAACAATACATGACAATGCCGTACCCCGGCGCCTGCCAGATGATGGAGATGAAGATCGCCCAGGTCAGAGAGGAAGGACTTTCCAGGTTATTCAGCCATTCCTTATCGAGCCCCAGCAGCGCATTCAGCGCTCCGTTCCAGCCGAAGATGACCGTCCACATGATGGATACAGCGACCGCCGAACAGATATATGGCACGAAGTAAAGTGTTTGGAAAAACCGGGTCCCCTTGACCCCCTGGCTGAGAAACGCCGCCATGATGATCGCGATGAGAAGCGACGTGAACTGTGCCAGCGTGAGGATGAGCGTCACCTTGATCGATTGCAGGATCGTAGAGATGTTCTCCCCTATCTGAAAGAAATTCGCAAAGTTATTCCAGGTCAGCGTATCGATCTGGTTGTACTCCATATCACAGAACATTGCCATGAGGGAGAAAACCAACGTAAATCCGCTGAACGCCAGAAACCCGATGAGCGGAATAGCGACGATGACCCAGCAAAGGACGTTCTGTCTGGTTATGATCTTCTTGTGCGGAAGCTTTTCCCGTATCTTCCGCGTACGCTCCTCTTCCGCAAAAGAGGCTATTTCGGCAGCCTTCATCTCACCACCTCCCGTTCAGGTAGATGTTGACCTTGGCGATGGCACTCGTTGCCGCAGCGCCGTCCTTTTCCATGAAGGCGTCGATCGTCATATAGCCCGCACGCAGCTGGTTATTGAAGGAGCCCGACCAGTCGTTGACCCACTCGCCGTTTTCAAAGTAAGCCCAGTCGCCGATGTTGGCATTCTGTGCCTGGAAGGCAAATGCCCAGTAGTTTTTGCCGCTGCCGACGTTTAAGAAATCATCCGAGAACGCGAGAGAGGTCTGATTGGGCACGTCACCTGTCTGCAGCACATAGGCCTGCCCCTCTTCGCTCGCCGCCCAGCGGATAAACTTCCAAGCGGCATCCTTCAAGGATGCATCCGAACGCTCGGGAATGACGAGCGCCGTCATACCCGCAAAGCCCGTCGCACGGCCGACATAGGGCGTGCCCGTCTCTTCGTCCACGGCAAGCTCGCCCGTATATACCTCGCCGTCGTACGTTTCGCCGATGACTTTGAGATACTCGTTGGCAAACCCCTCTTCGCCGTTCATCTGATAGGTGCTGCCGCCGACGTACTCTCTCCACTGCTGTGCGGGAGCGATATCGTATTTTCCGTTGTAGGAAGTTTCCAGACTGGTGACTGCATCCGAACTTGCAAGGAGAGCGACCTGTTGGGTCGAAAGACTGCTCGCGCTGTTGTCACCCGAGAAGACCCCGACGCCGTAACCGTCTTCGCCCTGTCCGTTTCTGCCGCCTACGGGAGAGGAGAGACGGACAAACTCATAGAGTGCATCGTACTGCGAAGGAAGCGCGTGAACGCTGCCCTCATCTGCAACGCCGGCAGCTGCGTCGCGGTCCGCATAATCGACGATCTCACCCGCGTTATACGTCCTGCCGTTGAGCGTCAGTCCGTCGGTGAGAACAAGCCAGTTAGGTTCCTCGTCCGCAACGGTGAATTCGTAGTGATCCTCATTCCATCCGATGCAGTCTCCGCCGACAGACCAGCCGTAGGAGAACCACCAGTGCGAACCCGAACCCGTCGTCGTGGGCGAAGACGCATTATAGCTCTTGGTGAACATCTTGGAAAGATAGCGGAACTCCTCCCAGTTCATGGGAATACGGTTGTTGAAGACTTTATAGACCGTCTCACCCGCCATATTCGTGGAGGACACGGCACCCTCGAACGGAGACTCCTTGTATTCCGCATAGCCGTGCGGCTGAACTTCGGCATATTCGCCCGTTCCGTTCAGCTCTTCTTCGGCGACGGAAATGATGTTGATGCCCTGATCTTCAAATGCGGGAAGGCTGTAAAAATACACCATGGGGGTCGCCCCGAAGGGAAGCGCCTGCAAGTCTGCGCCCTCTCCCGCCATGCGGATGCCGTTCGCACCGACTTCCTTGTCGATGCGGAAGGTGTTCGTGAGCGCATCGGGGATGCCATCCTCGGAATAGCTTCCCGGATCGCTCTCATAGTAGTCTGTAAGATCGGTGAACAGCCCCTCGAGCGCCCAAGTTTTGAATTCTTCATCGGAGATCATCAAAACGCTCGGCGGGTTGGAATAGAGTGCGGTGCGGTCGATGTTCTGGCGGTTGTCGCCCTCGACAAAGACGCCGTCCTCCTTGCCCTGCCCCTCGTTATAGGCGTCGATCATCTCATTTATGATCCTATTTTCGGAAATGGTCGCAGTATACCAGAAGCGAATGGTCGTCTGTCCTTCCGACGCCCCGCCTCCGCACGCTGCCATCGTTCCCATTGAAAACAAAAGAGCGACCGACATCACCAATGCCTTCCAGCTGAGTCTCATTTTTTCCTCCTTGTCTGTGCCGTGCACAATTTTTTATTTATTTACTCAGTTCGACGGGGAAGATCTCCCGGACGATCCTTCCGTCGTACTTTTCTATCTTACGGATGAGGAGC
>CALVWI010000007.1 GCA_944367045.1 uncultured Clostridia bacterium | reverse complement strand
ACGGCCGTCATGAAGAGCTCGAGCCAGTCGAGGCCCACGCACGCGCCCACGATGAAGATGATGGCGCACGCCGCGAGGGCGACGAAACCGAGGTACTTGCCGAGCTGTGCGAGCTTATCCTGAAGGGGCGTACGCACTTCCTTCTCGCCTGCAAGCAGGCCTGCGATCTTGCCCATCTCGGTGTTCATGCCCGTGCCCGTGACGACGGCGGTCGCCGAACCGTAGGTGACGGAGCAGCCCGAGAAGACCATGTTGGTCCTGTCGCCGACGGAGGCCTTCTCCTTGACCTCGGCGCGCGCGTCCTTTTCGGAGGGCACGCTCTCGCCCGTGAGGGCACTCTCTTCGGACTTCAAGTTGGAGCTTGTCAGAAGGCGGGCGTCTGCGGGAACGAAGTCGCCCGCTTCGAGGTAGATGATGTCGCCGGGGACGAGGTCGGACGCCTGAATGAACTTCTCCTTGCCGTCACGCAGCACGCGCGCGTGAGGGGCGGACATGTTCTTGAGGGCCTCCAAGGCCTTTTCCGCCTTGCTCTCCTGCACGAGGCCCATGATGGCATTCAAGACGACGATGAAGATGATGAGGGCGGGTTCGACGAACTCGATGGGGCTCTCCTCGCCCGTGACGAACACCTGATAGCAGATGACGCCGAACGACACGCACGCCGCGATGAGGAGGATGATGATCATCACGTCCTTGAACTGTTCCAAAAAGCGCACGAGCATGCTCTTTTTCTTCTGTTCCTGCAGCTTGTTCTCGCCGTAGCGCGCCTTCCGCTCCTGTGCTTCCGCTTCCGTGAGGCCCTTCGCGGCATCCGTGCCGAGGGAGGTCACTACTTCATCCGCGGGGCAGCTGAAATACTCTTGTTGTTGCACACTTCTTCTCCTTTTTCTTAGTTTCTCTGTTTCTCTTCATTTATTGCGACGCGGAAAAATCTCCCGCGGTGTCTCCTCTATGACAAAGTGCCGCACGCGCCCGCGCACGGGCGGAGAGCGGCCCGTCATTCAATGCGCTTAAAAAAAAGATAAGAACTCAGGGACCCCCGAGTTCTTATCACTGGGCATATGGTTTTGAGGCGTATTCCTCAACCGTTTTGTTGTAAGGACTGTTCGTATCATCAGATCACTTGGTGGCGAATTGCGCATCCGTCAGGCGGTAGACGAGGGTGCCGAGCGAATTGGGCACGGGCACTTCCATGCGGAGCAGCACATTGCGGTAGGTGTTGTTTGCGGGGTCGGTCGTCGCGGCATAGACGAGCGTCTGCGGTTGGCCCGAGGGCTTCGTCGTATAGGCGAGATTGACCTGGATGGCGTCGATCTCCTCGTCGACGGCGGTGCCGTCCATCGTGAAGTCAACGTTCTCTTTGACGGCGGTGGGCGCCGAGGAAGCCGAGCTCGTCGAGACGGTGGAGACGATGCCCATCACCGAGTTGATGGTGCGGAAGGAGTGAGCGGAGGAGAGGTCCAGCCCGCGCAGGGCGAAGAGGATCTGCTCGTTGTCGAGGAAGGACGTATCTCCGTCGATGTCGTATTCGCGCACTTCTGGTTCCGCCGTGGTGCCGTCCTCTTTTTCCGTGAGGTCGGTGTACGTCGCGGTCGCCGTGGTGAGCCCTGCGTCGTAAGAGACGCTGTAGGTGTAGTGGTAGGTCGTGTAGGCGCCCTCGAGCGTTTCGGGAACGGAGACGGACGCGGAGGTGGAGATGACTTCCTTTTCGCTTTGAACGGGCCGCATCCCGTCGGTGACGCGCAGGAAGGTGACGGTGGAGGTGATGGAATCGTGGAACGTGTCGCTCACCTCGCTCCCGAGGCGGTATCTCCCCGAGATCGTGAGCTCGGTCGTGTAGATGTATCCCTCCGTCGTGGTGCCGTCCGAAAGCGTCACGTTGGTGTTGACGAGGCTGGTCGTATAGGTGCCCGTCTCATACTCCGCTTCAAGGCCGCCGTCCGCCTCTTCGGGCGTGAAGGTGACTTCATAGACGAGCTCCTCGTGCGTATCGTTGACGGAAGCGCCCAGCGCCGTGTTGCGGTACCAGTTGGCCGTAAAGGAGAGGGGCACGCCTCCCGAGCACGCGGTGAGGAGGGTAAGGGGGGCGAGCAGTAAGAGCCCCGCCAGACGAATTTTCTTCATTGAAACCTCTCGATATGAAAAGTCGATATCTATTATAGCACACTTTTTTCCGTTTGTAAAAACAAATCACCGAAAATCAGAGAAAATTTCATGAAATTTATGCCCCGAATGTGCTATAATGGAGGGACCATGGGCGGTGTTCCGCCCGAAGGAGGAACGTATGCCCACGATCATCGGCGCACCCACGCTCTCCGACGCGCTCGTCTGCCTCTCCGCGGCCGTCGCGGAGAACGAAAAAAACGGGGAGAGGACGCTCATCTTTTCGGAGGACAGGCTCACCCTGCTTTCGGAGCGCGCCGTTTTGGACGCGGCGGGGGGCACCATGCTCACCGAAGTCACCACCTTTGCGCGCTTCCTCTCGGGCGGGCGCGAGGGCATCAAGCTCCTCTCCAAGCAGGGCTCGGTCATGGCCGTCTCCGCCATCCTCTCCAAGAAGGAGAGCGAGCTCAACTACTTTAAAAAGGGCGCGGCACAGGCGGTGTACGAGACGCTTGCCCAGCTCTCCGCGTCCCGCGTCGACGAGGAACTTCTCTTGCAAGGTGCGGCGGAGGCGGGCGGCACGCTGGGCGGGAAACTCAAGGACCTCGCCCTGCTCTTTGCGGAATATAAGGCCTTTCTCAGGGAGAAGGGCCTCACCGACGAGAACGGCTATCTCGCGCTCCTTCCCGAGGCCCTGAAGGAGGCGAACCTCGGGGAGACAAATATCATCTTCTTCGCCTTTCCCTCCTTCACGCGGCAGGCGCGGGAGGGCATCGAGGCCGCCTTCGAGTGCGCCAAGCGCGTTCAGGGCATCTTCCTTGCGGGGCACGCGGGCATGTATACCAACGCCGCGGCGCGCATCTTCCGCGAAGTCGCCAAGGAGCGCGGAAAGGATGCACCCAAACAGCTCAAAAGCTCGCAGAACGAGGACGCCAAGCACCTTTCGGAGGGGCTCTATTCCCCCGAAAAGCTCGTCGAACCGCCCAAAAAGACGGAGCGGGTACGCGCTTTCACCGTCCTCGACGAGGAGGAGGAATTCTGCGCCGTCGCCGCGCTCATCAAGAAACATATCATTGAGGACAAGTACCGCTACTCCGACTTCGCCGTGCTCGTGCAGGACAAAGAGAGCTTTTCGCTCGTCCGCCGCGTGTTCTCCGCCTACCATATTCCCTACTTCGCGGACGAAAAGCGGCCATTTTCCGAGCATCCCTTCTGCCTCTTTCTTCTGGACGTGCTCTCCGCCGCTGCGGACGGGGCGCTGCCCGACGAGGCCGACGCCGTCGCGTCCTCTGTCTACTTCGGGAACGGGGACGAATACCGCAACTATCTCTTGAAGTTCGGCGGCTACCGCGGGGCGGTGCGGCGGGAAATAAAACAGGGCGACGCCGTCAAGGACTATCATAGGGACGCCCTCGTTGCCTGCCGCGAACGGATGCTCGCTGCGCTTAGCTGTTTCCCCCAAAAGGGGAACGGGGCGCGCTTTGCGGACGGCGTGCGCGCGCTCATGCAAGTCGTGGACGCGGAGAAGGTCACCGAGAGCCTTTCCGAACAGTTCGAAGGCTCCGAACGCGCCTTTTTGGACCTCACCCCCCTCGAGGGCGTGCTTCAGGAGATCGCCGCTGTCGCCGAGGGCAGCATGACGGTGCGCGAGTTTTCCACGCTTTTAAAGAGCGGGCTCGAGGCCCTCGAAATTTCCATGATCCCGCAGTCCGTCGACGCCGTCTTTGTGGGCGATGCGACGGAGAGCCGCTTCTCGCGCGTCAAAGTCCTGTTCGCAACGGGGCTGAACGCGGGCCTTCCCCGTGCCGCGCAGGACACCGCCGTCATCTCGGACGGGGAGATCGCCGCGCTCTCCGATTTGCAGGTCGTCATCGAGCCCGCCATCGCCGAGGTCAACGCCCGTGCCCGCGAGGGACTGGCGCTCGGGCTGGGGAGCTTTGAAGAGCGGCTGTACCTCTCCTGTCCCCTGAAACGCGGGGGAGAGGAGAGCGAGCCCGGGGAGATCTTCCGCTCGGCGGAGAAGCTCTTCGAGATGCCCCCGATGCCCGACCTCTTCCCCTACGACTGCTCGGAAAGGATGCCCGCCATCCGCGGGATGCTGCGCCGCCGCAGGGAGAGAGGGGAGCGGGAACAAGGCCGCTTTCAGGCCATCGCCGCCTTTTTGGAGGAGCGGGGGGAGAACGTCGGCCGCCTTTTAGGGCAGGACGAAAAGCCGCGCGTCAACGGGAGGGAGCTCTACTTCCGCGGGAACGTCTCTCCGACGCTGCTCGAGACCTACTTCGACTGCCCCTACAAGGGCTTCGCCGCGCGCGGGCTCAAACTGCAGGAGCGCGAGGAGCGCACCGTCATGGCGACGGACACGGGCAACTTCATGCACGCCGTGCTCGAGGAGACGGCGAGAAGTTTCCCTTCCCTCACCTCCGAGGAGGAGTGCCGCGCCCTCGCTAAAAAGACGGGCGAAGAGCTCTTGAAGACGCCCCGCTTTCAGGGCCTTGCCGATACCGACGCGGGCGCCTATACGGGCGAACGTCTCATCAAAGAGGGGCAGGAAGTCGCGGCGGCCGCTTACCGCCAGCTCGCCGGCTCCCGATTCTCCGTGCTCGAGACGGAGGCGCGCGTGGGCCTTCCCGACCTCCGCCTCACGGGGAAGACAGACCGCGTGGACAGCTCGGACGACTACATCCGCATTATCGACTACAAGACGGGGGAGATCGAGGACAGCCCCTCCGCCTATTATACGGGCAGAAAGCTGCAGCTTGAACTCTACTTAAAGGCGGCAGCCGAGGGCCGCACGCCCGCGGGGGCATTCTACTTCCCTGCGGCGAGCGACATCGTCTCCCCCGAGGACGCCGAACGGCGCTACCGCATGCGCGGGTTCTTCTCGGGCGAGGAGGACGTCATCCGCCGCATGGACAGCACTCTTCAAGAGGGCGGGGCGAGCGCCGTCATCGACTATTCGTGGGACGGGAAGAAGAAGGACCGTGCCATGAGCGGCGAGGACTTTTCAAACTTCCTCGACTACTCCGTGCTCGTCTCCGCAAGGGCGGAGGGAGAGATGAAGGCGGGCAACATCGAGCCGTCGCCCTATAAGGGCGCGTGCCGCTACTGCAAGTTCCGCTCGCTGTGCGGCTTCGTGGGCGAGGAGCGCGCCGAGGGAAAAGTGACCTGCCGTGAGATCGCAGGGATCGTCAAAAAGACAAAGGAGGGAGAGTGATGCCCAATCCCACACAGGAACAGCAGGCCGCCATTTCCGCGCGCGGCAAGGTCATCGTCTCCGCGTCGGCGGGCAGCGGCAAAACCTTCGTCATGATCGAACGCCTCGTCTCCCTCATCGTGGGCGGCGTGGACGTGCGGAACGTGCTCGCCGTCACCTATACGCGAAAGGCGGCGGCGCAGATGCGCGAAAAACTGCGTGCGGCGCTCGTCAAGGCGGTGGGGGAGACGCAGGACAGTGCCCTCCGCGCCCGCCTCAAGGAGCAGATCACCTCGCTCCCGCTTGCCGACATCTGCACCATGCACGTCTTTTGTGCGCGGCTCATCCGCACCTATTTCTATGTGGAGGGCGTCGACCCCGCCTTCCGCATCGCGGGGGAGGACGACGCCGAGTGGAAGAGCTACTCTTCCCGCGCCCTCGACGAGACCTTCGACGAGGCCTACAAGTCGGGCGGAGAGGAATTTCGCGCCCTTCTTGCCTTCTACTTCCGCAAGAAGAGCGATCGGATGCTCAGGAGCATCGTCCTTCAGATGAACGCGACGGCGGAGGACAGCGTCGACCCCGCCGAAACGCTCGAACGGGCGGGTATGCTCTCCTTCGAAGAGCTCGTGCCCATGCTCTGGGAGCGCATCCGCGGGCGCATCGCCTTTCTCCTGAAGGGGGCGGAGGAGCTTCTTCCCGCCTTTGAGGGGAGCAAGGCGGCGACGGCGCTTGCCTCCGCCATCATCGGGCAGCTTGCCGCCCTGTACGGGGCAGCGGGGCTGTTCGACGCCGTCAAGATCGCAAACGAGAGCGAAAAGACCTTCCCGCGCGCCCCTGCGGCGACCAAGCTCGAGGGGGAGGAGCTCGACCGCCTTCAACGTCTCAAATCGCTCGCGGAGGAGCTGAAAGCCCTCAAAAAGGAGCTTGCGGCCCTCTCCGACGAGGAGACGGAGCGCGCCCGCCACGAGGACGCCTCCGCGCGCGCCCGTTCCCTTGCAAAGCTCGCCCTTGCATACCGCGAGCGCTTCGCGGCGCTCAAGAACGAGGCGGGCATCCTCGACTATCACGACCTTGAGCACGCCGCCCTGCGCATTCTGCGGCGGGAGGACATCCGAGAGAGCGTGCGCGAGAAGTACCGCTATGTGTTCGTCGACGAGTATCAGGACGTCAACCTCGTGCAGGAGGAACTTCTCTCTCTCGTGGGCGGGGAGGAGGTGTTCCTCGTCGGCGACGCCAAGCAGGCCATCTACGGCTTCCGCGGGAGCCGCTCTAAGTACTTTTTGCAAAAGACGCGGGAATTTCCCGTCTCTCTGACGCTGAGCGAGAGCTTCCGCTCCGCCTCGGCCGTGCTCGACGCCGTCAACCGCGTCTTTTCGCGCGCGATGACCGCGGAGACGTGCGGGCTCGACTACGCGAAGGACGCCAAGATGAAGGGCGGCGCGCGCTATGGGGAGCACACGGGCGAGGTGCAGTTCGTGCTCGCCCCCAAGGCGGAGAAGGAGACGCGGGAGCGCGGCGTGTATTCCGTGCTCGACCCGCGCCCGCAGGAGGAGGACGACCTCGTCGCGGGCACGGTGGTGCGCCTCGTGCAGGCTCAGGCGGGCACGATGTGGTTCGACGCCGACGCGGGCAGGGAACGCCCCGTCACCTACGGCGACATCGCCATCCTCGGCCGCACCAATCAGGGGCTCACGACGCGCTGCGTGCGGGCACTCAGTGATGCGGGCATCCCCGTCGCCGCGACGGCGGACGTCAATGTCTGTGACTTCTGGGAGGCACGGCTCATCCTCGACTGGCTCTCCTTCCTCGACAACGCCGAGCAGGATATCCCCATGGCGGGGGCGATGCTCTCCTTCCTCGGCGGGCTCAAGGAGACCGACCTCACCGCCGTGCGCCTTAGATTCCCCTTCGCGCCCACCTTCCGCGCCGCCTGCCGCGAATACACGGAAAAGCTGACGGACGCGCTCTCTGCAAAGCTCAAGGACTTCTTCGCCCTCTCGGAGCACTACCGCCTGCTCGCCCGCGTGCGTTCCGCGCGCGAAATGGTGGGGCTCCTCCTTTCGGACGGGCTCGAAGCGGAAATTTTGGCCAAGGAGGAGGGCGAACTGCGCCTTCGCCGCGTGCTGCGCCTCGCCGAGGCGGCGGAGGGCAACGTCAACGCCTTCCTGCACCGCTTGAAGGCGGCGGACAACGAGATCGACTTCCGCGAGAGCGGGGGCGAGAACGCCGTCAAGGTGCTCACCATGCACTCTTCCAAGGGGCTTGAGTACCCCGTCGTCATTTTGCTCGACATGGACCGCTCCTTCCACGGCAAGGACCGCGACGAGGTGTACTATTCGGACGCCTTCTCCTTCGCGCCCAAGAGCTTCGACGCGGAAAGGAGCGCCGCCTGCCCCACGCTGCACCGCTATCTCATCGAGCTTGAAAAGGCGGACGAGGAGAAGAAGGGGGAGCTCAACCTTTTATACGTCGCTATGACGCGCGCCAAGTTCAAGCTCTTCCTCGTCTATTCCGAGAGGCCCGCCGAAAAGCCCGCCGAGCTTGCGAACACCTTCTCCGACTTCGTCGGCGGGGCGATCTTCCGCCGCTATCTTCGGGAAGTGCCCGAGGCCGCCGAGAGGGACCCTGATGGGGACGCCGCCTTCGAGGCGAGAGAGGAGGACGCGCTCTCCGCCGTCTACGCACGGCCGTACCCCTTCGAGGCGAGCACCTCTCTTCCTGTCAAGAGCACGGCGACCGAACTTGTGCAGCGCGTGAACGCCGAGTGGCCCGTCCTCTCCGCCGAGGAACACACGGGCAAGGGGTACTCCGCCGAGGAGGGCACCGCCTACCACGCCTTTCTGCAGCACGTCCGCTTCGGCGAGGACGTCAAGAAGGAGCTTTCCCGCATGGAGAAAGAGGGCCTTCTCACCGAAGAGCAGCTCGCCCTGCTCGATGAAAAGAAGCTCGAAGGCATCCTCGCCCTGCCCTCCCTCAAAGAGGCGGCGACGTGTTCCCGCGTCCTGCGCGAGCAGACCTTCCTTCTGCGCCTTACCGCGCGCGAGGCGGGGCTTGCCGAGACGGACGATATGATCGTCTTTCAGGGCGCCGTCGACCTTCTCGCCGAGACGAAGGACGGCTGGCTGCTCGTCGACTACAAGTATTCCTCGCACGAAAAGGAACGCCTCCGCCGCGACTACGCCCCCCAGATCGCGCTCTACAAGAAGGCGGTCGCCCGCGCTATGCACGTGAAGGAGAGCACCGTGCGCGCGCGCATCCTCAACATCGCCCGCGGGTTTGAGACGGACGTTTGACAAATTCCGCCAAAACGGGTACAATAAGGACGTCATTCGAGCCGCAAACTCGGCTATCATCGCAAAAAGGAGACAATATGCAATCGATCATTCAATCAATCAGAGACGTCTTAGGGAGCGTCGCCCAGCTGCCCGGCTGGTTTTTGTATTTTTGCGCGCCCGTGCTGCTCATCCTGACGGGCTTCATCCTCGCCGCCGTGCATGCCGACCGCGCCTATCCGCCCGTCGCGCTCTTCCTGGGCGGCGTGGGTATGTTCCTCGTCGCGAGCATCGCAGAGAGTTTCACCGACTTTGTCGCATGGGCGGCCATTTACCTCGCCGTCGCGGCGCTCGTCAAGGTGTTCTTCTACATTCCCTTCCCCAAGAGAAAGAAGGCAAAGAACCGCAATGAGGACATCTATCAGGCCTTCCACGCCGACCTCGATATGGGCAAGCCGATGGAGACGGAGCTTCCCCCCGCCCTCACGTTGGAAGAGGGGGAGCTGCAGCTCAAGCACGTCGATTCCCTCATCGAAAAGCTGCGCACGGCGGAGCTCGACCCCGCCGACCGGCTGGAGCTCGATGCCGTCGCCCGCTCGCTTGACGACTACCGCGGCAGGGCGCTCTCCGCAGGCGATGCGCGCGCCCTCAACGACTGCCTCTCGGCGGTCTTGAAGCTCACCGCAAAGTACAGCCTTTAATAGAAGGAAGAACGGCCCGCCCGCCGCGCTCAAAGCGCGGCGGGCGGGCTATTTTTGTAAATTCCGCATAAAAACGCTCCGAAGCGCCGAAAATAAGCGTTGTAACGGAGGAATTCAGATGGACTTTTCTAAGAGCCAAACTTATTTTAACTTGGCGCGTTCCTTTGCGGGGGAATGTCAGGCGGGCATGCGCTATCAGCTCGTCGCGCGGGAGGCAACGAAAGCGGGACTTCAATCGCTGGCGGATACCCTCCGCACCATCGCAAAGAACGAGACCAACCACGCGCGGGTGTTCTTCGAGGCGCTTGTGGCACATGCGGGGAGCAGGGAAAACATCCCCGTCGAGGCGGGGTACCCCTTCCACACGGGCACGATCGCCGAGAGCCTCTTGTTTGCCGCCGAGGATGAAAAGAGCGAGCACGAGAACATCTATCCCGCCTTTGCGCGCACGGCGCGGGAGGAGGGGTTCGAGGACATCGCTTTGAAGTACGAGCAGGTCGCAAAGGTGGAGGAAAATCATGAGATCATCTTCCGCTATCTGTACGATGCGGTGAAGAACGGCACGCTGTATTCCTGTGAGCACCCCGTCATCTGGATCTGCGGCGAGTGCGGCTATATGCACACTTCCAAGGAGCCGTGGAAGGTCTGCCCGCTCTGCGGCGCAAAGCAGGGGGAAGTCCAACTGCATCTTCCGTACGAGGGCATCTGAAGGCGCAAGACGCCTCAAAAATGCCATTTACAACGGAGGTCAATATGACGGAAAAGAAGAATTGCACGAAGGGCTGCACGAAGAACGCTCAGAAGACGGGCGCGAAGGCTCAGAAGACGCAGAAGACGGAAAAGAACTGTGACTGAGGCATTGTATTCCGTTCGCAAAAAGGGCAAGCGGCTTGAAGAGGGGGCGGACATGCGCTCCGAAGGGGATGCGCTCGGTTCTTACACGGGCGTTCCCCGCGACGGCGGGCTCCCCCGTCAGGATGCGGACGACCTTTAAGTGCGAACAAAGCGGTGTCATCCGTTCACAAAAGTAAGAAAAAAGAGAAGGGCGCACGTTCGTCCTTCTTTTTTGTTGTATTCGGGGCGAGTATATGGTATAATGAATGAGCGCAGCCCCGTGGGGAGTCCGGTTCTCATTTCCATGCAGTTTTCATCCGACTGTAAACTGTCTTTCAGGAATGTCCGGTAGAATACACCATAGGAGAGTGCGCACACAGTTCAACAAGCGATGCCGCGCTTGCGGCAGGAGGATGCTATGAAGAAATTTACGATGGCCGTTCTTTCCGTCCTGTTGGCGGGAATGTTCACGTTTTCGCTCGTGGGATGCACGTTCTTTGCACCCACCGACAGCGAAACGCCCGGCGGCGGCGATGGTCAGATCGTCATGCCCGATCCCGACGTCGACCCTGACGAACCCGATACGCCCGTCGACCCCGACGAGCCCGATGAGCCCGACACGCCCGTCGATCCCGACGAGCCCGACACGCCCGTCGATCCCGACGAACCCGATACGCCCGTCGATCCTGACGAGCCGGATACGCCCGTCGACCCTGACGAGCCGGATACGCCCGTCGACCCCGACGAGCCGGATACGCCCGTCGACCCCGACGAACCCGACGATCCCGCCGGTGACACCACCGAGGACGACAGCACCGAGCTGTACCGCCTCTATCAGGACGCCAAGAAGGACGGCTACACGGGCACGTTCGTCGACTTTTTAAAGGAGCTCGGCTACGGCGGCTCCGAAGAGCCTGCCTATACGGTGGGCACGGCGATCCAGTCCGTCGTCTCCGTGAGCGCGGTGTATTATGAGGACGACGCAGATCTCACCGCGGAAGAGCCCGAGATCGCGGCCACCTTCTCGGGCGCGGGCGTCATCTACAGCCTCGATAAGGAGGAGGGCGACGCCTACATCATCACCAACTACCACGTCGTCTACGAGCAGGACTACGCGGGCATTGCCGACGAGATCCGCGTCTACCTCTACGGGCAGCACTATCTCTATCAGTACATCGTGGCGAATTATGTGGGCGGCGCGATGGAGTTCGATATCGCCGTCCTGCGCATCGAGGACAGCGAACAGCTCAAAGAGAGCGCGGCTCTCGCCGCCAAGCTCGGCGATTCCAACGAGATCAAAGTGGGTGAGACGGTGTATGCCATCGGCAACCCCAACAGCGAGGGACATTCTGTGACGCGCGGCGTCGTCTCGGTGCCCTATGAGCAGATCACCGACATCGATTCCGCGGACGGAACGCACAAGCTCAGCCTGTTCGAGATCCGCGTCGATGCGGCCATCAACCACGGCAATTCGGGCGGCGGCCTCTTCAATGCCGACGGCGAGCTCATCGGCATCGTCAACGCCCGTATCGAGGGCGGCTATCCCGCGATCAACGACTTCGGCTATGCCATCCTCTCCAACATCGCAGTCGGCGTTGCGCAGAACATCATCGACAACGTCGCTGCGGGCGGCGAAAAGGGCGCCTTCCGCGCCACGCTGGGCGTCGAGGTGCAGGTGGATTCCCGCACGAGTACCTACGATGAGGAGACGGGCATCTCGCACATCGTCGAGACGCTCTCCGTGAAGTCCGTCACCGCGGGTGCGCCCGCAGACGGCATCTTCGAGGTGGGGGATATCATCAAGAGCATCGCCTTTGAAGGCGGCGAGGCGGAGCCGACCGTCTATCTCCACACCGTCACGACCTTCATGTTCGACGTGAGAAAGGGCGATACCGTCGTCATCACCTATGAGCGCGGCGGCATCGAGTACGAGGCGCGCATCACCTACAACGACGATTCCATGTTCACCCTGTTTGCGTAAAACGCGGCAGAGAAGTCAAAGCAAAATAATGCGGCGCGGCGGGAGCTTTTGCTCCCGCCGCGCCGCTTTCTAGATTCAAATTCCTTATTTGAGCATGAGGCGGATGATCTCCTCGTCCGTCTCGCGCATGCCCTCGCGCGCGAGCTCGCCCACGTTGCGGATGGTGTTCTCCACGCCCTTCTCGACGATGCCGTCGCCGCCGTAGAACTGTCCGCCCGCGCGGTACAGCTCGAGGCCGATGAGCCCCGATTCCACGGCACAGGCGATCTTTGCGGCACAGCTCGACTTCGCGCCGTCGCACACCATGCCCGAGTCGATGGCGATGGTATTGACGATGGTGTGCGAAATTTCATCCACGCCGCCGCCCAGAAGGTAACAGATGCCCGCCGCCGCGCCCGCGCCCGCGCTCACCGCGCCGCAGTACGCCGAGAGCCGCCCGATGCCCGACTTCAAGTGGATGGTCACGAGATCGGAGAGGGCGAGCGCCCGAAGGAGCTTCTCATGGGAGGAGCCTAGGTGTTTCGCATAGGCAATGACGGGCACGGAGGCCGTGATGCCCTGATTGCCGCTGCCCGAGACGACCACGACGGGGAGGGGACAGCCGTTCATGCGCGCATCCGAGCCCGCCGCCGCCCACGCCTTGGCGCGGTTGTGGATGTCGTCCCCGAAGGCGTTTAGGAGCGTCTTGCCCACGCGCGCGCCCCAGTCGTTTTTGAGACCTTCGTCGCAGATGGCCGTGTTGTACTCTATCTGCCGCTCGAGGGCGTCCTTGACTTCGGAGAGGTCGTCCTCGTCCGCAAATTCCACGATGCCGCGCACGGTGAGCGTGTCCTTTTCCTCGCCCGCCTCGCCGCTCTCGGTGCGGTTTACGAGGACTTCGCCGTCCTTCTCGACGCGCACGACGTTGGTGTGGTGCCCCGTGATGCGCACGTACGCGGTGTGCCCGCCGGAATAGGCGCGGATGCCGATGTCGAACACGCAGCCGCCCTGCGCCTCTTTGACGGTGAGGGGCGTCTTTTCAAGGTATTCCGCGATGAGGGGGTACTGTTGTTCCTCGACGCAGGAGAGCACTTCGAGCTCGAGGTCCGCATCTCCGACGACGAAGCCCGCCGCGGCGGCGCTCTCCACCCCGCGCAGCCCGCCCGTGTGGGGGACGATGACGCTCTTGACGTTCTTTAAGATGTTGCCGCTCACTTCGATCTCGGCGCGTTCGGGAAGGGCGCCCAGCGTCTTTTTGGCGAGGGCGGCGGCATAGGCGACGGCGATGGGTTCGGTGCAGCCCATCGCGGGCACGAGTTCCTCCTTGAGGCGTTCGATGCACGCGCGCCTGAGGGTCTCCTCCATAGTATTCCTCCGTAAAAATGTTGACGAAATAAAGTATATTTGCTTTCCTTGGAAAAGTCAACCGATAATTGCCTCTCCTGCCGCCGCGAACGCGCTTTGCACGCAAAAAAAAACGGACCTGTTGGTCCGTTTTTTTATGGAGCAGGAAACGGGAGTCGAACCCGCCGGGATCAGCTTGGGAAGCTGACGCCATACCGCTAGGCGATTCCTGCATATTCGGTTTTATTTTGGTTCGACTCCCGAGAAGCGGGAGTACCGTCGCGCCGTTCGGCGCTCGGTGGCTGACGCACGCCCCCGCACGGGATCAGCTTGGGAAGCTGACTTTTAACAGGGCTCCCGCAAAAGATTGCGAAGCAAGATTTTGTGGGAAGAGGAGGGGCAACCGCGCAAAGGGGGCAGGTTGCTTTCGCAAGCTGCCTTGGAAGCGAGGTTTGCTCCGACGATGCTAGGCGATTCCTGCATATTCATTTCCGGGCTGCCGCCTCCCGTTTCCGGAGAGCTACCGCCTCCCCGTTTTGGGGAAAGTCCGAATGTTCCTCTATTATAACGGAAAACGGGCGGGCTGTCAAGCGCAAAAAATGGCGGGCGCCAAGAAATTTTTCCGAAATTTGCCGAAACTTTTCAATGTTTTCCACACGATTCGACAGGAAGGGACAAAACGTCTCACCATTCGACGGCGCGCCCCTGTTATAATTTGCGTATCAAATCACCGAGGGAGGAAAACGATGGAAGTACTCGAAGAAAAGATCGGCTTGGAAAGTTTGACGGAGGAGATCGCCGCGATGCTCAAGGTCTGTTTTACGGCAGACGTCAGGCGGGAGGGGGGAGCGGTCCTGCTCACCTTTCCAAACGGCGAAGTGTTCCGCGTCGAAGCGGAGAAAGTGCGCTGAAGCGTTTTTCACGCGACTTTCATCTTGACGGCGCGCGTGCGCTTGACAAACAAGTTGGGCTCGTCTATAATGGTTAGGAATCTATCAGTTAGATTCCTAATCATTTTTTTGCGGTCTTACAGGATGAAACAGGCAAACGAACAGGACATCGGATTCGCGCTTGGCAGGACGGCGCGCAGGCTCTACCGCCTCTTCGACGGCAACCTTCGCTCGCTCGGCTTAGGGTTCGCGCAGATCAATCTTTTGGGGTACCTCGCGGAGAAGTATATCCGCGGGGAATCTTGCTCTCAGAAGCAGATCTGCCGCGAATGCTGCAGCACGCGCCCCTCGTCCGTCACGAGCCTTTTGCAGACGCTGGAGCGGGAGGGCTACATCACGCGGGAGGCGGGCAAGGACGCCCGCGTCAAGCAGGTGCGGCTCACCGAGCGCGGCGCAGGCATTGCCGAGCAGTGTCAGAATTTCAGGCTCAGGGTAGAGGAGGCACTCTCGCTCGGGTTGAGCGAGGAGGAACGGAAAACCGTCATCTCCTGTCTCTCGCGCATGGCGGATAACCTCGACGCACTCTCCCGTACGATCGCTCCGGGTGACCGGGAAGGAGTTTAACACAAACAGTTTATGGTCAAGACGTTACTCAAGAGCGTGCGGCAGTATAAGTCGCGCGCCATCTTAACGCCCGTCGTCATGATCGTGGAGGCGGCGATGGAGATCCTCATCCCCTACGTCATGAAGCTGCTCATCGGCGTCATCGAGGACGCTCAGGAAGCGGGCATCGCCCTCACCTCGGCGGACTTCGGGCAGATCGCCATGTACGGCGGGATCATGTTCGCGCTCGGCATCGTGTCGCTTGCGAGCGGCGCGTTGGGCGGGAAACTTGCCTCCGAGGCGAGCGCGGGCTTTGCCGCCAACCTCCGCCAGGACGCCTACGACAAGATCCAGACGTATTCCTTCGCGAATATCGATAAATTCTCGACGTCCTCGCTCATCACGAGGCTGACGACGGATATCACCAGCGTGCAGCAGTCCTTCCAGATGTGCATCCGCATGCTCGTGCGCGCGCCCGTCATGTTCATCTTCGCGGCGATCATGTCCTTCGTCATCGCCCCCGATATCGCGTGGATCTTCCTCGTGGCGGCGGCCATCCTCTTCGTGCTCGTCATCGTGCTCATGAACAGCGCACAGCCCTACTTCCGCCAGATGTTCAAGAAGTACGACCGCCTCAATGCCGTCGCACAGGAGAACCTCATCGGCATCCGCGTCGTCAAGAGCTATGTGCTTGAGGACTACGAGATCGAGAAGTATCAGAAGGCGACGCAGGAGGTGTACGACTACTCCGTCCGCGCCGAAAAGATCATGGCGGCCATGTCGCCCATCGTGCAGATCATCATGTACGCGACGATGATCATCCTTCTTACGGTGGGAGGCATCAGCATCGTGGGCCATGGCATCGGCGTCAGCGACCTCACCGGCCTTCTCTCCTATGCGACGCAGATCCTCTCGGGCGTCATGATGGTCGCGATGGTCCTGACCTTCATTGCCATGTCCCGCCCCGCCATGGAGCGTCTTGCCGAGATCCTCTCGGAGGAGAGCACCATCGAGGACCCCGAGAACCCCGTCTTTGAAGTCAAGGACGGCGCGATCGAGTTCGACCACGTCAGCTTCGCCTACCGCAAGGGGAGCGAGGGGGAGGACGTCATCCACGACGTCTCCTTCAAGATCGCCTCGGGCGAGACCATCGGCATCATCGGGCAGACGGGCTCTGCAAAGAGTACGCTCGTCTCGCTCATCCCGCGCCTCTACGACGTGACGGAGGGTTCCGTCAAGGTGGGCGGCCGCGACGTCAGGGAGTACGATTTGACCGCGCTCCGCAACGCCGTCGCGATGGTGCTGCAGAAGAACGTCCTCTTCTCGGGCTCCGTCGCGGAGAACCTGCGCTGGGGCAAGGAGGACGCGACGCAGGAGGAGCTCGAGTTCGCCTGCAAGCAGGCGTGCGCCGATGAGTTCATCGAGCAGCTCCCCGGGAAGTATGAATACGACCTCGGCCAGGGCGGCGTCAACGTCTCGGGCGGGCAGAAGCAGCGCCTCTGCATCGCGCGCGCCCTCTTAAAGAGCCCGAAGGTGCTCATCCTGGACGACTCGACCTCCGCCGTCGATACCAAGACGGACGCCCGCATCCGTGCAGCGCTCCGTGAGCACGCGCCCGACGTCACCAAGATCATCATCGCCCAGCGCATCAACTCGGTGCAGGACGCCGACCGCATCCTCGTTCTCGACGAGGGCCGCATCTCCGCGTTCGGGACGCATGAAGAACTTCTGAGGTCCAACGAAATTTACCGCGGGATCTACGAATCTCAGGTGAGAGGAGGTGGGAACGATGCCGATGCCCAATAACAACCGTTCGCGCGTCCCCGTCAAACTGGACGCAAACAGCAAGAAGGTATTCTCGCGGCTCATGGGCTACATGTTCCGCGATCACAAGGGCAAGTTCCTTCTCGCCTGCGTGCTCATCGTCATCTCCGCGCTCGCCTCGGTGGGCGGCTCGATGTTCCTCGGCATCTTCGTCGACGAATTCATCAGCCCCCTCATTGGCGTCGAAAACCCCGATTGGAGCGGCTTCATCGGCGCGCTCATTGCGATGGGCGGCATCTACCTCGCGGGCGTCATCTGCAACTACACCTACAACCGCATCATGGTCGTCGTGGCGCAGGGGACCTTAAAGCGCCTCCGCAACGAGATGTTCTCGCACATGCAGAAGCTGCCCTTGAAGTTCTTCGATACGCACACGCACGGCGCGCTCATGAGCCGTTATACGAACGATACCGACGTGCTCCGTCAGATGCTCTCGCAGACCATCCCGCAGATCATCAACTCGGCCATCACCATCGTCGGCACCTTCTGCATGATGGTGTTCTATTCGGCGACGCTCACCGCCGTCGCGATGGTGTTCGTCGTGGGCATGTTCCTCTTCACGCAGATGCTCGCCAAGAAGAGCGGCGGCTACTTCCTCTCGCAGCAGCGTGCCCTCGGCGCCGTCAACGGCTATATCGAGGAGATGATGAGCGGCCAGAAGGTCGTCAAGGTGTTCTGTCACGAGGAGCGCGCCAAGGAGGCCTTCCGCACGCTGAATGAGGACCTCCGCGTCAACTCCACCAAGGCAAACGTTCTGACCAACGTCATCGGGCCCATCTCCAACAACATCGGCTATATCCAGTATATCATCGTCGCGTTCGTGGCGGCGGCGCTCGTCATGAACGGCGGCTGGGCGGCACTCTCCCTCTACGGCCTCACCGTGGCGGGCGTGGGCGGCGCGCTGACGTTGGGCGCCATCGTGTCCTTCCTCAACTTCGTCCGCTCCTTCAACATGCCCATCCAGCAGATCACGCAGCAGTTCAACGCCATCGTGCAGGCGTTCGCGGGCGCGGAGCGCATCTTCGAGATGCTCGACGCCGTTCCCGAGGACGAGGGCGGCGACGTGACGCTCGTCAAGGTCACGCAGACGGGCGAGAATTGGTACGAGGAGCGCGAGGACGGCGAGCTGTGGGCATGGAAGGTGCCCGACGGCTCGGGCGAGGCCCATCACTTCGTCCTTCTGAAGGGCGACATCCGCTTCTACGGCGTCACCTTCGGCTATGAGGAGGGCAAGACCGTCCTTCACGACATCTCCCTCTACGCAAAGCCCGGGCAGAAGATCGCCTTCGTCGGCTCCACCGGCGCGGGCAAGACGACCATCACCAACCTCATCAACCGCTTCTACGACATCCAGTCGGGGACCATCACCTACGACGGCATCAACATCCGCGACATCAGAAAGAGCGATCTTCGCCATTCGCTGGGCACCGTTTTGCAGGATACCCACCTCTTCACGGGGACGGTCATGGACAACATCCGCTACAGCCGTATGACGGCGACGGACGACGAGTGCATCAAGGCGGCATGCCTCGCGGGGGCGGACAGCTTTATCCGCCATCTTCCCGACGGGTACGACACCATGCTCACCGCGGACGGCGCCAACCTCTCGCAGGGCCAGCGGCAGCTTTTGTCCATCGCCCGCGCGATGGCCAGCGACTGCCCCGTCCTCATCCTCGACGAGGCGACGAGCTCCATCGATACGCGCACCGAGGCGCTCATCGAAAAGGGCATGGATAAGCTCATGGAAGGGAGAACGGTGTTCGTCATCGCCCACCGCCTCTCCACCGTGCGCAACAGCCACGCCATCATGGTGCTCGAGCACGGCCGCATCATCGAGCGCGGCAACCACGACCAGCTCATGGCCCAGAAGGGCAAGTACTACGAGCTCTATACGGGCAAGTTCGAGCTTGAATAAGGAAATTTTGAAAGCGCCCCGCGGCAGAACGCCGCGGGGCGCTTTTCTTTACGCCGCGCCGCCCGCCCGTATAACGGGCGGGCGGCGCGGCCCAACGCACAGCGGCTTCCTCGTTCGGCGGCGCGGCGAACTTCCCGCGTTCGCATAGGGAAACGCTTGATAATTTGGGGAAATTATGCTATAATCATCGCCATGAAGGTGTTTGCGATCAGCGATCTGCACCTCTCGGGCAAGTGCAACAAGCCGATGAACGTGTTCGGCGCCGACTGGGAGGGGCATTTCGAAAAAATCAAGGCGGACTGGGAGAAGAAGGTGACGGACGAGGACGTCGTCCTCATCGGCGGCGATACCTCGTGGGGGATGTACCTCGACGAGGGCATGTACGACGTCGCCTCTTTGGCGCCGCTCAAGGGGCGCAAGGTATTCATCCGCGGCAACCACGACTATTGGTGGAACGGCATCACGCGGGTGCGCGCCTCCGCGCCCGACGCAAGGTTCACCTTCCTGCAGAACGACTGCGTCAAGATCGGGAACGTCGTCATTGCAGGATCGCGCGGGTGGGCGTGCCCGGGGAGCGCCGACTACACCGAGCACGACGAGGCCCTCTACCGCCGCGAGGGGGAGCGCTTCCGCCTCGCCTTTCAGGAAGTCAAGAAAGTGCGGGAGGAGGGGGATATCCTCATCGCGCTCATTCACTACCCGCCCTTCGGCATCCGCAAGGAGGACACCATCTTCACCTCCATCTTCGAGGAGAACAGGGTGGATAAGGTCGTGTTCGGCCACCTCCACGGCAGCGTCTACTTTCCTTTGAAGTGCGAGAAGAACGGCATCGAGTACTTTCTGACGTCGTGCGACAAAGTGCATTTTACCCTCACCCAAATTGTTTGAAAGGCTTGACAAGCCCTGCATTTTCTGCTACCATATAGGCGTCGTTTTTAAGAGCGGTACCGTGATGCCGACAAGACGCAGCGAATTTGAATGATCGGGGCACCCATTGCCCGCTTGTTTTAAGAGCACAGTCTTGCGGAAGGTCCGCAGGGCTGTTTTTTTGCGCCTGCCACTCAAAACGCGGGCGCAGTGCGCGGCAGGAGCCGCAGGGAGGACATATGCCTGTCATTTTGGATGAAAAGGGCTTGAAGCGCACCATCGTCCGCCTCTCGCACGAGATCGAGGAGCGGAACGAAGGGCTTGAAAAAGTGGTGCTCATCGGCGTCAAACGCGGCGGGGAGATCGTCGCCGAACGCCTCAAGGAGGAGATCGAACGGGGCGCGGGGGTCACGCTCCCCTGTGCGGGGCTCGACATCGGCATGACGCGGGACGATCTCGTCTCCGCCTTCTTCGTGCCCGATGCGGGCGTCAACGACTTCGGGTTCGATATCACGGGCAAGTGCGTCGTCCTCTGCGACGACGTCCTGCACACGGGCCGGAGCGCGGTCGCAGGCATCGAGGCGCTCTTCCGTCTCGGCCGTCCCGAGCGCATCCAGCTTTTAGTCCTCGTCGACCGCGGCGGGCGGGAATTGCCCGTCAGGGCGGACTTCGTCGGAAAGAACGTACCCACGTCGCGCGCGGAATATGTGAGCGTGCACTTCAAGGAGCTCGGCGCGGAGTGCGATGAGCTCTCCATCATCGGGAGGAACCAATGCTGAAAAGGAAAGACATCTTAGGGCTTCGCGAAATGCCCGCGGAGGAGATCGACGAGATCCTCACCGTCGGCATGAGCATGAAGAAGCTGCTTCGCCAGAACATCAAGAAACTGCCCCATTTGCAGGGCAAGTCGGTGACGACGCTCTTCTACGAGAACTCGACGCGCACGCGCTGCAGCTTCGAGCTCGCCGCAAAGTACATGGGCGCGCACGTCGTCAACATCTCCGCGGAGAGCTCCTCCGTCAAGAAGGGGGAGACGCTCGTCGACACGGGCAAGACGCTGGACGCGATGAAGAACGACATCATCGTCATCCGTCACCCGATGGGCGGGGCTCCCGCGCTGCTAGGAAAGACGGTCAAGGCGCACGTCGTCAACGCGGGCGACGGCATGAACGAGCACCCCTCGCAGGCGCTTTTGGATATGCTCACGATGCGCGAGAACTTCGGCTCCATCGAGGGGCTCAAGGTCGCCATCTTGGGGGACATCTCCCACTCGCGCGTCGCAAAGAGCAACCTCTTCGGCCTCAAGAAGCTAGGCGCGGAGGTCACGATGTACGCCCCCAAGACGCTCATTCCGACGGGCATCGAGAAGATGGGCGCCAAGGTGTGCCGCTCCCGCGAGGAGGCGGTGGAGGGCGCCGACGTCGTCATGGGTCTGAGGATCCAGCTCGAACGCCAGCACGCGGGCAACTTCCCGTCCCTCGGCGAATACAGCAAGTTCTACGGCGTCAGCGAGGCGCTCATGAAGTACGCAAAGCCCACGGCCCTCGTCATGCACCCCGGGCCCGTCAACCGCGGCGTGGAGCTCACGAGCGGGCTCATCGACGGGGAAAGTAGCCGCATCGAGGAACAGGTCCTCTCGGGCATCGCGGTGAGGATGTCCATGCTCTTTTTGCTCACCAAGGAGGAGATATGATCTTCAAGAATGCAACGCTGATTTTGCCCGAAGGGCTGCGCCGCGCCGACATCCGCACGGAGAACGGAAAGATCGCGGAAATTGCCGAACACATCGACGGGGAGGGCTGTGATTGGAGCGGGCTCACCGTCTTCCCGGGGCTCATCGATATGCACGTCCACCTGCGCGAGCCCGGCTTCGAGCGCAAGGAGGACATCGAAAGCGGCAGTAAGGCCGCCGTCAAGGGCGGGTTCACGCAGGTGTGCTGCATGCCCAACACCAACCCCGTCACGGACAGCAAGGTGGTCGTCACCTACATCCTCTCGCGCGCAAAGGACGTGAATTTGTGCAAAGTTCGTCCCATCGGCGCCATCACCAAGGGGCAGGAGGGCAAGGAGCTCGCCGCCATCGGCGGCATGAAGGCGGCGGGTGCGGTCGCGCTCAGCGAGGACGGCAAGTCCGTCGTCGCGACCAATTTGATGGCCAACGCGATGAAGTACGCCTCCGACTTCGGCCTCATCTGCCTCTGCCACTGCGAGGACAAATCGCTCGTCGACGGCGGCGTCGTCAACGAGGGGTACTATTCGACGCTCACCGGCCTCAAAGGGAGCATCCGCGCGGCGGAGGACATCATCATCGCCCGCGAGATCTGCCTCTCCGAGAGCCTCGATATCCCCGTGCACATCTGCCACGTCTCGACGTACAGCGGCGTGCAGCTCATCCGCGAGGCCAAGGCGCGCGGCGTGAAAGTCACCGCCGAGACCTGTCCGCACTACTTCACGCTCACCGACGAGGTCATCGCCTCGTTTGATACCAACACCAAGGTCAACCCGCCCATTCGCGAGGAGAAGGACCGCCTCGCCGTCATCGAGGGCTTAAAGGACGGCACGCTGGACTGCATCGTCACCGACCATGCGCCCCACCACGAGGACGACAAGAACGTCGAGTACGATCTCGCCGCCTTCGGCATCAGCGGATTGGAGACGAGCTTCGCGCTCTCCTATACCCAGCTCGTCAAGGGCGGCGCGCTGTCGATCGAAGAGCTCGCCAAAAAGATGAGCTATAACCCCGCCCATATCTTAAATTTGGAGGGCGGCGCCATTCAGGTGGGTGCGCCCGCCGACCTCACCGCCGTCGACCTCACCGAAAAGTGGACCATCGACCCCGAGGAGTTCGTCTCCAAGGGCAAGAACACCCCGTTTACGGGCAGGGAAGTTTACGGCCGCGTCAAATATACCGTCGTGGACGGCGACGTCAAATACCGCGAGAAATAAGGAGAAAATTATGATCGTCGATACCCTCATTGAGAAAATCATCGAAAAGCAAAACCCCACCTGCGTGGGGCTGGATACCTCCTTCGACTACCTGCCCGAGAATATGCGCGCGGGTGCAAAGACAGCGGAGGACGCGGCGGAAGCCATTCTGATGTTCAACCGCGGCATCATCGACGCGGTCTACGACATCGTGCCCTCCGTCAAGGTGCAGATCGCCTACTACGAGCAATACGGCCCCGCGGGCATGAAGGCGTTTTTGGAGACGCTCCGCTATGCCAAGGAGCAGGGCCTCGTCGTCATCACGGACGCCAAGCGCAACGACATCGGCGCGACGGCCTCCCAGTACGCGACCGCCTACCTCGGCGAGAGCAAGGTGGAGGGGAATACCTTTCCCGCCTTCCCGTCCGACTTTCTGACGGTCAACGGCTATCTCGGCTCGGACGGCATCGTGCCCTTTGTAGAGCAGTGCAATGCGCATGATAAGGGCATCTTCGTCCTCGTCAAGACGAGCAACCCCTCCTCGGGCGAGCTTCAGAATCTCAAACTCGCGGACGGCCGCACCGTCTACGAGTGCATGGGCGACATGGTGGAAAAGTGGGGCGAGGGCACCGTCGGTAAGTACGACTATTCGCGCGTCGGAGCCGTCGTGGGCGCGACCTATCCCGAGGAGGCCAAAGTGCTGCGCGCAAGGCTTCCCCACACCTTCTTCCTCGTGCCCGGATACGGCGCGCAGGGCGCGAACGCCGAGATGCTCAAGAACTGTTTCGATTCGTGCGGCCTCGGCGGCGTCGTCAACAACTCGCGCGGGGTGCTGTGCGCCTACAGAAAGCGCGGCGGGAATTACGACGAAGCGGCGCGGCAGGCCTGCCTCGACATGCGGGCGGACCTTCAGAGCGTCTTGGGGGCAATATGCGCGAAGTAACGGCGACCATTTTGGAAAATATCCGCATTGCGGAGAATATCTATTCCCTGACGTTTGCGACGGAAGATGAACTCAAAGTGCGCCCCGGGCAGTTCTGCATGGTGGGCGTGGCGGGGTTCCCCCTGCGCCGTCCCATCGCTGTGTGCAAGGCGGAAGGGGAGCGCATCACCGTGTGCTATCAGCTCAAGGGCGGCGGCACGCGCGCCCTCGCGGAAACGTATAAACAGGGCGAAAAGCTCTCCGTGCTCCTTCCCCTTGGCAACGGGTTCTATGTGGGGGAGCAGGAACAGCGCGTCGCCCTCGTGGGCGGCGGCGTCGGTATCTTCCCGCTCATCTCCGTCATCCGTGCCTATCAGGGCAAGAAGCAGCTCTTCTCTTATATGGGCTTTCGTAACCGCGCGGCGTACTGCATGCCCTATGAACTGCAGCGGAGCGACCGCCTCGTCGTTGCGACGGACGACGGCAGCATGGGCTATCACGGCACGTCCGTGCAGGCGTTCATGGAGGAGATCGAGGAGATCAAGCCCGATATTATCCTCTCCTGCGGGCCCGTCCCCATGCTGCACGCCTTGAAAAAGGCGACGGAGGGGCGCAATATCCCCGTCTACGTCTCTTTGGAAGAGCGCATGGGGTGCGGCATCGGCGCGTGCCTCGTGTGCGTGTGCGAAAAGACGGACGGCGCGCACGCCCGCGTCTGCAAGGACGGCCCCGTGTTCAACATCAACGAGGTCGCCCTATGACGGAGCCCGAAGTCATCGCCCGCCGCACGGGCGCCGCTCGGCCGATGTACTTCTGCGCCGCCCTTTTTGGCGTCGCTCTCCTCATCGTTTCGGTGCTCTTCATGGGGCAGGCGGACGGCGAGACGGGGCAGTCCGTTACATGGGGGCTGCTCATCGTCGCGGGGGTGCTCGTCGCCGTCCTCGGCACTGTTTACTTCGTCAAGGCGATGAAAACGCCCGACGTCATCTGCGAGCGCGAGGGCGATCACATCTTATTTTTGGGAAAGAACATTCCGCTGAAGGACATTCTGAACGTGCGCTGCCGCCGTGCCCATTCTCGGTATGGCGATTACGGCTGGGGCAAGCTCACAGTGGATTATGCAGGCGGGAGCATCGAGAGCGACTTTGTCGCCGACGTGGAAGCGGTCCACGACCGCCTCATCACCCTCATGCGCGAATATGCAAGCGAGGGCAAGGGAGAATAAACATGGCAGACCTTTCTTTGCAGCTTTGCGGGGTGAAGCTCAAGAACCCCGTCATCCCCGCCTCGGGCACCTTCGGGTTCGGGCGGGAGTTCAACGAACTCTACGATATTTCCTGCCTCGGCGGCGTGGCGACCAAGGGCCTCACCCTAAAGCCCCGCCTCGGCAACCCCGTTCCCCGCATTGCAGAGGGGAAGAGCGTCATCCTCAACGCCGTCGGGCTTCAAAACCCGGGCGTCGAGGCGTTCATCGAGAACGATTTGGAGTGGCTGAAAAGTAAGACCCGCGTGCTTGCCAACGTCGCGGGCAGCACCATCGAGGACTATTCGGAGATCTGCGCGCGGCTTGACGGCCTCGTCGACTTTGTGGAGCTCAACATCTCCTGCCCCAACGTGAAGTGCGGGGGCATGGCGTTCGGCATCCGCCCCGAGACCATCGAGGAAGTCACCCGCGCCGCGAAGGGGAGCCTGAAAAGGACGCCCCTCATCGTCAAGCTCTCGCCCAATGTGGAGAGCATCGCGCTCAACGCACAGGCGGCGGAGAGGGGAGGCGCGGACGCCATTTCGCTCGTCAATACCTTCACGGGCATGGTCATCGACATCGAAAAGAGGAAACCGCTGCTTGCCAACATGACGGGCGGCGTGTCGGGCGCGGGCATCAAGCCCATCGCCGTGCGCATGGTGTACGAGGCGAGCCGCGCCGTCCACATTCCCGTCATCGGCATGGGGGGCATCTGCACCGCCGAGGACGCCGTGGAATTTCTGATGGCGGGCGCCACGGCCGTGCAGGTGGGCACGCACAACTTTACGGATACCTTCGCCTGCCCGAAGATCATCGCGGGCCTTCACGACTGGTGCGACCGCCACGGCGTCTCGCACGTCACCTCCCTCACGGGCGCACTGCAATAACAAAAAGGAGAAAACATATGCTCAACTACAAACAGCGGTTCATCAAGTTCATGGTGGAAAACGAAGTGCTTCTCTTCGGCGATTTCACCTTAAAGAGCGGCAGAAAGGCGCCCTACTTCATCAACGCGGGCAAGTACCGCACGGGCGCGCAGATCGCCCAGCTCGGCGAATACTACGCAGAGTGCTATCTGGAGCACGGCGTGAACGTTCAAACGCTCGTCGGCCCCGCCTACAAGGGCATCCCGCTCGCCGTCGCAACGGCCATCGCGCTTGCGAAGAACCACGGCGTGGACGTCGGCTTCTGCTTCGACAGGAAGGAAGTCAAGGACCACGGCGAGGGCGGTCTCTTCGTCGGGCAGAAGCTCTCGGACGGCGACACGGTGTGCATCATCGAGGACGTCATGACCTCGGGCAAGGCGCTTCGGGAAATTCTCCCCAAGCTCGAGGAGGAAGCGAAAGTCAATGTCGAGGCGATGATCATCTCCGTCGACCGTCAGGAGAAGGGCACGGGCGAGAAGTCGGCCGTCGCAGAGGCCTTCGACACGTTCGGCATCAAGGTATATTCCATCGTGACGATGGAGGACATCATCTCGGCCATCGAGGAGGGCGTCATCGGGGGAAGAGAGTACCTTCCCGCCATGCGCGCTTATCGCGCACAGTACGGCGCATAAAATCATTTTCAAGAGAGCGGGCTCGCTGCGGGTCCGCTTTTTTCGTGGAAAAAATTTCCGAAAAAGGCGCAAAAAATCGGTGGAAAAGCGTTTAAGCGGGGCGAAATCACCTTATATTAGAAGTGAATGAAAACGAAAAAGGCAAAGGGCGGTATGAGCAAAGCAGAAAAAAATCAACAACAAGAAGAAGTTCCCGTGACCGAGGCACAGGCGGACGCTCAGGAAGAAATGAAGGAAGCGGAAGCCCTCGAGGAAGTCGGGAACGCGGAGCTTGACGCCGCACTCAAGGCCTGCGAAGAGGCGAAGGCGGCGGCCGAGGACTTCAAGCGCAAGTGGTATTCGGTAACTGCCGAGTACGACAACTATCGGAAGCGCACGGCCATGACCCGCGCTCAGGCTTACGCCGAGGGCAGGTCGGACGTCGTATCGAAGCTCTTCCCCATCGCGGACAACCTCGAGCGCGCACTTCAATCCTGTCAGGACGAAAAGACGCACAAGGGCATCGAGATGGTGCTGAAGGCCTTCGAGAAGATCCTGGAGGATGAGAAGATTACCCCCATCGATCCCGTCGGGCAGCCCTTCGACCCCGAGAAGTGCGAGGCCATCATGGCCTCCGATCCTGATGAGGGCGAAGAGAGCGGCATCGTCAAGCAAGTGTTTTCCAAGGGCTATGAAAAGGACGGCAAAGTACTTCGGTACGCGCAGGTCCACGTCACAAAGTAACAATTTCGCCTGCTGCGGCGGGCATACGCAAACAGAGAGATAAAGGAGAGAACAATTATGTCGAAAGTTATCGGTATCGATCTTGGTACTACCAATTCGTGTGTTGCGGTCATGGAGGGCGGCGAGCCTGTCGTGATCACCAATGCGGAGGGCTCGCGTACGACGCCTTCCGTCGTTGCCTTCCAGAAGGACGGCACCCGTATCGTCGGGCAGGTGGCTAAGCGTCAGGCAGTCGCCAACCCCGACAGAACGGTCATTTCCATCAAGCGTGAGATGGGCTCCGACTACAAGGTGAAGATCGACGACAAGTCGTATTCCCCTCAGGAGATCTCCGCAATGATCTTGAGCAAACTCAAGGCGGACGCAGAGGCATATCTCGGCACGAAGGTGACGGACGCCGTCATCACCTGCCCTGCATACTTCACCGACTCCCAGCGTCAGGCAACGAAAGACGCGGGCAAGATCGCAGGCCTCAACGTGCTCCGTATCATCAACGAGCCCACGGCGGCAGCGCTTGCCTACGGCCTCGATAAGGAGAAGGAGAACAGCAAGGTCATGATCTACGACCTCGGCGGCGGTACGTTCGATGTCTCCATTCTTGAAATTTCCGACGGCGTCTTCGAAGTGCTTGCGACCAACGGCAACAACCGTCTGGGCGGCGATGACTTCGATAAGCGCCTCATGGACTACATGGTCGACGAGTTCAAGAAGAGCCACGGCGTCGATCTCTCCAAGGATAAGATGGCGATGCAGCGCTTGAAGGAAGCTGCGGAGAAGGCCAAGATCGAGCTCTCCGGCATGACCTCGACCTCCATCTCCCTTCCCTTCATCTCCATGACGGACGCAGGCCCCGCTCACCTCGAGATGGAGATCACCCGTCAGAAGTTCGAAGCGCTCATTTCCGACCTCATCGACAAGACCGCAGAACCCATGCGCCTTGCGATGAAGGATGCGGGTCTTACCTACAACGACATCGACAAGGTCATCCTCGTCGGCGGTTCCACCCGTGTGCCCGCCGTGGTCGAGAAGGTCAAGCAGATCTCCGGCAAGGAGCCCTTCAAGGGCATCAACCCCGATGAGTGCGTCGCGATCGGCGCGGCCATTCAGGGCGGCGTCCTGACGGGCGAGATCAAGGATGTCCTGCTTCTCGATGTCATGCCTCTTTCCCTCGGTATCGAGACCTTGGGCGGCGTGTTCACGAGACTCATTGACCGTAACACGACCATCCCCGTCAAGAAGAGCCAGGTGTTCTCGACGGCGGCCGACAACCAGACGAGCGTGGAAATTCACATCCTGCAGGGCGAACGTGAGTTCTGCCGCGACAACAAGACGCTTGGCAGATTCATGCTGACGGGCATCGCACCCGCACCCCGCGGCATCCCTCAGATCGAAGTCACCTTCGATGTCGATGCAAACGGCATCGTGCACGTCGAAGCGAAGGACCTCGGCACGGGCAAGAGCACGGATATCACCATCACTTCCTCGACCAACCTTTCGGAGGATGAGATCAACAAGGCGGTCAAGGATGCAGAGCAGTACGCCGAAGAGGACAAGAAGCGTAAGCAGAAGGTCGATGCGCGCAACAAGCTCGACGGGCTCATCTTCTCGGTGGAGCAGACGTTGAAAGAAAGCGGCGACAAGTTCTCGGACGACGACAAGGCTCAGCTCAACTCCGCCGTCGAAGAGGCCAAGAAGGAGCTCGACTCCGACGATGAGGAGCGCTTCAACGCCGCGTTCGAGAAGCTCTCGAATGCCGTCCAGCCCATCTTCCAGAAGATGTACCAGCAGAACGCCGCAAACGGCGGCGACGCGGGTGCACAGGGCGGCCCTCAGGCGGGTGACGAGGAGTTCCACCAGTAACGTAAACAGCCGTAATAAGGCGATGTAAGGGGCGGCGCTGCCGCCCCTTATGGGGTCATTCGGAGGGCGCGCTCCCGCTTGAAAAGGGCGGGCCTTCCCGAGGGGCCTACATTCAGAGGAGGTCATCTTCGTCATGGCAGAAAAGAAGAACTATTACGAAGTGCTCGGCGTGAGCAAGGATGCAACGGAGGAGGAGATCAAGGCGGCCTACAAGAAGCTCGTCAAGCAGTATCACCCCGATTTGCACCCCAACGACAAGCTCGCGGCCGAGAAGTTCAAGGAGATCAACGAGGCGAACGAAGTGCTCTCCGATAAACAAAAGCGCGCGGCCTACGACTACGAGCAGGAGCATCCCGGTATGGGAGGCATGGGCGGCGCAGGCGGGTTCGGCGGCTTCGGCGGCGGAGGATTCGGCGACATCTTCGACAGCATCTTCCAGGGCTTCGGCGGCAACGCCTCCGTCCAGCGCGATACCTCGGGCGAGGACATCCAGCTCGAGATGCGCCTTTCGTTCATGGACGCTGCGAAGGGCTGCGTCAAGGAAGTGAGCTACTACCGCAACGAGCCCTGCCCGACCTGTAAGGGCACGGGCGCAAAGGGCGGCACGGCCTATAAGACGTGTTCCCGCTGCGGCGGCAAGGGTCAGGTGAGATTCTCGCAGGACACGATGTTCGGCCGCATGGTCCGCGTCGGCGCCTGCCCCGACTGCGGCGGCAAGGGCAAGATCATCACCGATAAATGCCCCGACTGCAAGGGCAAGGGCTATATCAGGAAGGAGACCAAGGTCTCGCTGTCCATTCCTGCGGGCGTGGATACCAATTCGTATATCCGCAAGCGCGGGTTCGGTCAGGCGAGTACGGAAGGGGGCCCCGCGGGCGACCTCATCGTCGTGTTCCGCGTGGAGCCGCACAAGATCTTCCGTCGCAAGAACATGGACCTCTACGTCGACCTTCCCATTCCCTTCGCGACGGCCTGCCTCGGCGGCACGGTGCGCGTTCCCACCATCGACGACGCCTTCGACTATCCCATTCCCGAGGGCACGCAGACGGGCACGACGTTCACCATCCGCGGCAAGGGCTTGAAGACGCGCAACGGCACGGGCAATCTGTATTTGAACGTCTTTGTCGAAGTGCCCACGCACCTCAACCGCGATCAGAAGAAAAAGGTGCAGGAAGCGGGCGCGGCGTGCGATGTCCGTCAGTACGACAAGGCCAAGAAGTATTCGGACGACATGTCCGCCCTCTACGGCACGGACGCCTACAGACAATAAAGCGCAAAAAAAGGCTCCCTTTGAGGGAGCCTTTTCGTTTAGTTTACGATGAGCTCGACGGTCCCTGCAAAGTCATAGCCGCTCTCAAGCTCGACGAAGGTGTACCAATACGCCATATCTTCCGTCACGGCGGTGCCGGGAGGCGGGTAGCCGACCTCGCAGGCGATCAGGAGCATCTCATCTTCCGAAGTGACGCCGCGGACTTGAAAGCCGTACGAGCCGCTGCCGAGCGCGACCATGAACGCGACGACAAAGCCGTCCTCGAAGAACGCGTCGTCGTACCGTGCAAGGAAGTCGTCCTCAAAGAGCGTGACGGGGACCTCCACGGCCTCCGTCTCGGCGGCGATGTAGTCCTCAAATTCGTCCGCGCTTTTAAGGATGCGGGGTGCGCTGCCCTCGTCCCGACCGAGCGGTGCCTTCACATAGCGCACTTCATAGGGCACGCCTTCCGAACAGGCGGGAAATATCAGGCAGAGCGCGGCGGCAAGGGCAAGGAAGACGGACGCAAACATCTTTTTCATGCAAACACCTCCTATACATAACTCGCGCGACGGGGCAAAAACCTTTCGCAAAAGCGCAAAAAAAGGCTCCCTTTCAAAGGGGGCCTTTTTTTGTGTGCCTTTTAAGATTTGGAGCGGATATACTCGTCCATCGCTTTGGCGGCAGTCTTGCCTGCGCCCATCGCGAGGATGACGGTCGCAGCGCCCGTCACGGCGTCGCCGCCCGCATACACGCCGTCAAGCGACGTCTTGCCGTGCTCGTCCGCAACGATCTCGCCGCGCGGCTTGGTCTCAAGGCTCGCGGTCGTCTTCTTGAGCAGGGGATTGGGGGAGGTGCCGAGCGCCATGATGACGCAGTCGACGTCCATGTTGAACTCGCTGCCCTTCTTCTCGATGGGACGGCGGCGGCCCGAGGCGTCGGGTTCGCCCAGCTCCATCTGAATGCAGCGGAGGCCCACGACGTTGTCGTCCGCATCGGTCAAGACTTCGACGGGGTTGGTGAGGAGCTTGAAGATAATTTCCTCCTCCTTGGCGTGCTCGACTTCCTCGCGGCGGGCGGGAAGTTCCGCCTCCGAACGGCGGTAGACGATGTACACGACGTCCGCACCGAGGCGCTTTGCAGAGCGCGCCGCGTCCATTGCGACGTTGCCGCCGCCCACGACGGCGACCTTCTTGCCGTGGTAGATGGGGGTCTCGCTGTCCGGCTCATACGCCTTCATGAGGTTGCTGCGGGTGAGGTATTCGTTGGCGGAGAACACGCCCTTGGCATTCTCGCCGGGAATGTTCATGAAGCGGGGAAGGCCCGCGCCCGTGCCGAGGAACACCGCCTCGAAGCCGAACTCTTCCTTGAGTTCGTCGATGGTCAAAACCTTGCCGATGACCATGTCCGTCATCACCTTGACGCCGAGGGCTTTGAGGTTGTCCACTTCCTTCTCGACGATGGCCTTCGGGAGACGGAACTCGGGAATGCCGTAGACGAGCACGCCGCCCGCGAGGTGCAGCGCTTCAAAGACGGTCACGTCATAGCCGAGCTTGGCGAGGTCGCCCGCGCAGGTGAGGCCTGCGGGACCCGAGCCGACGATGGCGACCTTGTGCCCGTTGGGAGCGGGCTTTGCGGGGGCCTCCGTCGCGTGGGAGTTGTGCCAGTCCGCGACGAAGCGCTCGAGACGGCCGATGCCGACGGGCTCGCCCTTGATGCCGCGCGTGCATTTTCCTTCGCACTGCGTCTCCTGCGGGCAGACTCTGCCGCAGACGGCGGGGAGCGACGACGTGCGCGCGATGACCTGGTAGGCCTCCTCGAACTTGCCCTCCGCGACGAGCGCGATAAATTCGGGAATGGCGACGTTGACGGGGCAGCCCGCAACGCAGGGTTGGTTCTTGCAGTTTAAACAGCGCTTTGCCTCCTCGACGGCGGTCTCCGCGGAGTAGCCGAGCGCGACCTCCTTGAAGTTCTTATTTCTCACGAGGGGATCCTGCGAGGGCATGGGGTGCTTCTTGGGATCCATATTGAATTTTGCCATCTCAGCGGACCTCCTTCTTGAAGAGATTGCAGTGTCTTTCGCGGGCCTTTGCCTCAAATTCCTGATAGGTGCGCGAGCGCTTCATCGCCTCGTCGTAGTCGATGAGGTGGGCGTCGAAGTCGGGCCCGTCCACGCAGGCGAACTTGGTCTCGCCGCCGACGGTGAGGCGGCAGCCGCCGCACATGCCCGTGCCGTCGATCATGATGGGGTTCATCGATGCGATGGTGGGGATATTGTATTCCTTCGTTGCCAAAGCTACAAATTTCATCATGACGAGCGGGCCAATGGTGATGACTTTATCGAACGTCTCTCCCGCCTCGAGCATCGCCTTCAAGGGCACGGTGACGTTGCCCTTCTCGCCGTAGCTGCCGTCGTCCGTCATCATGACGAACTTGTCGGAAGCCGCCTTGAATTCGTCCTCGAGAATGACGAGGTCCTTGTTGCGGAAGCCGACGATGGAGGTGACGTTGCAGCCCATTTCGTGGAGCTCGCGAACGATGGGGAGCGCGATGGCGCAGCCCACGCCGCCGCCCACGACGCACGCCTTTTGGATGCCCTCCACTTCGGTGGGGTTGCCGAGGGGCCCGACGAAATCGGCGACGCAGTCGCCTTCATTCAGCGAGTTCAGCGTCATCGTCGCGCCGCCGACGATCTGGAAGATGATGGTGACGGCGCCCGTCTCCTTGTTGGTCCCCGCCACGGTGAGGGGGATGCGCTCTCCCCGCTCGTCCGCACGGAGGATGATGAACTGCCCCGCGCGCGCCTTTCTCGCCACGAAGGGCGCCTCGATCTCCATCAGCGTCACGGTGGGATTGAGGCTCTTTTTCTTTAAGATACGGTACATAATTCCTCCCTGTTATCTTGGGTTTCGGGGGCAAAAAGGGGGAAAAGTTCCGCCTCGCCCGCACCTCTTATTATAGAACGCAGGATACAGATTGTCAAGTTTCTTTTTTGTTTTTTTCTTCCCGAAAGCGCGCCCGTTTGGTTGACAAGCATGGGAAAAGTTTCTATAATGAAAAAGTCACGAAGTGAACAATAACAAAGAATTGGAGAAACGATCATGGCTATGGTAAAGATCGTCACCGATTCCAACAGCGGCATCTCGCAGGCCGAGGCGGAGAGACTGGGAATCTCCGTCATCCCCATGCCGTTTGTCATCGATGGCGAGCAGTATTTCGAGGACGTTGACCTCACACAGGCACAGTTTTACGAGCACTTGCAGGGGGACGCCTCCGTCTCCACCTCGCAGCCCTCTTCGGTGAGCGTCACCGAGGTGTGGGACGCATTGGTGAACGAGGGGTACGAAGTCGTGCATATCCCCATGTCGAGCGCGCTCTCCGAGTCCTGCCACACGGCGCAGAACCTTGCAAAGGACTACGGCGGCAAGGTGCAGGTGGTGGATAACCGCCGCATCTCCATTACCTTGAAGCAGAGCGTCTACGACGCCATCTCGTTGGCCGAGCGCGGCATGTCTGCGAAGGAGATCGCAAGAAAGCTCGAGCAGACGGCGGAGGACAGCAGCATCTATCTCACGCTCGAGACCTTGAAGTACTTGAAGAAGGGCGGCCGCCTCACGCCCGCGGCGGCGCTCATCGGCACCATCTTGCGCGTCAAGCCCGTCCTTCAGATCCAGGGCGGCAAGCTCGACGCCTTCAAGAAGGTGCAGACGGTCAAGCAGGCCAAGCAGGTCATGATCGACGCCTTAAAGAGCGACCTCGCGACCCGCTTTGCCGATTACGTCGCGGCAGGGGAGATGCGCATCTTCCTCGCCCACACCGAGCGCGAGAAGGAGATCAAGGAGTTCGCCGACGAGCTTGCAGCTGCCTTCCCCAACATTCCCGTGAGCTTCTGCGACCCGCTGCCCCTAAGCATCGCCTGCCACGTCGGCCCCGGCGTCATCGCCTGCTCGGTGACGCGCTGCCTCAACTGAAAAACAAAGCCCCGTGCTTGCTTGCACGGGGCTTTTTGTATGCCGTTTTATTCGAGCGGTGCGGCGGGTTTTTTGCGCCTGCGGAAGATCTGACTTCGGAAGAGAATGATGTTCATCACGATGAAGAACCCGACGAGAATTAAAAGCGTCCATTCGGGCTGTTCGGGCGCGAAGGTCGCGAGCAGCATCATGGGGAAGCCGAACACCATCGCGGGGAAGTTCTGGTAGACGAGGTTGTCGGCAGCGGGCGTTGCGAGGTCGGGGTCGAGCTCGCGAAGGAGGATGACGCCCGTCGACGCCGTGCCCGTCAGCATGCCGTACATGACGAGGAACTGCTCTTCGGAGTAGGAGGGGAAGAGCTTCCTTGCGATCCAGAGGTTGTAGAAGTAGGTGATAAACAGCCCGACGATGCCGAGAATGAGCAAAATGTGCCAGTACTGCTTGAGGGTATCCAGCTTGATGGCCGCGATGCCCGCGACGATCATGATGTCAAAGAAGAAGTTGCTGATGCGCGTGAGAAGGAAGTTGTTCGTGTACTGCTTCTTGACGATGTTCTTCTTGTGGAAGAGGTTTAAGATCGCCTTGACGATGACGGCTGCGAGCACGCCGAGGAAGAAGTTGAAGCCGTAGATGGTCGCCTTCATCGAGGGGAGAAGCAGCCCTAAGCCGTACATCAGGAAGTAGCTCAGCACATAGGAGAGGGCGATGAACGCGATCTGAATGGTGATCTTGTCGATGCCCTGGTTCATGGGGATATCCCCCTCGTTGTGCACTTCGCTGCTCGGAATGAAGTCCTTCTCGTCGCCCACGCGGCGCACCCTGCCTTTCCGCCTGATGATGTTGAGGTGCACGACGCCGCCGATGGCCGCACTCAGGAAGCCCAGCGCCGCGACGGAGAGGCCGAAGCTCTTGCCGCCCTCAAAGCCGTACTGTGTCTCGTAGATGTTACCGTAGTTCATCGCCTGGCCCGAGCCCTGCCCGTAGCCGAAGGGGAGAAGAATGCCCGCCGCCTTGAAGAATCCGGGAATGACGAACGCCGCAAGAATGGTGATGGCAAGCCCGAAGATGCCCTGCAAAAGGTAGGTCGCCACCGTCGTCACGCCCGTGTTGAAGATTTCCACGCCGCGCTGTTTGTTCATCTTGCCCTTGGTGCTCTTGAGCGTCGAGGCGATGAAGCCGAGCGCCAGCGTGTGGTAGGTCAAAATTTCCAAGAACGCCATGCCGTTGCCGCCGAAGAACTCGGTGTCGAAGAGGTAATCCTCCGTCACGCCCGTGTAGATGGACGAGATGATGAGCAGCATGATGCCGCCCAGCACCGAGGTGGGAATGAGCGAATTGCCGAGCGGCTTGATGAGCCGCTTGAGCGCATTCGCGACCAGCAGGCTGATGAGCAGGACGGCAATGACGTTGAAACTGCCCCACACATTAGAATCCCAAAAATTTTCCATATTCGTCTCCTTTCAAAAGGTTTTGGAAGCGGTGGTGAAGCTGCATATACTTCACGGGGTCGAAGTGCTTATCTCCCTTGAACTGAAAGACCTTGTCCCCGAAGTAGAGGTTGAGTTTGTTGCGCCCCAGTACCGTGAACGCCGAGACTTCGCGGAAAGGATAGCAAAGCGTCTTGCCGCCGAACGTCACTTCAAGCTTTCCGCCGTATAACTTCAGCTCCGCGTCCTCCGCGATGAGCTGCTTGTTCTTATAGAGAATGACCTCCTTCATCGAGGCACGGTCGGTGAAGAGCAGCTCGTCCTCCATGTTTAAAAGATCGAGGGAGTTGATGTAGCTCCCCTGATAGTCGTACCACTCGAGGGGGTTCTTGAAGGGGCCCTTGTCGAAGGTGCGGTCCTCGAGGTACGTCCACGTCCGATGGCATTTGGTGCAGGTGATCGTCTGCTTTTCCGCGTGGAAAGTCGCAAGCCCGCAGTCGGGGCAGACGTGCAGGAAGCGGTCCATGAACTCGGCGCGCGCCTTGCTCTTGTAACGGCCGCCGTAGTCGAAGTCGTTGACGTAGAGCTCCTTCTTGACGATGTCGGCGACTTCACTGTCGGAAAGATTTTTGTATTCCTCGGGCTCCATGATGCGCGAGACGTACACGTGCATCTTGCCCTTGCGGACGTTGTTTGCCCAGCGGGGCTGGACGCCGTAGCCGCCCTCGGAGCGGATGAACGCGACGGGCAGGCGCAGGAGTTTGACGAGCCCGCCGATCGCAGGGTTGATATACATCGTCCTGCCGCTGTAGGTGCGGTTGCCTTCGGGCGCAATGGCGATGGTGCCGCCCTCCTTCGCGACTTTCACGCACGTCATCACGGCGCGCACGTCCGTCGTCTGCTTGCGGATGGGAATGGGCCGCACCGCCCACTCGAGCATGCGCGAGATGAACCCGTTGGAGAAGAGGTCCTCACTCGCCACATAGTAGACGGGCTTTCGGTACACCATGCCCACGAAGAACTGGTCAAAGGCGGTCTGGTGGTTGGAAAGCAGCAGATAGGGTCGCTTGCCGGGCTTTTTCATGCGGTCCACTTTCGCGCCGTACCACAGCTTGACGAGGGGCGAGAGGGGCAGGACGAGCGACTTCACGACGCCGTGCCGGAAGCGTCTCCATCTGTTCTTTTTCTTGTTTTTCGATTTGCGTTTATCTTGATCGTTTGCCATATTCAGAAGAGAATGGGGGAGAGGAGTACTTCCTCATAGGACGTGAGGAAGAGATCGGCGGTGCTTTTGAGCGCCACCTCGTCGCGGCGGGAGCCCTCGTCAAAGACGGCCGCGGTAAAGAACCCGCCCGCCTTTGCAGCCTTCACGGCGGGGAGGATGTCCTCAAACACCGCGCAGGTTTGCGGTTCTGCCCCGATGCGCCGCGCGGCTTCGAGGTAGACGTCGGGGTACTCCTTGCCGCGGTCCACCTCGCACACCGTGACGGCGGCGGAAAAGAGGCCGTCGATTTGGTTGTGCCTAAGGGCGGGCAGGAAGATCTGCCTGTCCGAAGAGGTCGCAATGGCGAGTCTGACGCCCGCGGCGTGCAGAAGTTCGAGGTATTCCCTCGCGTAGGGCTTCAAGGGCATGGTCGCATAGGCGGCGCGGATGTAGGCGAGCCACTCGTCCATGATGTCCTTGGGGCTCTCGGAGAGGGAATAGCGCGATTTTGTGTAGAGGGCGGCCTCCTCGAGGTGCATGAGCTTGACGGCCTCGGTGTAGTCGGGCGTGAGTTCGATATTGCGGCGGGAGAGGAAGGCGCGGTCGGCGTCGTCCCAAACGCCGAGGGAGTTGAAGAGGGTGCCGTCGAGGTCGAACACGGCCGCCTGCATATGTTGTGATGCGCTGCGCTCCAAACCTTCCTCCCGTTTTCGGGCGAAAAATGCCGCCCTTTACTCGTTTCCATAGGAAATAATAGCATAAATTGACCACAAAGTCAACGAAGATAAAAATGCCGAGGGCGCCCGCCGCATGAAAATTTCGTCCATGCCGAAAAAACGCTTGCATTTTCCGCCGTTTGTGGTATAATCATAGGCACAAACGGGCAGTTTGCCCGCACATCGGTTTGGGGATATAGCACAGTTGGTAGCGCGATACGTTCGCAACGTATAGGTCACGAGTTCGAGTCTCGTTATCTCCACCACAGGATACCCGGTCGAACACTCGGCCGGGTAGTTTCTTTTTCTCTTGAAAGGGGGTATAAAATCGTTGACTTTCACGGGCCGCGTCATTATACTATTCCTTCGGTAAACAGGAAAAAGTTATGCAAAAGACGCACGCAAGACACAAGGCGAACGCCCTCACGATGACGAAGGGCCCGCTCCTCAAAAATATCTTCCTCTTCAGCCTGCCGCTCATGCTCTCCAACGTGCTGCAGGTGCTCTTCAATATGTCCGACGTCGCCGTCGTCGGAAGGTTCGGCCCCGAGAGCGCTTTAGGTGCCGTCGGCTCCACGACGACCTACGTCGCCCTCTTCACGGGCCTTCTCATCGGTCTCGGCGCGGGCATCAACGCCGTCGTCGCGCAGCGCATCGGCGCCAATGACGAGGAATACACCTCCCGCGCGGCGCACACCGCCTTTTTGGTAGCGGCTGCGTTCGGCGTCGTCGTCGCGGCGCTTGCGATGGGCCTCGCCCGCCCCGTGCTCATCCTCATGAAGACGAAGGAGGAGTTCCTCGACGGCGCCCTCCTCTACATCTACATCTACTTCACGGGTGCGATCGGCACGGCGCTCTACAACTTCGGCAACGGCGTCTTTTCCGCCGACGGCGACACCAAGAAGCCGCTCATCTACCTGAGCATCTCGGGCGTCACCAACATCGTTTTGAACCTCTTCTTCGTCATCGTCTGCGATATGTCCGTCGCGGGCGTCGCGCTCGCAAGCTCCATCTCGCAGTGGCTGTCGTGTGTGCTCATCTTGGCCGCCCTCCATCGCTCCAAGAGGCCGTACAAGCTGCGCTTTTCCAAGCTCAGAATGGACTGGCGCATCGCGCGGCTCGTGCTCATGCTGGGCATTCCAGCGGGCATTCAGAACGCCATCTTCCAGCTCGCCAACCTCTTCATTCAGGCGGGCGTCAATTCCTTCTCGCCCACCGTCGTCGAGGGCAACACGGCCGCCGTCAATGCGGATACCCTCGTCTTCGAGCTCATGGCCGCCTTCTACACGGGCTGCACGAGCTTCATCGGCCAAAACTACGGCGCAGGACTTCCCGACCGCATGCTCAAGAGCTACTTCATAAGCCTCGCCTACTCCTTCGGCGCGGGGCTCGTCTTCGGCCTTCTGATCTTCGCCTTTGCCGATGTGTTCCTCTCCATCTTCACGGGGGACGCCGCCATCATCGCCGCGGGCAAGGACCGATTGCGCGTCATGTGCTTTTCCTATGCGCTCTCGGCGTTCATGGACTGCACCATCGCGGCCTCGCGCGGCTTGAACAGGACGATCGTCCCGACCGTCATGGTCATTCTCGGCTCGTGCGTGTTCCGTGTGTTCTGGGTGTACGTCATCTTCCCCATTCAGGGTACGACGACGCTTCTCTATCTGCTCTATCCCGTCTCGTGGATCATCACGGCGGCGTGCGAGATCGCCTACTTCGCCTACGCCTATAAAAAGACGCGCCGCAAGATCGCCGAGGCCCTCGCAAGGCGCGAGGTCTCGGAAGGGGCGGAGCCTTCGGCGGCACAGCAAACTTCCCCCGAAAAATGCGCGTAAAACGCTTGACTTCACGGGAAGGGTCTGCTATATTAGAGAAAATTCAAAAACATCCTGCCACCGGGTAGGGAATGCAGAGGGCATTCGTTGCGGCATCGTTAGGTCATGGAAGATGCTGCTGCGGGTGTCCTTTTTTGTGAGGTAAATTATGCAGGCAGTCAAAAAGTTCTTCCGTTCCTTTTCAAAGGGCGAGCTCGCGCTCTGGGGCGCGTCCGTCCTCCTCATCACGGTGTCCTTCTGCGTCTTCGACCGCACCAACTGGCTCACCCTCATCGCCTCGCTCGTGGGGGCGACGTCGCTCATCTTCTGCGCCAAGGGCAACCCGATAGGGCAGGTCCTCATGCTCGTCTTCAGCGCCCTCTACGGCGTCATTTCGTGGACGTTCGCCTATTACGGCGAGATGATCACCTACCTCGGCATGACCGCCCCGATGGCCGTCGTCGCGCTCGTCGCATGGCTTCGTCACCCCTTCAACGGCAACAAGAGCGAGGTCAAGGTCAACCACCTGAAGGCGAAAGAGTTTGTCTTTGCGTTCGTCCTCACCGTCGCCGTGACGTTTGCCTTCTACTTCATCCTGCGCGCGCTCAACACCGCCAACCTCATCCCGAGCACGGTGTCCGTCGCGACGAGCTTCATCGCCGTCTATCTCACCTTCCGCCGCAGCCCGTGGTACGCGCTCGCCTATGCCGCGAACGACGTCGTCCTCATCGTCCTGTGGTCGCTCGCCGCCGTCGAGGACATCTCGTATCTCTCCGTCATCATCTGCTTCGTGATGTTCCTCATCAACGATCTCTACGGCTTCATCAACTGGCGGAAGATGGCGAAGCACCAGCGAGAGACCGAAAAGACCGCAGACAAGCTGCAGGCAGAGGGGCAGGCCGCCGCAAAGTGAAATTTTCGTGAAGTCCTTGACAGCGGTCTTGACAGCGCCCCGAGGCACGGCTATAATAGAGGCACCAAGCGCAAGGAGGTGCTTTTATGGGTAAAAACTGGAAGAATACGCTCTCGAGCGTGTTCGATATCATCGGCGAAGTGCTCGCCGTGGTGTATGTGGTCGTGTTTGCGCTGCTGCTCATCGACGCGCAGTGGCCGTTTATCAGCAATGTCGACTGGCTGTACGCCATCTTCAAGGGCATTTGGTTCTACGGTGCGTTCGTCATCGCGGCAGTCGTGGGGCTGGAGGCGATGGTCAAGCGCAACTTCCTGTTCTTCATCATCTTTTTGGCGCTGCTTGCCATCTGCGTCATCTTCATCTTCTTCCCGGGAACGTACGAGAACCTTCTGAACTTCATCCCTTCTACCTGATCTGACTTAGGAAAGGGCGCGCCCGCCGCATGGCGGGCGCGCCCTTTTGCGCTCAAAGAGCGCAAAGGAGAAGCGGCGGGGCGCCCTTTCGGGCGCCCCGCCGCTTCTTCAAGTTATGATATAAGGAGGGATGCGTTTAGGAGATAGGGGAGAGGTCGGCCGAGGTGACGGCGTAACTGTCCGTCATCTGCAGGCTGCCGTCGCGCTCATAGCGGATGCGGATGCTGTCGCCCGCGCGCACGGTGAGAAGGATATCGTAGATGTGGAAGGTGCGGGAAACGTCGTACTCGGTGCCGTTGACGACGATTGCATCGATGCGATCGCCTTCTGCAAGTCCGAGCTTTCCCGCGATGGTGCCCGCCGAGACGGAGGAGGCCGTCACGACTTCCTCGATGTGCCCGTAGCCCGTCGCGCTGTCATAGACGTAGCGGGAGCTGTCCGCCGTCACCGAAAAGCCGAGGGTGATGCGGTAGGCGCCGTTCGTCGAATCGTCGCCGTCGTTCGCGTAGTAGAGGATGTTGTCGGCAACGCCCGTCACGAGGTCGAGCGGCACCGCGTAGTTGATATTCTGATCCGTCTTGTTGCCCGCGTTGGTGATGCCGATGAGCTCGCCGTCGAGGTTGAACAGCCCGCCGCCCGAGTTGCCCGAATAGAGGGGCGTATCGATGCGGAGCGACCGGTAGGAGCGGACCACGCCGCCCATCTCGAGCTGGATCTGTTCGTATTCGGTGCTGATGATGCCCTGCGTCACACTGAGGCCGCCGTCCTCGGGGTTGCCGATGGCGATGGCCGTCTCGCCCACGTAGTAGCCGTCCGCGAGCGTCACCGCCTTGACGTCGGGGTTGAGTGCGCGGAGCGCGGAGAGCGAACCCTTGAGGACCGCGATGTCGTTCTCCACCGAGCCGCCCACATAGGTGAAGGCAACGGCGCTGTCGCCGTAGTCGTACTTGGTGTAGCCGTCCGAATCGGTATCGGCACGGCCGTCGCCGTTCTCGTCCACGGGCGTGGGCGCGCCCTCGCTGCCGTAGATGTAGCCGTACACCGCGCGGGCGATATAGCCGCCGTTCTTCTGCGTGTCGGCGTCCTCGTTATACACGACGTGATAGTTGGTGACGAGATACGCCGTGTCGCTCTCCTCGTCGATGCGGTAGATGACTGCCGCGCCCGTCGAGATGGCGAGGTCGGAGACGGAAGTCGTGCCCCAGAAGGGGTTGAAGGAGCTCTGCGTGACGACGCTCTCGGCGTAAATTTTCAAGGTGGAGTTGAGGCACGCCGCGACCGCCTGTGCGTTGCTGTCGTCGTCCGCCGAGAGGAAGGTCTTGAGGAACTCGGTGTAGGTGATGTCCTCGCCCGTCTCTTCGAGGTATGCCTCGTAGGCGTCCCGCGCGACATTGCCGCTTCCCGCGGACGTACCTGCGCCCGAGAGGGTCGTTGAAGTTCCGTCCGAATAGAATACCGTATATTGAGAAGAGCCGTCTTCGGCTGTCGACTGAGAGATGGAGGTGACGTAGACCGCCTCCACCGTGCCGCCCGTCGAGCAGCCGGTGAGCGCAAGCCCGAGCGCCAATATTCCCGCCGTCGCTGCGATGGCGGCCGTCTTTGCATGTTTCATATGGTAGCCTCCCGCGGGGGCGCGGTGTGCGCCGCACCGCCCGCTCGTTTTCTTCATGTATAATTATACCCAAAAAATCGTAAAGAAGCGTTACGGCCGTATGTGTTTTTTGTTAAAATTGTGCGAACATGGGGCGGAGAGGAACATTCTTCTGCCGAGCGATGGGCAAATGATCGATCGTGCAATGGAAAAAAATATGCCGCCGCGCGGCCGAACACGGCCGCGCGGCGGCATTCCTATGTGCGGGAGGCCGATCACCTCGAAGCGCCTCTCGGCGGACCGTGTTCATGCCCCCTCACTCAATAGGGGAGGAGTTGCCCCAAAATGCCGTCTCAACTCCCCTAAATTAAAAAGAAAACGGCGTATCGGGGCTGGGGCCGTTTCCTTCCCCTTCGGTGGGGGGTGCCCCCAAAACGCCGTCTCAACTCTGCCCAGAACACAAAAGGAAACGGCGTATCGGGTAGGGGAAACCGCTTCCGTTCATGCCGCCGTCTCAACCTTCCCTTATAAATCTTCCCGCCGCGTCCCTCGGTGGGGGAGGGGAGCGCTCGTCAACCCCAAAAACACAAAAAGTAAGCGGTGCATCGGATGATGCACCGCTTGTAGACGAATATGAAATTTATGGATCCGATCGCTGATTCTGAAAAGTATTTCTCATGGATCGAACTTACAGGCTTTTCCCTACTTTTTTCATTCGGTCAAAATCACGATCCGGAAAAATTTTTCTTTCCTTTTTACGACCTTCTTGCTCTTTTCTTCCTATCCATTCCGTGTTGTTTCTGAATTTTCAGGCCTCGAATTCCTCTTTCCTTTCTTCCGCTTCCAAGTTTTCATCTTGTCCGCTTCCAAAATTCCGATTTTTCTTTCCTGAAACCGTTCCTCGGTCAAAATCAAGTTCCTTCAAAAATTTCCTTTTGAAAAATTCCTGATTTTCCAAAGACTTTGTTCCCTCTGAATGCGATTTGAAGGGTTTCGAGCGATAAATTTGATATCCGCCCCAACAAATCGGTAACTTCCTTGGCGCTTTCCCGTTTTATTCCTGCGCTTGAAATAAACCGTCTGTGGAAGGAATGACTTCTTATCATCTTTTAAGTCAGTTCCAAAATTTTTCTTTCCGATTTGGGGGAGGCATCTCTTACTTACATATCTTGTCTTTTTTAAGGATCTCGGTTTCGACCTTATTTCAAGATCGTCCACAGAGAAAACTTACGTTCCTTAAATCAAACAATTTATCCTTTCAGAAATTGTCCTTTTGATCGGGAAGTCAAACTTGGCTTTTCTTAAAATCTTTTAAGAAGGTTCGCCGTTTCGGTTACTTCCTTGTTGTGCCTTCATTATAGCACGCTTTTTGATTTTGTCAAGCGTTTCGGGAAAAATATTTTCCCTTTTTTGCAACTTTTTTTCGAAAAAGTTTTTCTCCCGTTCAAATTGTGAAAGCGCTGCACATTTTTCCTTAAAACGGCTTGGCATTGTAGTTCTCGAGGTACCTGTTGATGCGGGGGAAGTCGGAGGGGGTGATGATGGAGAGCGCCTTCTCGCCGAACACGCCGTTTTCCGTCACGATGACGGCTGTTAAGTCCTTCTTCTCCTCAAACGCGACAAACACGTCGAACACGGTCGCCGCCTGGCTCATGATGAGGTAGCGCTTCATCTCCTCCTCGTCGACGAGCTCGCGGCAGGGCGTCTGCTTCAGATAGTCGGTGACGCTCTTGCCCGATGCCGCCACCTGTAAAATTTTCGAGTAGAGAAGGTAGGTATTGACGGCGCCGATCATGGTGCCGTGGTCGTAGACGAGCAGCGTCTTCTGGCGGTAGGCGGCGAAGGTCTCGACGGCGGACATGATGGGCTTGTCGGCAAAGACGGAGGTCACCTTCTTCACTTTGATGGCGTCCATGAGGCGGGGCGGGTGACATAAAAGCTTTTCGATGAACTCGATCTGGCGGACGACCTCGTCGCAGGGGACGGCGATGACGGTCTCGCCCGCGCCCCCGTCCGTGCGGTGGACGATGGCGTTCCTGAGTTTCCCGTAGTCGATGAGCTCGTTCTCATAGCGGCGCACGGTGATGTCGAGGTCGGCGCAGCGCTTCACGAGGTCGGTAAAGTTCTGCGTCGCCTTGGCGTTGTAGACGAGCTTTAATTGCGCCTCGATGCGGTTATAGCTGTTGATGAACCGCGATGCGTTGGAGATGTCCATAATTTCCTCCCTGTATCTTCATATCTGAATTATAACACAGTTCTTTGATAATTTCAAGGGGGTAATTTTCGGGAGAAGGGCTTCGGCGGGCGCGCGAGGCGCGGCGGCCCCGAAAATGACAAAAAAACGCCCCCGCTTGGGAGCGGGAGCGTCTCGGTATGCGCCGTTCGGGGGCGCGCTGGTGTGCGCGTTTCAGGCGCGCTGTTTCTTGTTCTTCTTGAGCGTCTTGTCGCGCGCCAAGATATTGTCGAGGGTGCCGATGGCGTTCTCGACGCGGGTGCGGGCCTCGGTGAGCCGCCACACTTCGTTGCCGTCGCCGACGCGGAAGGCGGAGAGCTCGTTCCGCGCCTCCTCGAGGAGGGTGCAGATGCTGTCCATATCGCCGTCGCGCTCCTTGCGGGCGAGGGCGCTCGTCTCATAGACGAGCTTGTCGCACTCGGAGACGAGCTTGCCCACGCGGTTGAGGCGTTCGACGAGCCGCTCGGGCGCGCTCTGCTCGGTCTCGGCGATGGCCTTTGCAAAGGCGGTCAGGCGCTCCTTGACTGCCGTGTGCGAGGGGAGCTGCGTCGCCTTCCTCAAGAGGAGCAGCACGATGATGCCGACGATGATGATGGCGAGGTAGATGAGGTAATCGAGGAGCAGCTTGCCGCCCGAGGTCTCTGCGACGGTCTCGGCGGTATCCGTCAAAAGCAAAAACGTACTCATTTCTCGTCACCTCCGTAGGAAGCATTGGGCCGCATCGTGACTTCGAGGCGGTTGTAGGGGATCTCGATGTTGTTCTCGTTGAGGACTTTGATGACGGTGTCGCGCATGGCGGCGTGAGTGTCCCAGTAGAATTCGTTGGGCGTCCACAGGCGCACCGAGTAGCCGACGGCGCTGTCGCCGTAGTCGGTGATGACGCAGGAGGGCGCGGGGGTCTCCAGCACGTTGGGGATGCGTTTCACGCCCTCCAAAACGACCTTTTTGACCTTCTCGGGGTCCTCGCCGTAGGCGGCGGTGAAGTCGAACGCGATACGGCGCATGGGCATGGTGCTGTAGTTGACGAGGTCGCTCCCCAGCACTTCGCTGTTGGGGATGATGACGGTGTCGTTGTCGGCGGTCAAGATCTTGGTGTTGAAGAGGCGGATCTCCTGCACGGTGCCGGTGTAGCCGCTGATCTGGATGCTGTCTCCCTTCTTGAAGGGCTTCGTGAAGATGATGATGACGCCGTTTGCGAGGCTGCCGAGGCTGTCCTTCAGGGCGAGGGCGACGGCGAGGGCGACGGCGGAGAACGCCGCGATGATGCCGGCCGTCGAGAAGCCCAAGGAGCTGACGACCACGATGACGAGCGCGATGTACAGCACCACCGAGAGGATGGAGAGCACGAAGGAGGACGCGGCGCGGTCTAATTTGCGGCTCTTGAGCGTGATGGAACGGGCGATGATCTGCACGATGCGGATGACGACGAGCCCGAGAACGAGGAAGGCGAGCGTCCGCATGATGGTGAGGCCCGTGTTGTTCACGAATTCCTCCCAGAACGCGGAGACGCCGTCTACGATCTTTTCCCAAAAAGTCATAGTAACACTCCTTATTGTTTTTATTTGGGGGCGTATGGCACACCCGAACCATATTGTAGCACGCCCATATTGTATTGTCAACGGCTTGTCAAAAAATTATGCGGGAAGGCGCGAGGGGCGCACCGCGTGCAAAGACAAAAAAAGAGAGACGGCCCGAAAGAGCCGTCTCTCTTGTATTCATGCGGTCATGCCGCAAAGGTGCTTATTCTCTGCCTGCGAGGTGCTTGTACCCTGCAAGACGCTCTCTCGAAGACTCCTCGGTCTCCTTGAAGAGCTCCTCTGCAACGGCGGGCTGCGTCTTCTTGAGGGAAGCGTAGCGCGTCTCGCCGAGGATGAATGCCTGGTAGTCGCCCGTGGGATCCTTGGAATCGAGGACGAACGGGTTCTTGCCCTCCTTGGCAAGTTCGGGGTTGTAGCGGAAGAGCTGCCAGTAGCCGCAGTCGACTGCCGCCTTCTCCTCGGACTGGGACTTCGTCATGTTGATGCCGTGGTTGATGCAAGGCGCGTAGCAGATGATGAGCGAAGGGCCGTGGTAAGCTTCTGCTTCCTTGAGGGCCTTGACGAGCTGTGCCTTGTCCGAACCCATCGCGCACTGTGCGACGTAGACATAGCCGTAGGTAGCTGCGATCATGCCGAGGTCCTTCTTCTTGACGCGCTTGCCGCTCGATGCGAACTTCGCGACCGCGCCGATAGGCGTGGACTTCGAAGCCTGGCCGCCCGTGTTGGAGTAGACCTCGGTATCGAGGACGAGCACGTTGACGTCTTCGCCGGAGGCAAGGACGTGGTCGAGGCCGCCGTAACCGATGTCGTATGCCCAGCCGTCGCCGCCAATGATCCAGAAGGACTTCTTGACGAGGCAGTCCTTATCCTTGAGGATGTCGTTGACAAGCGTGCCGCAGGTCGGGCAGGAGGTGTGCTTCTCGAGCTCTGCGATGAGCGCTGCGGAGGCCTTCTTGCTGCCCTCTGCATCGTTCATGTTCGCGACCCACGCCTCGCAGGCAGCCTTGCCCTCGGCGTTCTCGGTTGCCCAGACCTCTTCGAGCTTCTCGATCTTGTCCTTGAGCGCAGCTCTTCTTGCCTTGTAAGCAAGGTTCATGCCGTAGCCGAACTCTGCGTTGTCCTCGAACAGGGAGTTTGCCCATGCGGGGCCGTGGCCCTGTTTGTTGACCGTGTAGGGGCAGGTAGGGGAGGAACCGCCGTAGATGGACGAGCAGCCCGTTGCGTTCGCGATGATCATTCTGTCGCCGAACAGCTGCGTGACGACCTTGACGTAAGGCGTCTCGCCGCAGCCTGCGCATGCGCCGGAGAACTCAAACAGCGAAGGTGTGAACTGAGACTTCTTGACGTCCGCCATCTTGACCTCGGAGAGGTCGACTTCGGGAAGGTCGACGGCGTACTCCCAGTTCTTGGCTTCGGTGACTTCGAGCTCGGCAAACGGCGTCATGACGAGCGCCTTGTTGCCCTTCATGCCGGGGCAGACCTCTGCGCAGACGCCGCAGCCCATGCAGTCGAGAGGGGAGACCTGCATACGGAACTCATAGCCCTTGATGCCCGTTGCAGGCTTGGTGTCGAAGTCGGCGGGCTTGTCTGCGCCCTCTTTGACGAGTGCGGGACGGATACAGGCGTGAGGGCAGACGAAGGAGCACTGGTTGCACTGCACGCAGTTCTCTTTCACCCACTTGGGAACCATGACGGCGACGCCGCGCTTCTCGTACTTGGTGGTACCGGTGGGCACGGAGCCGTCCGCATTGAAGGCGGAGGAAGGAAGTTTGTCGCCCTCGAGCGCGAGGATGGGAGCGATGACCTTGCGGAAGTAGTCGTTGTCCGCGAGCTTGATCATCTCTGCGCCCTCGGTGGTCGTAGCCCAGCTCTCGGGGATGTCGATCTTGACGAGGTGCTCCTTCGCGGAGTCGATGGCGTTGTAGTTCATCTGCACGACGGCGTCGCCCTTTCTTGCGAAGGACTTGTATGCCATCTTCTTCATGAGGTCGACTGCCTCGGTGTAGGGCATGATCTGCTCATTGATGAGGAAGAATGCCGACTGAAGGATGGTGTTCGTCCTGCCGCGGAGGCCGAGCTTGGCCGCGATCGAGATAGCGTCGATGACATACAGCTTCGCGTGCTTCTTGGCGAGCGTGTTCTTGACCTTTGCGGGAAGGTTGACTTCGAGCTCTTCCAGCGTCGTCCAGGGCGCGTTGAGGAGGAAGGAACCGCCGTCCTTCAAGTCGCTCACCATGTCGTAGCGGATGATGTAGGAGGGGTTGTGGCAGGCGATGAAGTCTGCTGCATCGATGAGGTACTCGCTCTGGATGGGCGTCTTGCCGAAACGGAGGTGGGAGACGGTGATGCCGCCCGACTTCTTGGAATCGTAGAAGAAGTATGCCTGCGCGTACATATCGGTGTGGTCGCCGATGATCTTGATGGAGTTCTTGTTCGCACCGACCGTGCCGTCCGAGCCGAGGCCGTAGAACTTGCAGGAGGTGGAACCTGCGGGAGCGGCGTCGAACTTCTCGGAGAAGTCGAGCGAGCTGTTCGTCACATCCTCGTAGATACCCACGGTGAAGTGGTTCTTAGGCTCGTCCTTCTCAAGGTTCTTATAGACGGAGAGCACCATCGAGGGGTTGAACTCCTTGGAACCGAGGCCGTATCTGCCGCCGACGACGGTGATGTCCTTGATGCCGTGCTCGAGGAGCGCGGTGCAGACGTCGAGGTAGAGGGGCTCGCCGAGGGAGCCGGGCTCCTTCGTTCTGTCGAGGACAGCCATCTTCTTGCAGGTCGAAGGGATGGCCTTGACGAACGCATCGGAGACGAAGGGGCGATACAGACGGACCTTGATGAGGCCGTACTTCTTGCCCATCGCGTTGAGCTTGTTGATGGACTCTTCCACCGTCTCTGCGCCCGAACCCATGATGACGATGACTTCCTCGGCATCGGGAGCGCCGACGTAGTCAAAGAGGTGGTAGCTTCTGCCCGTGAGCGCGGAGACCTCGTCCATCATCTCCTGCACGATGGCGGGGGTGGCGAGGTAGTAGCTGTTGGCGGTCTCGCGGTTCTGGAAGTAGGTATCGCCGTTCTGCGCCGTGCCCTTCTGGATGGGGTGCTCGGGGTTGAGTGCCCTTGCGCGGAAGTCTGCGATGTCCTTCTCAAGGCCCTTCTTGTCGACGATGGCCTTCATTTCCTCATAGGAGATGACGTCGATCTTACTGACCTCGTGGGAGGTACGGAAGCCGTCGAAGAAGGAGATGAAGGGAACGCGCGCACGGAGGGTGGAGAGGTGTGCGACGAGGGCGAGGTCCATGACTTCCTGCACCGAGCAGGAGGCGATCATGGCGAAGCCCGTCTGACGGCAGGCCATGACGTCCGCATGGTCGCCGAAGATGTTCAGGGAATGTGCGGCAAGCGCACGCGCCGAAACGTGCATGACCATCGGGAGAAGTTCGCCCGAGATCTTGTACATATTGGGGATCATGAGAAGGAGCCCCTGGGAAGCGGTGTAGGTCGTCGTCAGCGCGCCTGCGGAGAGCGAGCCGTGCACGGCGCCTGCCGCGCCGCCTTCGGACTGCATCTCTGCGATGCGGAGCTTCTGTCCCCACATGTTCACTCTGCCCTGGGTGGCCCACTCATCCGCGGACTCCGCCATGGGCGAGGAAGGCGTGATGGGGTAGATGGCCGCCACTTCCGAGAAGGCGTAAGCGACGTGGGAGGCGGCGGTATTGCCGTCGATTGTCATTTTAGTCATCCTAAAACCTCCATAAATATTAAAGAATTCATCGTTTCGGCGCGCGAAAAGGCGGGCGCCTTTGCGTCACCGCCTTTATTATAGCCGCTTTCCCGCGTGAAGTCAAGGCACATTTTCAAAAAAACAACAGGAAAGTACAGATTTCTTTGTCCGTTCACGTCATTTGGCGTGAAATTTCATTTCCTCCGCGCTTTCGGTTGTAAAATTTTGCCCCGTTTGGTATAATAGGAAAAAACTTCGGGCGAGAGGAACACTATGTTACAGGTCACGGGCGTCAGCCTGCAATACGGCAGCAAAAAACTCTTCGAGGACGTCAACCTCAAATTCACGGCGGGCAACTGCTACGGCATCATCGGCGCCAACGGCGCGGGGAAGAGTACCTTTTTGAAGGTGCTCTCGGGCGAGATCGAGCCCAACAAGGGCGAGGTGACGCTCGGCAAGAACGAGCGCATGAGCGTGCTCGCGCAGAACCAGAATAAATACGACTTCGAGACGGTGCTGCGTACCGTCATGCTCGGCCACAAGCGCCTCGTCGAAGTCATGGACGAGAAGGACGCGCTCTATGCCCACGCCGAGTTCACCGAGGAGGACGGCGTCCGGGCGGCGGAGCTCGAAAGCGAGTTCGCGGAGCTCGGCGGCTGGGAGGCCGAGAGCGAAGCGGAGACCCTTCTGAACGAGCTCGACATCCCCGCCGAGTACCACAACCTTCAGATGGGCGAGCTGGACGCAAAGCAGAAGGTCAAGGTGCTGCTCGCGCAGGCGCTCTTCGGCAACCCCGACGTGCTCCTTTTGGACGAGCCCACCAACAACCTCGACCTCAAGACGGTGCGCTGGCTCGAAAATTACCTTCTCGACTTCGAGAACACCATCATCATCGTCTCGCACAACCGTCACTTCCTGAATAAGGTCTGCACGCACATCTGCGACGTCGACTACGGCAAGATCAACCTCTACTTGGGCAACTACGACTTCTGGTATCAGACCTCGCAGCTCATGGCGCGCCAGCAGAAGGACGCCAACAAGAAGGCGGAGCAGCGCGCGCAGGAGCTCAAGGAATTCATCGCCCGCTTCGCGGCGAACGCGAGCAAGTCGCGTCAGGCGACCTCCCGCAAGAAGGAGCTCGAAAAGCTCACCATCTCCGACTTCAAGCCCTCTCTCCGCAAGTACCCCTTCATCGACTTCAAGTACGAGCGCGAGATCGGCAACGACATCCTCACCGTCGAGGGCCTCACCAAGAAGGGGTATTTCGAGAACGTCTCCTTCACCGTGCAGAAGGGGGACAAGATCGGCGTCCTCTCCGACAAGTCGACGGCCGTCACCATGCTCTACGACATCCTGACGGGCAAGGAGGAGCCCGACGAGGGCACCGTCAAGTGGGGCAAGACCATCTCGTATTCCTACTTCCCGCAGAACAACTCCGAGTACTTCGACGGCTGCTCTCTGACGCTCGTGCAGTGGCTCTCGCAGTTTTCCAAGGACCACTACGAGGAGTACCTCCGCGGCTGGCTGGGACGCATGCTCTTCTCGGGCGAGGAGGCGCTCAAGGAAGCGAAGGTCCTCTCGGGCGGCGAGAAGGTGCGCTGCATGCTCGCCAAGATGATGCTCGAGGGCGGCAACTTCCTCATCTTCGATGAGCCCACCAACCACCTCGACCTCGAGTCCATCACTTCCCTCAACAACGGCCTCACGGCGTTCAAGGGCTGCATGCTCTTGACGTCGCACGACCAGGAGCTCATGAACACCGTCGCCAACCGCATCATCGTCCTCGACGGCACCAAGGTCTACGACAAGAGCATCACCTTCGACGAGTACCTCGACAGCGTGGAGGGCTGATAAAACCCGCCGAACTCTCGGTGGTAAATTGTACGACGCTAAAGTTTTATGCCGCGCGGCCGCCTCTTTCGGGGCGGCCGCGCGGCGTCTTTCTCATCATAAAAGCGGCCCTTCCGAAGGCAAATTCGGCACCGTTTGGCAAGGTTTTCGACTTTTTTACACAATTCGACGACTTTTGTAAAAAAATCAATGACTTTTTTACAAAAATAGCTTTACAACGGCAAAAAGCTGAATTATAATACAGGTATCAACTCATCTGGGGGCAGAAAAATGAAGACGGAACGGGTGTTGATCCTGGAAAGCAACGAAGCATTTGCAAATGAACTCAAGGAACAGATCGCCTCTCGCACGGGATGGGAGGTGTGCGGCGTCTCGGCAAGCGGGGAGGAGGGCATCGCCCTTCTCAAGAGCGAAGATCCCGACATCGTGATCTTAAGCCTCTTTCTGAAGGGGTTCGACGGATTCACGGTGATGGAGGAGGCCCGCCGCAGCGAGAAGAAGTGCGCGTTCATCGTCATGGGCAACTTCTCGGACGATAAGATCATCAACCGCGCCATCGCGCTCGGGGCGAGGTACTACCTCATGAAGCCCGTCGAAGCGTCCGTCGTTGCGGAGCGCGCCGCCGAAGTCGCGGGCGAGCCCGTCAAGCGCGAGAGCTTGGAGCGCCGCCGCGCCAACTCCCTCGACGAGCGCATCAGCAACATCTTCATCTCCATCGGCATCCCGCCCCACATCAAGGGGTATGCCTACCTGCGCGAGGGCATCAAGATGGCCGTTGAGGACCCGCACGTCATCAACAACGTCACGAAGGGCCTCTATCCCGTCATCGGGGAGAAGTTCCAGACGACGGCGAGCAAGGTGGAGCGCGCCATCCGCCACGCCATCGAGGTCGCATGGAACCGCGGCCGCATCGACGCGGTCAACGCCATCTTCGGGGCGCGCGTCTACATCGGCACCGAAAAGCCCACCAACAGCGAGTTCATCGCGCTCGTCGCCGATAAGCTCATCTTGGAGAACATGGGCTGAAGCCGCGCCGGAAATAAATCAGGGGGAGGGCCGTCCGCACGGGCGGTCTTTTTCGTGCCTTTTTTCGGGGAGAGGGGCGCGGGGCACGCTCTATAACACAATTTTCATAAATCAGTGCTTGACATCGGGCGCGCTCCCGCTTAAAATGGAGGGAAAGACACAGGGAGGGAAGATATGTTCCACGTCGTGCTCGTCGAGCCGGAGATCCCGCAGAACGCGGGCAACATCGCGCGCACCTGCGCCGCCACGGGTTGTACCTTGCATCTCGTGCGCCCGCTCGGCTTTGAAATTTCCGACAAGTACTTAAAGCGCGCGGGTCTCGACTACTGGTACCTCGTCAACGTCGTATTGCACGACTGCGTGGAGGAGGCCCTTTCGGGCGTGCCCGAGGAGAAGCTCCACTTCTTCACGACCAAATCTCCCCGCACCTATTCGGACGCCGCTTATCGCGAGGGCGACTACTTGGTGTTCGGCAAGGAGACGAAGGGCCTTCCCAACGAGCTGCTTCTCAAGCACCCTGCGGCGTGCGTGCGCATCCCCATGCGGGAGGAGGCGCGCTCGCTCAACCTCTCCAATTCCGTCGCCATCGCCGTCTACGAGGGCCTGCGCCAGAATGACTTTTTGGCGCTCTGTAAGACGGATTCGCAGCACCGCCTCGACTTATGACGGACAAAACTCGCCACAACGCGCTCAGGACGGCGCTCGCCCTCGCCCTCGTCCTGCTGCTTGCGGGGCTCGCGCTCATCGTGCTCCTGCCCCGCCCGAGGGAGATCGCCGAGGCCGACAGCTTCTCCTGCGACTGGGAGGACGGCACCTCGTCCGAGACGCTTTCCTCCGTCCTTCCCTATCTTGCGGGCGTTTCAAGCGAGGGCGTCCTCTTGGAGCGCAGCGGCACGTGCGGGGTGGTCCGTGCATCCGAATGTCTTGCGTCCGTCGTCGAAACGCTCGAAAACGGCACGCTGTTGGAGCTTCTCACCCTCGACGGGAGCGATCTCACGCCCCTCGAGCAGCTGGCCGTGGAGAAATTCTACCGCGAAAGGGCATACTACGACGGGGAGCCCTTCGCGTGGGACGGCACCCGCGTCTGGCGCACCGAAAGGACGCAGTTTTCCGAAATCGTCCTGCTTGCGGGCAGCTTCGAAGGGAACTTTCTTCTCAATTCGGGCGCGCAGACCCTCTATCTCACGGAAGAGAGCGAGATAGGGGAGAATGACCTTAAGGACAGCCTCCTCACCCATGTCGTCGCCCCGAGTTCCTACTTCCTCCGCGACGGGGAGCTTTGGGAGAGCGTGCTCGGCGTCGAGCGCTTCGTCGCCTATCTCCCCGCGGGCTGCACCTTCGAAACTGCTTGAACCGCCCCGAATTCGGGTATTATCAATAACGGAAAAGGCACATATGAAGAGACGTTTACGAATTTTACTCAGCCGCTTTACGCTGGTGGCGCTCACCATCCTCGCCCTGTTCATCGCGGGGTTTTTGGTCGTGGCGGGGGCGTTCTATGTGCTCAAACTGGTGCTCGAGGCCGTCATCACCGACGGCGCATGGTGGATCGACCTCATCTCGAGCGTCGTGCGCTGGCTGCTGCTCGTCGCGACGGCCATTCACATCATCAACCGCAACATGATGCCCGAGGCGAAAGTCCTTTGGCTTTTGTGCATCGTCGCGCTCAGCGTGTTCGGCGTCGCCGTCTATGTGGTGTTCTCCTACAACCGCCCCTCCCGCCGTCAGAGGAAGAAGTTCCTCGCCTTAAAGCAGGAGGCACACAAGTTCACCAAGCCCATGCTCTCCCCCGAGGAGCTCAAAGAGAGTTTGGGGCGCTGGGCGGGCGTCTCGCGCGCGCTCTACACCAAGAACGAGCACGCCGTCGTCTATTCAAACACCGCGACGCAGTACTACCCGATGGGGGAGAACTTCTTCCGCCACTTCCTCTACGACCTGCACAGCGCGAAGAAGTACATCTTCCTCGAGTACTTCATCATCGAGTACGGGGAGATGTGGGGGAGCGTCCTCGAGATCTTAAAGAAGAAGGTGGAGGAGGGCGTCGAAGTGCGCGTTCTCTACGACGACATCGGCAGCATGGGCTATGTGCGCGCGGGATACTATAAATACCTTCGCAAGCAGGGCATCAAGTGCTATAAGTTCAACCCCTTCGTGCCCGTCGTCTCCAACTTCCACAACAACCGCGATCACCGCAAGATCGCCGTCATCGACGGCAAGGTCGCCTACACGGGCGGCATCAATTTGGCGGACGAGTACATCAACGTCAAGCAGCCCTACGGCGTGTGGAAGGACACGGCGGTGCGCCTCGAGGGCGAGGGTGCCAAGAGCCTTCTCTTCATGTTCCTGCGCTTCTGGGACCTCTGCAGCGGCGAGACGGAGGACTTTGCACGCTGGCTCCCCGAAGAGAGCGATCTGAAAATTACGGGCGAGGGCTTCGTGCAGCCGTACAGCGACGGCCCCATTCCCCTCTACGGGCGGCATCTCGGCGAGGACCTCTACATCAATATCTTAAGCGTCGCCAAGGACTATGTGTGGATCATGACGCCCTACCTCATTCTCGACTACCGTATGCGCGAGGCGCTCGTCTCGGCGGCGGCGAGGGGGGTGGACGTGCGCATCGTCGTGCCGCACATTCCCGATAAAAAGACGGCATTCGCGCTCACCCGCTCCAACTACATGGCGCTCATCAAGGGCGGCGTGAAGATCTACGAGTATCTCCCCGGCTTCGTCCATGCCAAGAGCTTTCTCGCGGACGACGACGTGAGCGTCGTGGGTACCATCAACCTCGACTACCGCTCGCTCATGCACCACTACGAGAACGCGGTGTTCATGTACCGCACGGCCGCCAACGAGGAACTCAAGGCGGACTATCTCGCGACGTTTGAAAAGTGCGCTTTGCAGACGGAGGAGGACGCGAAGAAGAGCGTCGTCTGGCGGGGCGTGTGCGAAATCTTAAAGGCGTTCGCGCCGCTCTTTTAAGGAGGTATTATGATCCATTCGCTTGCGGGCGGCGTGCTCGCGGACGGGCAAATCTACACCTTCGCGAAGATTTCCTTCGGCGAGGAGACGGCGTGGTATCTCGCCCCCGACCTTCTCTTTTTGAAGGAGGGCGATAAGGTTTTGGCGCCGCAGGGGCACCTTACAAAGGAGGGCACCGTCGTAAAATTGGAGCGCGGGACCAAGCAGACCGCGCCCGTCCCCGCGGGAAGGCTCCGGGAAGTCCTTTCAAAGGTATAAAATGAGTTGACAAATCCCCGCGCTCTTGCTATCATAGAGAGGCATGGGGGAGTAGAAGGCCCTTTTCGGGCGGCTTCATCCACATATTGCGGCGATGGCCGCGGGTGAACCCTGAAACATCGAGACCTGTGCACGGAACGTAATTTTGCGCGCCGTGCACGGGTCTTTTATTTTCTCTGAAGGATAACGGGACAAATGAGTATTTTCGACATCTTGCTCTTGGGCGCGGCGCTCTCGATGGACGCGGCGGCCGTCGGCATGGCAAACGGCATGGCGGAGCCAAAAATGGGATTCAGAAAGACGCTCCTCATCGCGCTCTTCTACGGCGTCTTTCAGGCGCTCATGCCCCTCTTGGGGTATTGGGGGAGCAGCGTCTTTTCCTCCCTCGTCGCCCGCATCGCACCCTACCTCTCGTTCATTCTCTTAGGGTTCTTGGGCGGGAAGATGCTCTTCGACGCCGCCACGGAGGAGGGGGACAGATACCTTCACAAACATTCCAAGCTCGGCCTCGGGGCGCTCACCGCGCAGGCCGTTGCGACGAGCATCGACGCGCTCGCGGTGGGTGTCTCCCTGATGGCGCAGGAGGCGGCGGGCGCGCTCCCGATGGGCGTTCCCCTCTGCACCCTCATCATCGGCGTGACGACGTTTGTCCTCTCTCTCGCGGCGGTGCAGGTCGGCAAGCTCATGGGTGATAAATTCTCGGTCGGGGCGGAAAAGCTGGGCGGGCTGGTGCTCGTCCTCATCGGCATCAAGCTCCTGTTTGAAGCATTTTGAAGGCATTTCCCCGCATGCCTTGACAAACCGCCCCCTCTCTGTTATACTGTAAACGGGCGAGTCCTGCCACACGGCCCGCCCATACAGGAGAAGAAAGGGAGAATATCATGAAAACCAAACAGCCCAAGCGCTACGACTTTACGCGCAAACCAAAAAAACCAAGTAAACTGTGGATGTGGCTCGCCAATATCCTCGCCATCGACCCGCGTCTCAAGGGCCGCCCGCTCACCGTCAATAAGATCAATATGGAGGACATCAAGCCGCCCTATCTTCTGTTTGCGACGCACGCGAGCATGCTCGATTTCCCCGTCATGTACAAGGCGGTCGCGCCCTATGCCGCTAACAACGTCGTCGCCATCGACGCCATTCGCGACGTGGGCGACTGGCTCATGCGGCAGCTCGGCTGCATCTGCAAGCGCAAGTTTGTCAAGGACTTGCACCTCATCAAGAACATGAAGTACTGCACCGAGACGCTTCATGACATCGTCTGCGTCTACCCCGAGGCGCGGTACTCCTTCGACGGCACCACGTCGTTTTTGCCCGATTCCTTGGGCAAGACGGGAAAGCTCTTGAAAGTTCCCGTCGTCGTGCTCCGCATGTACGGGCCGTTCATCTCCGCGCCGCAGTGGAACAAGGTGGAGCAGCACCTCCCGCTCCGCGCCGACCTTGTGTGCGTTGCCAACGCCGAGGAAGTCAAGTCGCTCCCCGCACCCGAACTCAACGCCCGCATCCATCAGGAATTGCAGCGCGACGAGTACGCATGGCAGAAGGAGGAGGGCATCCGCAATACCTACGAAAAGCGCGCCGAGGGGCTGCATCACATCCTCTACCAGTGCCCGCACTGCAAGAAGGAGTTCGAGATGTACTCGAAGGGCACCCGCCTCTGGTGCAACGCCTGCAAGAAGGTGTGGGAGATGAGCGAGCTGGGCGAACTCAAGGCCGTGGAAGGGGAGACGGAGTTTTCGCACATTCCCGACTGGATGGCGTGGGAAAGGAAGAACGTTAAAGAGGAAGTGGAGAGCGGCAATTACCGCTTCGACGACGACGTCACCGTCCACACCCTGCCGAACGCCAAGCGCTTCTACGATCAGGGCATGGGGCACCTCACGCAGACCTTAGAGGGCACGCACCTCACCTGCACCGCCTACGGGGAGAAAGTCGATCTTTTCTGGACGGGCAACGAGCTCGAGAGCGTGCACATCGAATACGACTATCCCTTCCGCAAGGAGAAGTATAAGAAGAACATCTTCGGCGACTGCATCGACATCTCCGTGCACGACGACAGCTACTGGCTGCACCCCGTCACGAACCGCACGCAGCTCACCAAGTTCTCGTTCGCGACGGAAGAAATTTTCCGCCTCGCACAGGAGCGCGTCAAAAAGGAGCACGGCGTAAAGTGAGCCGTCCCGAAAACGGATCTCTGAAAGCAAGTCAGGCGCACAAAACGCGCTTGACTTTTGCATATTGAAGGGTTACAATTTGGAAAGGCGCCTGTCGCCCTTACCTTTTGAAAAAATTTTAGGAGTGTTCCCTTGAAACATCTCTTGTCCTGCCTCAAGCGCTTCCGCCTGGACTGCGTCTGCGCACCCCTCTTCAAGCTCTTGGAGGCCAGCCTCGAACTCATCACCCCGCTCATCGTCGCGCTCATCGTCAACCGCGGCATTGCGGAGGGCGACCACAGATTCATCGTGCTCATGTGCCTTCTGCTCGTGGGCATGGCGGTGGTGGGGTGCGCCTTCTCCATCACCGGGCAGTTCTTCGCGGCGCGCGCCGCCGTGGGCTGTTCTGCGGAGCTGAGGACCCGCCTCTTCAAAAAGCTCCAGTCCTTCTCGTTCTCCCAGATCGACGAGATGGGCACGTCCACGATGATCACCCGCATGACGAGCGACGTCAATCAGGTGCAGACGGGCGTCAATCAGACGCTCCGCCTCTTTCTGCGCTCGCCCTTCATCGTGTTCGGCGCGATGGCAATGGCCTTCACCGTCGATGCAAAGGTCGCGCTCGTCTTTGTCGCCGTCATTCCGCTACTTGCCATCGCCGTCTATTCGGTGATGGGCGCGTGCATCCCGCTCTATCGCAAGGTGCAGGGCAAGCTCGATAAGGTCTTTCTCTCCGTGCGCGAAAATTTGGCTGGCGTGCGCGTCATCCGCGCCTTTTCCATGGAGAAGAAGGAGCAGGCGGCCTTCGACAAGAACAACTCCGAGCTCGAACATTCGCAGGTCAAGGTGGGGCGCATCTCCGCGCTCACCGGGCCTATCACCTATATCCTCATCAACCTCGCGCTCATCGCCCTCTTATACTTCAGCGCGGGGCAGGTCGAGGGGGGCGTGCTTTTGAACGGCGACGTCATCGCCCTCTACAGCTACCTCTCGCAGATCCTCGTCGAGCTCATCAAGCTCGCCAACCTCATCGTCACCATCACCAAGGCGGTCTCCTGCCAGCAGCGCGTGGGGAAGGTCTTAGACATGGAAGGGGAGCCCTCCGTCCTCGAGCCGACGCTCACCGCGGGCCATGCGGACAGTGCGGCCGTCCGCTTCGAGCACGTCTCCTTCGCCTATGCGGGCGGCGGGAATGCGCTCTCGGACATCACCTTCATGGCGCGCCCCGGGGAGACCATCGGCATCATCGGCGGCACGGGCGCGGGCAAGTCGACGCTCGTGGGGCTCCTTCCCCGCTTCTATGCGGCGACGCAGGGGCGGGTGCTTTTGAAGGGCCGCGACGTCCGCGGCGTTCCCTATGAGGAATTGCGCGCCAAAGTCGGCATCGTCCCGCAGAAGGCCGTCCTCTTCGAGGGCACCATCCGCAGCAACCTTCTGTGGGGCAACGAGAACGCCACCGACGAGGAACTCATGGAGGCCGTGCGGCTCGCCCAGGCGGAGGACGTCGTCGCCTCCAAGGGCGGCCTCGATGCCCCCGTCGAGCAGGAGGGCAAGAACTTCTCGGGCGGCCAGCGCCAGCGCCTCACCATCGCCCGCGCCCTCGTCAAAAAGCCCGAGATCCTCATTTTGGACGACTCGGCATCTGCCCTCGACTATGCGACGGACGCACGCCTCCGCGTCGCTTTGCGAAGCCTTGACAGCACCGTCTTTATCGTCTCGCAGCGGGCAGCGTCCGTCATGCACTCCGACCTCATTCTCGTCCTCGACGGCGGCAAGGCGGTCGCGATGGGGCGGCACGAGGAGCTCTTGAAATCGTGCGACATCTACCGCGAAATTTACTCGACGCAGTTCCGCGACGCAAAGGAGGCACAGGCATGAAACGCATCAAACGTCATCCCGAAGGCACCTTCCGCGGCATTCTGAACTACCTGAAACCGTATCGGGGCTATATCGCCTGCACCGTCGTGTGCGCCGCCGTCTACGTCGCGGCGACGCTCGTCATTCCCTACCTTGCGGGCCTTGCCATCGACTGTATGGCGGGCGCGGGGGCGGTCGACTGGCCCCGCCTCAACGCGCTGCTTGTCGCCATCGGGGTGAGTATCGCGCTCGCCGCCCTTTCGCAGTGGCTGATGAGCCTGAGCAACAATCACATCGCCTACCGCGTGCTCGCGGACATCCGCCGCGACGCCTTCCATAAGCTCGGCGTATTGCCCTTGAAGTACCTCGACGGCCGCTCGTACGGCAAGACGGCGAGCGTCATCATCACGGACGCCGAGCAGTTCTCCGACGGCCTCCTTTTAGGCTTCACGCAGCTCTTTACGGGCGCGGCGACCATCCTGGGCGTGCTTATCATCCTCTTCGTGCTGCGCTGGGAGATCGCCCTCTGCGTGCTCGTCTTGACGCCGCTTTCCCTGTTCCTCGCGAAGTTCATCTCCTCGCACACCTACTCCATGTTCAAGAAACAGGCCGCGACGCGCGCCGAACAGACGGGCTTCATCGACGAGATGATCGGAAATTTGAAGGTCGTCAAGGCCTTCTCGCACGAGGGGGAGAACGAGGAGCAGTTTGCCGAGATCAACGAACGCCTCCGCGCAACGTCGCTCAGAGCCATCTTCTATTCTTCCATCACCAACCCCGGCACGCGGCTCGTCAACAACATCGTCTACGCCGTCGTCGCGCTCGTGGGCGCCTTCCTCGTCATTGCAACGGCGGGGGCGGCCGCGCCCTTCACGGTGGGCAATTTGAGCTCCGTCCTCTCCTACGCGACGCAGTACACAAAGCCCTTCAACGAAATTACCGAAGTCATCACCGAGTTCCAAAACGCCCTCGCCTGTGCGGCGCGCCTGTTTGCGCTCATCGGCGAGGAGGAACAGCCCTCCGACGAGGGAAACACGGAACTTGTGAACGTCAGGGGGGAGGTCAAGCTCTCCGACGTGAGCTTTTCCTACGACCCCGAAAAGCCGCTCATCGAGCACCTCAACGTGCTCGCGCCCGCGGGCAAGCGCGTCGCCATCGTCGGCCCCACGGGCTGCGGCAAGACGACGCTCATCAACCTTCTCATGCGCTTCTACGACGTGGACGGCGGGAGCATCTCGGTGGACGGGCACGATATCCGCGAGGTGACGCGCGCCTCCCTCCGCAAGCACTATGGCATGGTGCTGCAGGAGACGTGGCTGAAGAAGGCGACCGTCAGAGAGAACCTTCTCATGGGCAATCCCTCCGCGACGGAGGAGGAAATGATCGCGGCCGCCCGCGCGGCGCACGCCCACGGGTTCATCTCCCGCCTGCCCGAGGGGTATGATACAGTCATCGGCGACGAGGGCGCGCTCTCGCAGGGGCAGAGGCAGCTTCTGTGCATCGCGCGCATCATGCTCTGCCGCCCGCCCATGCTCATTTTGGACGAGGCGACGAGCTCCATCGACACCCGCACCGAGATGCGCGTGCAGGACGCCTTTTCAAAGCTCATGGAAGGGCGCACCTGCTTCGTCGTCGCCCACCGCCTCTCCACCATCGAGAACGCGGACCTCATCCTCGTGATGAAGGCGGGTACCATCATCGAGCAGGGCACTCACAAAGAGCTCCTCGAAAAGAACGGCTTCTACGCCGAGCTCTACAAGGCGCAGTTCGTCGGCTGAAAACGCGGCGCGCCCCGAAGGGACCGTCATTTTTGCAAAAACGCCCCGAATGAGGGGCGTTTTTCGCGCCCGGAAGTTCGGCGGCGGGCACTTTGTTTTTCTTTTTGACGATTTGCGCTTAACCGGTTGACAATGCGCATAAATTATTGTATAATCATTAAGACAATGCCTAACTATACTCCTTCGCCAAAGGGGTTACTTGGATAAAAGTCAAAATTATACAAAGCAGGAGGCTGAAAATGACGATTTTAACCGGCCTGCTCCTTGATGTATCGGCGGGACTTGCCGTCGCGCTCTTCATCGTGCTGCCCATTTTGGGGCTCGCGATCGGCGGCGGCGTGGTCTATGTCATTCTTCAAAAAATTGCCAAAAAGAAGTCGGAACAGAAGCTCGACGAAACCTCGCAGCAGGTCGAGAAGATGCTCGCGAATGCGAAGGCGGAATGCAAGCAATTAAAAAAAGAAGCGGTCCTCGAGGCCAAGGAGCAGGAACTCAAGAGAAGAAACGAGTTTGAGCAGGAAATGAAGGAGAAGCGCGCCGAGCAGCAGCGCACGGAAGCGCGTCTCAACAAGCAGGAGGACGCCCTCGAGCGCAAGGACGCAGAACTCACCAAGAAGCTCGAAAGCGTCGAACAGCAGAAGAACAACTTGAAAGACCGCCTCGAAGAGGTGGAAAAGACGCGGGAGGAAGTCTCGCATCAGCACGAACTCATGGTCGCCGAGCTCGAGCGCGTCGCCCAGCTCACCAAGGAGGAGGCGAAGGCGCAGCTCACCGAGGAGATCCTCGACGAGACCCGCCGCGACTGCGCGGTGCAGGTGAGGAACCTCGAACAGCAGGCCAAGGACGAGGCCGACCTCAACGCCAAGAACATCATCACGCTCGCCATTCAGCGCTGCGCATCCGACCACGCTTCGGAGACGACGGTCTCCGTCGTGCCGCTGCCCAACGACGACATGAAGGCGCGCATCATCGGCCGTGAGGGGCGCAACATCCGCGCCATCGAGAACGCGACGGGCATCGAGCTCATCATCGACGATACGCCCGAAGTCGTCATCCTCTCGGGCTTCGACCCCGTAAGGCGCGAAATTGCCCGCCTCACGCTCGAGCGGCTCATCGCCGACGGCCGCATCCACCCCGCCCGCATCGAGGAGACGGTGGAGAAGGTCACCAAAGAGATCGACCAGCAGATCAAAGCCGCGGGCGAGAACGCCATGTTCGAAGTGGGCATCTTCGGGCTGCACCCCGAGCTCATCAAGCTCATCGGCCGCCTCAAGTTCCGCACGAGCTACGGCCAGAACGTCTACCGCCACTCCATCGAAGTCGCCCAGCTCGCAGGGCTCATGGCGCAGGAGCTGGGGCTCGACGTCAACTTTGCAAAGCGCGCGGGCCTTCTTCACGACATCGGCAAGGCAGTCGACAGAGAGCAGGAGGGCACGCACATTCAGATCGGCGCAGACCTTGCCAAGAAGTACAAGGAAAACGCGATGATCGTCAACGCCATCATGGCGCACCACGGCGACGTGGAGCCCAAGACCATCGAGGCCGTCCTCGTGCAGGCGGCGGACGCCATCTCGGGCGCACGCCCCGGTGCGCGCAGGGAGACGGGCAGCAACTACGTCAAGCGCCTCGAAAAGCTCGAAGAGATCGCCTCGAGCTTCCACGGCGTCGAAAAGAGCTACGCCATTCAGGCGGGCAGAGAGGTGCGCGTCATCGTCAAGCCCGACCAGATCGACGACGCCAAGGCAATCTTCCTCGCCAAGGACATCGCCAAGAAGATCGAGAACGAGCTCGAGTACCCCGGGCAGATCAAGGTCAACGTCATCCGCGAATTCCGAAGCGCCGAATACGCAAAATAATTCCGAAAAAACAGCGCCGCTCCGTTGGGAGCGGCGTTTTTCATGCGGTTTTTGCGGTTTTTTGCCTGACACCGTGTCAAAATGGCGGAATTTCGGCGCGATTTTGCCTGACACTGTGTCAGATATTCGCGGGCAATTTCGTCACATCGCCGCCCAAAAAGGAGACGTCGGCGTAAGAGACGATTTTGAATGTGCCGTCCTCGAAGCGCACCTCGCTGAGTGACGCGTTGGGCACGAAGGGGATATGCTTCATCTCGGAGAGGGGGAGGCCGCGGAAGGCGCAGGTGAGCGCCCTGATCATGGCGGCGTGCGTCGCGATGACGACGGTCTGACCCTCATGCTTCTCTGCGATGCGGCGGACGGTCTCAAGGCCGCGGCACTGCACTTCCTCGAAGCTCTCGCCGCCCGTACAGCGCGCAAGGCCGATGTCCTCCTCCCAGCGCGCGTAGTCTTCGGGGTATTTCTTCTCGATGTCGGGGATATACATGCCCTCCCACAGCCCGCCGTAGATCTCGCGGAGGCCCTTCTCGCGGACGATGGGAAGATGAAGCGCCTCGGCCGCGGGTGTCACCGTCTGAACGGCGCGAAGAAGGTCGCTCGCGTGGATGGCGTCGATGGGGAGCGAGCGGAGCTTTTCGCCGAGCAGCTTTGCCTGATGCTCCCCGCGCGGCGAGAGGGGCACGTCCGTCTGCCCCGTGAATACCATATCAACATTGGCGCGGCTCTCGCCGTGCCTTACAAAATACAGCGTTGTCATACGTGTTTGCCCGTCACAGCGTTGTCATACGTGTTTGCCCGTCTTTCGGGCGGTTTATGGGTTTTGCGGGCGGCGGCCTCTTGCGGCTCACTTTTTGCGCCTTTCGGCGGCGGCCTGAGCCGCGGCGATCATCTCGTCCACTTCCTCGCGGGTGCACCGCCAGTCGCCCTCGCCGCTCCTTCGGTAGGTGCCCGAGTAGGGGTCCTGCCCGATGAAGATCGGCCGCTCCTCCTGCCGTGCGCGCGGCACACGGATGACGACGATGCGCTCGCCGCCCGCCTCCTGCACGAACACGTCGCCATGGCTCAAAATGTTGGAGCTCACGAAACGGACGTCGTTCAGGATGTTCCAAAATTCGCCGATGAGCTTCTCGGGCTCGGGCAGCGCGGTGGGGCGCAGGGAGTGGTCGGGAAGCTCCTCGACGCCGAGCAAGATAAGCCCGCCCTCCGTGTTGGCGAAGGCGGAGTACGTCTCCCACAGGCTCTCGGGCAGCCCGCCTTGGGCGAGCTTGGCCTCTAAGCGGTTATTTTCGCGGTAGCGTTCGAGGTGCGCGAAGTTGAGCATGGCCGCGGACAGCTTAAAGCAGCTTGAGCACGGACTGCGCGTTGGTGTCGGGCTTGACCTTTTCCATCACCTTCGCGACCTTGCCCTCCTCGTCGATGAGATAGGTGGTGCGCACGACGCCCATCGAGGTCTTGCCGCAGTGCACCTTCTCCTGCCACACGCCGTAGGCTTGCAGCACGGCCGTGTCGGGGTCGGAGAGCAGCAGGAAGGGGAGGGAGTACTTCTCGGCGAACTTTTGGTGAGATGCCGTCGAGTCCTTGCTCACGCCGATGACGACGGCGTTCTTCTCCGTAAATTCATCGTTGAGGGCGGCATAGGCCTGCGCCTGACGCGTGCAGCCGGGGGTGTTGTCCTTGGGGTAGAAGTAGAGCACGACCTTCTTTCCGCGGAGGGAAGAGAGCGTGACGGGGTTGCCGTCCTTGTCGGGGAGCGTAAAGTCGGGTGCCAAAGTACCTTCTTGCAGCATGAGTTGCCTCCTTAAAGTTTCTTGCCGCCATTATAGCACATTTCCCGCCGAAAGGCAAGGGACGGAGCGGGCGTTCTCGGGAATGAGGGCGGGCGGTGAATGGGGAGGGCGGAATAAGATACGGTGCCTATTAAGACGCGGCGGCGGGGGCGCGCATTTGCGCGCCCCCGCCGCCGCATAAAAATTGAAATATTGTCGCGCGGACATCTGTTGATATGAGAAGTCTTCGCTTACTTCACCTTTCGGATGGGATGGCGTATAACTGTTTTTAATTTGGATATGTCGCACTTCCTCGGATCGCTCAGATAGATCTCGTGATGATACCGTGTGTCCGAGATGTCCGGCTCATATCCGTTTGCCTTCATATAGTCGTGCATGAGCGCAACGGTGGCGGGCTCATCGTCATAGGAGCCGATGTGCATACATTGCACGCACAGGCCCTCGTCATAGGGGAAGAACTCGACCTTGGAAAAATCTTGCTTTTTCTTGTTCGTCGCTTCGCGCACCGCCCACTCAAAATCGTCCTCAGTCACGAAGTCGGGCAGCCGCATCATGGATATGAACTGCATATCTTCTTTCCTGGAATAATCAAGTTCCGCTGCGTCATCTTGCCGCCAAAGCCCCTCGAGGGGAGGTACGACAAACTCAAAAAAGCCTGCTATTTTGTGTGTTCCCTTGTGGCTCATCTTGATGGTGTAGGCGATGCCGTACAGCAAGCCGATCGAGGCTTTGTACTCTCCGTGTTCCTCGTTCGGGTCGCCCTTGCCGCGGACGGCGATGTAGTTCATCTTCGGAATTTCTATGATCTCGGGCGTGTTCTTCGGCAGATAGAATTCTTTGTATTCCTTCTTGTAGTCAAACGCCATATTTTACTCCTTATCATGCGGGATGGTCAGAGTATAGCATAAATTGGGGATGTTTGCAAGTATGTGGGGTGGTATAAAGCGGCGGCTTGGTAATAAGACGCGGCGGCGGGGGCGCGCATTTGGCGCGCCCCCGCCGCCGCATAAAATCAATCGTCGTCTGAGAAGATCCTGTCGCTCAGCCAAATAATGACATTCAGAGCAACAATGAAAACCATCCCCGCGATCACGCCCGCTGCGGCAAGCTCAAACTTATCCCTATGCAGTGAGGAGTAGAGGAGATAGGCGTCCCAAAAGTCCAGCACCGAAAAGAGGCAGTATGCCGCCACGGCTAAACCGAGTTCAATGACGATGCTCGCCGCTGTAATGATGAGCTTGATCTTTGTCGATCTTTCCATAATTTTCTCTCCCTTTTTTCTCGTCATCATTATATCATAGAGGGGGGGGGGTGATGTCTTGCACAATTGTTTCGACTTTATAGCATTTTTGTTTTACCTTTTGCGGAGACCGCACGGCTTGAGGACAAGGGGAGCTGTAAGGCGGGAAAAGGGGCGGCGGATTGATGTGAGGAGGGACGAGAAGGGAGAGGCGAGGGGCTCGGCGGGAAAGGAGCGGGCGAGAGGGAGCGAGAGGGAGGTAATAAGTCGCGGCGGCGGGGGCGCGCATTTGGCGCGCCCCCGCCGCCGCTCTCTTCGTCTTGCGCTCATCATTCGGTGTTTATGACTTGGGATCTTTGAGAACGATGACTTGGTCATACTTGGGTGAATAGAGAATGTCGATCTCGCGATTGCAATACTTGTTCCAGCCTGGGGCATACCCGTCGCGGGTGTTCAGCCCGTTTCGTCCCTCCCCGCTGAATCGGGTGATCCTTCTTCCCTGATAGCGAAAACGGACAACGATCCTGACGGCAGGCAGGTACTTCCAGCGATACCCTATTCGGTCCTCATCCGCCTTTTCCGCAAAGACGGTATAGGGGACCGCATCCTGCATCCATACTTTGATCTTTTTGAGCAGTCTCTGATTTTTGACGAGCAGGACGACGAGCCATGCCGCAAACCCGATATACATGAGAGCGTTCAGGATAAAGACCACGGCAAAACCGCCCTCGCCTTCCGCCCGACCTTCCGTGAAAATCAGCACGGTCCAGACACCTGCGGCCAACAGGAAGGCGGCAATGCCAACGGAAAGCATCGTTTGCCATCGCCTGCTGAACACGAGCCCGTATTCCAGAGAGCCGGCAACTTTTTTGAGCTTATCATCCATCTCAAACCGCCTTTATTTCTGTTCCTCGATCTTCCCTTGAAAGAGGCGCTCGAACTCCTCGACCGAACCCTCCGTCATGCACGCGGCTTCGCAAAAGACGTCTTGTAATTTCGGGCCTCGGAGAATAATGTGGTAGCAGCCGTCCATTTTCATAATTTTTTTGACGTCCGATATGGGCTTTTGCATTTCGCCGTTTTCCCACACGGCGGAAATAAAGCCGCTGTCTATCACAACTTTTTTCGGAAGGGAAAGCCTCAGCGTCTTTTTTCGTTCAAGGTACGGACTCGCCGCCACGAGAGAAATAGTAAAAACCACCATAAGCTCAAAGAGCATGATGATCCACAGATCCGTGAGAGCACAAAGAATGATGAGCACTGCCGTAAAGATGGCAAAGATGACCACTGATGGCAAAAGCCCTATTTTAAATTGAATCTTTAACATGATCTTTTGCGCCTTGTCAGAGAATGCTCCGCAAAAAACTATCATGTGCTCCCTCCCTTTTTTGATGCCCCGAGCTCTTTCGAAAGAAGATTTTTATTTGTTCTTGCTGCCATTATAGCACGTCTCTCGCCGAAATACAAGGGGGAGGGGGAAGATGGCGCTGACAAAAGGGCGGGCGGTTTGATGTGAGAAGGGGAGAGTGGAGGCGGTTGGAGTGAGAGGGGGTGGTTGGAATGAGACGCGGCGGCGGGGCGCGCATTTGGCGCGCCCCCGCCGCCGCATAAAAATCGTTATGAAGTTGCCGCCTCGGCAGGGCGTTTGGCGGTTCAGGTTCCCTTTTCGAAAGGGGACGCACGGACAAGCTGTACGAAATCGCCCGTACCTGATTTGATGTCGGCCATATCGCTCGGCGCGGGGACGTCCTGAAAGGCGCTCAACCACGCAAACAGTGCGTCGCCCGCCATAAGAGCGGCCTCTTCCGGGGTGCTGCCATAGGTCAAACACCCATCGAGGTCGGGAAAGGTCACCGTGTACGTCCCATCCTCGTCTTTGTGAAAAACTGCGGGGTAAATGAGATTTTTCATGCGTGCTCTATGCTCCTCTTATAACCGAAATGACTTCTTTCTTTGACAGAATTTTCAACATGGTCTTCTGCGCCCTTTCTGAAAATTCTCCGCTTTTGATGCCCCGAACTCAACCGAGAGGAGCTCTTCTTTGTTCATGCTGCCATTATAGCACGTCTCTCGCCGAAAAACAAGTGGAGAATATGGCGCGGACAAAAAGGTCGGGCGGTCGGAACAAGAAGAGGGGAGTGGAGAGGGGCGGGACGAAAGGGTGGTGGAGTGAGGGGGCGAGAGGGAGCGAGGGGGTGATAAGACGCGGCGGTTGGTTATGAGATGCGGCGGCGGGGGCAAGTCGGCCCCCGCCGCCGCAAGGATACAACATGGATACAACTTTGCCCCTGCGTATTGACAATTTGAGCTGGTCACGGTAAAATGACAATAGAGCACGATCCGCAGCAAAAAAAGCTCCGATCGATCAAATCGGGCGCTTCGTTGCAATCAAGGGAGGAATATGGAAAAACACCAAAGCGAATGGGTTTTGAAGCCCAAGGGATGGTATTTTTATACCAATATCGTCCTGGGGCTTTTGGTTTTTCCCGGGATGTTTGTAGGCTCATTCTTCATTTTGTATTATTATCCGAATCTGTGGTATTGGTGTATTTTTTTGCTGGTGATATCTGGGTTTACGCTTGTCATTGGAATAAGAGAGATCATTGTCTATCGTATCCGCATTACTTCTACGGAAGTGCTCTTGCCAGAAGGACGCTTGATGTTTCTTCTCATCAAGATCAAATGGCTTAGGGTCGGGTTGAAAGATCTTCATGCTATGTATGTTTCTGGTGGAATCGATCATGATGGATTTTATGAACGTCTTCATTTTTGTTACGAGGATGTCTCACAGCAAGTGATCGAAGTTCTTCGATTCAGCGATTATCAATTATGTGATATCATCGATAAAATCAAAGAAAATGCCGAAGCTCTAAACGGGAAACAAGTTATTCTTGAAGAAGATCGGATGCAAAAAGGATTTCGCCGGAAAAACCGAGATGATCCCAAATCATGACGCGCAGGAAGAGGAGCATGGATCATTCCATGCTCCTTTTGCCGTGTTTGGGGGATTGACAAGGCTTTCATTTTGCGGTATCATAAAGGTGCAGCCGGCACGCTCATCGGCGAGTATGAGTACGATGCGTGGGGGAATCTGTTGAATGAGCCGGAAAGCGAGGTGCTTCTTGCTAACCCCTTCCGCTACCGCGGGTACTACTATGATACTTCCATCGGGCTTTACTACCTGAACAGCCGCTACTACGATCCCGAGACGGGCCGCTTCCTGAACGAAGATCTTGTGAGCTACCTTGACCCCGCAACGATCGGCGGCATCAACCCTTACGCTTATTGCGGCAACGACCCTGTCAATTATGTTGATCCGAGCGGGCATAGTTGGGAATGGAATACATTTTGGATTGGTTTAGGAATGTTGGTTACTGCGATATGTGCCATTGCGTTATCGCTAACAACATTTGGAGCCGGGATTCCACTTGCAATGTCGGTAATTGCCGGAGTAACTCTTGGAGCTGGAGTTCTCACTGGCGTCAATGGAGTTGCAACAATGATTGAAGCCGGGACGCAATATAATTTTGTAAGGGATGGCTTGTTTAACGAACTGGGGTGGAGTGATTCGGCTTACAACATTTACGCAGGTGTAACTGAAGGTGTCGCTGCAGTTGGAAGTATGGTTTTAGGATTTTATCATATGACTGGTCAATACAAGGCGGCTAGGTATGGTCAAAAATATTTAGGGAAAGGATATAATAAAGCAGGATATACAAATTCAGGAACAGCTAGATATGTATCTAAAGATGGATTGAGACAAATGAGATTTGATACTCCGCACATGTACAAAGGGGAAATGATAGGAAACCATTTAAATTTAGAATATTTTAAAGGAACCAAACCAATTCCATATGAACATGTATTGTATAGTTTATTTAGATGCTGGATAATTTAGGAGGAATGCTCATGAAAAGAAAAGAAAATGATTCACTTGCAGGAAGATTAAAAATAGAGTGTATCGATCACTATACTGTTCAAATCGAAGTGGACAATAAGAGTATTGATTTCTTAATTGAAACTCTTTTAGAGTTAAAGAATGATCCAAATCTGCATCATTTGAATTTTGACTCCGATACTGGCTACTCGTGTGGTTTTATGACGCATGATTCGCTTAACTTGATTCTTAATAATCGAGATAAGTATAGCAAGTGAATTTCGTTAAAAAAATCGAGATGATTCCAAATAGTGATGCGCAACAAAAGGAGCATGGTTGATTCCATGCTCCTTTTTCCGTGGTTTGGTTGTCCTTTTTGCTGAAATTGGGGGATTGACAATTACAGTGGGACGACGTATAATTATAGTGAAAGCGGGAACAGCATAATCGAGAACTATAAGAAGGGTTCCGAGACGATCCTCATGGCCTCGCACTATGACGACGCAGCGAAACAGAAGCGTCTTGTCTATACGCATTCGGGCAATTCCGATTCCTATACGCAGGAGACGGATGACTTCGGCCGCCTGATGAAGCTTGTGACGCCGCTCGGAACGTACACCTATGCCTACGACGACCTCGGCAGGGTGACGGCAAAGACGCTGAACTCGGGTTCGACAACGGTCGCAAAAGAATGTTATGAATATCTGGATGTGGCAGACAGCGACTATACGAGCCCGCTGAAAATGCGCATCACCTATAAAGATAACAGTTGGGACAACTATACCTGTGACGGAAACGGACTCATCAAGAATATCGTCCACAGCCCCGGCACTCATCTTCGCACCTATCAATATGACGGCATGAATCGCCTGACGCGGGAAAATGTGAAGGGCCACAAGACGGTAACGTATGAGTATGATAAAGCAGGCAATCTCACCTGCCGCAAGGAATACGATTATCATGGTCTGAGCCTTGATGGCAGAACGCCCAACAAGACGGTAACGTACAGCTATCAGAACGGGCGGATGTCGAGCTATAACGGCGAGAGCTGCGTGTACGATGCGAACGGGAACCCGACGACGTACCGCGGGAAGACGCTGACGTGGACGCGCGGGAGACTGTTGGGAACGTGCCCTTCGTTGACGTCGCCCAACGTGACGTGGACGTTCACTTACAATGCGGACGGCATCCGCGTGGGGAAGAGTGCGCCCGGTACCACGACGACGTACGGCGTGGACGGCGAGCGGATCGTCTATGAAAAGACGAGCGGTCAGATCAAGCGGTATTTCTATGATGAAAGTGGTATTGCGGGGTTTGAGTACAGCGGACAGAAGTATGTGTTCCGCAAGAACTTGCAGGGCGACGTGGTGGGTATCTGCAGCTCGAGCGGCACGCTCATCGGCGAGTATGTGTACGACGCCTGGGGCAATTTGTTGGAGGAGCCGACGAACGGCGTTTTGCTTGCCAACCCCTTCCGTTACCGTGGGTACTATTACGACTCGTCCATCGGGCTTTACTACCTGAACAGCCGCTACTACGACCCCGAGACGGGCAGATTCCTGAACGAAGATCTTGTCAGCTATCTTGAACCCGAGACGATCGGCGGCATCAACCTGTACGCCTATTGTCTGAACGATCCCGTCAACAACATCGACCCCAGCGGGCATTTTGTGCTCTCGTTACTCATTGCTTTGACCGTGACGGGAGCTGTGGTCGGCGGGGCGACAGCGGGACTGATCGCAAGCAGCAATGGGGCTCAGGGCTGGGAACTTGCAGGATCGATCTTAGGCGGAGCGCTGCTTGGCGGCTTAGTTGGTGCACTCGCAGGGCTTGGGTTTCCGATGATCGGCGGCGCCGGTGGCGCAATGGCCATTGCAGGCGGAGGTATTGCCGGTGGTGGAGCAGCTGGTGGCGCGATAGCAATTTCTGCGGTCGGGTTAAGCGTGTGTATTTTTTCATTGACCCTCTTGTTTTCACGAATCGTCGAGGGAAATGGGTATCGAATCGATCATCATTATCCCAATGATCATGATCCGATTCATGTCCATATTTCTGGAGACCAGGGGCAGACTAAGGTCGATTTGAATGGTAATCCACTGCCTGGACAGCGACCCATGACAGTTGGAGAAAGAAAAATATTTTGGAGATACATCGACAAAATAAAAGATGCTTTAAAACGTTGGTTGTAAAGGATGGCTATGTACTTTCATAATCGTTATGGGCTTCATGATACACAGATAACAAAGATTAGTGCGACAAATGATTTGATTGATTTGGAATTTAGAAATGGTATTTATAATCTTGATTCTACAAACAAAGAAACGGACCTTACAAAATGTTGTCATGTTTTGATTCAGATCAGCAATCCTAATATAGAAACCTGTGTTGAAATCATAAAGGTTAAGAAGAGGAAGCTGCATTATATCAGCCTTGCTGAATTGCAGGAAATGATGATCCATTCGGTATTTGAAGTGGAGTTGGATTTATATTCAAACTTCAACAATGCTATTATGTTGATTGGATATATAGCCAGTCATAAAATTGTCTTTACAATATATGAATCAATTGATTTTAGAATTTCTATTTCAAGATAGAGTAATATTACTCATTAGATTCTGAAAACACAACCCAAAGGGAGCACGGAGAAATTCGTGCTCCTTTTGCCGTATAATGGGGATTGACAAGTTGCTCATTTTGTAGTATCATGAAGATGTAGGCGGCACGCTGATCGGCGAGTATGTGTACGACGCCTGGGGGAATCTCTTGGAGGAGCCGGAAAGCGGGATCATGAAGGATAACCCCTTCCGTTATCGTGGGTATTACTACGATACTTCCATCGGGCTTTACTACCTGAACAGCCGTTACTACGATCCCGAGACGGGCCGATTCCTGAACGAAGATCTTGTCAGCTATCTTGAACCCGAAACGATCGGCGGCATCAATCTGTATGCCTATTGCCTGAACGATCCCGTCAACAACATCGACCCCAGCGGGCATTTTGTGATGCAGCATAATATGAGTAGATTAATTCATATGCGATCGATTATGGCAAAAAGCGATTTGTCTTGGTTTGCAGGTCATGTAAATTCGATTTCTAAATCACAGGAAATATATTTGCTATCGCTGGGTGTTTTAAGCTTTTCATATGCTATCTCCGCCTTTGAAGCAGATAGAGACAAATCATTCCTATATTCATATTCAGATCTAAATGGGACCCTTTCGTCGTATGGAATTGGGGCTAATGTCGGAGGTTGGTTTGGAATTCAATTAGGGCTTTCTGTAGGTTTTTCTGATTGGCGCTTTTTACTCACAGGAAGAAATAGTCCGTTTGATTTCACAAGTTCTGTACAGCTAACTCCATGGATAACTTTTAATGCGTCAATAGGCCTGGGTGGACTTGGACTTGGGATTTCGTTTCAAAACGAGAATACGTCTCATGACTTCTCCATTCACATTCCACTGACGGGTATAGCTGGAATGATATTAGCGTATTTTGGGGGCATAATTTTCCCTATTCTACTGCCTGGGTTCAGCTCTTAAAGTAAAGTGATTGGAGACATATATGTTTCATTGGCTTCTGAATGTCATTTTGCTGCTTTTTGCCGTTGCGTTTGGATCAATGCTGATAATCGGTGGCGAGACATCATACTCCTTGTTTGCTCTTTTGGGTGTGAATGGCCAAGAGAATCAAATGATCTGCTGTGCTGTGGTTTGGATGCTTTTCTTTGCTTGGCTGGTGATTCTTGGAGTTCGTCGTGCTAAGATTCATAGAGACGTCATGACGGCAATAAAGCAAAACAAGCTTGACTCTGGTGCAAAAAGGGCAAAAAAATATTATCAACAAAACAGGCTGTTGTTTTGGAAATTAAGGCTCTATATTGCTTATGTGGAAAAGGACAAAGTCTTTTTGCAGGAATTTCAAGAAGAAAATGCGAAGCGAAAGTCCGGGCATACAAAATACATTTTGAGTTCTGCTTGCTTGTTCTTATTGGATTTTCTAAGCGGTACAGGAGCCATGAACGCAGAACTTGCTCCTCTGATCTGTGAGGCTGAAAAAATTCAGGGAAGTGAACGCTTGTCCTTTTTGTTGAAAATGGTTCAATGCTGTCTACAGAACGACACAAAAAATCTGAGGGCACATCTTGATGCGATGCCACAGAATTTCTGTTCTACATCGATCGAGATTATTGGTGTTTTGCGTGCATTTTCAAAAAACACATATCCTAAAAAATGATGAGCATATGTTGTCTTGATAGCTTTTACTAATGTAGAGATGTGCGAAAACGCTCCCAATGCGCAGAATTAAATAAGAGGAGCATGGTGCAATCCATGCTCCTTTTGCTGCTTTTTGGGTATTGACAATTACAGCGGGATGACGTATACTTATAGCGAAAGCGGGAACACGATAACCGAGAATTACAAGAAGGGATCCGAACAGATCCTTACGATCGAGCATCATGACGACGCGGCGACCGAGAAACGGCTCGTCTATACACACCCGGGCAGTGCAGATACCTACACGCAGAAAACGGATGATTTCGGCCGCATGACGGAGCTTGTGACCCCGCTTGGGACGTACACCTATACCTACGACGGGCTGGGCAGGGTGACAGCAAAGACGCTGAAATCGGGTTCGGTAACAGTTGCCAAAGAAACGTATCTGTATACCGAATCAAGCGACAGCGGTTATACGAGCCGGTTGAAAAAGCGCATCACCTACAAAGATAATAGCTGGGACGGCTATACTTGCGACGGAAACGGCCTCATCAAGAATATCGTCCACAGCCCCGGCACGCATCTGCGCACCTATCAATATGATGGAATGAACCGTCTCACCCGAGAAGATATCCAGGGTCATAAAACGGCGACGTATGAGTATGATAAAGCGGGGAATCTCACCTGCCGCAAGGAATACGATTATCATACCATGAGCCTTGACGGCGAAACGCCGAACAAGACGGTGACGTACACCTATCAGAACGGTCGGATGACGAGCTATGACGGCGAAAGCTGCGTGTACGATGAAAACGGCAATCCTACGACGTACCGCGGAAAGACGCTGACGTGGACGCGCGGGAGGCTGTTGGAGACGTATCCCTCGTTGACTTCGCCCGAGGAGACGTGGACGTTCACTTACAATGCGGACGGCATCCGCGTGGGGAAGAGCGCGCCCGGCACTACGACGACGTACGGCGTGGACGGCGAGCGGATCGTCTATGAAAAGACCAACGGTCAGATCAAGCGGTATTTCTACGACGAGAGCGGCATTGCGGGGTTTGAATACAGCGGACAGAAGTATGTGTTCCGCAAGAACCTGCAGGGCGACGTTGTGGGTATCTGCAGCTCGAGCGGTACGCTGATCGGCGAGTATGTGTACGACGCGTGGGGCAATTTGTTAGAGGAGCCGGAAAGCGGGATCATGAAGGATAACCCCTTCCGTTACCGCGGATACTATTACGATTCGTCCATCGGGCTCTACTACCTGAACAGCCGTTACTACGACCCCGAGACGGGCAGATTCCTGAACGAAGATCTTGTGAGCTACCTTGACCCCGAAACGATCGGCGGCATCAACCTGTATGCTTATTGCCTGAACGACCCTGTCAATTATGTTGATCCGAGCGGGACAGTTGTGATGGTAGGCTCTGTTGCAGCGGGGGCGCTTTTCTTATTGTTTATAGGCATTTTCGGTTTATTGACTTATTCTAATTCTATTGTCAATAATCCGGATTTCCCGTTGAATATCGGTATCCCTTCTTATTCTAATTCCGATTTAGCGCCCTGGAATACTCCAAACGGTATTATTGACTTTGATTTGATAAATCAGAATATTGAAGATTTCTATCGTTCTATTATGGTAATCACAGAACCAGGTGAAATATATACCAATATATTATTATATAGAGAACATAGAACCAATAAGAGAAAATCAAACAAAGGAAAGCACGAAGCAGGGCAAAGAACCAAAAAGAAAAATAAACCAGGTGGTGAAAAGGGAGATGAACGACGTCCTTTTAGAAGAAATGGCAGATATACACATAAATTATATTACTCAATGCGCCCTTTACGCTCCATGGATATACTCTCTTTCATTCTGATGGTTTTTTAGGAGGTATCGAAATGAAACAAATATTTGAACAACGAAAATCACAAGGCGTACTGTGTGAGATCTACTGCGACGCAGATTTCAGCAAATTCTCGGCAGGGATCATCCAGGCGGTGGATGACGGTTGGATTTTAATGTCCTCTTTTACGCCGGAAGGGAAGCCGGACGGATACTTCTGCAATCATATCGAAGCCGTCTGCAGAGTGAATACAGATACTGTGTATCTCAAAAATCTGCAAAAACTTATGCGGGAAACGGGTACAAGGCCCATGCTGTCCCCCGTTCCGCTGCGGAAAGACGGTATCTTTCCTTCGGTGCTGCAATACTTGCTCGAAACGAAGAAGATTTGCACCGTTGAGATCCTTGACGACAGCGACCTCACGCTTTCGGGCATCCTGCGGGAGTGGCGGGATGATTGCCTGCTGATCGATACCTTGGACGCGCAGGGTCGGAAAGACGGTCTGTCCGTTCTGAAAACAGAGGATATTTCCTGTGTTAGTTTTGATGGTGAAGCGGAACAGCAGTTAAAAATCATCACAGACAAATAATAATTATAACAACTTCCTTTTGTTATAATTATAAAATTAAAAAATACAGTGTTTAGAAATTTCTGAACGCTGTATTTTTTATGATTTGATTTTTGTGATATGCTCCGCCGGTCTCTTGCCGCAACCTCTTTCCCCTCTTGACAGCGGCGGAATTTGTGGTACAATATCATTACGATGCGAACGGGAACCCGACGACGTACCGCGGGAAGACGCTGACGTGGACGCGCGGGAGACTGTTGGGAACGTGCCCTTCGTTGACGTCGCCCAGTGCGACGTGGACGTTCACCTACAATGCGGACGGCATCCGTGTAGGAAAGAGTGCTCCCGGCGTTACGACAACGTACGGCGTAGACGGCGAGCGCATCGTCTACGAAAAAACGAACGGGCAGGTCAAGCGGTATTTCTACGACGAGAGCGGCATTGCGGGGTTTGAGTACAACGGACAGAAGTATATCTTCCGAAAGAACCTGCAGGGGGATGTGGCGGGTATCTACGATATGAGCGGCACGCTCATCGGCGAGTAAAGTTGCGACGCGTGGGGAAACCTGTTGAATGAGCCGGAGAGTAGTGTGCCCTTTGAGTCCCTTCCGCCACCGACGATGTCACCGTCATTCACGCAAAATTCGGCGAAGGGAGGATCGTCAAGATCGATAAACTCGGCAAATATATCCACGTCGCCTTCTCCGTCGGCGAAAAGACATTTACCAATACCGCCTTCGAGACGGGATTTTTGAAATTAAAGATATAAACCGCAAACAAACGTTCTTATTTTGCTTGACAAACGTTTGTTTTGCATGTTATAATGCCCTTGTATCGAAGAAGATGCACGCAAAGTGCCCGTATCGGTGAAAGAAACGAGCGGACAAGCACCGTTCCCATTGCTCTATGAAGCTTGCAACTCCTCGGCAAATATGGCTTTAACGGGCTTGCCCGGCCGGCGGCGGATCGGCCGCGAAGGCGGCATTTTGCACAACAAAAAACGGTACCCGAGCAAGCTGTGTCCGCACGGACACTGCATCTCGATTCATTTGCAGCGGTTGTTTTTTAGGCAGTCGAGGCTTGCCACGACGGGTTACAAAGAATGGCTGTATGCTTGCGCTGTGACTCCCCTTTGTGGATAGCGAACGACGGTCATCACTGTTTATAACGAGTGGCTTTTCAGTCGCTTATGGTGGAGGTTCTCGCTTCCACCGATGCTTTTGCTGTCCTCTTTAGAGGCGCGCAAAGGCCGTTATAAGCATACCGTTTTTTGGATAAATCATAGAAACGAAGTCCATGGAAAGGTAACGCTTTCCGTGGACTTTTTGTTTTATTCGAGGCTATCTTCCTGCCCTCTTAGGGCGCGGATAATGGTTAGCAAATCACTCAGAAGGAGGAAAATTATGAGCAACCAAACGACAATCAGACCGCCATAAACCGGCAAGCAAATCACAGTCGAGCTTTTGAGTTCGACGAAGAAGTATAGCCCACTATACTTTGCAAGCGAAGTATGTGGGCTCTGCGAGGCTTTTGAATCAAGAAAACAAGGAGGTGAGAATATAAGTTTTTTAGTTTGTCACATGGAGAAGTATCACAAGACGGACATCGCACCCGTCGAGAATGAGAACGAACGAGATGAAAACTGTCAGGCGGACAACCCGCAAATTGACCCCACGCGCACGCGAGAAAATTACAACATGGTGACAGTTCCCGTGCATACGGATCCGGAAAAATATGCACTTTCCGAGGCACAGAAGTTCGATTACGAGCTGTAAAACCCCCATGAAAAAAGGGCATTTGGTCCCAACTAAGTCTGATATGCCTTTTTTTGTTATCTTTTTTGATATTTATTTTCATAATGAAAACTATTCTCGAGGAAAAATAAGAAAACAGCTATCAAAATATGATAGCTGCTCTCAAAATGGCTGGCCGATTTGGGTTGATTTCGAACTTTCAAGCTCATCAAGAGAAACCGTCTCTTCCTTCTCCTTGCCGTTGTAGATAATTTTGAGGTGGTCGTCGTAGAGGAACACACTATTGACGAAGGTGTCGATGAGTTTCCGTCGCCCTTCGAGCTGCCCGACGTCGATCTTGCGGTAATTGCACAGCGCCATCTTAAACTCGTCCTTCGTAAAGACGGGCGATTTTTTGCTTTCCTCGGCGATCGTCTCCATGAGCGCCGCCTTCTGCTGTTCCAATTCCGTCAGCCGCGCGATCAACGTATCCGACGCCGCACCCTTCTGAATGGCGCTGACGATGTTCCCGATCTCCTTCTCCCGCTCCCTGCATTGCTCTTCCAAATGCGGCAGGATCGTGCTCTCCTCGTATTGCAGCTCGTAGAGAAGCTCTGCAAGCCGCTCGATGACCTCGTCCGATCGCAGCAGTTCCATCGTCTTGCGCACGACAAAATCCTCGATCTTCTCTTTCTCCGCCTTCTCCTTGTCGCAGAGGTGTTTGCGCGCGCGATTGCAGATGTAATAGCGATAGGTCTTTCCCGTGCGGCTCGTGCCGGAATATGCCGTCATCATTGCCCCGCAATGTCCGCAGAAGAGGTGCGTCGTGAGCAGATAATCGTCGTTCTCACTATGCGCGGCGGGCGCAATGGAATGCTTTTGAATGGTCGCCTGCACCTTCTCGAACATCTCTTCGGAGATGAGCGCGGGAAACGCGTGTTCGAGCACGATGCCCGAGTGACGGTACTCCCCGAGATAAATGCGGTTGGAGAGCATATACAGCACGCTGTTGTAGGCGACGGGCTTGCCGTTGGCGCGGCGCACCTGCTTTTCCCGAAGATAGTCGTAGATCTGCTTGGCGGTATAGCCGTCCGCGCTCATCTCGAACATCTTTTGGACGACGGGGGCGGAAGTCTCATCGATTTCGAGTTTATGGTCGACGACCTTATAGCCGAGGGGAACCGCGCCGCCGTTCCATTTGCCCTTGAGGGCGTTCTCCTTGAAGCCGCGCTTGACATTTTGAGATAGATTTGCTGAATAGAATTCAGCCATGCCTTCGAGGAGGCTCTCCAGAATAATGCCCTCGGGGCCGTCGGAGATGTTCTCTTTGGCGGACACGACGCGCACGCCGTTCTTGCGGAGAGTGTAGCGATAGAAAGCACTATCGTAACGGTTGCGGGCAAAACGATCGAGCTTCCAGACGAGAACGACATCAAAGAGCTTCTTCGCGCTGTCTTGTATCATGCGCTGGAAGTCCGGGCGGTCGTCCGTCTTTGCAGAGAAGGCCCTGTCTATGTATGTTCCAACGATCTCCAAGTCGTTATACTTGGCATATTCCGTGCACTCCCTGATCTGCCCCTCAATACTCTCCTCTCTTTGATTGTCCGAGCTATACCGAGCGTAAATAACTGCTTTCATGGCTCACCTCCTTCGATACTTTCTTTTAGAACAACTCGCCCCATCAAATGTGATGATGACGGTAACATATTTTCCAGATACGAATTAAGGAACCGCTTTATTCAAAGCGCTTCACGGAAATCGAATAGAGAGCAATATAACAACCCAGCTTTCAAGCGCACTATCTATTGAACCCTATTCAAATAATTTCACACACAAAGGTCATTCTCTACTCAAAAATTGAAACCAACCGATCTCTAAATGATGTCGCTCTAGGGACATCAATAATTCCATAACTAATAATTGCTCCATTTCTATATGTTCTTAAGTGTGGCTTGATAAACTCCTCAAAAAGATTCGTTGCAAACTGATAATTTCCCGGTTGAACAATTTTCCCACGCAAATAGCCATTCATCACCCCCGCCGCATAATCAGCAAGCTGAATGCCAGGACTATATAAGCTATTCTCGGTAAAAACCCCCTGGTACAAATTTTTGTATTTTACAAAATCGCCGTTCATGGTAAATTCATGACATGCTGATTTTATCTCTTGGATGGTTTGCTCATTTAACTCATCCATTACAAACGTCGCAAAAGAATTTGTACCATCTAAATCCATTTGGACTCTTTGAAAAGCATTTTGTAAATGAGCTTTATGTAATGGTTTAATTCCCCATCCGCAAGTCCGACCTATAATATCTGTAACCGTAAATATAAACATTAAAGATTCTTTTGCGGTCGCTGTTTCAAAGATTCTGCGATAATAGCTTTCCAAACGATCAGAAGGCATCCTTTCAATCAATTCATTGCGCGATCTTCCTTTTGTTTTGCTCCATAAGTCAGACCACTTAATTTCATGGTCAAATGGTATTTCATATTCACCGTTTATCCGCTGCATTTCGATTTGATATTGCCGATAATCGTCAATAGACATTCTCACGTTTGAACGTATGTAAAACGGGTGACTGCGAATATGTGCATCGCTCGGATTTTTTTGGTACGATCCGGCTTCGTCTGTAAAAATAAAATAATGACTCATTTACATATCACACCATTGGCTTTTAGTATGTTTTTTTCCTGTTTCATCTTCCCATTCGGTAGTTATGCAAAGTTTCCCGGCGGCACCGTAATATGTGTGAATGGACAATTCAAACCCTTTTTGCGGTTCGAGAAACTCAAAAGGCATTTTATTCCCATCCAAGAAAATAATCCCGTCTGTAGGTTCCCAAAGAGCAGATACGCTTCTAGCAATGCCGTTTCCGGAATTCCACACTTTTATTTTGTATTCATTTTTTATTACATGAACGATTCTTGCTTCAACCAAAGGAACTTTCTGTTGTTCTTTCTCTTTTGCGTCCAATTCATACTGCTTTAGCTTCAATTCAATTATATTTACTCTGTTTTGTAAACGTTGAGATTTAAAAGATACTACAAAAGAGATTATCGCCAGCAAAAGGGATAATATTGATAAAATAATAGCTGCAAGTTCCATTTTTCTCTCACCTGAATATTTTCTTCAGACTTTTTTTAATTTCCTGCATGGCTTCGTTCTTGATATCCTCAATATTAGCGTTAATGACATCCTGATTGCTCTCAATAATTTCACCTTTTGTGAAAATACTACCGCAATCAGCACATCTTAACTTCATCTCGTCCGGAGCTTCTGATAAGTCATCAAAAACTCCATCCACACATGAAAACTGGTCATTCCCGCAAACAGGACAAGTTAATGTAATATTTCTATTTTCAATACTCATACTATACTCCTTTCATTTCATCGCACAGGGCGAGAAGTTCTTCGACTCGTTTGACAATGCGTTTTTGCTCGGCGAGAGGGGGAAGGGGGACCATAAGGTTGGTAACAGCAGTTAGGCTTAAATTAGCTCGCGCCGACTCTACAGACTTATTTACCATAAAGCCTATGGCGGTTGAGCTGTTTAAATACATAAGCAAATATTGCGTTAGCGTTGTATCTATTAAACGTATTATGCAGACAGCTTGATTGATATTTGCATTATCTATTTCTTCTTGAAATAACGCCGTCCTCCCTATTGATGCACCAACGATATTAGTTAGCAAATCTCCTTTTTGCAATATAGATGCAGGGTGCATTTCATTAAATTTTGCTTCAATATACTTCCGCTTTTCAAGAAGCATTTCATTTACACCGACATTCTCACTTGTTACAAACAAAATACCTTTCTCTTGAGTTGTATAGGAAACACCCTGCCAAGACGGAGATGAGCCTTTTGTGATTAGCTTTGTTATTTCACCCAATTTGCACCAGCACCAACTATGTGGCAAATCAAATGGCATGTCATCATCAAGTATAGAAGTCAATTCTTTTTCTCTGTAAACCTCTCCTTTTGCAACCAATTTCTTTTTTGTGTCGCGTATTCGTTTAAGCAGTTCCAATGCGGGTTCATCGGCAGGATCGCGTTCGGTCAATTTGCCCTGAACGGCCTGTTGCAAAATAGACTTGCGAAGCTTGTCCGGAAATTCGGAATTTAATTTGCTTAACTGTTCTTCTGCCTTGCCGTATTCATCAATCAAGGGCATCAATTCTTCGATTTTTTCAACAATTCGCTTTTGCTCAGCAAGAGGGGGTAATGGAATCATTAAATTGCTGATTGAAGTCGCATTAAGTGTCTTTCCTTTAACAGCATTTTTGGAATCACCCGTAACAGCAATTAAAGGAAGAATCTTAAATAAATATGACTTTATTATCTCTTCATCATTGCGTTCAACTGTTGGAAAAATACTAATGATTGCCTCATTGTGAACCGCATTAAAGCCAAGAATGGATATTTTTCCGATAGTGAGTTTAAAACTCATAATCATCGTTCCAGCAGGAGATAATTTTCCCGCAAAGCATTCTTTTAGCGCTTGTTCACTGATTGATTCTTTAGCTGATGATGTAATGCTACCGTCTTGCATATCAGCGATTGATATCCAAGGATATTGGCAATTATTCCAATAAGCAGGATTTTGACGTTGCGGAGTTTTCCCTGAATAAAACGTCACTAAATCTGCAAAACGTACCCATTCCCAACTATCAGGTATATCATATGGTATATCTTCATCTGTAATTGGTTCCGCTGTGTGTTTTTTATCAATTACAAGTGCTCCATTTTTAATTCTTAACAAGCGTTCTTTAGAAATTCTAATCAATAATTCTGATGCCGGTTCGTCGTCTTTGCATTGCGGCACAAGTTTCCCCTGTACCGCCAACTGCAAAATGGAGTTTTTCAATTCCTGCGCGGTCATTCGTTGCCCTCCAATTTTGCGGTGATATCTGCCAAAATACGGTCTATAGAAGCATTCAATTCCGTGCGCTCCGCTTCATAACGGGCAATCAAATCTTTCGGCTCGAGAATTTCTTCTTCTACGTGTGGGAAAGGGCAGCATTTATCGAAATCGTAGTTCAATGCCTCCAATTCTTCAGGGGTATAAAAGCGCGCTTTATCGAACCCGTCAACAACAATGGCTTGTTTGTTGCCCCACCATTTACGGACAGGGTCAAAGTGCTTGTCCTGCATAGGTTTTGTTTTGGAAAAACTTTTCACACCTTCGGGATAGTCAAGGCGGTAGAACCATACGCCACGGCTTACAACGCCCTTTTTGAAAAACAACAGATTGGTGTTGACGCTGGCATACGGTTTGAACACCTGCGGCAAACGGATGATCGTATGTAACCCGTATTCTTTCAAGAGTCTCTCTTTAATCGTGTTCTTTACACCATCGCCGAACATAAAACCGTCGGGCAATACGACGCCAGCTCTGCCGCCATCCTTCAGTAAATTCATAATGAGCGTCATAAAGAGGTCTGCGGTTTCACTGGTCTGATATTCGCTCGGAAAATTTTTCTTGACTGCGGCATCCTCCGCTCCGCCAAATGGAGGGTTTGCAACAATCACATCCACACGATCTTTTGCGGAATAATCGGAAAGTGGTCGATTTAACGAATTGATATGTCTGATTCTTGGGATCTCGATGTCGTGCAAAATTAAATTTGTTACAGCGAGAAGATAGGGAAGCGGCTTTTTCTCCCAACCGTTGACGGAAGTCTGAAGCTTTTCGAGCTCTTCAGTCGTTGTAACGCTTCCGATATGCGCAATTGTACTGGTTAAAAAGCCACCCGTACCGCAGGCCGGATCAAGAACAATGTCTCCGAGTTTGGGATCTACCTTTTCAACGATGAAATTTGTAACGGGACGAGGCGTATAGAATTCACCTGCACGCCCTGCACTTTGCAAGTCTTTGAGCATACCCTCATAGAGATCATTAAAGGTATGCTTTTGCCTTGCATCAATAAAATCTACCTTTTCATTGATACGGTTGATAAGCTGACGGAGATAAACGCCAGACTTCATGTAGTTGTTGATATCCTCAAACACATTGCGTACGACGAATTTGCGCATATCTCCGTCGGATGTATCCAGTTTTTTAAGTGTTGCAAAAAGATCATCTATAAACTTGATAAGAGTGTCACCGGTAATTCCTTCTTTATCCGCTGCCCAATCGCGCCAACGATAGCCTTGGGGGATTACGCCTTTATAGTCTTGGCGAAACTCCCATTCCATTTCTTTAGCATCAAACGCTTTCAAAAACAAAAGCCAGGCGATCTGTTCGATATATTGTGCATCACCGTTCAGACCTGCATCTTTGCGCATAATATCTTCCAGCGATTTTATCAATGTGGACATTGCCATTGTGTGCACTCCTTATTTTCTCTTTCCGGATAAATAAATATCCTTATGTTCACCACATGAGCCAATGATAATTTTTTTATCATTGTTAGAAAACCCAAAGTGAATGCTCTGCCCGAGTTTTCCATAGGTAATATGAGCTTCAATATTGATGCTCTCACCTTTATACTCTGTCACAAACTGGCGCATGAGTTTTGCGTCAGATCTTGTCATGGAGCCTTCCCCGCGCTTAGCCTTAATTCCCGTTCGCGCGACAAACTCCTTATATATGTCCCCGCTTTGTGTAAAGTATAACTCCCACATTACTGTTGATAATGCGTAGAAAACTTTCCAAAGTTCGGATGGCTCAATCCTACAGTCTTTTAAGGTTTTCCTTGCATCGTCTGTAAATTGAATTTTATCTCCAAAGGTTGCTTCAAAATAATCAACTACATCGGCGGCTATGCTAGGATATTCTTTGATTGCCAGTCTGCTATTCACAGCTTTGGTTAACGCAGCATTATCTCGCGCCAATGAACGATAGCTTTCATTCAGCTGCTTAAGAGTATAGTTTTCCTCTTCCAGTTTATTTAACTCCTTGGATAACCTGTCAATTTCTGCTTCAGCTTCAAGACGTCTTTCTTCTTCAACCATCGCCAAGCTCAAAGACTCATCTTGGACTTTTCGTAACTTTTCTTGATGCGCTGCTTGAAGCTCATTTAACCTCTTTCGCCGATTGATAGCGCTGACCATGGTGCGACAATCATCTATTCGGAAAAACTTATCGTAAAACGTAACATCCTGTGCAAATGCCCGACGAAGTATCTGACAGATAACGCTTGCGCCCATATTTTCAATTTGATTCGGATGAAAATATCTGTGTCGAAGATGATCCGCCTCATGTGGTACATTTACTTTAGGATAATATATTCGAATCATTCCATTATAACATGCAAATTCCTGCGGCGTAAAATAATTCATTTCCTCCGTTACTGCTTTGTTGGTTGCGTAAAACACCAACGCATTTCCCCCGACAGCAGCTGCTATATCTTCGGGATCTACGCACAAAGCAGTCATATCATTCTCAGAGTTGTTTCTTGGACTTATGTAAATATAGGGGAGCTCTCTTTGTTCGCTTTGAAGTTTTTCCCAAAATGGCATCCACCCTCCAGATACTATTTCTTGAGGATGAATGGTAATATTATCGATTCCGCAAGAGCATTTGAAAAATCTATCGTCAATTATTTTTTTAATCAGTCCAGGAATACTGGGCGAGGGCATAGGTTCACATTCACCGATAAACCCCGCCATATCGTTGTACGAAATGACACAAGAAAAATACGCGCTCTTCTCATCGATAGGCTCATAGCCGACTTCCGTAATCCATCTTCTTGGCGCGAAACCCGCTTTCGAGGGCGGTTGTTCGATTATTTTACAAGCCCAGTATGCACCATTTTTAGGCTCGTCTACATAACACACATCGGAAGCTATTTTAACTGTTTTCCAGTCACTTGATGTAATCTCACCGCCTTTTTTTAAACTGCTCCAATCTTTCGCATCGTCAGAAAGCAGTTCTTTTTTTCTGTTCCATTTTTTTGTTTGCCAATTTCTGATGTGATTGACAACACACCAAAGTAAGTCTTTCCCAGGCTCTATCAGTGTTATTACAAATTTTACCTTGTAAAACATAGTAGAATTCAAGTCATTCATTTTTCTTTAGCACCTCTTTTGTTATGCGGCGAAAATTTCCGCTTCTAATTCCTTGATGGCCTGCCTGAACTTTTCTATGCCGCCAAAAATATTATTAACAATATAAATCTGCGTTCCGTATTGCTTGATCGGATCAACCTTTAATACGTCCACATTCTCAAGATCGGAAAGGCCGCTGTCTGCATACTTGGTCAAAAGTGCATCCAAGATTTCTGCGGCTTGCTTTCCGTATTTCGTAAAGTAATTGCGCTTACGAACATTTTCCGCTCGCTCTTTCCTTGTCAGAGGAGGTTGGTCGAACACGATGTGCAAAATCAAATCAAACGGGTCTAAATCTTTACCGACCTCATCGCACAAATCATCAAAAAAAACACCTCGTTTTTCAAGCTCATCGACAATAGCCTGCTTGCGATCTGCTTCATTCCAAGCATTGAGAAAATCATCCATTTCGGCATATTGGCTCAACACACTTCTCTTTGTATAATCGACAAGTCGTTCTGTAATTAAATTTCCGTTTTGATCAAGGTATTGCACATGCTTCTGGGATACAGTAACCGGCGTGTCGCCGAGAATATATTTATGTCTCTTTTCCTGTTCGGGAAGGATAATTTTGGGAGGGCTTTCAGGGCCTTCTCCCGGTTTATTTGGCTCAAAGTCATCTTGTTGCTCAATCGGGCCGTCAAAATCAGGGTCATGAAAAAGACGCGTAACGTCACGGAAATCGAAAATCGTAAAATACATTTTCCCAAGATCCTCGCGTACACGAGTGCCTCGTCCGATAATCTGCTTGAATTCGGTCATAGACCTTATATTTGAATCCAAAACAATAAATTTGACCGTCTGAATATCAACACCTGTTGAAAGCAACTTGGAAGTAGTGACAAGCACGGGATATTCTTTTTCAACGTTTCTGAAATTATCAAGTTGTTTGACACCTGCTTCATCGTTTGCCGTGATGCGCACTACATAGTGGGAATCTAACGCACACATATCGGCATTTTCGTTTACTAATGCTTGCCGCATACGATCTGCGTGCTCCTGATCAACGCAGAAGAATATGGTTTTATCCATTCTGCAATTGTGTTTCTTCAGATAATCGGAAACGGTCTTTGCAACAAGTTTTGTACGCTTTTCAAGAATAAGGTTTTTATCGAAATCGGTTGTGTTATAAACTCGATTATCAATGACTTCTCCATTATCGTCAAGTTGCCCCTCGTAGGGGACAAACCCCTCGATGTCTTTATCAAAAAATACGCGGATGACTCGATATGGAGCTAAAAACCCGTCATTGATCCCTTGTTTCAAGGAATAAGTGTAAATTGGTTCACCGAAATAGTCTATATTGGAAACTGAATTCGTTTCTTTCGGCGTTGCAGTAAGGCCCACCTGTGTTGCGGAGGAAAAGTATTCCAATACTTCACGCCATTGGCTATCGGCCTTTGCGCTGCCGCGATGGCACTCATCAACAATAATCAAATCGAAAAATCCCGGGCTGAACTGCTTAAACAAGCTGTTTGCATCTTCACTTTCCCCCGTCAAGCCTTGATAAAGCGCAAGGTATATCTCATGTGCCGTATCAAAATTCTGTTTTGTAACCCATGTCATTTTGTCTTTGAAGGGAGAAAAATCGTTGGTGAATGTCTGTGAGATCAACGCCGTTCTGTCTGCAAGAAAAAGAATCCGTTTCTTTATGCCAGCTTTCCAAAGGCGCCAAATGATTTGAAAGGCAGTGTAAGTCTTTCCCGTCCCTGTTGCCATAACAAGCAGGACTCTGTTTTGTCCGTTTGCAATAGTCTCAACAGTCCTATTGACTGCATTCATCTGATAATAGCGCGGCTGCTTATCAGGATTGTCGGAGTAATACGGTTCATCAATAACAACATCTTGCATTGGACTGATGTGGCTTTGTTCATGATACATTTTCCATAAAGTTTCCGGCGACGGAAACTCATCCAAAGGCAGAGTTGTTTCAGCAGGCCCTTCGGTAATATATTTATTATGAAAAACAAATCCATCTCCGTTAGAAGAAAATGCAAACGGGACATCCATCATATCGGCATATTGCAGTGCTTGCTGTATGCCGTCTGCCATCGTATGGTTATTATCTTTGGCCTCAACAATTGCTATCGGCTTATTGGGTTTATAGAAAAGTACGTAGTCTGCTTTCAGAGGAGCTTCGCGTTTGCAGATTTTCCCACGGGCGATAATCCTGCCGTTTGTAACTTTATATTCTTCACGCATCTGTGAGAATGAACTCCACCCTGCAGAAACGATTGCGGGTGTAATGAACTTTGTACGAATATCCATTTCGGATAATGATTTTTTATCAAAAGAGTCCATTTTTTCCTCACCTACACTTATAGATACTTATTGATTTCTTCTTCGAGAGCGGCGATACCGTTCATGATTTCGTCAAAGTCCGGCTTGCTTCCGAACAACATATTTTGCATATGGTCATAGTCAGTACGCAGCCTAACAAGGCTATCCTCGGGCGGCAACAGCTTCATCGTTCCAAATTTGGCTAGATCGTATCTCGCCCACGGGCAGCGATAGAATTTTTCCTTGAATCTTACCACGCGGGATAAAAGATCCCGATCCGCTAACGCATTATCTTTCACCTGCGTTTGCGCCATCTTATACAAGTCATAGTAGTGCCTTGAGTACCTGGCAGGGAACGGTCTTTCTTGAGGACGAAAAGCTTCCCGATGCAAAATGGTAACTTTTTCCCAAAATGTGCGCTCCGGCAAAACAGTTAAGATCTCCGTTGACGGCTGCTCAAACAACCGCATATATTGCTGCGCAGCATATGATGTGATCGTCTTATTTTGGGCAGGAGTCCAGGCGGCAAGAGCACCGATTTCCAGGCGTATTTCTTGAAGGATCGACGAATCGGAAAAACTATGAGGATACACTATTTTTACCGTTTGAGGGTCGTCGCCGTCTATAAAACATCTTACGTCTTCTCCAAGTTCACGCGACAGATCAACTGAAAGAGAAGGGAGAAATTCATCATGCAAAAATTTCTCGGCGCGGGCATTTGCCTCCTTATTGAAAAGATCCTGCTTCGTATTGCTTCTCTCCTCCCAAGGTTCGTCGATCGCATATCCTAAAACGCGCCAGTCGAGAATAAGGTCAATATCTTCCGAGAACCGCTCGATCAGCCCATATGCTTTGGACAAACTCGTACCACCCTTAAAGGCAAATCTGTCTTTCCAAGCGCAGCGGTGAAAAAGATAATCGAGCATATAGCACACCCAAAAATCTTTTTCGATAATGGCGTCGGTCATACCCATTTTAGCGGCAGTATTATGAAATAGAGCCTTCCTATCGCTTTCAGCTATCTTAGCAATCTTTCGCATTTTTAACTCCTGCAAATCTGCTTTAAATATTCATATACCCAGGAAGTGATCGCTTTCGCCTCGCTGACCATGGCTTTCTTCTCTTCAGCAGTCAATTTTTTTTGCAACCGACTGATGACCATTTCGTCGATATTATCTTTTCCCAAGGCTTTTAACGCTTGAATGACAAGCGCAGTTTTATATGAAAGTTTTGAAACTTCTTTGTTAGTTGTCCGTTTGAATTGGATCGTTGTGTTATCGTACAAATATTCCTTGTATGTTCCGTCACTGACGTAGACCCACACTGCAGGAACTTGCGTTGAAAGCCCCAACAAGTTGAGCGCAGTATCTCCGCACGGAACGATCGTCCAACCAAAATTGCGCGCTATCGCATGAGCAACCTTATCGGGAATAGGGGCGACGAATTCTCCTAAAAAGCGATTATATGCGGGTTTATCGTATACACCGCGTAAGATTCTACGAATGACCCCTTCCGTTTCCAGACGAGAAAGCCCAACGCTCGCCGTTTTTTTATCCGTGATATCCGCAAAATCTGCTGCAACAAAAACTGTTCCGCTTTCATAAGTCAATATTCTTCTTTTGATCTCATTTAAGTAGTTCGGCCTTGCCATCAAGACACCTCGTTGATAAGATTATACACTTTTTTCAACCAAAAATCAAGTCCATGAGACAAAGTAAAAAAATGTTTTTTCTTCAGGCATACTCACAGAAATCTTATTGAAAATTTTCCAAACAAACGTTCTTATTTTGCTTGACAAACGTTTGTTTTGTATGTTATAATGCTTTTGTATCGGTCAAGATACATGCAAAATGCCCGTGTCGTTGAAAGAAACGAGCGGGCAAGCACCGTTCCCATTGCTCTATGAAGCTTGCGACTCCTCGGCAAATATGGCTTTAACGGGCTTGCCCGGCCGGCGGCGGATCGGCCGCGAAGGCGGCATTTTGCACAACAAAAAACGGTACCCGAGCAAGCTGTGTCTCCTGACACTGCATCTCGATTCATTTGCAGCGGCTGCGCATTTGTGCTGCCGAGGCTTGCCATGACGGGTTTCAAAGAATGGCCGCTCAGCTGCGCTGTGACCTCACTTTTTGAGTAGCGAACGGCAGTCATCACTGTTTATAACGAGCGGCTTTTCAGCCGCTTATGGTGGAGGTTCTCGCTTCCGCCGATGCTTTTGTTGCGCCAATTTCTGCGCACAAAGGCCGTTATAAGCATACCGTTTTTTGGACAGATCATAGAAACCAAGTCCATGGAAAGGTAACGCTTTCTGTGGACTTTTTGTTTTATTCGAGGCTATCTCCCCGCCCCTTTCAGCGCGGGTTAGAGATAGAGATAACGACAAGTAGGAGAAACGTTATGAGCAATCAAACGACGATCAGACCGCCGTAAACCGGCAAGCAAATCACAATCGAGCTTTTGAGTTCGACGAAGAAGTATAGCCCACTATACTTTGCGAGCAAAGTATGTGGGCTCTGCGAGGCTTTTTACCTCAAAAATAACGGAGGTGAGAATATAAGTTTTTTAGTTTGTCACATGGAGAAGTATCACAAGACGGACATTGCGCCCGTCGAGCAGGAGAACGAGCGAGATGAAAACTATCAGGCGGACAACCCGCAGATAGACTCCACGCGCACGCGAAAGAATTACAACATTGTCAAAAGGCAACGGTCTTACACGCAGTTCATCAACGATAAGATCGCGGCGCTTGACTTGCCAACCAAAGTGCGCAAGGACGCCGTGCTGATGTGCTCGTTTGTCGTGGGCTCGGACAGGCAGTTTTTCAGCAATTTATCGGAAGAAGAACTGCAGCAATTCTTTGTCGATTGCACCCGCTTCTTTGCGGAGCGGTACGGCGAGGACAATATCGTCTCGGCAATCGTACATATGGACGAGACGACGCCGCACCTGCACCTCAATCTCATTCCGGTTGTCGACGGGCGGTTATCCGCAAAAGCCTTATTTGACCGCAAGGCGCTTCAAGCATTGCAGACAGACTTCCATGCTGCCGTGGGCAAAAAATGGAATTTACAGCGCGGGCGGGAAGGAAGTCAGGCGAAACACCTCTCCACGGCGGAGTTCAAGGCGAAGAAGATCGTCGAGCAGGCGAAAGGGGAAGCCGACCGCAAAATGCAAATCGCTCGGCTTCGCGCGGATGACATTGTCGAGCTAGCAAACACTCAGGCAGATCACAAGCTGCAGACGGCGCAGTCTCAGGCAGACGGGATCGTCGCGGAAGCCCGCTCGCAAGCGAACAACGCCAAAGCGCAGGCGCAGGAATATCTGGACGGCGTGATCCAATCGGTGGAGAACGAGAAGGTAAAGCCCATACCTAAACGCCGCCGTCAAGCCGAGGAGGAAATTTCACTTTTACGCACGGAGAATGAGGCGTTGCGGCAATCAAAGAGTATCGCCGACCGCGACCGCAAGGACCTCTTTGAGCAGCTACAAAAAGCCGAGCGTGCAGGCAAGAGCAAGGAAAGTGCCTACAAAATGGTAACCGATATGCTCTCCGCCTATCCCAAAGAATTTGATGCGCTACTGAGCAAGTCGCGAGCAAAGAAATCTGACACGTCGCCGTTCAAATCAAGCGGCTTCGACCGCGGCGGCAAGTAACAACTGAATAAACGAAAACAGGAGGAAGGAGTATCGAATAACGAATGTCGGGGGAAAAGGAGAGAATGGGTCAGGAGACGGGCGTTTCGGACGCCGCGCTGCGATCGCTCGCAAGAACATTGCTTCCCGCGATCAGGAAGTATTTATCATCCGATGAGGGGCGCAGAGACTACGCCGAATGGCAAAGAACGCACGGAAAGCCATAAATAGAGGCATCGCTGCCATTTGAGTACATAAGACCGCATATCATTTTTGGAAGAGACAGCCGATGCGGCAGTAAGGGAGAGTGTTTTATTATATACGCGGTTGCGCCGAATGTCATAACCCTGAAGAACGGTAAAAGGCGGAGTCCACGTGGGCTCCGCCTCTTTTCATTTCGTGAAGCTTTTGAGGTCTTCGATCATAAAAAACAATCCGAACGTCTTTCTGATAACGAAGAAGTTCGAATTATTCCAAATTGGCTGGGGTAGCTGGATTCGAACCAACGAATGACGGAGTCAGAGGCAGTCCCCAAACCCGAAAACCACAATATATAGTCACAATTCTGTTCTATATGCACCATATATTGTGTTTTTGGTCCCAATTTTAAGCTCGGTCGTCAATCGGTCTCTTGTAAATTTTTATCATGTTTTACGAGCGAAAATCCTATGCAAAACCATAAATCGATAAAAATACATGGATATACAAATCGGCATGAAACTTCTGTCGTGAACCTTTCAAAAATGATGATCGGCACAGCGTTCTCTTTCCCTTTATGTTAGTCGACTTGTACGACGAACAGAACAATGGTATATCTTAAAATTAACACTCTTCTCGTAAATTATAGCCACAATTACGAGAAAAGTCAATGCCATATGAGATTAAAGCCAATTGTTTTCGCAAACGTTCGGACAAAGCACGAAAACATGAAAGAGGCGGCTTACTGCTTTTCCCCTTCCCCCCGAATTATTTGCCGTTTCGTGCAGGGAGTCTGGCACAGCGGGCGCGGATGTCAATGCGAAAAAATTTTACTGAGTTATAGATGAAGCAGATAGGCATTCAACGCCGGGCAGGTCTTGCGACCTGCCCGGTTTTTTTGCGTTAATGTGCATCAGCTGGTTCTTTATAAAGGGCGTCTATTGATAAGCGATATGATTTTATGGCAATGATCGTTGTCGGGTATCCGGATGTCGATCATGATATGCTGCGCCCGAAAAAGAAGCCGTTAAGCGAGGTCGTGCTTTCCTATGAATAAAATCTCTATCCCCAAAATCGATTTCCCGATGGGTCCGTTTCCGTTTCCGCTTTGTTTTGATATGACGATGGCTCAATTCCTTTCCGTCAAGGGGATCGATTTCAGAAGTTGTTTTTCCGGTTGCTATGCTGTGGAGTTCCACCCGGAGGAAAAACAGATAGATCGTGTTTTGGTTTTCCCGGGGTTTGATCGTAAAAAGTACGAAGATTGTGGGATCAAAGCAATCGAACATCAAGTTCCCGACCATAAACAATTTCTTGCTTATTTGAAAGAACAAATCGCGAGCGGACTTCCCGTTGCTGTTCACTTTGACGGCTATTATTGTCCGTGGGATTGGAACCTGTATCGAAAAGGGCATAACAGACATATTGTTCTTGTTTCGGGGGTATCGCGTTTTGGTAGGAGAGTTAAAGTTTGTGATTTGCTTTTTCATCAACATCAGCGGATGGTTCGAACAAGTCGTTTGCTGAAGGCTTGCTCGTTTTATTTCTCAATCGAGGTACAAGGTGACTCGAAAAACTGGCGGAACGATGATGTGATCTGTTGTTTAACAAAAGCTTATAAAGCATTATCCGGGTTTTTTGCTTGCGCTAAGCTCAGTCCGGGGTTATTAGCGTTGGAGAGCAACGACGTTGTATCAACAAAATTGTTTTGTGTGTTACAACAGGGAAGGATGGAGTATGTGTTTGATGTGGATGGCAATACCGTTACGATGTATGAAGACGATAGGACGTCTGCTACGGACAATAAGATCGCGATCTGTGGGAAGGCAATTCACAAAAACACTTATATCACGGAATTGAAGGAAACTCTCGATAGCGAAGATCTATATAAAACCAAAGTGGAATCTGTCGAAGCCACGCTTTACAAAGCGCCCAATAAGCTTACGGCTATTGAGAACTGGTCAGCAAATTGGACGCGAAGTGGAACAGAAGGACCGTCTACTGCGTGTTATGTGGAAGGGGGAAAGTCCTATAAGGTCAACGGCAGTTTGACCCTTCAGAAGTCTCTGAAAACATCGATGAGTTATAATTCCAGCGATGAAGGTATCTTTGTGTTTGGTTGCTGGGCGAAAGTGGAAAACTCCCTTGCGAGCATCGATAAGGTTTACACCGGAAGTTCGGGCAGATATTTTGGCTTAAAAGTGACGATCAAGTACGGCACGGGTGGCGGTGAACATGTATATTTTGCTTCGTTTGATCCGTACAATACCGATTGGCAGCTTGCAGCCATTGCAGTAAAGCTGGATTTTGATAACGTTTCTCACGTGGATGTGGAAGCGCTGTATAATAATAATCTGGGTACCGTTTATTTTGACCACGCGTTTGCAGCCAAGACGGATGGCGGCGTAACGTATATGTACGATAATAACTACTCCGAAACGTGGTATCAGAATTATTACGTGACGACGTTGTTTGACGACGCGATGAACGACGTGCGCAATATTTTTAGCCATTTCATGGGGCTTAGTTATGTCACGGAGAATTCTTTCGATGCCAATAATCGACCTCTTGTGAGTAAAAACTATCGCGACGTACATACGGTCAGGACATATAATAATTTCGGGGCCTTGCTGAGCGTTCAGACGAATGCAGGTAGCCTTAAGATGTATGAAAGCCGTTCTTATAACACCGATAGTAATCCCGGTAACTATTTGGTCGAGTCT
>CALVWI010000006.1 GCA_944367045.1 uncultured Clostridia bacterium | reverse complement strand
CCGAACACAGAAGTTAAGCTCTCTTACGCCGAAAGTACTTGGTCTTTGAACCCGGGAGGATAGGTAGTTGCCACCTTCAAATTTGGAAAGGGCACCTCGAAAGAGGTGCTTTTTTCGTGTCCTATGTCGTATTGCCCTCTTGATTTTGTACGCTCTTTATGGTACTATATAGAAAAAGGAGGGCATCATGAGCGAACTCAGGAAAATTCCCAACGTCGGCAAGCGGACGGAGGCCGACCTCATTGCGATGGGTTATCCGACCATCGCGTCGCTCAAGGGCGTGCCTGCTGAGCGGCTCTACGAGGAGGAGTGCGCCCTCCGCGGGGAAGTTTTGGACCGCTGCCAGCTCTACTTGCTGCGCGCCGTGGCATATTTCGTCAATACCGAAAACCCGGATGTCGCCAAATGCCCGTGGTGGTTCTGGAAGGACGAGTTCGTCTCGCCCTCGCCCTGCGGCGCGGTGTGCGCGGAGTGCGCGCTCTTTCCCAAATCTTGCGCCGGCTGCCGCACGATCGAGGGCCGCGTGCACTGGCTGCAATACACGGGCGCCGAACGCTGCCCCGTCTACGCCTGCTGCGTGGGGGAGAAGGGGCTTCAGACGTGCGGAACTTGCGAGAAGCTCCCGTGCGAGCGCTTCACGAAGGACCCGACCATCTCCGACGAGGAAAATGAGGCGCACCTTCAGGAGATGATCGCTCGATTGAGAGGTTTGTGAGGATACAACTTTGTTAGTTTTAACGGGCGGTCTCGTCTAATTCGCGAAAATCTTTTTCGTTCCGAAAAATCTTTCCGCGAGGGTCGAGCAAGGGCGTTCTAAAAACAGCACGGTGTGCTGTTTTCCGCTTGCGAGATGAGCGAGCGCATTGTCCCGCGCGAGCGGTGACCGAAAACGGCGTTGACCTTGCGCCGTTTGAGACGAGCAAGGGCGTTCTAAAAACAGCACGGTGTGCTGTTTTCCGCTTGCGAGATGAGCGAGCGCATTGTCCCGCGCGAGCGGTGACCGAAAACGGCGTTGACCTTGCGCCGTTTGAGACGAGCAAGGGCGTTCTAAAAACAGCACGGTGTGCTGTTTTCCGCTTGCGAGATGAGCGAGCGCATTCTCCCTGCGCGAGCGGTGACCGAAAACGGCGTTCACCTTGCGCCGTTTGAGAAAATGAAGTATCGGCATCTCCGAACCCCGTCGCCCGCGACTGTTTCTGTTCTCAAAGACACTAAGTGCGACGTATCGCATGGGATGCCCTTGGGGTACAAATTGAGTGCCGCACCGCAAAAGCGTGGTTTTGCTCGCGGCAGTAGATTTTTAATTCGCGAAACTCTTTTTGCAAAGGCAAAAATCTTTCCGCGATTTTGAAAGAAAACGCCGCCGCGCCCGCGCTTTGCGCATGCGACGGCTCGTTTTCTTTCTGCGGGCGCACTTTCAGGGCTTTCTAATTTACTGCGCCCGCATTCAATCTTTCCCCCGTAAGCGTAAGTATGCGCAAATTGGGGGCGCGGGCGAAGGCATAGCCTTCTTGCGCAATTAAAGTAAAAACGCCTGTCAGCCAGACGGGCGTTTTCGCTTTTATTTCGCCTGATTTTTCGTCTTTCGTCTTGATTTTTGGAGAAAGCCATGCTATAATAACGATGGGCACAAACAAATATCACCTGCGGATACGCTGTATACGATACGAAATGGCATTTCGTATCTCTTTTCTCGTATGCAGCGGTTTGTGCCCACATTCCGGGAGATACCAATGCAGCGTGTCTCCTTTGGGGGCACGCTTTATTATTTTTCAAGGAGGAATTTGAGATGCAAGAGAAACACGTTTTTGAAGAGGGCGCAGTCGTCACGGCGGAGGACATTGCGGCATCGTTGAAGCCGCTCGTCGACGAGTACTTCGTGGGCGAGTGCGTTCAGGAGGGCGGGAAGCTCACCTATACCTTGCCCGACGGAAAGAAGTTTGAGATCTCCGTCAACGAAAAGTGATGTATCGCGGCGGGCGGGTGCGATCTGCACCCGCCCGCTGCAGCATTTTTCCGATAACTCTTGAAAATGCGGGGCGGGTATGCTATAATACAGTCGAAATGGAAAAAATGACGGTCAAAGAGCGGTTCACCCGCCTTATTTCGCGGCTCAAAGCCTACGGCGAATCGTATAACTATACCTGCGATCTGTGCGGACGCGAGGTGTTCGAAAACGAGCGCCTCTGCAAAAAGTGCCGAGAGGAACTGCCCGTCATCACGACCTGCTGTCCCTTCTGCGGCCGCCGCGTGCTGGAAGAGGGCCCCTGCCTCGAATGCAAACGCCAACCCCTCGCCGTCCAAAAGGCGCGCTCGTGCTGTCTGCATGAAGGGGGAGCCGCCGCCCTTGTCCTGCGCCTCAAACGGGGCGAAAGGTATCTCGTAAGCACCCTCGCGGACGAGATGCTCCCGCTTTTTCTCCGCGAATTTCAGGAGAGCGATGCGCTCACCTTCGTTCCCATGACGAAGCGGGCGGAGCGGGCGCGCGGGTATAACCAGTCCCGCCTGCTTGCCGAGGAACTCGCCCGCCGCACGGGGAAGGAGCTTTTGGACGTCGCCGAGAAGCAGCGCGAGACGAAGGCGCAGAAGACGCTCGGCCGCACTGCCCGCGAGGAGAACTTGAAGGGCGCGTTCCACCTCGCAAAGCGCAGGGAAGTCAGGGGCCGCCGCATCGTCATCGTCGACGACACCATGACGACGGGCGCCACGGCGGGCGAGCTTGCGGGGCTCTTCACGCGGGCGGGTGCGGAGCGCGTCGGCCTTCTCACCTTCACGAGCGTCGAGGACACCGCCCTTCACCCCAAACGGAGCAAAAAATGATAAACTACAGCGATAAAAAACGCCTTCCCGCGGAGCAGCTCGAAAGGCTCTTCCTCTCCATCGGCTGGGAGTCGGGCAGGGAGCCCGAGACCCTTTCAAAAGCCCTCGAAAACTACGGCACCGTCTATACGGCGTGGGAGGGGAGCGAGCTCGTCGGCCTCATCGCGGCGATGGACGACGGGTACTTGACGGCCTATGTGCACTACCTTCTCGTCCGCGCCGATCATCAGAACGACGGCATCGGCGGGGAGCTCTTGGAGCGGCTGAAAGTGCGCTATGCGGCCTTCCATAAGGTCGTGCTCGTGGGCGAGCACCCCGCCATGCGCTTTTACGAGCGGCACGGCTTTACGGAAGTCACCGAGGCGAGCCCCATGTACTTCTTCCCGCAGCGCGACTGAGCAGGCGTGGGGAATGAAACGCCCGAGCGACTGAGCGGCCGGGCAAATCGAAAAACAAGCGCGAAACCCGCGCGAAAAGGGGGATATATGAAAAAACGCAGCTGTTTATGGGCAATGTTGGCGCTCCTTCTGGGGCTTCTGAGCTTTGCGGCGTGCACGGAGCAGGGCGGCGAAGAACCCGCCCCGCTCGAGGGCACCTACGTCTTCGAATCGCTCTCCTACGAGGGCGACGACGGCACGGCGATCACGCTGCGCGCGGGCGACAACTGGCTCTTATCCGCGCTCACCGAGGACACCTTCACCTTCGAACTCCGCGAGGACGGCACGGCGACGTTCACGGTCAGGCTTGTCCTCACGCTCACCTTCGACCTTCTTTGGGAGCGGAGCGGGACGGACGGATACATCGACATCACGCTCGACGGCGCGACGGAGACCTTCCCCTGCGACGGAGAGACCATCTCCTACGCCGTCTCGGGCGAGACGATCGGCGCTCCCTTCGGCGAGGTGTCCGTCACGATGAAGAAGAAGTAACTTCGTGCGATATGGCGCGGCGGCCGCCCGCATTCTGCGGGCGGCCGCCGCGCGCCCTTCTCCCCGCGCACCCTTCTCCCCGCGTGCCCTTCTCCCCGCGCACCCTTCTCCCCGCGTGCCTTTCTCCCCGCGCGCCCTTCTCTCCGCGTGCCCTTCTCCCGCCGAGCCGCTCCCGAAAAACGGTGAAAAATGTTTGACAACTCCCCGCAAACGGGCTATAATGGGGAAAAGGCGTTGAACGGAAGAGACGCACACCCCGCTTTTGCACAGAGAGGCAGGCCCTGAGGCTGAAAGGCCGCCCGAAAAGCGCGTGCGGTATTCCCCCGCGAGCCGCTCCCCCGAACAGAACTTCAAGGGGAGCCGTTTCCCCCGCGTCAAGGGGCAATGAGGCGCGGACTTTTTCCGCGTAAAGACAGGTGGTACCGCGAGAACGCTTCGCCCTGTCGGCCATTCGGCCGGCGGGGCTTTTTTCATAAGGAGTAGAAAATGGAAGAGAAAGAATTGATGCAGGAAGACATCGTCAAAACTGCCCTTCAGGAGGCGGAAAAGGCCGAGGGCAGCCGCGCGCTCTACGAAGTCAAGATGAAGTTCTTAGGGAGAGCGGGCGTCGTTACGGCGATGCTGAAAAAGATGCGGGAGCTCTCCCCCGAGGAGCGCCCCTCCTTCGGCAAGCGCGTGAACGCCATCCGCGAGCGGCTCGAGCAGGACTTCGCGGCCGTTGAGGCGCGGCTCAAGGAGAGGGAGCTCGCCGCAAAACTCGAGAGCGAGTCGCTCGACGTCACCATGCCGGGCAAGCGGCAGCAGAAGGGGGCCTTGCACCCCGTGACGCGCGTTAAGAACGAGCTTGTCGACATCTTCGCAGGCATGGGTTTTGAGATCTTCGAGGGCCCCGAGATCGAGAACGACTACTACAACTTCACGGCGCTCAACACCCCCGCCGACCACCCCGCCCGCGACATGCAGGACACCTTCTATCTTTCGGACGAGTACCTCCTCCGCACGCAGACGAGCGCGGGGCAGATCCGCTTCATGGAGAAGCACCGTCCGCCCATCAAGATGCTCTCCCCCGGCCGCGTGTTCCGCTCGGACGACGACGCGACGCACTCGCCCATGTTCCACCAGATGGAGGGCCTCGTCGTGGACAGGCACATCACCCTCTGCGATTTGCAGGGCATGCTCGACGAGTTCGCGCGCACGATGTTCTCGTCCTCGAGTAAGACCCGCCTTCGTCCCTCGTACTTCCCCTTCACGGAACCCTCCGTCGAGGTGGACGTCTCCTGCGCGGCGTGCGGCGGCAAGGGGTGCTCGCTCTGCAAGGGCACGGGCTGGATCGAAGTTTTGGGCGCGGGCATGGTCAACAGGCGCGTGCTTGAAAACTGCAACATCGACCCCGACGAATACACGGGCTTTGCGTTCGGCATGGGCATCGAGCGCATCGCCATGCTCAAATACGGCATCAACAACATCAAGCTGCTCACGGAGAACGACGTGCGCTTCTTGGAACAGTTCAAAGATTGAGGAGGAAGCAAGATGATCGCACCTTTCAGCTGGTTAAAAGATTATGTAGATATCGACATCTCCGCCGAGGAACTTCAGGAGAAGCTCTTCTCGTGCGGGTTTGAGGTGGAGGAGCTCACCTACCTCGGCAAGGACGTGACGAACGTCGTCGTCGGCAAGATCCTCTCCTGCGAGAAGCACCCCGATGCGGACAGGCTCACCATCTGTAAAGTGGACTGCGGCGAGCACGGCGTCAAGCAGATCTGCACGGCGGCCACCAACGTGTTCGAGGGCGCAAAGGTGCCCTGCGCGCTCGACGGGGCGACCGTCCTCCACGAGGGCGGCGTGCAGAAGATCAAGAACGGGAAGCTCCGCGGCGTCGTGTCCGAGGGCATGATGTGCTCGGGCGAGGAGCTCGGCATCACCAACGACTTCTACGAGGGCGCGGAGGTCTACGGCATCCTCATTCTCGACGAGAACGAGCCCGTGGGCGCGGATATCCGCCCCGTGGTCGGCATCGATGACTACCTCTTCGACATCGCCGTCACCGCCAACCGCCCTGACTGCCAGTGCATCTTGGGGATCGCCCGCGAAGTCGCGGCCGTCCTCAAAAAGCCCCTGAAGATGCCCGCCCTTAGCTACACCGCCGCCGAGACGGACGTCCGTATCCCCGTCGAAGTGAAGGAGCCTTCTCTCTGCCCGCGCTATGTGGGGCACTATGTGAAGGACGTCAAGATCGGCACCTCGCCCCGCTGGATGCGCCGCCGCCTCGCCCTGTGCGGTCTCCGCTCGGTTTCGGACATCGTCGACATCACCAACTTTGTCCTTCTCGAGATGGGCCAGCCCATGCACGCGTTCGACAGGAACTTCCTGCGCGGCGGGAAAATTATCGTCCGCCGTGCCGAGGAGGGCGAGAAGATCGTCACCCTCGACGAGAAGGAGTTCACCCTTCACCCCGACAACCTTCTCATTTGCGATGCGGAGGGCGGCGTTGCCCTCGCGGGCATCATGGGGGGCTTGAACAGCGAGATCAAACCCGAGACCAAGGCCGTCTTCTTCGAGGCCGCCAAGTTCGCGCGCGACAGCGTTCGCAAGACCTCCCGCGCCCTCGGTCAGCGCAGCGATTCCTCCTCCCGCTTTGAAAAGGGCGTGGACGCCTACACCTGCTCGGTCGCGATGGACAGGGCGCTGCACCTTGTGGAAGAGCTCGGCTGCGGCGTGTCCACCACCTACCGCGCCGACGAGAACGCCGCGGATCTCACCCCCAAACAGGTCACCTGCACCATGACTGAGATCGACAGCCTTCTCGGCATCGAAGTGCCCGAGGTTGAGGCCGTCGCCATTTTAAAGCGCCTCTTTTTCGACGTGAAGGAGGAGGGCGACAAGCTCACCGTCACCGTGCCCCTTTGGCGCGAGGACGTGGACGGCTGGCCCGACCTTGCGGAGGAGATCATCCGCATGTACGGCTACGAGCACATCACGCCCACCTTCCTGCAGAGGGCGACGGTCACGCATGGCGGCTGGACGGCGGCGCAGCAGCAGGAACTTCGCTTCAAGCGCGTGCTTGCGGGCGAGGGCTACTTCGAGGCCTGCAACTACTCCTTCTATTCGCCGAAGGATTTCGATCTCTTCCGCCTGCCCGAGGACGCGCCCGAGCGCAAGGCCATCCGTATTTTGAACCCCATCGGCGAGGACCTCTCCGTGATGCGCACCTTCCTCGCACCTTCCATGCTTCAAAACGTCGTGCGCAACGTGCGCCGCGGGAACGGCGAGGGCAAGATGTTCGAGCTCGCCAACGCCTACATTCCCGAGGAACTGCCCCTCAAGGCCCTTCCCAAGGAGAACAAGCGCTGTACGATGGCCGTCTGGGGCGAGTACGACTTCTTCGATCTCAAGGGCGGCATCGAGGCCGTCGCCGAGGCCTTCTCCGTCCGTCTCACCTTCGTGCGCGGCGAAAAGCCCTTCCTGCACCCCGGCAAGACGGCGGTTTTGAAGCTCGGCGAGCGCGAAGTCGGCTGGCTGGGCGAGCTGCATCCCGCCATTTTGGAGGAACTCTCCCTCGAAAAGCCCGTGTATCTCGCGGAGTTCGACTACGACGCCCTCTCTAAGAAGTTCGCGAAGGACATCGTCTATCACAACCTGCCCCGCTTCGAGAGCGTGCAGCGCGATCTCGCCGTCGTCGTCGACGAAAAGGTGACGTGTTCGGAGCTCGAGAACGCCATCCTCCACGCCTGCAAGGCAGCGAAAAAGGCGGAGCTCTTCGATGTCTACCGCAGCGCGCAGGTGGGCGCGGGCAAGAAGAGCATGGCCTTCCGCATCACCTTCTCCCCCGAGGAGACCGCCGAAAAGCCGCTCTCGCCCGAGGCGGTGGACGGCTTCTTCCACAAGATCGTGGGCAACCTTGCGCACAATCTCGGCGCAGAATTGAGGTAACAATATGAAACTCAAGAACGGAAAGAAGGAGATCGTCGTCCACGAATGGCCGTGCGAGAGCCCGAAAGCCATCGTGCAGATCTTCCACGGCATGGCGGAGCACGCGGCTCGTTACGACGCATTCGCACGCTATCTCAACGAGCACGGCTACTACGTCGTTGCGGACGACCACCGCGGCCACGGCAAGACGGACGAGAAGTCGCTCGGCTATGCCAAGAAGGATATGTTCGAGAACACTCTCTCCGATGAGGCGCTCATCTTGGAGACCTTCCAAAAGAAGTACGCCGATACGCCCGTCATCGTCCTCGGCTTTTCCTACGGCTCCTTTTTGGCGCAGCACTTCATCGCCCGCCACGGCGAGGAGCTCGGCGGCGCCATCATCGCGGGCAGCTCCTATAAAAAGGACGCCGAGGTGTATCTCGGGAGCGTCGTCGCGGCGCTCGGCATCGCCTTTTGCGGCGAGAAGAAGCCCGCAAAGCTCATCGAAAAGCTCTCCTTCGGCGCTTACGCGAAGGGGTTCCCGGGCGGCGCGTGGCTCTCGACGGACAAGACCAACAACCAGGCGTATAAGAATGATCCGCTCTGCGGGTTCACCTGCTCCTTCCGCTTTTATTCGGACTTCTTCCGCGGCCTTCGGAGGCTCTACACCAAGGACTACACGAAGAAGTTGAGGCGGGATCTTCCGGTGCTCGTCGTCTCGGGTCAGGACGACCCCGTCGGCGCGAAGGGCAAGGGCGTGAAAAAGCTCGTGAAGTTCTACAAGGAGAAGGCGGGCATGAAGGACGTGACGTGTAAGCTCTTCGAGCACTCCCGCCACGAGTTTTTGAACGAGAAGCAGGGCCGCGACGAAAAGTGGGGCACTATCCTCGAGTTCCTAAACCGCGTCTCATCCAAGGACTGATCTTAGACAATATAACGAGAATGCGGCGGCGGGGGTGCAATTGCACCCCCGCCGCCGCAATTTATTTACAAAAGAAATTCGTGAACTATTTTAAAACTCTTTCCTCTTATAGATTTTCAAAGATAGTGCGAAAGAAAGCCCGAGCAGGACGAGCGTTCCTGCCGCCATGCAGAGGGAGAAAACAAGGCCGCTTGCAAGTGCGTCCTTCAGCGCGGGGATGAGAGCGACGTAGAGCGCCATGAACACCACGACCACGGCGATCATGTAGGCGCGCGCCTTCTCCACGCCGAATTTCGTCACGAGCGGCATCACCGCCGACAGCACGATGAGCGGCAGACAGACGGGAAGGACGAATTCCACGATGCCGTCCTCCGCGCCCATGATGGCGTACGCCGCGACGTAAACGGCCGCGCTTAAGAGCCAAAAGAGGAGCCCCAAGACATACTTTTCCGCAACGACGGCGGCCTTCGGGAGCCCGCTCGCCGCGACGAACTTGGGCCAGCCGTCACGCTCTTCGTAGGCAGCCGCCGTGAGGGGCACCGAAATGGTCAGCAAGATGCCGATGGCGGCCGAAAACGCCCCATTCTTCAACACCACGGACAGCACCGCGAACACCACGACGATCGCAACGTACCAAATGGCCTGTTTGCGCACGTTGATGAGATCCTTGATGAGCAATCCTAACATACCTTCTCCCCCTTTGCATAGAAGAGCATGAGTTCCTCGAGCGAGACGGGCCGCGCCTCAAACGCTTCGGGCATCCTCGCGCGCTCGGCGAGCACCTCTGTGCCGTACTCCCGCCTGAGGACGCGAACGATCGCACCCTCGTCGAGCTCCTTCAGCCGCCCTTCGGCCACCGTATAGACGGCGTACTTTTCAAGCAGCTTATCTTTCTCCTCGCAAAAGATGAGCCGTCCCTCGTGCAGATAGACGATGTAGTCGCAGATCTTCTCGAGGTCGCTCGTGATGTGCGAGGAGAGGAGAATGGCGCGGTCGGCGCGGCCGTAGTCGTAGAGAAGCTCCAAAATTTCGTCTCTGACGACGGGGTCGAGGCCGCTCGTCGGCTCGTCGAGGACGAAGAGCTTGCTCTCGTGCGAGAGCGCCGCCGCGATCGCCGCCTTCATCTTCATGCCCTTCGAGAAATTCTTGAGCGGCTTCCTCTCGGGGAGCGCGAACCGCTCGCACAGCGCATGAAACCCGGCGCTGTCCCACGTCTCGTAAATGTTCGAGAGGACGCGCCCGGTGGCTTTCAGGGAAAGCTCCAAGGGGAGGCCGACGTCGTCGAGCACAAAGGCGATGTCCTGCCGCTCCCCCTTCGAAAGCGCCGAGAGCTCCTTGCCGTTCATGAGGATGTGCCCGCCATCGGGCGTGACCGCACCCAAAATGCCCTTGATGAGCGTGCTCTTACCCGCGCCGTTCTCGCCGATGAGCCCCACGACGGCGCCGTCCGGCACGTCGAAGGAGACGTCCGAAAGGGTGAAATTGGGGTAATTTTTCGTGAAATGCTGAATGGAAAGCATATTCTAACCTCGGAAAATGTTCTTGACGAGCGCGAGGAGCTCCTCCTCGCTCATGCCGCAGCGGGCGGAGATGTCGACGGCCTTCTGAAGGTGCTCCTCCATCTCCTGCAGGTTGCGCTCGCGGACGAACGCCTGATTGCGCTCGGCGACAAAGCTCCCCTTGCCCACAACGGAGTAGATGTAGCCGTCGCGCTCTAAATCGGAATAGGCGCGGGAGGTCGTGATGACGCTGATGCGCAGGTCCTTTGCAAGCCCGCGGATGGTCGGGAGCGCCTCGCCCGCCTTGAGCGTGCCGTCCAAAATTTGCTCCTTGATCTGGTCGTAGACCTGCTCATAGAGCGCCTTTTGCGATAGGTTGGAAATGTGGATGTTCATCTGCCCTCTTTTCTCGTGCTTGCCGTGCGGCCTCTCGACGATTGTCTATATTGATTATAGACATTATGACGCAGCTTGTCAAGAGATTTTTCGATAAAAAATAAAACGAAAACGCCCGTCAGTCAGACAGGCGTTCTTTTTTAAATCATGCTTCGAGTCAGAGTATTTTCTCGAGGTAAGTTTTTAAGGGTTTCATGCCGACGGAGTCGTAGAAGGCGCGGGCGGTGTCGTTGCCCTCCCACACGTTGAGGGTGAGGTCGTAGCAGCCCATCTCGCGCGCGAGAGCTTCCACGCCCGCAAAGAGCCTGTGCCCCACGCCCCGCTTTCTCGCCGCCTCGTCGACGCAGAGATCGTCCAGATACAGCGTCTTTCTCGCCCGCATTGAGCCGCCCTCGGGGGTCTCTTCCAAGAAACACACGGCATAGCCAAGTACGCCGCTCTCATCTTCCGCGACGAGCACGGGCGTCGAGGAGATCAGCTTCTTCACGCCCTCCTCGTCGTACTTGCGCTTGCCCGCAAGAAAGAGATCGGGCCTGATCGCATGGTGCACGGCGTGCACTTCATAGAGGATGCGCCCGATCGCTTCGGCGTCCTTCTCCTCGGCGCGGCGAACGTTTACGTCCATTCTGCCGCCTCGATTTCAGTTCACGACCTTGGGGTCAAAGCTCAAGGTGTACTTGTTGGGGCCTCTGTCCTCGGGGAAGAGGGTGGAGCCGGGCACCACGGGAAGCGTCAAAGGATTGATGAGCGCGTCCGCCGTGAGGTTGGTGACGGCTGCACGAAGGTAGGGGAACATCGTCTCCGTCGCGTTGATGGCGAAGATGCGCTTGTCCTCATCCGTCGTCATGTTGTTGACCTCGAACACGCCCACGAAGCGCGCGTGCAGGTTGAAGGGCTTGGGGGACTCTTCGGTCGACTCGATCTTGCACTCGAGAATGACGATGTTCACCTTGGGGTTCTCGTTCGCCTGACGGATCTGGCGGGTGAACATGGGCTTGATCTCGAACTTGGTGTCGGGCGCAGCCTTGATGGGATTGACCTTGAAGGAAAGCTCGTCTGCCGTGAGAGCTTTCAGGGAGTATTCGATCATATTGTACCTCTCTTATCGATATGCGGAGGCAAAACCGCCTCTCATGTTTTATACCCCTCTACTATACGCCCGAAACAGGATTTTGTCAAGTCTTTGAAGGATGTGCGGCGGCCCCGCTCGATTTTTCGGATAGAACGCGGGCGAATTTGGCCAAATCTTGGGCAGAAGTTTGACATATCCCCCCATATTTCGTATAATAGAAGAAAAGTTCTGCGGAGAGACCTTCATGCTTGTCAATGAGACGAAAAATGATGTAAATACCAATCTTGCGGCGACGCTGTATACGGGCGGGCCCGTCATGGCGGCGGCGTGCGGCGGCATGGCCGTCGTGTTTGCCGTGCTCGGCGTCATACTGCTCTTTTTAAAGTCGGACGTGTTCTTCTACGCCTTCTGCTTTGCGGCGGCGGGGCTCCTCGTCCTCTTCCTCCTCTTCGGCTATAAGCCGCTCTTAAGGGCGGCACTCAAAAAGTCGCTCGTCGGCAAGGAGACCGTTCACCGCTTTTCCTTCCGCGAGGACGGCTTCGAGATGAGCCTTCTGCGCGGCGAACAGATCACGGCCAAGGGCTTTGTCTCCTATCAGGACATCAAGAAGGTCGTCGAGCGCGCCGATTTATGGCTCATCTATGTCGAGAAGTCGCTCGTCATCGCCGTCGCGCGCGACGGCATGGTCGAGGGCAAGGCGGAGGACCTCTCGGTGCTCTTCGGCGTCAAGCTGGGCGAGCGCTTCAAGAGCCACCTCAAGTCGCGTTGATTTTTTCGGTATGATATGGGGCGGGCGCGCCGACGAAAGTCGGCGCGCCCGCCCCTTTTTGCGCCCCGCGCGGCGGAACGCCGCGCGGGGCGCACCTCGTCAGCCGCATATCTTCGCCCGCCGCGCGTTACGCCCGCTTCTCCTCCACGGGGCGGATCTTGACGCTTCCGCACAGCACCTCGGCGTAGGAATAGCTCGTCTTGCCGAGGAAGTGCTCGTCGTCGGGGCGCACGGTGAAGAGGGCGGGATACACGCCCGAGAGCTCCCCGCGGTAGCGCAGCTTTTTGTTGCGCCCGAGGTCCACGATGACGTCCACCTTGCCCTGCAGGCAGGCGCGGATGGCGCGCTTGACGTCGCTCAGATTTCTTCCGCTTCTGATCATACCCCGTTTTTTCCCCACATCCTCCCAAAATATACCCCGCATATCCGCCCCGTTTCCCTCATACAATACATGGAACACAAGGAGGGCAGTATGCAGTTTGAAACGGAGAGATATCGCGGCTACACGCGAACGGGGACGCTCCATGCGGAGACGGCCGTGGAGTGCCGCTTCGGCGGCGAGGTAGAGACGGTGCTTGCGTGCTCGGCAGAGCTCACGCCCGTGCGGGCGGAGGCGGAGGAGGGCGGCGTGCGCATCATGGGAAGGGCCCGCTTTTCCATCGTCTATGAGAACGCGTCGCGCGGGGTGTGCCGTGCCGAGAAGGGGGCGGAGTTCACCCTGAAGGCGGCGGGGGAGTGCCATGCGGCTGCGACGCCCCGCGTCCTTCTCAAGGCGGAGAACGTCTCCCTGCGGCGGGAGGGGGCGAGTGTGTATCTTTCGGCGCTCGTCACGGCGGAGGCCGCGCTCTTCGAGGAGCGGGAATTCGAGTACCTCTCGGGCGGCGAGCTCGTCACGCGGCGCGAGGGGCTCCCCTGCTTCAGCGCGCACCTGCTCTCGGGCGAGACGGAGGCGGACGACGATTTCGAGACGGACTTTTTGGGCGACGTGCTGCTGCACACCTCGTCGGCGCTCGTCCGCTCGGCAAGGGCGGAGGCGGGCGCAGTCGTTCTCGAAGGGGAGGTCAATCTGTGCCTTCTCGCCTTAAAGGAGGGCGAACCCGTGTCGCTTGAGCGGCTCATTCCCTTCCGCATCGAACTTCCTGCGGAGACCGCGCGGGCGGGGGATGCGTGCGAGGGCCGCGTGACCGTCAAAGACGTCTTTCTGAATGCCGATTCGGACGAGGAGGCGAAGAAGTGCGGGCTGCACGCCGAGCTTGCGCTGCTCGCCGAGGGGTGCGTCTACACGGAGGAGACGGTGGACGCCGTCACGGACGCGTACTCTCTGACGCACGCTATAAAGCTCACCTATGCGGAGGGGGAGACCTCGGCCGCGGGCGAGTGCATCACCCTCACCGAGCGCATTGCGGGCAGGGCGGCGCTCTCGTCGCCCATCGACTATTCGGATACGCTGCTCGCCGTCGTCCTGCAGCGGGCAGAGGGGAGCGTCACAGCGACTGCCGAGGGCAGGTGCGTCGAGGGCGTGGCGTTCGCGACGCTGCTTATCAAGAGCGCGGACGGCGCGCGGCGGGGCGTGGAGATGAGCTTTCCTTTCACCGTGCCCGTCTCTTGTGAGGGCGAGTGCACGCTTTCCATGCTCGTCTGCGGCATGAGCGCGCGGCAAAAGGAGGAGGGGGAGATCGACGCCGAGGCAACGCTCAAGCTCACCCTCGTCCCGAAAAAGACGTACCCCCTGCGCGCCGTGTGCGCCGTGGAAGAGGGCGAGGCGTTCACGGAGAGCGACGCGGCAGTCAGCGTGTATATCCCCCGCACGGGCGACGGGCTGTGGGAGCTTTCGAAGCGCCTCAAAAAGCCGCCCGAGGAGGTCTTAAAGAGCAATCCCGACCTCGAATTCCCCATCCGCGAGGGGGAGAGAGTGGTGATTTACAGGTCACGAACTTCTTTTGCTGCGCAAAATAAGTTCCGTGAAGGGTAAAGTTGAATCAACTCCCTTCGTTATCGCCCACGCACTTGTCTGTTCTCAAAGACATTAAGCCCTAGGCATAGGGCAAATTGAGTGCCGCACCGCAGGGCAACCCTGCTCGCGGCAGTTCATTTTAAGAAAACACGGCGGCGGGCGGGTGCATTTGCACCCGCCCGCCGCTTAATATCGCCCTGCTTCCGTGTCCGTTTGCGGAAAAATGCGTGAACCTTTTTTTCGCTCCTTGCAAATAAGCCTGAAATATGTTACAATATCCGTATGGAAGCTGTTGTCAATGCCCATGCAAAGCTCAACCTCACGCTCGAGATCACCGGCCGCGAGGGGGCGTTCCACACGCTCGACTCCCTCGTCGCCATCCTCGATTTAGCGGACACCGTCACCGTGCGGCCGCGCGAGGAAGGGGTGACCGTCTCCATGCACGGCATCCCGTGCGAGGTGCCTCTCGAAAAGAACAACGCCTTTCGCGCCGCCAACGCCTTTTTTGCGGCGTTCGGGGAGCAGTGCAGGGGAAACTTGGGCGCGGACATCGACATCGAAAAGCGCATCCCCGTGGGCGGGGGCTTGGGCGGGTCCTCTGCCGATGCGGCGGGCGTCCTCTTGGCGCTTGCCAAGCTTCATGGCATTGAGAGAGACGCCCTCGTGCCCCTTGCCGAGACGCTCGGCAGCGACACGTCGGCGCAGCTTCGTTCGGGGTATCTCCGTATGCGGGGCAGGGGGGAGAAGCTCTCGCCCGTTCTCGAGCTCCCGCCGCTCTATTTCGTGCTCTTATGCCCCTCGACGGGCGTTCCCACGGCGGACTGCTACGCCTTTTTCGACGAGCTGGGCATCGCCATGTCCTTCGGCGCGACGGAGCGCGTCATCTCCGCCCTGCACCGCGGGGAGACCCCGCCGCTTGCGAACGATCTTATCCTGCCCGCGTGCCTGAGCAATTTCGATGTCGCCGAGGCCATTCAGGCGGCGCACGACCTCTCGCCCGACGCGGTGGGCATGACGGGTTCGGGCAGCGCCGTCTTTGCGCTGTTTTATGAGAGAGCCGCCCGCGACGAGGCCATGACGGCGGCAAAATTCGGGAAATTCGCGGCCATCGCCGCTCAAACGCTTTTTTAAGGAGAACACATGGAAGAGAGGATCATTGAGGACGAGGGCCGCATCATCAAGGTGAAAAAGAACGCCGTCGGCGGCATCGAGGACGCTGTCGACGATACGGCACCCACGGAGGGCGACGCTCAAAACAACGCTTCGGACGCTGAGGACGAAGTGGAATTTGCCGTCGACTATCCCGACGAGGAATACGACGACGACATGGTGGGGCTCACGCCTACGCAGCTCAAGAAGGCGCAGGAGGAGCGCGAGCGCGCCCGTGAAAAGGCCGAGAAGGAGCGCGATAAGCTCATTTCGGAGGGCAAAAAGGCGCTCGCCTCCGAGGACTATGCCGCCGCAGAGGGGTTCTTCTCGCAGGCGCTCATGTACGACGAGGACAGCGCCGAGGCCCAGAAGGGCGCTTGGGAGAGCCGCACGCAGGGCTTTACCGACGACTCCGCCTTCTATATCGAGGAGAACGCCGAACAGCTCGCCGGTGCGCCCGAGGAAGTGAGAAGCTTTGTCCTTTCGAAGGTGGGGGACAGGCTCAGGGAGGAGCGCGCGGGTGTCCTCGAAGAGATGAGGCCCTTGAAGGCCGCCGTGCGTGAGGCGCGTCAGGCCCGCCGCGGGGCGCTCGAGGACAACAAGCGCTACTATGTTCTCCGCACGGCCGTGTCCGGCGGGGCGTTCGTGCTCTTTTTGGTGCTCGTCGGCGTGTTCTCCGCCTTTCTTCTCCGCACGCCTGACAGCTGGCCCGTCATTTGCATGGCGGTCTCGGGCGGGCTCGCGCTCATCGCGCTCATCTGCCTTGTCATCTTCCTGCGCGGGCTGGTGTTCGCGGTGCGGCTCGTTGCCGATAACGAGCGCGACGAGGGCACCGAGGACGGCCGCCGCCTCACCGCCCTTGAAAACGAGCTCGAGTGCCTCACCCTCGTCCTCGGTGACGAAGAAGAGGGGGAACGCGTCCTCGACGAGTCGTAAAAAAGAAAAAAACCTGCAAAATAAGAGAAGATTTTTCATTTTAGGTCTTTACTTTTCGCGGGGAATGGGTTATAATAAGGGCGGCGGAAAGGGGAGCTTTACCGCCTTGCCGCTTTTCGGCATTTGATAAGGGAAAATCTTGCGGGATAGACCCCCGCTTTTTGGAGGAAAATTATGGAACTCATTTACGAAGGCATCGGCAAAAAGGTCTACCGCGACGGCGACAAGCTCATCAAGTCGTTCGACGAGAGCTACTCGAAGGCGGACATCCTCAACGAAGCGCTCAACCAGGCGCGCGTTGAGCAGACCTCGCTCAACATTCCCCAGATCCTGGGGGTCTCCGTCGTCGACGGCAAGTGGTCGGTCATCTGGCAGTTCATCGAGGGCGAGACGCTCGAGCAGATGATGAAGGACCACCCCGAGAAGGAGGACGAGTACCTCGACTTCTTCGTCGACCTGCAGATCAAGATGAGCAAGGAAAAAGTGCCGCTTTTGGGGCATTTGCGCGACAAGATGCACGCGAAGATCTCCGCAAGCTCCTATCCCGCTTCGGTGAGATACGACCTGCACGTCCGTCTCGACGGGCTGCCCCGCCACACCAAGCTGTGCCACGGCGACTTCCAGCCCAGCAACATCATCATCACCAAAGAGGGCACGCCCTACATCATCGACTGGTCGCACGCCACGCAGGGCAACGGCTCGGCAGATGCGGCGCGCACCTACCTTCTCTTCAAGCTCCACAAACAGGACGAGCTCGCCGAGAAGTACCTGAAACTCTTCTGCACCAAGACGGATACGGCGATCCAGTACGTCCAGCGCGTGCTGCCCATCGTCGCGGCGTCGCAGTCGGTCAAGCGCAAACCCGAAGAGGCAGAGTTCCTCGCAAAGTGGGTCAACGTCTGCGACTGGCAGTAACTTTTGGGAATTTTCGCCCCGCGCACCTCGCGCGGGGTACTTTTTTGCAAACCAAGGAGACGCTATGCTCTATCTCGACTATGCCGCAACTTCCCCTTTGAGGGCGGAAGTTTTAGAGCGCATGCTCCCGTGCTACAGGGAAATGTTCGGCAACCCCGACTCCCTGCATGCTTTCGGGCGGCGGGCGGCGGGCCTCGTGGGGGCTGCGCGCGACGAGATCGCCGAAATCTTGGGCGTACAGCCGCGCGAAATCTACTTCACCTCGGGCGGCACCGAGGCGGACAACTGGGCGGTGCGCTCGCTCGCTGCAGGCGAACAGTTCGCCGTGTCCGCCATCGAGCACGCGGCGGTGCTCTCTGCCGCCAAGCTGCGGGGGGAGCACATTCTTCTCCAATGTGGGGAGGACGGCGTCGTGCCCCTCTCGGAAGTCGAGCGCGCGCTCCAAGCGGGCGCAAAGCTCATCTGCCTCATGGCGGTCAACAACGAGACGGGGTGCGTGCAGCCTGTTTCGGAGGCGGCGGCGCTCTGCCATGAGCGGGGCGCACTGCTCTTTTCCGACTGCGTGCAGGCGGGAAGGTGCGATCTCAAGGCCCTTACGGCCGCTGCGGACGCAATCTCGCTCTCTGCCCACAAACTGGGCGGGCCCAAGGGCATGGGCCTCCTGTGGGTGAGAAGGGGCGTGAAATGCCCGCCTCTCATCGCGGGCGGCGAGCAGGAGCGCGGCCTTCGCGGGGGAACGCTCAACGTCGCGGGCATCGTCGGCATGGCGGAGGCGCTCTCGCTCGCGCAGGAGGAGCGCGCCGTCTTTGCGGCCCATACGGAGGCCGTCCGCGCCGTCTTCGAGGGGTACATCTTAAAGGAACTGGGCGGTGAGGCGAAGATCGACGGCACAAACCGCGCGGCCAACCTCTCGCACATCACCTTTTCGCGGGGCGGCGAGTGGCTTTTGAGCGCGCTCGACTTGAGCGGCGTCGCCTGCTCGGGCGGGGCGGCGTGTTCGGCGCACGCGGCGCTTCCCTCCCACGTCCTCACGGCGATGGGCAGGAGCGAGGACGAGGCAAAGAGGGGCGTGCGCTTTTCGTTCGGCCTCGAAACGACGGAGGAGGACGCTGAGGAGGCCGCAAGGACCGTCGTCCGGCTCATCAAAAAATCATCGGGAGAATAATATGATAAGACACGTTGTATGTTTCAAACTCAAGGAGGGCGTCGCCGCCGAGGAAGTCAGGGCGATGCTTCTCTCCATGAAGGGCAAGGAGGAGACCGCGCTCGACGTGGAAGTCGGCATCGACGCGCTGCACTCGCCGCGTTCGTACGACCTCATCCTCATCGTGACGCTGGAAAGTTTTGAGGCGCTCGAGCGCTATCAGACGGCGGGCTACCACGCCCACACCGTCAAGCCCTATATGCACACCGTGACGGAGACAGCAAAATCCGTTTCCGTCGACTATCCCGTCGAGTAAACGCGAGCGGGGCGCGGAATGATAAATTTACTTGTGTGAGCAGGGTTGCCCTGCATGGTCCGTATCCGAACAGGCGCCCTTAAAATAATGATTCGAGGAGGGTTCCCCTCCGCTGAAGGCCCCAATTTGCCCGATACTTCGGGCTTAGTGTCTTTGAGAACATATCCGTGCGTGGGCGACGGGGCACGGAGATGCACGCACTCCACCCCTCACGACATTTTTCCGCGTCAGTTCGCGGAAAAATGTGTGACCTTCTTCGCCCGCCGTCGACCAAAGTCGACGGCGGGCGACGCTTCTATTTGGCACAAACCTCTCATATAGTATTCGTGTAAGTTTTTGGGAGAGGTAAATTGCCATGAACGATGAACTCAACTATGCCGAAATGCTGGAGATCCCCGTCGAGACCGTCCGCGTCAACAAGCGCGAGAAGCGTAAAAAAGCGGAGCCCGATCTCAAGGAACAGCTCATTCAGGACGTCAACGAGCGCGTGAACGCCGCAGAGAGCGACCCCGCCTATGCCGAGAGCACGCCCATCGCGCGCGCCCCCGAGGAGACCGTGCGCGAGAAGCGGGAGCATCGCATCTTGCTCATCGAATTTGTCGCCGCGTGCGCCCTGTGCGCGACCATCTTCTTCACCAACATCTTCCTGCCCGGGAGCGCCGTCAACACCTTCCTTCGCGGCCTGTTTGCGGGCGAGGAAGCCGAGGCCGCCGACACGCGCGTCTACACCGACTTCACGCTTTCCCCGCTCGTCAACGACACGGTGGGCGCGGACATCGCCGTCTCGAATACGGGCGTTCTCTCCTTCACGGCGGAGGCGAGCGTCTATCCCCCCGCGGACGGCACCCTTTTAGCCGTCAACGGCGATGCGGAGACGGGCTACACCGTCGAAGTCGGCCATTCCGACCACTTCTCCACCGTCATGAGCGGGCTCGATACCGTCTACTTCACGGCGGGCGATGACGTCAAGGCGACCATTCCCGTGGGATACTCGGACGGCGAGGGCGAGGTGCGCGTCATGTTCTATTCGGACGGCTCTCTCATCGACAGCTGCACCGTCACCGAGGACGGCCTTGCGTGGAGCTGACGCTTCGGCGAATGCGGCGGCCGTGTCGACCTCCGCGCCCGCGTCAAAACCCGCGCCCAAATCGCGGGAGGGGAGACGGCTCGGGGCGTTCCGCGTGCGCGTCCACCCGCTCTTCCTGGCGGCGGGAGTATTCTCGGCGTTCACGGGGCAATTATTGCTCTTTATCTCCGCCGTGCTCGCGGCGCTCGAACACGAGTTCGCCCACGCGCTCGCCGCCCGCAGCGAGGGGTACTGCCTCGACAAAATTCTGCTCATGCCGTACGGGGCGGTCATCTCGGGGGATCTTTCGGGCATTCCGCCCCGCGCGGAGGCCAAGGTGCTGCTCGCAGGGCCGCTCGCCAATGCCGCGACGGCGCTCGGGTTCGCGGCGCTGTGGTGGCTGTTCCCCGAGACGTACCCCTTCACCGAGGCGGCGGCAGAGGTCTCCCTCTCGCTCTTTCTCGTCAACCTCCTGCCCGCGTACCCGTTGGACGGCGGGCGGCTGCTCCTTTTAGCTTTCAAGCCGCTGGGGGAGGCGCGCGCACGGCTCCTTTCGCGCATCGCGGCGTTTTTGACGGCGGGGGCCGTCCTCGCGCTGTTTGTCGCGAGCTGCTTTTCAACGCCCAACTTCTCGGCGCTGCTGTTTGCCGTCATGCTGTTTGCAGGGAGTTTCGGCGGCGGGAGCTACAAGCGCATCGCCTTCACGGGGCGCACCCTCTCGCACGGGGTGGAGGAGCGGCGCATCGTGCTTCCGTCGGAACGGACGGCGGGCGAGTGCGTCCGGTATCTTCGTGAGGACCGCTATCTCGTGCTCGTCGTGTACGAAAGCGGCGAATATTTGGGCGAAGTCACCGAGGGCGAGCTCTTTGCCGTCCTCGAAGCGGGCGGGTATTCGGTGCCACTGAAGGAGATCGTGTTCTCCCCGCTCCCCGAAGGTGCGGGAAAGGCCGAAACGGGCGCAATGGAGTGAAAAATTTCCTTCATACGCTTGTAAAATGGTGAAGAATATGCTAAAATAGAGCAAAATACACTTGTAAACAACACTTTCGAGGAAAGATGAGCGGAAGTACGATGAGGAAGGAATGGTTTTTTGACCGCGTGTGCGGCGAGCAGATCGTCATCTACGCGGAGGACGGAAAAATCGTAGACATCGAGGGCGAAAACGCCGATCACGGCGCGGTGCTCGGGAATATCTATAAGGGCAGAGTCGCCAACGTGGTGCCCGGCATGCAGGCGGCGTTCATCGCCTGCGGCTTGGAGCGCAACTGCTATCTGCCGCTCGACGAGGGCGCATCCCGCTTTGCGAGCTACGACGGCTCGGGCAATGCCTTCATGCGCGATCTCAAGGAGGGCGACGAGGTGCTCGTGCAGGTCGTCAAGTCCCCCCGCGGCAACAAGGGCGCCAAGGTCTCTCTCGATCTTTCCATCGTGGGCAAGACGCTCATCTACCTTCCCCGCACCGACTTTCTGGGCATCTCGCGGAAGATCGACGACCCCGACATCCGCACCGCCCTTTTGAAGGAGGCGGAGCGCCAGCGCCTTCCCGGGGAGGGCTTCATTTTGCGCACCGCGGCCGCCAATGCGACGCGCCGCCATTTAAAGACGGAGTGCGAGTATTTGCGCCGTCTCTACCGTTCCACCATCGAAGCGGCACAGACCGCCCCCGTGGGCACCGCCGTCTACCGCGAGGCCGACCTTCCCTTCAAGGTCATGCGCGACAGCTTGGGCGACGGCGTCACCAAGCTGTATGTGGGCAACGAGGAGCTCTACAGGCGCATCTTGACGCTCGCCCGCATGCGCGCCGACCTCGGCGAAAAGCGCGTCGTCCATTACACGGGCAGCACGAGCATGTATAAGCAGTTTGGGCTCTCCGAGCAGATCTACGCCCTCGCCCAGCCCATGGTGTGGCTCGAAAACGGCGCGTACCTCATCTTCGACAGGACGGAGGCCATGACGGTCATCGACGTCAACACGGGCAAATTCACGGGCGAAAACGATCTTGAGAGCACCGTCTTTGAGACCAACATCTTGGCTGCCCGCGAGATCGCCCGTCAGGTGCGCCTCCGCAACGTGGGCGGCATCGTCGCCGTCGACTTCATCGACATGACCGAGGAGGAGCACCGCACGGCCGTCACCGAGGAGCTCGAAAAGGCGCTCTCGTCCGACCGCTCCAAGTGCCGCGTGCTGCCCATGAACGATCTGTGCGTCACGCTGTTTACGCGCAAGCGCACGACGCGCGAAATTTCGACGCTCCTTCTGCAGCCCTGCCGCCGCTGTCAGGGGCGGGGAGAGATGCTCTCCGACTTCTACATGGCGCTGCTCATCCGGAGCGCCCTCTTAGATTGCTTTGCCGAGGGCTACCGCGCCGCCGTCGTCGAGCTCAACGACGAGCTTGCAAAGAATCTCATCGCGGGCCGCTACTTCCGCGCCGACGTTGTGGGCGGCTGGGTGGACAAGCGCGTCTATCTCCTTCCCAACAAGGAGTTCGCGCAGGAGAAGTTCACCGTCCGCGGCGACAACAGCGAGCCGCTCTCTCTTCCCGACAGCGCACAGCTGCTCTTTTGATGGCGGGCCTTGTAAAAGATACGCGCGCGTTCTCCTGCGTTGCGGGAGCCGCGCTGCTTAGCTTTGCCCTCTCGGGCGTCGTTTTTTCGCGCTCCGTTTTGGAGGCGGTTTTTCTTTTCATCGCGCTCGTCCTGCTCTTTTGGGCGGCGGTTTATGACCACGCCCGCGGCGTCATTCCGTTCCTCGTCTGTATCCTTCTTGCGGTGCTGTCCCTTGCGGCAGCGCTTTTTGCTGTCCCGCCGACGGCACCCTCCCGCCTCTTCGGCTTTCTTTTAGGCCTTATCTTGCCCCTTCTCGCGCGGGGCCTCTTTTTGAGGCGCGGGAGCGAGGCGCTCGGCCTCGGCGACGTCCACTTTCTCGCCGCTCTCGGGCTGCTGCTCGGGGGAAAGGGCGTGCTTTTGACCATCGTTTTGGGGAGCTTCCTCACCATGCTTGCGGCGGCGGCTTTGAAGGTGCGGCATCTCCCGTTTGCACCCGCGCTCTCCCTCGCGGCGGCAGCGGCGCTCTTTCTTTGATAAAACTTTTGTGTGAAAGCGGGCGCCGAGTAAAAATTTCTTGACCGTTTTTTTCAGAGGTGCTATAATATCACTCACAAAAGAGCGTTTTGGCCCGAATTTTACACGTTCACGGCCGAAAAACAGAAAATTCCGCTCCCAAGGAGGACAAGATATGTCAAACGAACGTTTTGAGCTCAACAAGGGTCTCGCGCAGATGCTCAAGGGCGGCGTCATCATGGACGTCACCACGCCCGAGCAGGCCAAGATCGCAGAGGACGCAGGCGCCTGCGCCGTCATGGCGCTCGAGCGCATCCCCGCCGATATCCGTGCCGCGGGCGGCGTCTCCCGTATGTCCGACCCCAAGATGATCAAGGGCATTCAGAAGGCGGTCTCCATCCCCGTCATGGCGAAGTGCCGCATCGGCCACATCGCCGAGGCGCAGATCTTGCAGGCCATCGAGATCGACTACATCGACGAGAGCGAGGTGCTCTCTCCCGCCGACGACAAGTATCATATCGACAAGACGAAGTTCTCCGTTCCCTTCGTGTGCGGCGCAAGGGATCTCGGCGAGGCGCTCCGCCGCATTGCAGAGGGTGCGTCCATGATCCGCACCAAGGGCGAGCCCGGCACGGGCGACGTCGTCCAGGCCGTCCGCCACATGCGCATGATGATGAGCGAGATCCGCAAGGTCGTCTCCATGTCCGAGGACGAGCTTTATGAGGAGGCCAAGGAGCTGCAGGTGCCCTATGAGCTCGTGAAGTACGTCCACGAGAACGGCAAGCTCCCCGTCGTCAACTTCGCGGCGGGCGGCGTTGCGACCCCCGCAGATGCGGCGCTCATGATGCAGCTCGGCGCCGAGGGCGTGTTCGTCGGCAGCGGCATCTTCAAGAGCGGCAACCCCGCAAAGCGTGCGCGCGCCATCGTGCAGGCCGTCACCAACTACGAGAACCCCGAAATTTTGGCGGAGCTCTCCGAGGACCTCGGCGAGGCGATGGTGGGCATCAACGAGCAGGAGATCGCCCTCCTCATGGCAGAGCGCGGCAAGTAAGCGATGAAGATCGGTGTGTTTGCCCTGCAGGGGGCATTTATCGAGCACGAGCACGCACTCACATCGCTCGGCGCGGAAGTTGTGGAGATCCGCCGTTTAGAGCACTTTACAAACGACTTCGACGGCGTGGTGCTCCCCGGCGGGGAGTCCACCGTGCAGGGGAAGCTCCTCCGCGAAGAGGGCCTCATGGAGCCGCTGAGGAAAGCCATCGAGGGCGGCATGCCCGTTTTAGCCACCTGCGCGGGGCTCATCCTGCTCGCGAAGGAGATCGAGGGCGGCGAAGAGCCTCACCTCAAGGTCATGAACATTGCGGTGCGCCGCAACGCCTACGGGCGGCAGCTGGGCTCCTTCAACGCCGATGTGGACCTCAAGGGCGTGGGCAAATTCCCCGCGGTGTTCATCCGCGCGCCCTACGTCTCCCGCGTGGGCGAGGGCGTCGACGTCCTTGCAGAAGAGGCGGGCAAGATCGTCGCCGTCAGGCAAGATAAGATGCTCGCGCTCGCGTTCCACCCCGAACTCACGGGCGACACGCGCGTGCACGAGTACTTCCTCAACATCGTAAAGGGCGAGGCATGAAGCAAAATTTCGACAAATTGATGCAAAACGAGCTGGAGGGGGCGCAACATCGGCGCCTCCTTTTGCACAGCTGCTGCGCGCCCTGCTCCTCGCACTGCCTGAGTGAGCTTGCAGGGAAGATCCAAACGACGGTCTTTTACTACAACCCCAATTTGGACTGCCGCGAGGAGTACGAGAAGCGCAAGCATGAACAGGTGCGCTTTTTGCAGGAGACGGGTCTTGCCGACTTTTTGGACGTCGATTACTGCCGGGAGGATTACGCGGCGGCGGTCAAGGGTCTTGAAGGCGAGAGGGAGGGCGGCGCGCGCTGCGCGGTGTGCTTCCGCCTGCGTCTTTTGCGGACGGCCGAGGAGGCCAAGGCGCGGGGGTACGACTATTTCGGAACGACGCTCACCGTCTCCCCCCTGAAGAACGCACAGCTCATCAACGAGATCGGCTTTGAGATCGCCGAAAAGACGGGCGTGAAGTATTTGCCGAGCGACTTCAAAAAGCGGGGCGGGTACCTCCGGTCCGTGCAGCTCTCGGAAAAATACGGCCTCTACCGGCAGGACTACTGCGGTTGCGCCTTTTCGAAGCTGGCGCGCGAGGGGCAGAAACTTTCCGCACTTTGGGAAAAGATCGGTCTCTCTTCGCCCGTGAAGGCGCGCGCCGAGGAAGTGTGGAAGGAATATGGCGCAGAAGTTTCGGCGTTGCCCCTCGAACCGTGGCGAAAACTTTCCTATGAAGAGGGGCTGAACGCGCTGAAAGCGGCCCTTTCCGAGGACGGCGACGGCATGAAGCTCTTCGTCGCGCAGAGCTTGCAAGCGCTCGGGGCAAAGCGGGAATATGCGGCGCGGGATATCGGCGAGGACGTCTTCTTCGCGACGATGGCGTTTTTATCGCGCTTTATCAATGAGACTTACGAGCGCACGGGCTGCGTCCGATGGGTGTGGGGGTGGTGGTTTCCCCGCCAGCTCTCTTTGCACGAGTTCCGCCTCGGCGCGCTCGAATTTGAACTCTTAGAAGACGGGCGCGTTGCCGTGCATATCCCCGCGAAGTGTGACCTTACGGACGGGGCGGTGGACAGCTCCTTCGCTGCGGCACGGGCGTTCTTCGCCGCGCAATTTCCCGCGTACGAGGGCGCGCAATTTGTGTGTTCCTCGTGGATGCTCTCGCCCGCGCTCCAAGAAATTTTGCCGAGGGAAAGCCGCGTGCGGCAATTCGGGGCGCGGTTTTCCGTCACCAAGTGGGAGCAGGACAGCCCCGCCTTCCGAGAGTGGATCTTCCCCTCGGCGAAGGATGCGGCCATCGAGGACCTGCCCGAAAGCACTTCCCTGCAACGGGCGGTGAAGAAACATTTCCTTGCGGGCGGCAAGCTCGGTTGGGCGGACGGGATTTTGAAATAAACAGTTGAGAAGCGCCGCGGGGCCGCCAAATGGCGGCCCCGCGGCGCGTTCGTTTTGCGTTCGGGCAAGTCGGCGGCCCCGCGGCGCGTTCGTTTTGCGTTTCGATTCAAAGTGCCCGCGGCGTTTTAAGTGCCCGCCGTCAACAGCAGCAGGATGGGCTCGTAGAGGGCGGCGAAGAGCAGCACGAGCATCGCCGCGAGCAGCGCAAACAGCAGCGCCCGAAGGACGTTCGCCCGCACCTTGATCGCGGCCGCATACTCCGCCTCGAGCGTCGGCAGCGCGCCCTCGAGAAGTTCCCCGACCGAGCCCGACTTCTCCCCCGCCGCAAGGAGCGAGAGCAGAAAGGGCGGGAAGATGCGCTCCTCTTTCAGCGCTTCAAAGAGCGGACAGCCCGCAAACACCGCCTCCCGTGCGCGCCGCACGCCCTCCTTCGCCCGCGCGTTGGAAAGGAGCGAAGGGGCCATGCCGAGCGCCTCCGCAAGCGTCGCGCCGCCCCTCAAGAGCATAGAGAGGGCAAGGCAGAACTGCGCGGCCGTCTTGCTCTTTTCCGCGCGGGAGCAGAGACGGAGCACATCGAGTTTTTCCCTCGCCGCGGGGAATTTTCGCAGGAGCAAAACGAGAAGGACGAGCAGAACGGCTCCGCCCGCGATGTACGGAAGGGCTGCAAGCAGCGACTTCCCCGCCGCAAGCACGGCCATTGTGAGGGCGGGAAGGGCAAGCCCGAGCTCCGCAAATGTCTCCTCGAACACGGGCAGGATGAGCGCCGCAAACACGAGAAAGACGGCGAAGAGAAGGACGAGGAGCAGGAGGGGATAGCCCAGCGTCCCGCGCGTGGCCTCCTTGAGGCGCACCCGCTTCCCGCTTGTTTCGGCGGCGAGGGCGAGGCCCCGTTCATAGGAGCCGCTCCTCTCCGCAAGCCGCAGAAAGGGCAGCACGGCGGAGGAGAACTTCTCTTTTTCGAATGCCTCGGAAAGAAGCATGCCCGCGAGCACGTCCTCCCGCATGGCGAGAGCCGCCGCTCTCACCCGTCCCTTCGCGCTCTCCGCGGCAAACAAGAGCGCCTCGGGAAGTCCCGAGGCGGAAAGTGCCGAAAGCTGCAGGCAGAAGGCCGCCGTCTCCCGTTCGGAGAGCGGCCGTTTCGGAAAATTGTGTTGTTTCTCCCGCGGGCGCATCATTCAACGGGCTTTCCCGTCAGGAAGCTCTTATTAAAGTCCGCCTCGGGGAGGGGTTCGCCCTTCCGCACGCACTCCACGAAAAGGGAGGCAAGGCGCGCGCTCTCCTTCACGGCGTTGTCGAAGAGTTCGTCGACATTCCCGCCCTTGCCCTCGGCAAGCTTTAAAAAGTCCTCGTTTGCAAGGTACTCCCGCTCGGGCTCCTTCCTCGGATACAGGCAGGAGAGGAAGGGCTTTGCGTGGAAGAAGTGCTCCAGTTTTTCCCAATGCCGCTGGGAGGAATAGCACTTTCCGTGGAAGAAGGTAAGGTATTTCCAGAAATTCTTAAGCCCCGCGTTGAACTTGCCGCGCTTGACTTCCTCGCGGCCGAGTTCCTCCGCAAGGCAGGCATAGAGGCGGGCGACGGCGCCGTTTTCGGCGATCTCCTTTACCTTGAAGGCGCAGCGGAACTTCTCCGCCTCGCGGCCGCGGAACTTGCGCAAAAAGTAGACGTCCCAATCGTTTTCGATGAGCTGATGGATGCGCTTGGGGCAGTCCTCCCTCTCCATAAAGTTGTAGACGAAGGGGTGGAAGGTGCTGTCCGTCGCGTAGTGGGTGATGTAGCCGAGGATATACGCAAAGACGCGCGTGCGGTCGTCCTCCGAAAGGGCGGGGAAGCGGGGGTTCTGCTCGCCCGCAAGGACGCGCGCAAACAGGCGGAAGGTCTCCGCGACGCTGTAGCGGTGCAGATACTTTCCGATGTTGTACTCGCTCTTGTTCCCGATGCGGTAGAAGAAGAACATATCGGGGCCCTGACAGCCGAGGTAGTATTCGTCGGGGGCCTTTTTGATGATGTGCTGTAAGCCTTCGGGGAGGAGCTTTTCCGCCTCCTCCGCGACAAGTTGATGGGTGATTCCGGACGGCATTGCCGTTCCTCCTTATGGTGTATTTGTATCGGACGGGGCGTTTTCGGCGTTTTCGGGCGCGGGGTAGTGCCGTTCACCGAAGATGGCGGTGCCGAGGCGGATCATGTTGGAGCCGTGTCTTACGCACAGCCGCCAGTCGCCGCTCATGCCCATGGAAAGATATTCGATGTTGCTGTCAATTGCCTTTGCGCGGTCGTAGAGGGCGCGCATCTTGTCGACAAGGCCGCCGAGGTATTCTTCCTCGCCCGCGATGGGGAGCATCGCCATGAAGCCTCTGACGCGCAGCCCGTCCATCGCTTTGAGGCGCTCGTAGGCCGCATACGCCTCCTCGAGGGGATAGCCGCTCTTGCTCTCCTCGCAGCCGATGTTGACTTCGATGAGGATGTCGGTGACGATCCCGGCCTTCATGCTGCGCTTTGCAAGCTCTTCGGCGAGTTCGTCGCGGTCGACGGATTCCACAAGGTCGGTCTTTCCGATGAGGTACTTGACTTTGTTGAGCTGCAGGTGCCCGATGAAGTGGCGGCGGCCGCCGTGGACAGCGTCGAACTTCGCCGTAAATTCCTGCACCTTGTTCTCGCCGATGTCGGTGATGCCCGCCTCGATCGCTTCGTTGATCTCCTCGGGGGTCCTCGTCTTGGTGGCGGCGACGAGGGTCACCTTCTCCGAATATGCATTGCCGCCCTCCAGCTCTTTGAGGAGGGCGGTCACGTTCTCTCTGATCATATGCGCTCTGCAATGAGGCGTGCCATCTCGCGGCAGCCCACTTTCGTTTTGCCCTCTTCCATGATGTCGGGCGTGCGGTAGCCCTCGTTGAGGACTTGAAGGACGGCGTTCTCGACGGCGGTACACTCTTCGGTGAGGGAGAAGGAGTCTCTGAGCATCATGGCGGCGGAGAGGATGGTCGCGATGGGGTTGGCGATGTCCTTGCCCGCAATGTCGGGCGCGGAGCCGTGGATGGGCTCGTAGAGGCCGCGCGTGCCGTCGCCCAAGGAGGAGGACGCGAGCATCCCGATGCTGCCCGTCACCTGCGCCGCCTCGTCCGCCAAGATGTCGCCGAACATGTTGGAAGTGAGCAAAACGTCGAACTGCGCGGGGTTCTTGACGATCTGCATCGCCGCGTTGTCGACGAGCATGTCCTCGACTTTGACGTCGGGGTAGTTCTTCTCGGCAAAGGCGTGCACGGTGCGTCTCCAGAGGCGGGAACTCTCGAGGACGTTCGCCTTGTCCACCGAGATGACGCGCTTCTTGCGCTTTCTCGCAAGTTCGCAGGCGATGCGGGCGATGCGCTCGATCTCATGGGCGGAGTACGTCTCGGTATCCCACGCCGTCGTGCCCATCTTCTCGTCCTCGTAGGTGCCGCGCTTGCCGAAGTAGATGCCGCCCGTGAGTTCTCTCACGACGACGATCTCGATGCCGTCCTTCACGAGGTCATGCTTCAAGGGCGAGGCGTCTGCAAGGGGCGCCCAGAGCCGCGCGGGGCGGATGTTGGAGTAGAGCCCCATCGCCTTGCGGATGCCGAGAAGGCCCGCTTCGGGGCGCTTGTCGCCGGGGAGGTTATCCCAGCGGGGATCGCCCACCATGCCGCCGACGGCGCCGAGGAGCACGCTGTCCGACGCGAGGCAGCGCTCCACCGTGTACGCGGGGAGGGGCTCGCCCGTCTTTTCGATGGCGCAGCAGCCCATGAGGAGGGGCTCGAAGGTAAATTCGTGCCCGTATTTCTTGCCGATTGCCTTCAGGACGGCGATGGCGCCGTCCGTGATCTCGGGGCCGATCCCGTCGCCCGCGAGCACCGCGATGTGCTTGTTCATTTCAGTTGTCTCCGTAAATTACGATGTGATTTTTGTTGAAAAATTCCCGGAAGGAAGGGGCGTCCTTCGCCGCGTCAAAGAACCCCGCGGCGACATACACCGTCTGCCCTTCCAAGAGGGCGAGCGCGGGATAGGCCGCTTTCGCTTCATACCGCTTGAAGACGGCGAGTTCGTGCTCCTCTCTTTCCGAAAGGCCGAACCACAGGTGCTTTTTCAAGCTCTCGTCCTTCGCCTGCGGCTCAAAGATCTCGATGAGGTACTCCCGCCTGTGCGGCGAGGGCTTCTTGATGTGCCGCTCCCCGCCGAAGTAGGCGAGGTACACGAGGCAGGGGCCCTCGGAAAGCGCCGCCTTCAAGAGCTTCTCCGTCTTTTCCGCCTTCTTCTGCCGCCCGCCTATGAGGCTCAGCCCGATGACGAGGTAGACGAGGTACACGCCGAAGACGCCGATCAGGGCATAGAGGATCGAGGCGTTCTGATAGACGAACCACAGCGCGAGCAGCGTCAGCACCGCGATGGCGAAGGCCAAAAGGATGGTGACGAAGAGGGCGCTCGCCCCGCTCCGTTTGGGCTTGGGCTCCGTACGCCGCTTCATTTCTTCAGCGAGTTCAAAAGCCCGCCCTTGTCGATGATGTTCTGAATGAAGGGAGGGAAGGGCTGCGCCTTGAACTCCTCGCCCGTCGTCTCGTTGCGGATGACGCCGAGCGAAAGATCGCACGAGACGATGTCGCCGTCATGAATAGCCTTGACGGCCTCGGGGCACTCGAGGATGGGCAGCCCGATGTTGATGGAGTTGCGGTAGAAGATGCGCGCGAAGGTGTTCGCGATGACGAGGGAGACGCCGCTCGCCTTGATGGCGATGGGCGCGTGTTCGCGCGAGGAACCGCAGCCGAAGTTGTCCTCGGCGACGATGATGTCGCCCTTCTCAACCTTGTTCACGAAGTCCTTGTCGATGTCCTCCATGCAGTGCTTGGCAAGCTCCTCGGGGGAGGACGTGTTGAGGTAGCGAGCGGGAATGATGACGTCGGTGTCCACGTCGCTGCCGAATTTATGCACTCTTCCTTGAACTTTCATTATGATACCTCCTCGGGGGTCGCGAGGCGGCCGAGCACCGCGCTCGCCGCGGCGACGTAGGGCGACGCGAGATAAATTTCACTCGTGATGTGCCCCATGCGGCCGACAAAGTTGCGGTTGGTGGTGGAGACGCAGCGCTCTCCGTCGGCGAGGATGCCCATGTGCCCGCCGAGGCAGGGCCCGCAGGTGGGGGTGGAGACAACCGCGCCCGCCTTCACCATGTCGGAGACGAGCCCCTCCTCGATGGCCTGAAGGTAGATCTCCTGCGTCGCGGGAATGACGATGCAGCGCACGTTTTCCGCAACCTTCTTTCCGCGCAGAATTTCTGCGGCCTGGCGAAGGTCCGAAATGCGCCCGTTCGTGCACGAGCCGATGACGACCTGCTGAATGGGAAGGGTGTCCCACTCCGTCTTGGTGTTCTCCGGAAGGTGGGGGAAGGCGACCGTCGGTTTCAACGCGGAGAGGTCGATCTCATACGTCTTTTCGTACTCCGCATCCGCGTCCGCCTCGTAGATCTTGGGGGTGCGCTGAAAGCGGCCCTCCATGTAGGCGAGCGTCTTATCGTCCACGGGGAAGATGCCGTTCTTCGCGCCCGCCTCGATGGCCATGTTGCACACGGTGAACCGATCGTCCATCGAAAGGGAGGCAACGCCCTCGCCCGTGAATTCCATGCTCTTGTAGAGCGCGCCGTCCACGCCGATCATGCCGATGATGTGGAGAATGAGGTCCTTGCCCGTCACATACTTGGGGAGCGCTCCTTTCAGCACGAACTTGAGGGCGGCGGGCACCTTGAACCATGCCTTGTTCGTCATCATGGCGGCGGCGAGGTCGGTGGAGCCGACGCCCGTCGAGAACGCGCCGAGCGCGCCGTAGGTGCAGGTGTGGCTGTCCGCGCCGATGATGCAGTCGCCCGCGCCGACGAGCCCCTGTTCGGGCAGAAGGGCGTGTTCGATGCCCATCTTGCCCACGTCATAGAAGTGCGTCACCTGCTGTGCCTTCGCAAATTCGCGCGTCTTTTTCACCTGGCAGGCGGCCTTGATGTCCTTGTTGGGGGTAAAGTGATCCATCACGAGCGCGACTTTATCCCTGCACTTGACGCACCCGCCCACTTTCTCCACCTCGTTGATGGCGACGGGGGCGGTGATGTCGTTGGCAAGGGCAAGATCGAGCTCCGCTTCGATGAGCTGGCCCGCCGTCACGGAGGGAAGCCCCGCGTGGAAAGCGAGGATCTTCTGTGTCATCGTCATTCCCATAGCTTTGTTCTCCTTTTCGTTTGACAAGAGTATATCACATATGCTATACTTCCGTCAATCATTTGTAAAATGAATTATTGCATAGGGGCTATCGAAAAAACAAATCGTGAACACGGAAACGCTGAGGACCTTCCTCCTCCTCGTCAAACTCAAAAACTTCACGCGCGTCGCGGAGCAGCTCTTCGTGGCGCAGTCCACCGTCACCAACCGCATCGCCGAGCTGGAGAAGGAGACGGGCGTCCGCCTGCTGCGGCGGGAGATGCGCAGCGTCGCCCTCACCGAGCAGGGCAAGACGTTCTATGAATACGCGCGCCGCATCGTCGAGATGGAGGACGCGTGCCTGTCCGCCGTCAAGGGCGGCGTCAGGCAGATCAGGCTGGGTGCGACCAACGCCGTGTACGAGGGCGTGCTCAAGGAGCGTATCCTCGCGGGCATCGCCGAGGGGCGCGCCTACCGCCTCACGCTCGGTCACTCGGCGGAGCTCTTGGAGATGCTGTGGGACGGCGTTCTCGACGCGGCGTACGTCTATCAGAACGTGCGGCGGGCGGGGTACCGCTGTACGCCCTTCTCGCGCGATGAGCTCATCTTGCTCGCCCGCACCGACAAAAACGCCTTCCCGGACGGCGTCTCGCGCGCCGAGCTCCCCGCCCTGCCCTTCGCCATGTGCAATTTCTCCCTCGCCGAGATCGGTTCCTATCTTCGCGAGCTCTTCCCTGCGGGGCACGTCTTTCCCTTCGAGGTGGACAACTCCAACAAGGTCAAAGATTACCTCGCCGCGGGGCTGGGCTATGCCTTCCTGCCGCGGGGGATCGTGCGGAAGGAGCTCGAGAGCGGGCTGTTCGCCGAGGTGCGCCCGCTCGACTTCGACAGTATGCCCATTTTGAGCTACCGCATCTGCCGTGCCGATGAGGAGACCCGCTGTATTTGAACGGTTTTGGGGGAAAGGGAGCGCCGCCCGAGGCTTTGCCTCGGGCGGCGCGGTCTTTATAAAGGGTTCAGAATTTCTTGAACACGGCTCCGTCGGAAGCGGACGTGACGAGCGCACGGTAGCGCTTTAAGTACCCCTCGACGGGCTTCTCCTTGGGAACGAAGTGCTTGAGACGCTCCGCGATGACCTCGTCGGGCACGCGGAGGTTGATCTCACCCTTCTCGATGTCGATCTCGATGGTGTCGCCCTCCTCGACGACGCCGATGACGCCGCCCGCCGCCGCTTCGGGGCAGACGTGGCCGATGGCAGCACCGCGCGTCGCGCCCGAGAAGCGCCCGTCCGTGATGAGCGCGACGGTATCCCCGAGACCCGCGCCCACGATGGACGAGGTGGGGGAGAGCATCTCGCGCATGCCGGGGCCGCCCTTGGGCCCTTCATAGCGGATGACGACGACGTCGCCCGGGTTGATCTTGTTGGTGGAGATGGCCTCCATGGCCTCCTCTTCCGAGTCGAACACGCGTGCGGGGCCGGTGTGGCGGTACATCTTGGGGTCGACCGCACTCTTCTTGACGACGCTGCCGTCAGGCGCGAGGTTGCCCTTCAAAATGGCAAGGCCGCCGTAGTTCGAGTAGGGGTTCGTGATGGGGCGGATGATCTCTTCGTCGGTCACGCGGGCGTATTTGGTGCGCTCGTCCTGCGTTTGAAGCGTGCAGGTGAGGGCGGAGCCGTCGAAGAGGTTCGCGTCGATGAGCGTGCGGATGACGGCGGAGATGCCGCCCGCCTCGTTGAGCTCCTCGATGTAGTGGTCGCCCGCGGGCGCCAGACGGCAGAGATTGGGCGTCGTCTTGGAGATCTCGTTCATCGTGTCAACTGAGATCTGCTCCTTCGTGAAGCCCAGCTCGCTTGCAACGGCGAGAAGGTGCAGCACCGAGTTGGAACTTGCGCCGATGGCCATGTCCACGCGCTCGGCGTTCTTGACGGCCGTCGGGGTGAGGATGTCGTGCGGGCAGACGTTCTTTTCGATGAGCCCCATCACGGCCTCGCCCGCCTCCTTTGCAAGCGCGAGGCGCGCCGAGTACACCATGGGAATGGTGCCGTTGCCGGGAAGGGCCATGCCGAGGGCCTCCAAAAGGCAGTTCATGGAGTTCGCCGTGAACATGCCCGAGCACGAGCCGCAGGTGGGGCAGGCGGTGCATTCGAAGCGTTCAAGCTCCTTCTCGTCGATCTTGCCCGAGGTGTAAGCGCCCACCGCCTCGAACATCGAGGAGAGCGAGAGCTTCTTCTTGTCCTTGTGTCCCGCGAGCATGGGGCCGCCCGAGACGAACAGGGCGGGCTTGTTGACGCGCACCGCGCCCATGAGCATGCCGGGGATGATCTTGTCGCAGTTGCCGACGAGGATGATGCCGTCGAAGGCGTGGGCGGTCGCCAAGATCTCCACGCTGTCCGCGATGACCTCGCGCGAGGGCAGGGAGTACTTCATGCCCTTGTGACCCATGGCGATGCCGTCGCACACGCCGATGCAGGGCACGATGACGGGCTTGCCGCCCGCGGCGATGACGCCCTCCGCGGCCGCTCTTGCGACGTGGTCGAGGTACATATGCCCGGGGATGATGTCGCTCTGGGCGGAGATGATGCCGACGATGGGCTTTTTCATCTCGCTGTCGGTCCAGCCGAGGGCGCGCAGCAGCGACCGCTGCGACGCCATATTGTTGCCGTTGGTAAAGGTATTCATGATTTTACCTCTGTTTGTTTATGCAAAGATCTTCGCGAGATCAAAGCGTCTCTTTGTAGTCAGGTATGTCTCTTAAACAAGCCGCGCCTCTTCCGATGGACGTGACGCCCGTGCGCGCAAGCTCGAGGATGCCGTAGGGCATGAGCATGTTGACAAAGCCGTCGAGTTTGGAGGGCTTGCCCGTCAGCTCCATGATGGTCGCCTCGGTGGAGACGTCGACGATCTTCGCGCGGAAGATCTGGCTGATCTCCAGTACCTGGCTTCTCGTCGTCGCGTCCGTCTTGACCTTGCAGAGGAGAAGTTCGCGCGAGACGGCGTCGTCCTCCACTTTGGAAATTTTCCGCACGTCGATGAGCTTGTCCATCTGCTTCATCATCTGGCCGAGGATATACTCATCGCCGCAGAGGACGATGGTCATGCGCGAGACGGTGGGATCCTCCGTCGTGCAGACGGAGAGCGATTCGATGTTGTATCCCCTTCTTGCGAAGAGCGCCGCGACGCGCGTCAAAACGCCGCTCTTGTTGTCTACGAGTGCAGAGATGGTATAGCGGTTCATTTATTCCTGTCCTCCCAGTTGGTGATGATGGTGTCGTAGGTCGCACCGGGCCTGATCATGGGCAACACGTTCTCATCGCTGCTGATGCGGCAGTCGACGAGCACGGGCGAAGGCGTCGCAAGCGCTTCCTTGAGGACGGGCATGATATCCTCCTCCTTGGAGATGACCATGCCCTTCGCGCCGAAGCTCTCGGCGAACTTCACATAGTCCGTCTTCTTGCGGATGTCCGTCTGCGAGAAGCGGTTGTTGTAGAAGAGCTTCTGCCACTGGCGCACCATGCCGAGCGCGCGGTTGTTCATGAGCAAAATGGTGATGGGCAGGTTCTCCGTCACCGCCGTCGAAAGCTCGTTGAGGTTCATGTTGAAGCAGCCGTCGCCCGTGACGAGGATGACGTGCTTCCCGCTCCCGAACGCCGCGCCGATGGCAGCGCCGAGCCCGTAGCCCATCGTGCCGAGTCCGCCGCTCGAGCAGAACGTGCGGGGCTTCTTGATGGGGTAGTATTGCGCCGTCCACATCTGGTGCTGGCCGACGTCGGTGACGACGATGTCGTCGTCGCCTGCGATTTCGGAGGCGCCGATGATGACCTTGTGCCCCAGTTCGAGGTTGGGCCGCTTCGCCTTTTCGGCGGCTTTAAGCTCCTTCGCCTCGTGCATGAAGGGGCGGTCCTTGACCTCGTCGATGAGCGGAAGCATGGTCTTTAAGGCCTCCTTCACGTCGCCGAGGACGGGATAGGTGACGTTGACGTTCTTGTCGATCTCCGCGTTGTCGATCTCCACCTGCACGACGACCTTGTTCTCGGCGAACTTGTCGCGGTTGAGGGCGACGCGGTCGGAAAAGCGGGTGCCGAGTGCGATGATGCAGTCGCTCTCGAGGGCGAGGCGGGCGGACGTCGCGGTGCCGTGCATGCCCATCATGCCCATGAAGCGGGCGTCTCCCGCGGGGTACGCGCCGATGCCCATGAGCGTGCAGGCGACGGGCGCGTCCAGCTTTTCGGCAAGTTCCGCAACTTCCTTTTCCGCCTCCGAAGCGATGCACCCGCCGCCCAGCATGATGAGCGGCTTCTTTGCGGCGTTGATGGCCTTCACGGCGTCCTCGACGGCGCTCTTGGGAACGGGCTTTTTGACGGAAACTTCGGGCGTGTAGGGCTCGTAGTCCGTCTCGGCGACCTGTACGTTCTTTAAGATATCGATGAGGACGGGGCCCTTTCTGCCCGAATTGGCAATTTTAAATGCCTGACGGATGGCGGGGGCGAGGTCCTTGACGTCCTTGATGATGAAGTTGTGTTTGGTGATGGGCATGGTGATGCCCGAGATGTCGATCTCCTGGAAGGAGTCGCGGCCGAGCATGTTGAGGCCGACGTTGCCCGTGATGGCGACGACGGGGATGGAGTCCATGAAAGCCGTCGCAATGCCCGTGACGAGGTTGGTGGCGCCGGGGCCGCTCGTGGCCAAACAGACGCCGACGCGCCCGGTGACGCGCGCATACCCGTCTGCCGCGTGCGCCGCGCCCTGCTCGTGCGACGTGATGATGTGGTGAATGGTCCCGTCGCGGTAGAGTGCGTCGTAGATGTCGAGCACGGTGCCGCCGGGGTAGCCGAATATCGTGTCAACGCCCTGTTCTTTGAGGCAGTTGATGAGGATCTCTGCTCCGTTGCATTTCATTTGAAGACCTCCCTACATAAAAGTGTGCTTCCTATTATTTTAAGAGAAATATTCGTTTCTGTCAAGCCTTTGTGAGATATTTTCGAGATGAATGTACAGAATCTGTATAATTATGCAAAAAAAGGACGCTTTGAAGCGTCCTTCTCGATTAGCCGAAATGCTTGAGGCGGTTGCGGATGCGGATGAGCGATTTCCGCGCGGCCTGCTGCGAGGAGCCGCCCACGGAGTTTCTCGCCTCGGCGGAAGTGCGCGCGAGCACCACGCCCATGACGTCGCGCTCGAACACGTCGCTCACGTCCTTGAATTCCTTCAAAGAGAGCTCGTTGAGCGCCTTGCCGCGCTCGAGGCAGTATCTTACGAGCTTGCCCGTGATGGCGTGCGCGTCGCGGAAGGGCACGCCCTTCTTGGAGAGGTAGTCGGCAACGTCCGTCGCCGTCGAGAAGCCGAGCCCCGCCGCGTTGTACATCGCCTCGGAGTTGAACTTCATCTCCTTGAACATGGCGTGGAAGACGGTCACGCAGTCGAACACCGTCTTTTCGGCGTCGAACACGGCCTCTTTATCCTCTTGGAGGTCCTTGTCGTAGGCGAGGGGCAGCGCCTTCATCGTCGCGAGGAAGCCCGTGAGGTCGCCGATGACCCGCCCGCACTTGCCGCGGATGAGTTCGGGGATATCGGGATTCTTCTTCTGCGGCATGATGGAGGAGCCCGTCGAGTAGGCGTCGGAAATTTCCCAGAAGCCGAACTCGTCGGAGGTGTACATGATGGTGTCCTCGCAGAAGCGCGAGAGGTGCAACATGACGCCCGTCAGGCAGAAGAGGTACTCGGCCACGAAGTCGCGGTCGGAGACGGCGTCGATGGAGCAGTTGGAGATGTCGTCGAATTTTAAGAGTTTTTTGGTGAGTTCGCGGTCGATGGGGAAGGAGGTGCCTGCGAGCGCCGCGCTGCCGAGGGGCATGACGTTGACGCGCTTGCGGCAGTCCTCGAGGCGCTCCATGTCGCGGAGGAACATCTCCGAGTACGCGTTGAGGTACTGTGCGAAGTTGACGGGCTGCGCCTTCCTCAGGTGCGTATAGCCGGGGAGGATGCACTTGATGTTGTCGTGCGCGACCATCGTGAGCGTCGTCACGAAGGCGTGGAGGGTGGCGATGAGGCGGTCGATGGAGCCGCGGATGTAGAGGCGGAAGTCGGTCGCCACCTGGTCGTTGCGGGAGCGGGCGGTGTGCAGCTTCTTGCCCACTTCCCCGACACGCGCGACGAGCTCGTTTTCGACGAAGGAGTGGATGTCCTCCGCGCCCTCGACCTTGAGAGTGCCCTCGTCGATGTCCTTCAGAATGCCCTTGAGGCCCTCGCAGATGATGGCGGCCTCCTCGGGGGGAATGATGTTGGTTTCGCCGAGCATGGTCGCATGGGCGATGCTCGCGGTGATATCCACGCGGTAGAGTTTTCTGTCAAAGGAGAGCGATTCGTTGAAGGCGTCGGCGTCCTGCGCGGTGGGCGCGTCGAACCTTCCTTCCCAAAGTTTCATTATATTACCTCTCAAAGGATTGTTTGTACTCTTGATTTTACACGCTTTTTCCCCAAAAAGCAAGCGATTTCAAGGGGATACGCAAATTTGCCCCCGTTTCGATTGACAATCTGCCCCCCGTTAGTTTAAAATAAGCGAAGAAGAAAAATGCGGTTTTCTGCACTTTCAACGGGTGCGGAGGGCGAAAAAAGGAGGGGCGTATTTGATCATTCTGGGGCTCGATCCCGGGTTCGGGACGATGGGGTACGGCGTCATCGAGCGCGACAGCCACGGCAATTGCCGCGCCGTCGACTACGGCGTCGTCAAGACGCCTCCCACGGAAAACTTTGCCGTGCGCCTCTGCATGCTCGAGCAGGGCGTGAATGCCCTCTTCGACAAGTTTTCGCCCGAGGAGGCCGCGATGGAGGAGCTCTTCTTCTCCAAGAACGTGACGACGGGCATCGCCGTCGCCCACGCGCGCGGGGTCATCCTCATGACGTGCTGCAAGCGGTGCGGGCGCATCTTCGAATATACCCCCAACCAGATCAAGCAGGCGCTCACGGGGTACGGACGGGCCGACAAGGGCCAGATGCAGCGGTGCGTCGCCTCGCACCTTCGGCTGAAATCGATCCCCCGTCCCGACGACGCGGCGGACGCCCTCGGCGTGGCGCTCTGCCATGCCTTCACCAACCGCCTCTCGGGGCTGTTCGGCATCAAATAAAAGGATAATTATGATCGGATATTTAAAGGGAAAAGTGCTCGACTTGACGCCCGAAGCGGCGCTCATCGAAGTGAACGGCGTCGGGTACGAAGTCGCCTGCACGGGCGCGGCGTTTTCGCGGCTCGCCCGCGGCGGCGAGGGGGAGGTCTACACCTTCCTGCAGGTCAAGGAGGACGGCATCTCCTTATACGGCTTTGCCGATCTCAAGGAAAAGGAACTCTTTTTGAAGCTCACCTCGGTGCAGGGCGTGGGGGCGAAGATGGCGCTTGCCATTCTCTCCGCCATGCGCCCCGAGGAACTGTACGACGTCATCGCCTCCGCCGATGCGAGAAGGCTTGCGACCGTCAAGGGCGTCGGGAGAAAGACGGCCGACCGCATCATCTTGGAGCTGCACGGGAAGATCTCCGCGACCGCCATCTTGAGCGATTCGCCCGCCGCGCCCGCCGCCGTCAAGGCCTCTTTGGAGGACGAGGACGCCGTCTCCGCGCTCATGAACCTCGGCTTCACCCGCCAGGAGAGCGCCCGCGCCGTCGAGCGCGCGAGAAGGGAGGGCGCAAAGAGCATCGAGGACGTCATCGCGGCCGCCCTCAAGGGAATGTGAACGTACCATGCCCATTGTAACGGGCAATTTGAGTGATATTTTGGAGGCTTCGTCATGATGTTTGACGATTTTGACGATTTCGACGGCGCAGAGGGCGATCGGCTCATCTCGAGCACGCGGGGCGACTACGACCTCGAGGAGAACGTCCTCCGCCCCAAGACGATGGAGGACTACGTCGGGCAGGACAAGGTGAAGGAGAACCTCTCCGTCTACATGTCCGCCGCGAAGGCGCGCGGGGAGTCCCTCGACCACGTCCTTTTATACGGCCCGCCCGGGCTCGGGAAGACGACGCTCGCGCACATCATCGCAAACACGATGGGCTCGCAGATACGGGTGACGAGCGGCCCCGCCATCGAGCGCTCGGGCGATCTCGCCGCCATTCTGACCAATCTGGACGACGGCGACGTCCTCTTCATCGACGAGATCCACCGCCTCAACCACACGGTGGAGGAAATTTTGTATTCCGCGATGGAGGACTACGCGCTCGACATCATCGTGGGCAAGGGCCCGTCGGCGCGCAGCATCCGTTTCCCCATCAAGAAGTTCACGCTCGTCGGGGCGACGACGCGCGCAGGACTTCTCTCCGCGCCCCTTCGCGACCGCTTCGGCATCATCTGCCGCCTTGAGATGTACCTCCCTTCCGAGCTCCAGCGCATCGTCGCGCGCTCTGCCAAGACGCTGGGCATCTCTATCGAGGAGGACGGCAGCTACGAGATCGCCCGCCGCTCCCGCGGCACGCCGCGTATTGCCAACCGCCTTTTAAAGCGCGTGCGCGACTTCACGGCCGTCTCGGGCGGGGAGACGGTGACGCGCGCCTCCGCCCGTGCCGCGCTTGAGAAGATGGAGATCGACGAGATCGGCCTCGACGAGACGGACAGGGGGTACCTCCGCGCCCTCATCGAAAAGTTCCACGGCGGCCCCGCCGGGCTCGAGACGCTCGCCGCGACCGTCAACGAGGACGTCAACACCATCGAGGACGTCTACGAACCCTACCTTTTGCAGCTCGGGCTCATCGCCCGCACGCCGCGCGGCCGCATCTGCCTGAAGGGCGGCTACGAACACATGGGCGTCACCCCGCCCGAGGGAACGGAGGGAAACAAGCAGATCTCCATCTTCCAAGAGGAATAATATGCCGGAACTCAAGACGAGCGATTTTTATTACGATCTTCCAAAGGAACTCATCGCGCAGACTCCCGCCGAGCCGCGCGACTCCTCCCGCCTCTTAGTGTATCATCGGGATACGAAAACCATCGACCACCGCATCTTTCACGATATCACGGACTATCTCAAGAAGGGCGACGTGCTCGTCTTAAACCGCACGCGTGTGCTGCCCGCCCGCCTCTATGCCCACACCGAGCACGGCGGGGCCGTCGAAGTACTGCTTCTAAAGCGCTTGCAGCTCGACGAGTGGGAAGTCCTCGTGCGCCCCGGCCGCAAGTGCCGCCCCGGGGCAAAGCTGTATTTTTCCGATGAGCTCTCCCTCGAAGTTCTCTCCGTCACCGAGACGGGCGAGCGCATCGTCAAATTCTTCTATGAGGGCACGTTCGAGGACGTCCTCTCCCGCGTCGGCAATATGCCGCTGCCGCCGTATATTCACGAGAAGCTCAAAGACCCCGAGCGCTATCAGACGGTGTACAGCCGCGAGACGGGCTCGGCGGCCGCTCCCACGGCGGGGCTGCATTTCACGCCCGAACTTCTGGAAAAAATCAAGGGCATGGGCGTGGAGATCGTCGAAGTGCTCCTTCACGTCGGCCTCGGCACCTTCCGCCCCGTCAAGGAGGAGAACGTGCTCGACCACAAGATGCACTCGGAGTACTACGAGGTGAGCGAGGAGGCGGCCGAGCGCATCAATGCCGCAAAGCGAGAGGGGCGGCGGGTCATCGCCGTCGGAACGACGTCCGTGCGCACCTTGGAGACCGTCGCGGACGAGAAGGGCATGCTCCACGCCTGCAAGGGCGATACGAGCATCTTCCTCTATCCGCCCTACAAGATGAAGTGCGTCGACGCGCTCATCACCAACTTCCACCTCCCCGAGAGCACGCTCATCATGCTTGTCTCCTGCCTCTGCTCGAGAGAAGAGATCCTCGATGTGTATAAGACGGCGGTGCAGGAGCGCTACAGGTTTTTCTCTTTTGGAGATGCGATGATGATCGTATAAGCGTCGCATCTCTTTGTCGCGCTTGCGGCAACCCTCAGTCATTTACGTCTTTGTAAACTCCTTCGGGTTTTCCTCGCGCTCCTCGACCTGCTCGCTTCTCCGCTCCTCATCTTCGGTTTAATTTATTTTTCTAATATCACCTTATATGAACAACGAATACTTTTCCTTTGAACTGCAGAAAGTCGACCCCGAGACGGGGGCGCGCGCGGGCGTCTTTCACACCCCGCACGGCGATATCCTGACGCCCGTCTATATGCCCGTCGGCACGCAGGCGTCCGTCAAGGGCGTGCTGCCGCGAGACCTCAAGGAGATCGGCTCGCAGATCATTCTCTCCAACACCTACCACCTCTACATGCGCCCCGGCGACGAGCTCATCGCGCGCGCGGGCGGGCTGCACAAGTTCATGAATTGGGACCGCCCCATTCTCACGGACAGCGGCGGCTTTCAGGTCTTTTCGCTCGCCTCCCTCAACAACATCACCGAGGAGGGCGTGCGCTTTTCCTCGCACGTCGACGGCAGCTATCACTTCTTCACGCCCGAAAAGGCGATGAGTATTCAGCATAACCTCGGCTCGGACATCATGATGGCGTTCGACCAGTGCTCGGAGTACGGCTATACCCACGAGCAGGCCGCGGCCGCCATGGAGCGCACCGCGAAGTGGCTGGAACGCTCCTATATCGCCCATGAAGAGGCGAAGAGGCCCCAACAGGCGCTCTTTCCCATCATTCAGGGCAACTTATTCGCCGATCTGCGCATCGAGAGTCTCGAGCGCTGCAAGCCGTTTGTCAAGCACGGCATTGCCATCGGCGGCCTCTCGGTGGGGGAGCCCAAGCCGCTCATGTACGAGATGCTCGACGTTCTCAAGGACCGCATGCCGACGGACGTTCCCCGCTATCTCATGGGCGTTGGCTCGCCCGACTGCCTCATCGAGGGGACGCTCCGCGGCGTGGATATGTTCGACTGCGTGCTCGCGACGCGCGTCGCCCGCAACGGCACGGCGCTCACCTCGCGCGGCAAGGTCGTCGTCCGGAACGGCAAGTATAAGGAGGACTTCACCCCCCTCGACCCCGAGTGCGACTGCTACTGCTGCAAAAATTATACGAAGGCGTACCTTCGCCACATGGTCAACGTGGGCGAGATGGCGGGCGCGATGCTCCTCTCCATCCACAACATCCGATACCTTCACCGCCTGATGGCGGGCCTTCGCGAGAGCATCCTCGGCGGATATGTCCGTGACTACGTGAAGGAATTCTACGAAAAACAGGCTTTGGGCAGCTGAAAATCGCCCGTTTTCGCCGCGTTTTGCACATGAAAAATGAGTGAAAGGGCAAAATTATCTTTAAAACGCTTGCCAAAAAGCGGTAAAACAGGTAAAATCTGAAATAATCATTTTATAAGGAGAGTAACGGCTTATGTTTTGGAGCCTTTTGGAACAGACGGGCAGCACGACCACCGATTCGCCCGCAAACAGCTGGGCGATGTACATCGTCCTCGGCGTCGTCATCGTCATCTTTGTCGTCTGGATGATCTTCTCGGGCAGGAAGAACAAGCAGCGTCAGAAGGAGTACACCGAGCAGCTCGAGGCCATCCGCCCCGGCAACAAGGTCAAGACGGCGGGCGGCATCTGCGGCATCGTCGTGGAGGTCTGCGACGACAACACCATCATCATGGAGACGGGCAGCGAGACGGCAGGTAAGTCCTACATCAAGATGGATAAGGAGCTCATCGCGCAGACGGACGCCAAGGGCGCCACGCAGATCGCGCGCGAGCAGGCCGAGGCCGCCAAGAAGGCAGAGGAGGCCGAGAAGAAGGCCAAGAAGTCGGGCGAAGTGCCCGCTCCCGTTCCCGCAAAGGAGGAGCCCGCAGAAAAGACCGAGGAAGCTCCCGCCGAGAACAAGGACGAGAATAAGTAAATTCATATTGAAGCTGACCTCCGCATACCTTATAGCAAGGGTGCGGAGGTTTTTTCGCGCCCGAAGGGAGGGGATATGCGCGAAAACTTCTGGAAGAATGCTTTCAAAGAGGTGCTGCTCGCCGCGGCATTTGCTGCCGTCTACTGCCTTTTGGCGGAGGCGCTCCTTGCCGTCTTCGTGCGGGCATATGCCCTCTCGGAGGCTGTCATCACCGCAAGTAACCTACTCATCAAGACGGCGGGGGCGTTCGCGTTCGCGCTCATCTTCATTCGGGGCGAGCGCGCGCTCTTCAAGGGCATGGCGGCGGGCGTCCTTTCTCTCCTATTGACGACCCTCCTCTTCGGGGCGATCGGCGGCTTTCATTTTACGCCGATGTTCCTTTTGGACGTCCTCTTATGCACGCTTGCGGGCGGCGGCGGGGCGGCCGTCGGCAGGAAATTGCGGAAAGAATAAAAAATCGGTTGCCAAACGCCGCTTTTTATTGTATAATGGGAAAAAAGATTTCGGAGATGAAATTATGATCAAGACCATCGCAAGACCTCAGGAAAGAAAGGTAACGGGCTGCGGCGAGTGCAGGAGCACCTGCCAGTCCGCCTGCAAGACGAGCTGCACGGTCGGCAACCAGTCGTGCGAGCGCGTGACGAGAGAGAGCAAGATCGAAAAGAGATAAGTTCGGTTTTTCTTTCAAAAGCAGCAAAACGGGGAGCAGCGGCAGCGTTGCTCCTTTGTTTCCATGTCAAAAACAAAGGGCAGGGCGGCTGTGCCCTGTTTTATCCCATTCAAGAGAAGTTATGATCCACATTTTTTCCTATCACGACCATTATTATATCTACGACGTCGGCAGCGGCTCTTTGCATGAGTGCGACGAAAAGACGGCGCGCGTCTTGGAGGGCGACAGGACGGACGTCACCGACGAAGAGCTCAAGTCCATCATGGCTGACGTCGAGGGGCTCAAAGAGCAGGGTCTTCTATATAAAGAAGAGGTCAAGGCGTACCCCATGAAGAGCCACGAAGTCAAGGCGCTGTGCCTGCACGTCTCCCACGACTGCAACCTGCGTTGCAAGTACTGCTTCGCGGACGAGGGCGCCTACCACTCTAAGCGCGAGGTGATGAGCCGCGAGACCGCCTTTGCCGCCATCGATTTCCTCTTAAAGAACAGCGGAAATCGGAAGGTGCTCGAAGTCGACTTCTTCGGCGGCGAACCCCTCATGAACCTCGGCGTCGTCAAGGATACCGTCTACTACGCCAAGGAGGAGGCCGCCAAACTCGGCAAAAGATTCCTCTTCACGACGACCACCAACGGCCTTCTTTTGGACGATGAGACTATCAAGTTCTTCAACGAGGAGATGGAGAACGTCGTCCTCTCCCTCGACGGCCGCCCCGAAGTGCACGACGCGGTGAGAAAGACCGTCAACGGCAAGGGGAGCTTCGCGCTCGTCATCGACAAGATCAAGAAGTTCGTCCGCTCCCGCGGGGACAAGCACTACTACGTCCGCGGCACGTTCACCGCAAAGAACCTCGATTTTTCCAAGGACGTTTTGTTCCTTGCCGACCAGGGGTTTGACTCCATTTCGATGGAGCCCGTCGTCACCGACATTCCCGAGCTGCAGATCAAAGAGGAGCACCTTCCCCGCATCGAGCAGGAGTACGAGAACCTCTGCGAGGCGTACCTCGAACGGGAGGAGAAGGGGGAGGGGTTCAACTTCTTCCACTTCAACATCGATCTCGAGGGCGGGCCCTGCCTTCAGAAGCGCGTCTCGGCGTGCGGCGCGGGCAACGAGTACTTCTCCGTCGTGCCCAACGGCGACATCTACCCCTGCCACCAGTTCGCGGGCGACAGCAAGTGGAAGATGGGCAACGTCTTTTCTGGCACGCTCGACGAAGGGATCCGCTCTCAATTCGCAAACAGCTGCCTCTTCACGCGGAAGAAGTGCGAAGACTGCTTTGCGAAGTTCATCTGCTCGGGCGGATGCAGCGCCAACAACTACCACTACAACGGCGATATCGAGGAGCCGTACGCGATGACGTGCGCCATGATGAAGAAGCGCATCGAGTGTGCGATGCACATTCTGGCGACGCGGAAATGTCGTGAAAAATAACAAAAATCCGAAAAAGCGGCGCATTTCGGCTTGACGCCGAAAGCCAAAACTTATATAATGAACAAGACGGGGTTCTTCCGCTTTTGCGGAAAGACCTTCACACATGACAGGAGGCAACAATGGGCAAGGTAAAATCGGCGATCTGTCTTGCATTGATCACGGTCGTGATCGCCGTTTTATGCGTGGTATGCTTCGTGCCCTTTCCTTGCGACGGCAACGGATTAAATTATTTTAATTCTATTCTGGGCATTGCGGAGAAGGACGCCGAACTGGGCGGATACCTCATCGGGGAGACGGAGTACGTCGGCGGCGGCTACACGGCCGTCCTCTATCCCGAAGGGGTCATCTCCGGGAGAGATTACGAAAACGACCTCTCGGCTTCCGCCGAAGAGGATCAGGCAGAGTACGCAGAAAAGTACAGTTCCTATGCGGACGGCGCCATCTATCTTGAAAAAGAGACGGTGCTCGACGGCACGGAAGTGAGCGAGTCCTTCAAGAAGAACTTCGCGCACTCCGTCGAAGTCTTAACGGAGCGCATCGAGCGGCTGCATCTTCCCTCGGCGAGCGTCAACGTCGTCGACGACTACACGGTGCAAGTCTCCCTTCCCGCTTCGTATTCCGTGGCGGGCGCGGCGTTCGAGTATCTCGGCCGCATGGGCGAGCTTTCGGTGAGCTTCGGCTCGGATGCGTCGAGCGCGGAGACCATCATCCCCGCACAGACGGGCACCGAACACCCCGCAAGCTACTATATCAAGAGCGTCACGGCCCGCACGGCAAGCGGCGTTTCCTACGTCATCTTCAACATGACGGACGAGGGGAGAGCTGCCATTGCGAACGCGACGAGCGGGGCTTCGAGCTCGTACCTCTACTTCAATATCGGCGATGAGGCGCTCATCACGCTCACCGTCAGCGAACAGATCGACCAGAGCTCGCTGTATATCAGCGGCTCCTACGATAAGGACTCTTCCGAGCTCGTGGCGGCCATTCTCGACACGACGCTTGAAAGCGGCACGGAGGACGGTCTCGCCCTCTCCGTCGGGGAGCTCCACCGCGACTATGCTTCCTACGGCAACAGCGCGCAGATGATGCTCTACATCGCCCTCGGCGTGCTGCTCCTTGCCTCCCTCGTGTTCTTCTTCGTCCGCTACGGGAGACTGGGCTTTGCCCACCTCTACACGATGCTCGTCTACCTCATTGCGATGACGCTGTGCATCTGGGCGATCGACTTCCTCACGCTGGGGATGGGCTCGGTGCTTGCGGTGCTCTTCGGCGCGATCACCCTGAGCGTCTCCGATGCGATGTCGTATGAGTACGCAAGGAAAGAGTACGCGACGGGCAAGACGATGACGTTCGCCGTCAAGTCGGGCTACAAGAAGTGCTTCTTCCACATCTTCGACGCGCACATCGTGCTCGCGGCACTCGGCTTTATCACCTACTTCATCGCGCTCACCGAACTTTCCGTGTTCGCCTTCACGCTCGGCATCGGGATGTTCTTCGCAGGGCTGTGCTCGCTGGCGGTCAACCGCTTCTGCTGGTACATCATGATGCCCTTCGCAAAGGACAAGGCCAAGTTCTGCCGCTTCAAGAGAGAGGAGGTGGAAGAAGATGACTAAACATTTCTATTCCTTAAAGAAACTGCCCCTGTTTGCGGCGATCTCCGCCGTCATCCTCATCGTGGGCATCGTGCTCTTCGCCCTCTTCGGCTTCAACGTGGAGAGCGGCGCAGGCAAGAGCTTTTCCGTCACCTACGACGCAGTCGTCACCATTGCGGACGGCGGCGAGAGAGTGGAGGAAGTGTGCGAGAACACCTTCGACTCCCTCGGCATCAACTATGAAAGCAAAAGCGAGACCGCTCCCGACCTCGACAACAGCTCGCTTGCAGAGAACGGCGACTACACCGTCACCTATGTCTTTGCGGAGGATGTCTCTTCGGAGACGCTCGCCTCGGCGAGAGACACTGTCGAGAGCACGCTCACGGGCGAGTTCGAAGGCGCATCCGTGTATGTCGTCGTCCATGAAGTCGCAGCGGGCGCAAGCTTTGTTGAACCCGTCTGGCGCGGCGCCGTGGCGCTCATCGTCGCGGCCATCGTGGTGCTCGTGTATATCGGCTTCCGCTTCGGCTGGGGCCGCACGCTCACCGGGCTCGTTCTCACCGTGCACGACGTTCTTCTGACGCTCGCGCTCCTCGCCATCACCCGCATCCCCGTGGCGGCGTTCACGCCCCTTCTCTTTGCGGCGGCAGCGGTCGTCATCTCGCTCTTTATCTGGATGGTGCAGTGCATGAAGATGCGCGAGACCTTTAAGGATCCCGCCTTCCGCACGATGGACGCCGAAGAGGCAGTCAACGAGTGCCTCAAGACATCCAACAAGACGGTGCTCTACGTGGTCGCGGCGGTCGCCGTCGTGTTCATCGTCGTCGGTGCCGTGGCGGCTCCCGGGGTGAGAGCTTTCTTCCTGCCCCTGCTGCTCCCCCTCGCCGTGAGCACCTACTCTTCGCTCGTGCTCGGGCCGATGGTCTACCTTCCCATGAAGCGGATGGACGATCGCAGCAATGCCAAGAAAGCCCGTTACGTCGGAAAGAAAAAGGCGGAAAAAGCCGAAGAATAATTTCGAAAAGACCGGAACGGCGGGAGAACACCCCGCCGTTTTTGCTCTTAAAAAATGTGGTAATAATATAGGATAGCCCCGTGCATTGCGGGGAGGGCGGCCCCGCCTTTCATGGGGCGTGCGGCTTCGGCCGCAGGAGGAGCTATGAAGCGGATCGTGCGCGAATTTGAATTTACCCCCGACGAGAAGAAGCGCGTCGGGGAGCTCGCGCGTGCGATCGGCATCACCGAGACGACGGCGGGCATCCTCTTTGCGCGCGGACAGGACACCGAGGACAAGATGCGCCGCTTCCTCGCGCCCTCGAAGGAGCACCTTCTCTCCCCCTTCCTCATGAAGGGCATGAAGGAGGCCGTCCTCCTCATCGAGCGTGCGAAGAAGGAGGAGTGGCGGGTCGCCATCTTCGGCGATTACGACGCGGACGGCATCGGCGCGGTCTCCATTCTCTCGCGGGCGCTCAAACTTTACGGCATCGAGCCCTATCTCTACGTTCCCGAGCGGGCGGAGGGGTACGGCCTCACGACGCGCGCCATCGACAAGATCTTCGACGACTTCCTGCCCGACCTCTTCATCACGGTGGACTGCGGCATTTCCAACGCCGCGGAAGTCGAGTACATCAAGGAGCAGGGCTCGTACGTCATCGTCACCGACCACCACGAACTGCCCGAGGAGCTCCCCGACTGCATCTGCATCAACCCCAAGTTAAAGGACGACTATCCCTACGACAATTTGTGCGGCGCGGGCGTAGCCTACAAGCTCTCGCGCGCGCTCATCGGCGAGAAGGCGGACGAGCTCTTGGACTTCTGCGCCCTCTCGACCGTCGCGGACAGTGTGCCCCTCTTAGGAGAGAACCGCGACATCGTGGCGGCGGGTTTGGAGCTCATCAAGAGCCGCCCCCGCCCCGCATTCACCGCCCTCTTGGGGAAACCGCAGGAAGTGACGGCGCAGACGCTCGCCTTCACGCTGGCGCCCCGCGTCAACGCCGCGGGCAGGATGGGGGACGCCAACGCCGCCCTTCGCCTCTTTACGTCCGAGGACGACGAGGAGACCCGCGTCCTTGCGGAACTTTTAAACAACTACAACTCCGAGCGGCAAAGATTGTGCGACGAGCTCTTCGAGCGGGCGCGCGCGCAGATCGCGGCGGACGGCGCCTACGGCAGCGTCGTCATGGCGGAGGGGGACGACTGGCACCCCGGGCTCATCGGCATCGTGGCGGCGCGCATCGTCGAGGAATTCTCCCGCCCCGCGCTGCTCTTCGTGCGGCACGGCGATATGCTGCGCGGCAGCGCACGGAGCATCGAGGCCGTCAACATCTTCGAGGCGCTCAAGAGCTGCTCGGACGAGATCGAGGAATTCGGCGGGCACGCGCAGGCCGCGGGCGTCAACGTGCGTCTCGATAAGTTCGAGGCCCTAAAGAACGATCTGGACAGCTATATCTCCTCGCACTACACGCGCGAGGACTTCATTCCCTCGCTCGTCGTCAGCGGCGAAGTCAAGGGGGAGTTCCCCAAGAAGCTCGCGAAGGAGATCGAGGCGCTCGAACCCTTCGGCGTGGGCAACCGCCGCCCGCTCTTTGTGTACCGCGCAGAGCGCATGCAGGCCGCGCCCGTCAAGCCCGCCTCGCCGCACATCTCGATTGCGGGCGAGACGCTCGACTTCATGTACTTCTGGGGCGAAAAGGACTTGACGCTCCTGAGGAGCGACGTTCCCAAAGACCTCGTCTTTGAGTGCAACGTCTCCAAATTCCGCGGCAAGGAGAGCATCAAGGGCTTCGTGCGCGCGGTCATCTACGACGGCGCAAAGGGCGACGACCTGCCCGCCGAGGGCTTCACGGAGGCGCTGCTCGCCTTAAAAGAGGGGCGCAAGGTGAAATTCGAGCGCATGGGGGAGGAGGAACTCAACGCCCACATCGAAGAGGCGCGGAAGAACTGCGCCTACGGCCTCGCCGCCGTCGCGTACGATCGGGCGACCCTCGCCCGTTTCCCGAGCCTTAAGGGCCTGCCCGCCGAGGTGTTCCGCCTCTCCTCGGGCAACGCCGCCAACGTGGTGCTCCTGTCTCCCGCGCCCGACTGCGACCTTTCCGCCTACCGCGAGGTGGTGTTCCTCGAATCGCCGCCCCTCGTCGCCCAGCCCACGGGCAGCGCAAAACTCATTGCCAATTCCGAACTCTGCGGCTGGGAGAAGCTCACGTCCATTCCCCACACGCGGGCGGACATGGCGGAGGTGTTCTCCGCGATCCGCGCTTCAGAAGGGCAGCTCATCGGTGCGGACGCCGCCGAGGCGGGAAGAGGTGCCGATTTCCTCGGCTTCGGGGCGGAGCGTTTCTTGTTTGCATTCATGGTCTTTGAAGAGCTCGGGCTCCTGCAGATCGCGGGCGGGCGGGTGCGCCTCATCCGCGGCAAGAAGACGCAGCTCGAGCGCTCGAAGATCTATTCGACCGTCTGCGCGCTTGCGGACAGGGCATAAATACTTGACATAAGGAGGGAGAGCGATGGAAGCCATCCTGATGAAGATCTACGAATACTACACCGGCGACGAGCGCAATATGCTGCTCCACGCCTACGACTACGCCAAGGCGGCGCACGCCAACCAGAAGCGCGCCTCGGGCGAGCCCTACTTCATCCACCCCTGCGCCGTTGCGGAAATTCTCGTCGACTTAGGCCTCGACCCCGCGACGATCGCCGCGGCGCTCCTTCACGATGTCATCGAGGACACTCCCGTCACCGAGGACGACATCCGCCGCGAGTTCGGCGAGGAAGTTCTCTCCCTCGTTTCGGGCGTCACCAAGCTCGATAAGATCGTCTTTAAGTCGCAGGAAGAGGAGGAGGCGGAGAACTTCCGCAAGCTCTTCATTGCGATGGCGAAGGACATCCGCGTCATCATCATCAAACTTGCCGACCGCCTGCACAATATGCGTTCCCTCAACTTCCTCTCCAAGGAGCGGCAGCAGCGCATGGCGCGCGAGACGCTCGACATCTACACCCCCATTGCGGGCAGGCTGGGTATTTCGCAAGTGAAGTGCGAGCTTGAAGACCTCTGCCTCAAATACCTCGACCCCGAGGCGTTCGAGTACCTCGTTGAGAACATTCACCAGAAGTTGGAAGAGAGGAACCGCTTCGTCGACTACGTCGTCGAGGAGATCAAGAAGATCCTCGTCGAGTGCAACATTCACGGCGAAGTGTTCGGGCGGCCCAAGCACTTCTACTCCATCTACAAGAAGATGAAGACGAAGAACAAGACGCTCGACCAAATTTACGACCTCACCGCGGTGCGCGTCATCGTGGGCACGGTGGACGAGTGCTACGAAGTGTTCGGCAAGATCCACAAGGAGTGGAAGCCCGTGCCGGGGCGCATCAAGGACTACATCGCGACCCCCAAGCCCAACCTCTATCAGTCGCTCCACACGACGGTCGTCACCAACTTCGGCCAGCCGTTTGAAATTCAGATCCGCACCGAGGAGATGCACCGCACGGCGGAGTACGGTATCGCGGCGCACTGGAAGTACAAGGAACAGACGACGGAGGAGACGACCTTAGACCAGCGCATCTCGTGGATCCGCGAGATGATGGAGCTGCAGGGCGGTCTCAAGGACTCCAAGGAGTTCATGGATACCGTCAAGGGCTCCCTCTTCAGCAGCGAACTTCTCGTCTTTACGCCGCAGGGCAAGGTCATCTCGCTTCCCAACGAGGCGACCCCCGTCGACTTTGCGTACGCCATTCACTCGGAAGTGGGCAACCACTGCACGGGCGCAAAGGTCAACGGCAAAATAGTGCCCCTCAATTCGACTTTGGAACTCGGCGACGTCGTCGAGATCATCACCTCGCCCAACAGCAAGGGTCCCTCGCGCGACTGGCTCAAATTCATCAAGTCGACTTCTGCGAAGGCGAAGATCAAGTCCTTCTACAAGCGCGAGATGAAGGACGAGAACATCCGTTTGGGGCGCGACATGCTCGAGGACGCCGCCAAGCGCAAGGGGTACGCCCTCTCCGATATCCTCACGGACGAGAGCTTCAAGAAGGTCTCGGAAAAGCTCGCGTTCAACTCGCAGGACGAGATGTTCGCCTCCGTCGGCTACGGCGCGGTCACGGTCAATCAGGTCCTCTATAAGCTCATCGACTTCTACCGCAAGGAGGTGCCGCAGCCCCTCGTCACGGCGGAGCCTCAATACCACGGACGGCTCGCGAAGGGCACCGTCACCATCAACGGGCAGACGGGCCTCCTCGTCTCCTTTGCAGGCTGCTGCTCGCCCGTGCCCGGCGACGAGATCGTCGGCTTCGTGACAAGAGGGCGCGGCGTCGTCGTCCACCGCAAGGATTGCCCCAACCTGAAGGGCGCAGACCCCGCACGGCTTCAGGCGGCGGAGTGGGTCGCGGAGGAGGGCGGTGCGCGCTTCAAGGCGGCCATCGTGGTGACGGCGGACGACCAGGGCGCGGCCATCGGGGCCATCAGTGCGAGCGTCGCCGAGATGCACCTCGAGATCACCTCCATCAACGGCCGTTACGACAAGAACGGCAGCGCCATCGTGGACGTCACCGTCTCGCTCACCAACCGTCAGGACGTCGAGGTGCTCATCAAGAAGATCATGGGCCACCAGAAGATCATCGACGTCAGAAGAACGGCCAACTAAAGGGAACTTATGCAAGTCATTCTCATCGAACCCCTGCGGTTCGCTTCCAACTGTTATCTTGTGACCGAGGACGGAAAGACGGCCGTTGCCGTCGACCCCGGCGAGGAGAACGTCCTCTCTGAGGCCGAAAAGCGCGGGCTCACCGTGACGCACGTCCTTTTGACACACTGCCACTTCGACCACATCGGCGGGTGCGCCGCGCTCCAAAGGGCGGGCGCGAAGGTGGGCTGCTGTAAGGACGAACTCTACCAGCTCCAACATCAAGCCGAGGGTGCGCGCCTCTTCGGCCTTCCGGCTGCACCCGACTTCACCCCCGACTTCACCTTTGCGGACGGCGACAAGCTCACCTTCGACGGCATGACGTTCGAGGTCATCGCGACCCCGGGCCACACGCAGGGCGGCGTCTGCTTCCTTTCGGGCGACAAGATTTTCTCGGGCGACACCCTCTTTCAGGGCAGCGTGGGGCGGTGCGACCTCCCGGGCGGAGACTATCGCGCCATCGAACGGAGCGTCAAAAAGCTGTATGCCCTCGAGGGCGACTATACCGTCTACCCCGGCCACGGCGACAAGACGACGCTCTCCTTCGAGCGCAAGTACAACGGGGTGATCAGATGCTGACGGCAAACCCCGCCTTCCTCGAACAGGAGCTCGGAGAAGTTGTCCGCCTCTTCCCGGGGGCGGAGGCGCTCGACATTGCGCTCTCCCAAAACTTCGACGGCGAGACCTTTTCGGGCGTGCTCACCCTCGGCGAAAAGCAAATTGCCTATTCCCACGAGGGGAGGGCGGAGAACGAGCTTGTCTACAAGAGCCTTGCCCGCCGCTATTCCAAACTCGCGCTCTACAATGCGCTTTCCGAGCATTTTCACACCCACCTTCCGTGGGGCGCGCTGACGGGCATCCGTCCCACCCGCCTCGCGAGAGGGGAAATGGAAAAGGGCCGCGACTTTCTGCCGCTCTTTCACGAGATGGACGTCTCCGAGGACAACATCGAGCTCGTCTCCCGCGTCATTCGCGCACAGGAGGGCATCTACGAGAAGAAGGACGGCAACTGCGATCTATACGTCTCCCTCCCGTTCTGCCCGACGCGCTGCGTCTACTGCTCCTTTGTCACGGCGCCCATCGACAAGACGAAGAAGTTCATTCCCGCCTACTTGGAGAGTTTGAAGCGCGAACTCGAGGGGGCGGAAGGCCTTTGGAAGAACCTGCGCTCCGTCTACATCGGCGGCGGCACGCCCTTCGCCTTGGAGACGGAGGAACTCCGCGCCGTGCTGGAAGCCGTCAAACCCCTTCGCACCAACGGCTGCGAATATACGGTGGAGGCGGGAAGGCCCGACGTGTTCACCGAGGAAAAACTCGCCCTCTTGAAGGAATATGGCGTGACGCGCATCTGCATCAACGCGCAGTCGTTTTCCGACCGCACGCTCGAGGCCATCGGCCGCAAGCACACGGCGGCGCAGGTGGGGGAGGCGTTCGAACTTGCCCGTCCCTTCGGGTTTTTGACGAATTGCGATCTCATCGCGGGCCTCACGGGGGAGAGCCTCGAGGAGTTTTGCATGAGCATCGACCGCGCCGTTGCGCTCTCGCCCGACAACATCACCGTGCATACGCTGTGTTTGAAGAAGGGCGCGCGCCTCAAAGAGGAGGTCGGCCGCCTCACCGAGGGCGACATGGGCGAGATGATCGCCTACGCGCGCGAGAAGCTCACCGCGGCGGGGTACGAGCCCTACTACCTCTACCGCCAGAAGTACATGGCGGGCGCGCACGAGAACACGGGCTGGTGCAAAAAGGGCACGGCGTCCGTCTACAACGTCGACGTCATGGAGGAGACGGCGGACAACTTCGCCGTCGGCGCGGGCGCGGTCACAAAGAAAGTGTTTCTGAATGAGGGCCGCATCGAGCGCATCGGAAGTCCCAAAGACCTTCCCACATACCTTGAAAAGACGGACAAGCTCATCGAGGAGAAGCGCGCCCTCTTCATGCGGAACGAATAAATCGTATAAAATTTGCGCCGAAAGATGGTAAGAATCCTTTGACAGCGGCGCAAAAATATGGTATTCTAATATAAGACGTGCGCGAGGAGGATCGCTCTCCACGTTCCCCTTGGCGCATCGCAACTACTTCCATAGGAGGATAAACGCAAATGGAAAAGCAGGAGATCATTCGCAAGTTTGCGGCCCACGAGGGTGACACGGGTTCGCCCGAGGTCCAGATCGCACTCCTCACCGAGCGCATCAACCACCTCAACGAACACCTCAAAGTGCACAAGCACGACAATCACTCCCGCCGCGGTCTTTTGAAGATGGTCGGTAAGCGCCGCGGTCTTTTGGACTATCTCAAGGCCAAGGACATTGAGCGCTACAGAGCGGTCATTGCTGCGCTCGAGCTGAGAAAGTAAAGAAGGAGCGGCTTTTTGCCGCTCTTTTTTTGCCGTTTGCCCGTGTTTTTCGCCGATTTCGGGGGGAATGGGAGGCGGCACCGCCGTGCGGTCGGGCGGCCGCGGGGCACAAGAACCAAAAAGAATAAGGAGTAACGTATGAATTACAAAGAGTTCAAACTCACGGTGGGCGGCAGAGAAGTCACCATCGAGACGGGCAAGTACGCCGAGCAGACCAACGGCATGTGCGTTGTCCGCTGCGGCGAAACGGCGGTCATGGTCACCGTCTGTATGTCGGCGACCCCCAGAGAGGGCATCGACTTCTTCCCCCTTCAGGTGGACTATGAAGAGAAGATGTTCGCCGTCGGCAAGATCCCGGGCGGCTTCAAGCGCCGTGAGGGCAGAGCGAGCGACAAGGCCATCCTCACTGCTCGCCTCATCGACCGTCCTCTTCGTCCCCTCTTCCCCAAGGGCCTCTTCAACGACGTGGTGGTCGTCGCCTCCGCGCTCTCCGTCGAGCCCGACATCGCACCCGAGCCCCTCGCCATGATCGGCTCCTCCGTCGCGCTCTCCATCTCCGATATCCCCTGGGCGGGCCCCACGGGTTCGGTCGTCGTCGGCCTTGTGGACGGGGAGTACGTCATCAACCCCGACGCCGCTCAGCGCGAAAAGAGCACCATCCACCTCAACCTCGCGGGCACCAAGGACGCCATCCTCATGATCGAGGCGGGCGCGGACGAAGTTTCCAACGAGGAGATGGTCGGCGCCATCATGTTCGGCCACAACGAGATCAAGAAGATCTGCGCCTTCATCGAAGACGAGATCGTCCCCGCCGTCGGCAAGCCCAAGCTCCCCATCGAGCTCTACCATATCCCCGAGGAGCTGGACGCCGCTGTGCGTGCATATGCGACCGAGAAAGTGGAGTGGTCCATCGACACCTTCGACCGCAAGGAGCGCGAGGCGCGCCAGGCGCAGGTCGAGGCGGAGACCTTAGAGCACTTCGCCGACATCTATCCCGACAACACCCGCGAGATCAAGGACAGCCTCTACTACCTCAACAAGGAGAAGGTGCGTGCGAAGATCTTCGATAAGGGCATCCGTCCCGACGGCAGAGGCCTCAAGGACGTCCGTCCCATCTGGTGCGAGCGCCACGTCCTGCCCCGCGTCCACGGCTCCGCCGTCTTCACGAGAGGTCAGACCCAGACGCTTGCGACCTGCACGCTCGCGATGCTTGCAGAGGCGCAGAAGCTCGAGGGCCTCGACGACGAGACGAGCAAGCGCTACATGCACCAATATAACTTCCCCGGCTACTGCACGGGCGAGGCGAAGGCGCTCAGAAGCCCCGGCCGCCGCGAGATCGGCCACGGCGCCCTTGCAGAGCGCGCGCTCATTCCCGTCATTCCCTCCGAGGAGGAGTTCCCCTACGCCATCCGTGTCGTGAACGATATCCTCTCCTCCAACGGTTCCTCTTCGATGGCCTCCGTCTGCGGCTCCACGATGGCGCTGATGGACGCAGGCGTGCCCATCAAGGCTCCCGTCGCGGGCGTTGCAATGGGCCTCATCAAGAACCAGGCAACGGGCGAATTCCGCGTCCTCACCGATATCCAGGGCCTTGAGGACTTCCTCGGCGACATGGACTTCAAGGTCGCGGGCACCGTCAAGGGCATCACGGCCATTCAGATGGACATCAAGATCAAGGGCATCTCCGAGGAGATCATGCACGCCGCCATCGAGCAGGCAAACGAGGGCAGGCAGTTCATCCTCTCCAAGATGCTCGAAGTGGTGCCCGAGGTCGCGCCCGAGCTTTCCAAGTACGCGCCCCGCATCATCTCGTTTAAGATCGACCCCGAGAAGATCGGCGACGTCGTCGGCAAGCAGGGCAAGGTCATCAACTCCATCATCGCCGAGACGGGCACCAAGATCGACATCGAGGACGACGGCACCGTCTGTATCGCCTCCTACGGCGATCCCGAGTCGGCACAGCGCGCTAAGGCCATCGTCGAGTCCATCGTCCATGAGCCCGAGGTGGGGGATATGTTCATCGGCAACGTCGTGCGTATCCTCTCCAAGGTGGGCGCGTTCGTCGAGTTCGCTCCCGGCAAGGACGGCATGATCCACATCTCCAAGATGGCGGACCACCGCATCGACTCCGTCGAGGACGTGCTTGCGATCGGCGACATGGTCAAGGTCCAGATCATCAAGATCGGTGAGAAGGGCATCGACTTCAAGCTCCTCGAAAAGCTCAACTGAATGTTCCGCCGAAAATTAACGGCATAGAGAAGCCAAACGGCATAGAGAAAGCCGCCCCGCGTCCCCGCGGGGCGGCTTTTTTTTCATTGGTTTGGGAAGCTGCTGCTTAGCTCAAACGCTCCCAAATGAAGTCGTAGTATCTGTCTAGAAGATACTCCGCGGCGAGGGTGGGATCGGCGAGGTCTTGCCGAGAGATATCCATCGTCTCCCCGTTCCAGGAATCGGTCACAGTCCAGCCATCGGGTCTTTCAAAGACGACAGACTCCAGGGCGTGGTCCCATGCAAATACTTTTTTCCCGATGCGCGTGACGCTCTCGGGAATGACGATCTCGGTGAGACCGTCACAGCCGGAGATCGCCTCGGTGCCGATGGTCAGAAGGCCGTCCGGGAGGGTGATGGAAGTCAGTTGACTGCAGCCAAAGAAGGCGCTGTCGCCGATGTATTTCACACTGTCGGGAATAGTGATCGCGGTTAGCCCGTCGCAGCCGCTGAAGGCCGCGTCGGCGATCAGCTTAGTTCCCTCTTTGATCTCGTGGGAGCCTGTGAAATACCACTCTGCGCCGAACAGGTAATCGCCGATATAGAAGACGCCTCCCTCCTCTTCGCTCTTGTTGTAAAGTCCGGTATAGTAGAAGGCATCTTCCCCGATCTTTTCGACTCCGTCGCCGATCGTGACGGAGAAAAGTTCGGAGCAGAACGCGAATGCCTCGCTGCCGATCGTTTTTACGCCGTCGCCGATCAGCGCGGAAGTCAGGAAACAGGAAGAGAACGCGCCGTCGCCGATGCTCTCGACTTTTCCCGGGATCACGATGGAGGTCAGGCCCGTGTTGAAAAAGGCTTCCTCTTCGATGCGCGTGACGCTTTCGGGAATGGTGATGGAGGTGAGGCGGGAGCAGCCCGAGAATGCCTGTTCGCCGATGGTCGTAAGGCCTTCGGGGAGCGTGACGGAAGAGAGTTCGGCACACTCATAAAATGCCCCGCCGTCGATGGTCTTTACGCCTTCGGGGATGACGACGGATGTGATCGTCTCGCAGAAAGAAAACGCAAATCCTTCAAGGATCTCCAATCCTGCGGGCAGCGCTACGTTCTCCAAAACGGGACAGCTCGAGAATGCCGCGTACCCGATCTCCTTGAGCGTTTCGGGAAGGGTGACGGATGTGAGGTTATAGCAAAATTCAAAGGCGGAATCTCCGATGCGCGTAATTCCTTCGGGGATGTTGACTGAGACAAGGTCCGCGCATTGCACGAACGCACTTTCTCCGATGGAAAGAATGCCCTCGGGGATCTCGATCGAAGTAAGCCCTTCACAGCCTGCGAAGGCGGCGTCGCCGATATGCTCCACGCTCCCGTCCGAAGGGATCCTGCTCGTCCTGCAGCCCACGCGAAGCGTCTTGCTTGCCGTTTCGATGATGCAGTTTTCCGCGCTGTGAAAGACGGGGTTCCCGCTTTCCACCTGCAATTGCGAAAGGGCGGTGCAGAAACGGAACGCAAACTCGTCGATATGCTCCACGCTCTTGGAAATGAGGACGGAGGTCAGCCGCGCCGAGAACATGAACGCCGCTTCGCCGATGCTCGTCACGCCGTCGGGAATGACGATGGACTCCAACCCGCTGTCTTCGAATGCGTGCGAGGGGATGTTCTTAATGCTCTCGGGGAGCGTGACGGAAGAGAGACTCCACGTGCCCAAGAATGTCTGTTCACCGATGCTTTCGACGGTGTTCGGAATACTCAGATGTTCCAACGAGCTGCAGTAGCGGAACGCGCTGTCGCCTATGGACGTCAGTCCATCGGGAAGGGTAATGTCGGTGAGGGCTGCGCAATCGGAGAAGGCGTACTCCCCGATGCTCTTAACGCTTGCGGGAAGGGTGACGGAAGTCAGGGAGCGGCACATGGCAAACATCGAATTCGCGATGTGTTCGATGCCCTCGGGGATCTCGGCAGACGTGAGGGAGGTGCAGTTCGTGAAGGCGCTTTCGCCGATGGAGCGGATGCTGTCCGGAAGATCGATCGAAGCGAGATCGCCGCAGGAATCGAAGGCGAAGTCTCCGATGTAAGCGATACTGTTGGGAAGGTCGATGGCGGTCAGCCCGTAACAGCCCGTGAAGGCGTCTCCGGCAATGAGGGTAGTCCCATCCCTTATCTCGAGCGCTGACGGGGTGGCGGCGGGGTCGACTGCGACCAGGTAATTGCCGAGGTAGAGAACGCCGTCCTCCCAATTGCGCTTGTCCTCATAGTATGCGGTGTTGGAGAATGCGGCGCTGCTGATGCTTTCGACTCCGCCCCCTATCTCAATGGAAGCAAGCTCATAACAAGCCGCGAACGCGCCGGCGTCGATACTCATTACACCGCTGCCCAACGCTGCGGACTTCAGGGCCTCGCAGGACCGAAACGCATCCTTGCCGATGGATACAACGCTGTCGGGGAGCGCAATGCTCTCAAGGCCAAGGCAGCCCCCGAAAGCACTTTCTCCGATGGATACGACGCCGTCGGGGATCGTGACGGATGAAAGCTCCGTGCAGTAGGTGAACGCCCATGCTCCGATATGCTCCACGCTGCCGTCTGCAGGGATCGTGCTGTTGTTGCAGCCCTGAAGGAGTGTCTTGCTCTCCGTCTCGATGAGGCAGTTCCCGACGCTGTGATAGACGGGGTTCCCCGCTGCCACCTCGATCTCTTTGAGAGAGCTGCAGCCATGGAACACGGAGTTGCCGATCATTTCGACGCTTTCGGGGATGAAGACATATTCCAGAGCGGGCGACATCGCAAACGCTCCGGTGGAAATGGCTTTGATGCCGTTTCCGATGGTGACGGAAGTGACCGGCATGTAATAAAAGATCTGTGACCAGATATCGAGGACGGGGAGCCCTTGATATTCGGCGGGGATATAGACTTCGGTCTCTGTTCCCATATACCCCGCGACGCTGTAGTAAGTTCCGTCGGAGGAGAGCGAAAAGAAGAATCCCTCGGTGGCGGCGGGTTGGCTCTCGCCGCACACGGTGCAGACGCCGTCCTCGTAATCATGTCCCGCCGCGGGGATCTCTATCGTCTCGCGGCTCAGCTCCTCCTTGCACACCGTGCAGAAGACGACCTCGTCGTAACGGCCGCTTTCGGTGCAGGTCGGTGCTTTCTCGTTCTCGCGGACGGGTTCGCCCGGGGTGTGTCCCTTGGCGGGGATGGTGACGTCCGAAAGCTCCTCGCTCGCCGCCTCATCCGCGAAGTTCTTGCCGCAGCCGGAGCAGGTCCAGTGTTCGACTGTGCCCGGCTCGGTGCAGGTCGCTTCGACGGCTGCAGCGTGTGTCAGTTCGTGCACGTGCTCGTCCACGGGTTTCTCTCCGCAGGCAGCAAGTGTGAGGCCCGTGCACAGCGCCGCCAGGGCAAGCAGTGTCGCCGCAAATTTTCCTCTCATAATACCCTCCATAATTCTCAAATGAATTATGAGAATATTATATCACACGGCAGCGGAGATTACAATACTTCCAAACGAATTCAAGAGAAAAAAGTGCGGCGGGGGAGGGCGCTGCGGTTCGGGCGCGATCGGGGGGAGCGTTGCTTTGCCGAACCGCCAAAAAAACGAACATGAGAGGCATTTGTTGAAAATACTTCTCATATTGCGGCAACTCCGGACCGCAGGCGTAAAAGGAACAGGGCAGGAAACCTCCTGCCCTGTTGGAACCGCGCCTTGCATAAGACATAGGGATCCCAAAAAAGATTTGCTTTGCAAAGATTTTTTGGGAAGAGGAGGCGCACCCACGCAAAACGGGCGGGTTGCGTTAGCAAGCTGCCTATAAAGCGTGGGTTGCGCCGACGAGGTGGTGCCGCTGACCGGGATCGAACCGGTATGGTATCTCTACCGAGGGATTTTAAGTCCCTTGCGTCTGCCAATTCCACCACAGCGGCGTCAATATTTACTTGTCTTTGCCCTCTTCACGGCGATCTCGCCGCCCCTTGCAGAGGTTCGCCCTTGCGCCGTGCGGCCGTCCGGCGGCCAAAAGGGGCGCAACTTCCGAAGGACTTATGATCCCTTGCGTCCTGCGGAGGCCAAAACCACGAGCGTTGCGTCCGGCCCTTCGGGGGCCTACCGTCCCGCGGCCAAAAGGGGAGGGTGCTCTTTGTTACGAAAAAAGCATCGCCTCGAGACGATGCCTTTCGCATGGAGGCGCCACCCGGATTTGAACCGGGGAGTCAAGGTTTTGCAGACCTTTGCCTTACCACTTGGCTATGGCGCCAAACAAAAACAGTGCGGAAAGTACGTTTGGAGCGGGAAACGAGACTCGAACCCGCGACATTCACCTTGGCAAGGTGACGCTCTACCACTGAGCTATTCCCGCATAATCAACTATCCGCACTGTATGGTGGAAGCTATAGGGATCGAACCTATGACCCTCTGCTTGTAAGGCAGATGCTCTCCCGGCTGAGCTAAGCTTCCGAACTTGCTTGATTATAATAGCATAAGAGAGAAAAGAATGCAAGCATTTTTCGCGGGAAAATCGGAAATTTTTTTCTTTTTTTCAAGGGAAATTTTCCGCTCGTTTCTGCCTTTTCCCGCCCGCCTTTTTTCACCGCCCGAAGGGCCGCGCCGCTCCTTGAAAGTGCATGAAAAAACCCCGCGTGATTTGCGGGGTTTTAAACTTAATAGATGCTGACCTGCTTTCTGTCTTTGCCGAGACGCTCGTACTTGACAACGCCGTCCTTGAGGGCGAAGAGGGTATCGTCGCCGCCGATGCCGACATTGTTGCCGGGGTGGATCTTCGTCCCGCGCTGGCGCACAAGGATGCTGCCGGCGAGCACGGTCTGACCGTCCTGACGCTTGACGCCGAGGCGCTTCGCGTTGCTGTCGCGGCCGTTGTGGGAAGAACCGGTACCCTTTTTATGAGCGAATAAACTGATAAAGATCATGATTATTTCTCCTTATTCAAGATTTTCGGACGCTTAACTTATGCGCCCCGTGCAGTCAAAGGGAGATCGCCTGGATCTTGACTGCGGTGAAAGGCTGACGGTGACCCTGCTTCTTGCGCTCGTTCTTCTTGGACTTATACTTGAAGACGATGATCTTGCGGTACTTGTCCTGCGCTTCGACGGTTGCCGTGACCTTGGCGTTCGCAACGTCGCTGCCGACCTTGACGCCGTTCTCGTCTGCCACCATGAGCACGTTGAAGGAAACTTCCTGGCCGACTTCCGCCTTGAGCTTTTCCACTCTCACGACGTCGCCTTCGGAGACCTTATACTGCTTGTTGCCGTTTTCGATGATCGCGTACATAGATTTTACCTCCTCTTTCCAGTCTCGCAAGATGCAAGGCGGCCGAACGTTTTTCGGCACTTAGCGGCCCGACCTTAGCGGCTCAGAAGGTACTTTACCATACCCGACGGGTTTTGTCAAGCGGTTTTTTACCATTTTGGATATTTTTCGGCGGACTTCCCATACTGCTGTCATGGAAAAGAAGAGCGAAGAAATTTTGGCGGAACTCTACCGCAACTGCTGCCTTGCGATGCAGTCCATCGAGGACATCCTCCCCGCGGCGGAGGAGCCCTTGAAAGAGGAACTCAAGCGCGAGCACGACGAATACGAAAAACTCTGCGCCCGCGCCGCGGCGCTCGCCCGCGAGAAGCACATCGAGCTCAAGGAGCCCGGGCCCTTCAAGAAGGCGATGATGTGGGGGAGCATCAAGCTCAGCACGATGAAGGACGACTCGCGCGCGCACATCGCCGAGATGATGACGCAGGGCACGGTGATGGGCATCACGAGCCTCAAGAGCACGCTTGCGGACAGCTCGGAAAGGATGGACGGGGACATCGAGGAACTCTTCCGCGACACCCTCGCCCGCGAGGAGGGCTTCGAGCGCATCTGGAAGGCCATGATCGCCTGACTATTATTATATGGAAAGCGGCGGGCGCCCTGCAAGATGCAGGGCGCCCGCCGCGGTGTTTTTATCAACGGTATCTTTCAAGAGCGGCGGCGCGCCCGCCGCGAATTTCAAAGTCAAATCACACGTCCTTCGCTGTTTCTTAAAAAAGTCACACGTCCTTGCTGTGATTGAACACGACGCGGGCAAAGTTGTTGCGGGCAAGGAGGGCCTCGTCGTCCTCCATGCAGCTGTGTGCATTGAAGGGAATGGCGCGCGCCCTGCCCTCAAGGAGCAGCCGTTCCGCCTCGCTGCCCTCGTCCGTATGGCCCGTGAGGAGCACGCTCCCGCCGCGCTCCAAGGCCTCTCTCGCGGCTGCCCGCCCCTGTTCGGTCGCAAGCTGCGCATCGGCGAGAAACGCGATCTCGTGCCCCGTACCGCCCCGTCTGACGCGGGTGAGCACGGCGTCCGTCACGTTCACGGGGAGCCAGCGCCCGTTCCCTCGCTGCCCCTCGAAGAAGGCGGTGAGCTTTTTGTCGAGGGAGATGGGGCAGTCAAGGCCCGAAAGCAGCATCACGAGGTCGGCCGCCCGCCCGTTCTTGGGCACGGGAAGGAGCAGCGGCCCGCGCGTTACTGCCTCCTCGGCGAAGGCGCGGATGCGCTCGGCCTGCACCTTAGCATCGTACTTCGCGTGCCCAAAGGCGCAGTCCAAAACGGCGAGTTCGGCCGTCCTGCCCTCGATCTTGTCGACGCAAAAGCGCGAATGCTCGGAGTAGTCGCCGCTGAACAGCGCGCTCGATTCGGCCGTCCTGATGTGATACCACAGCGCGCCGACGCAGTGCCCGCTCCTGCCGTAGTCGACGGAGAGTCCGCCTAGATCGGCAGTCATTTTGTCGTCCGGAAGGGCGAAGGTCTTTTCATACGGCGGAAGGGCGGCAAGCGTCTCCTGCGCCGCCACCACCGTCCCGCGGAAGCCGCACTCTAAAAGCCACGAGAAGGCCCCGATGTGGTCCTCGTGCATATGCGTGAGGAAGAGAAACTCCGCCGCCCGTATCTCTTCCTCCGTGAGGCGGGGATAGGGGTGCTCATCGCCGCGCATGACGCCGCAGTCGACGATGTAAGTTTTATCCGTCTGCACGAAAAAACAATTCCTGCCGTGCTCGTGCACGCCGCCGCCGATCAAAAACTTCATCTCTTCTTGCGCTCCGTCAGCACTTTGACGACGAGCAGCGCGCCCACGGTGATGATGAGGCAGATGACCGCCATGCACATCGCGAGCTGCGAATGTCCCTGCTCGAACTGCCGCCAGATGTACGTCGAGACGACGAGCGTGTTGGTGGGGGAGAGCAGCGTCGCCGTGACGAGCTCGCGGAAGGAGATGATGAAGATCATCATCCAGCCCGTGACGATGCCCTTCAGAAGCAGCGGGAAGGTGATGCGGCGGAACACATAGCTCTTGCTGCCGCCCATGATGCGGCCCGCGAGGGGCAGGCTGTCGCTGAACTGCGTATAGGCCGAGGTCACATACTGAATGGAGTAAGGGAGGAAGATGGCGACGTACGCGACGACCATGATGCCGAGCGTATTGTAGAGGGGCAGCACCTTGTAGAGGGCGTTCCAGAAGAGCATGATGCCGACGACGAGCACGATGGCGGGGAGCATCTCGGGGAGCATGCCCACGGCTTCGGGCGCCTTGTAGAGGCGGTTCTTGCGCCTCCTCGAGAAGGTGCAGATGATGGTGCCGAGAATGGAGGCGATGGTCGCCGAGGTCACGGCGAGGAACAGGCTCGCGAGAATGGCGTTGACGCCCCGCCCGCCCGATTCGAAGAGTTCGATGTAGTTTTCAAAGGTGAGGTTGTCGGCGCTCAAACCGCCGCTCACCGTCTTGAAGAGCGAGGTCGCCACGACGGAGAAGTAGGGCACACCCACGGCGAGAAGCAGCACGATGACGATGTAGGCGATCGCAAGGATGCTCCCCCAGAGGGGCATCTTCTTGTAGGAGACGCGCACGCCCTTGCCGCTCACCACCTTATACGTCTTCTTCTCGGTGAGGTGGTTCTGAATGAGCCACAGCGCGAAGCAGAGGATGGTGAGGACGACGGAGAGCATCGCCGACATGCCGAAGTTGATGGGCGCGACCGTCGTGTACTTTTGGATGCTCGTTGCAAAGACGTAGAACGCGGGCGACATTTGAAGGCCGATGACGGCGGGGGTGCCGTACTCGCCGATGGTGCGGATAAACACGAGGATGGCGGCGATGGCGTAGTTGCCCAGCATCATGGGCGCGAAGATCTTTCTCAGGCGATAGAAGAACCCGCCGCCGCACACCGCGCCCGCCTCGTCGAGCGAGGAGGGAACGTTGAGCATGGCGTTCTTCATGAGCGTGAACATGAAGGGGAAGGCGTTGAAGGTCATGATGAGCGTCAGTCCCCAGAAGGAGTAGAGGAAGTCCTGCGAGTTGGTGATGAAGGGCAAGAGCTGCTGCAAAAAGCCGTTGCGCCCCAAAAAGCGCGTCCAGCCCATCGCCGAGATGTAGGGCGGGGTCATGAAGGGGATCATGAACACGACGTCCATCCACTTGGCCTTGGCAAAGCTCGTCCGCGAGAAGATGTACGCGAGCGGGAGGGCGACGACGGTCGTCACCGCCGTGACGCTCAAACCTAAGAGCAGCGAATTTCCGATGGTCTGAAAGTATTCGGAGTCGGAAAAGAGCGCTGCGACGTTGCTCCAGTCGAGGTGCCCGTCCGTGATGATGGAGCGGGCGAAGATGGACACGATGGGGCAGATGACGAGGACAACTAAGGCAAAGGCCACGGCGATATAAATGATGATCGCTGCGGCCTTCTGCATTTTGACGGAATTTTCCATAACTTACGGTGAAACTTACTTTCCTGCGATCGTATCGACGATCCACTGCGCCTTGTCGGAGGCGATGGCCATCATGGCCGTCCAATCGGTGTTGTAAGTGGGGATCTCATCGATGGAAGTGCGGCCCTCGCACGCAACATCCGAACGCCCGGGGATGAGGTAGTAGCTTGCGACGAGCTCCTGCGCCTCTTCGGAGAGCAGGTAGTCCATGAAGAGCTTTGCGGCGTCCATGTGGGGAGCCGTCTTCATGATCATCGCGGGGCGGGGGTTGATGACCGTGCCCGACTCGGGATAGTAGAAGTCGATGGACTCGCCGTCCTCGATCGCGGAGTAAGCGTTGTAGTCGACGCCTGCGATGAGCACGTCGTATTCTCCCGCCTTCACCGCCTCGATGGCGGGGTTGTTGCCGCCGCCGTTTTTAAGGCCGTTGTCGATCCAGCTCTGCATGATGCTGTCGCCGTTTTCGATGCCCGTCGAGAAGCCCGCGACGAAGTCCTTGCACGCGCCCGACTTGGTGGGGTCGGGGATCTCCATCGCGACGTCCGCAAATTCCGCGGTGCCGAAGTCCGCCCAGTCCGCATCCAGCCCGTCGGGGAAGGACTTGGTGTTGTAGATGACGCCGACGGCCGAGGCGCTCGTGCCGTAGAGCATGTAGTCGTCGTCCACCATCATCTCGCCCATCTTGTCACAGTTGGCCGCCTGATAGCTGACGATCTGCCCGTCGTTCTTCATGGAGAGGCCGTCCGACCACGAGGCGAGCACGATGACGTCCGCCTGCGGGTTGGCCGCCTCCGATTCAAGCTTTGCCGTGATCTCGCCCGTCGTGCCCGTCCAGAGGTTGACGGTCATGCCGGGGTAAGCCGCCTCGAAGCCCGCCTTGAGGTCGTCGTCGAGGTCGGTGGGGGAGGGCATATAGACGGTCACTTCATTGCTCGTGACCTGCGTGCCGTCGTTGGCGGTGTACTTTCCTGCGATGTCTTCGTTGCCGCCGCACGCTGCGAGCGCTGCGACGCCGACGAGAGCGATGGCGGCGGACATGGCTGCCGCACTTATTCTCTTTGCCTTGTTCATAGACTTGCTCCTTATATCCTGTTTTTGTCTGATTTTATCTGTTGAAATGAAGGGCTCATTCGCCTGCAAAGCGAACCGTCTTTTCCCTGTCATAGGTGAGGCGCACGCTTTCGCCCACGGGGTAGTCGCGGCCCGAAGAGAGCGTCCAGTTGCTGCTCCCGACGTCCACGCCGAGGATATACTTCCCGCCGATGTACTGCGAGGAAGTCACCGTGCCTTCAAGCTCCCCGTCCTCGGAGAGCGTCACGGCCTCGGGGCGCACCATCGCGTCCTCGGAGAGGAAGTCCGCCTTGCCGATGAACTGCGCGACGAACTTGGTCGCGGGGTGCTCGTAGATCTCCTGCGGGGTGCCGCACTGCTCGATGCGCCCGCCGTTCATCACGACGATGAGGTCGCTCATGCTCATTGCCTCGCTCTGATCGTGCGTCACGAACACCGAGGTCATGTTGAGCTTTGTCGTCATCTGCTTTATTTCGAGGCGCATGGTCTCGCGCAGCTGGGCGTCGAGCGCGGAGAGCGGCTCGTCGAAGAGGATGCACTTGGGCTTGACGATGATGGCCCTCGCGAAGGAGACGCGCTGCTGCTGGCCGCCCGAGAGCTCGTGGGGGTACCTGTCCTTTAAATCGCCGAGCTTGACGGCGTCGAGCGCCTCCTGCACGCGTTCCTTGAGGTTGTCCTTGTCCTTCCTCGCGCGGAGGCCGAACGCGACGTTTTCAAATACCGTCATGTGCGGCCAGAGGGCGAAGTCCTGAAAGACGAAGGAGAGGTTGCGCTTTTCGGGCGGGACGTTGATGCCCTTCTCCTTGGAAAAGACGGGGGTATCGTCGAAGAGGATCTCGCCGCTGTCGGGCGTCTCGAGCCCCGCGATCATGCGCAGGAGCGTCGTCTTGCCGCAGCCGGACGAGCCGAGGAGGGTGGTGAACTTGCCGTCCTCCATCTCGAGCGAGAGCTCCTCGATGACCTGTTTCTTGCCGAAACTTTTGGAAATATTATGTAAAGAGATCTTCATGATGGCGTTATGTTATGCGGCGAAATAGCCTTCCGCCGCATAAAAGGATTCTGACAAAAAAGTTTTCCCTCTCCTGTCACGCCTTCATCATACGCCCGAGATTTCCAAAATTCCGCACAAAGTTGTCACAAAGTTGTAAATTTTACTTCAAGAAACTGATTGCGCCCACTGCGCCCTTGACAAGGCGTGCGGCATATGGTATCATCGGAAAAAAGCACACGGGAGGGAGAATATGAAGGCCGCAGGCATCAGAAGAGAGGGGGAAGAGTGGCGCATCCGTGCGCGGGGAGCTGGGCGCATCGTGCTGATCTCCGCGCTTGCGCTCCTTGAGATCGCTCTCATCGTGGAGACCATCGTCGTCTTCCCCGAGGCGTCGACGGCGCTCCGCATCGCCCAAATCTGCGTGGCGGTCTGCCTCGGCGTCGTGTGCGCGCTGCTCCTCATCTCCTTTCTGACCTTTGAGATCAGGGTGACGGACAGGGAAGTCATCGCGCCCTCGAGCAACGACACCTTCCACCGCAAGAGCCGCATGACGCGCGCCGCGTTCGAGGGCGTGCGCACGCTCGCGTGGCTGCCGAAATCGCGCGGGGGCGACGGCCGCAATTACATCGCCCTGCGGGGAGAGGGCGTCCCCGAAAGGCGCATCGACGTCACGCTCCTGAGCCCCGAGCAGGTCGCCGCCCTCATGCAGGAGCTGCAGGCGCGCATCGGGCTTTGTAACGGGCGGCCCGTCGCGCTCGACCTCGGCGAGAAGGCGCGCCGCTGAACCGCATTTCCATATAAAAAGAGCAAGGGAGCGCAGCCGCGCTCTCTTTTTTGCGCGAGCAGGGGCTTTCCCCGCTTTTTTTGCGCGAAGGGGACTTTTCGCCCCTTTTTTTTTGCGCCGCAAGCGCCGCTTTGCCGTCCGTTCGCTCCCCCCAAAAAGGTTGAGCGAACTTTTTTTGCCAAACGGCTTGACAAATCGTCCTTAATGAGATATAATCTCAATAAGAAATGAATATCAGCTAGAGAGGTGCGGAATGATACAACGCCATACCATTCAGTGCGCTCTGGTCCTCGAGGCCGTCGATTCGCTGCGCGATCACGCAACGGCCGAGGAGGTCTACGAAGCGGTCGCAAGGGAACACCCTCATATCGGGAGGGGAACAGTGTATCGCAATTTGCAGAAGCTCGCGGAGGCGGGCGAGATCATGAAGGTGGAAGTCCCGGGCGGCGCCGACAGGTACGACCATCTCACCTATAAGCACTATCATGTGAAGTGCGAGAAGTGCGGGCGCGTCTTCGACGTGGATATGCCCTACGACAGCGAGCTCGAGGAGAAAGTCGCAAATAAGCACGGGTTTCTCCTCACGGGGCACACCATCATGTTTACGGGCGTCTGCCCGGACTGTCAGAAGCAGGGCAAGTAGGCCCGGAAAAACAGGATCAGGCCGCGAATGCGGCGAAGATAACAGGAGGACAGTCGGATGAAGTATGTATGCAGCATCTGCGGCTACGTCTACGACGAGGAGAAGGAGGGCGTGCCCTTCGAACAGCTCCCGTCGGACTGGAAATGCCCCTGGTGCGGCGCTCCCAAACAGGAGTTCCGCGCGGAGGGGGCGAAGGAACCCGTGAGCAGCGTGACGCCCGAAGTTTCCGAATTGCCCGAAGGGGGCGAGGGGGCCGAGACGCTCACCCGCCTCACGCCCGGGGAACTTGCGGCAGTGTGCTCCAACCTCGCAAGGGGGTGCGAGAAGCAGTACCGCCCCGAAGAGCAGGCGCTCTTTCTGCAGCTTGCAAAGTACTTTGAGGGCGTCTCGCCCCGCATCGAGAATGCGTCGGTGGAGAAGCTCTCCGAAGTCCTGCAGCGCGACATCGACGCCTATCCCGCGCTCCGCAAAACGGCGGACGAGGCGGGCGACAGAGGTGCGGCGCGCGTGTGCGTCTGGGGCGAAAAGGTGACGCGCATGCTCTCCTCCCTTGTAAGCCGCTATCTGCGCGAGGGGGAGAAGATGCTCGAGGGCACCGAAATTTGGGTGTGCAGCGTGTGCGGGTTCGTCTACATCGGCGAGACGCCGCCCGAGCTGTGCCCCGTCTGCAAGGTGCCTGCGTGGAAGTTCGAGAAGATCTCGGGGAGGAAGGCCGTATGAAGCGCTATGCCGTGAGAAATCTGCGTCTGTGCACCAAGGACTGCCTGTGCCTCTACGTCTGCCCGACGGGCGCGACGGATACCGAGGACAGCATCATCGACGTTACAAAGTGCGTCGGCTGCGGCGTCTGCGCGGACGCCTGCCCGAGCAAGGCCATCTCTCTGGTGCCCGAGGACTATCCCCCGCAGCAGCCCAAGAAGGAGAGCGTCTTGAATGCCCTTGAAGGCATGGCGCGCTCCAAGAGCGAGGGGGAGCGGACGGCGCTCGCCCTTGCGGAGACGGCGGAGGGCGACGGACTGTACCGCCTCATGAAGGCCGTCGAAAAGTCCGAGCGGCTGGTCGCCGAGGACATTTGGCGCGAGGCAGGCTACATGCTCCCGCAGAGCGCAAACACGCACGAGCTTTTAAGCAAGCTCATGAAAACGCTCCCCGAGAGCGCATCCCAAACAGCAAAGACCCTCTTTGAAAGGATCGAAAATAACGAAAAAAGCGAGGAAACGACTATGAAGAACTACAAATGTCTTGTGTGCGGCGCAGAGTTCGCCGTCGAGGAAGGAACGGAGCCCGTCTGCCCCGTCTGCAAGGCCAAGGGCGACAAGCTGCAGCTCATCGAGAGCAAGAGCAACCCCTATGCGGGCACGCAGACCGAGAAGAATCTCGAGGCGGCGTTCGCGGGCGAGTCTCAGGCGAGCAACAAATATACCTACTTTGCGTCCGTCGCCAAGAAGGAGGGCTACGAGCAGATCGCGGCGCTCTTCTTAAAGACCGCCGACAACGAGAAGGAGCACGCTAAGATGTGGTTCAAGGAACTTCAGGGCATCGGAAACACCGCCGAGAACCTGCTCGCGGCGGCGTTGGGCGAGAACTACGAGTGGACGGATATGTACGACGGCTTCGCCAAGACCGCCGAGGAGGAGGGATTCCATGAACTTGCGGTCAAGTTCCGCCTCGTCGCGGCCATCGAGAAGCACCACGAGGAGCGCTACCGCGCCCTTTTGCACAACGTGGAGGCCGCCGAAGTGTTCAAGAAGAGCAGCGTCAAGGTGTGGGAGTGCCGCAACTGCGGGCACATCGTGGTGGGCGAGAAGGCTCCCGAGATCTGCCCGACCTGCGCGCACCCGCAGAGCTATTTCGAGCTCCACGCCGAGAACTATTAAACCGCAAAAGAGAGAGGCTTCGGCCTCTCTTTGTTTATAAGGAGGGATAAAGAGCCCGCGGGCGGCGCACCTCTTGGTGCGCCGCCCGCGGCTTCATAAACAATATCAGAATTTGATGACGACAGGCTCATGCGAAAACGACGAGATGGTCGCCGTCGCGTCCGTGAAGTAATAGACGGCGGTGTTGCCGTCGGGGCCCGTCTTGTACATGGCGCGAAGGGAAGGGTACTCATCGAGCATGCTCTCCTGCGCCTCGGTGCGCTCGTCGAGGACGAGCGTTCCCGCCATGCGGATCCACTCGTCGCCCTTCATGGCGCACAGCTCCACCTTGGGGTTCTTGGCGATCTGCTCTGCGACCTTCTTGCCCTTGCCCGTCTGAATGTAGAGCTTGTCCTCGAAGATATGCACGGTGCCGAAGGGCCGCACATGCGGCTGGTCTCCCTCCACCGTCGCGAGGTAGTACGTCTCCGCCGCCTTCAAAAAGTCATAGACACGTTTCATAAAATGTTCCTCCCGTATGTCACCTTTTTATACCACCCGCGAGCCTCGTTCAAACGAATAGCCCGCTCTGTAAAGAGAAGGGGCGGCCGCGGACTTTCGTCCGCGGCCGCCCCGCTGTCTTGCGTGAGGTCGGCGGCTCAGAAGAACACGCCGCGTGCCTGCTGCTTGATCTCCGCCGAGGCGGTGAAGGGAATGCGGGTCGTGTAGCCGCGCTTGGAGGCGACGATCATCTTGGTCGGCCATGCGAAGATGTCGCGGTTCCACACATTGACGGTGTCGTTGTAGAGTTCGCGCGCCGCCGTGATCTCCTTCTGAAGGTAGGAGTTCTGCTGCATGGCGTCGGCGATCTCCGCGTGCGCCTTGAGGTCGGGATAGTTCTCGAAGGCGAGGTTGATGCTCCTCCCCACCGAGTCGAGCTGCTGCGCCATCTGGTTGCGCGCGCCGTCGTCGTTGGGGTTTGCGCCCGAGCGGTACGCCGCGATCTGGGTCATCGTCGTCTTGTCGAGGTCGATGGCCTTGTCAAGGAGCTTTGCGCAGTTCTGCAGAATGACGACGCGTTGTTCGAGGTAGTTGTCGATCTGCGAGGCGTCGTGCTGGATCTTCTGCTGCAGCTGCGAGAGGTAGTTGCCCGCCTTGATCTTCATGAAGAGAAAGACGATGCCGGGAATGATGCCGAGGATCCAGAGGATGACCTCAAAGATCACCGACCCCACGCCCGTTTTGACGGGGATCTGCTTCTCGATGACGTTGACGTCGCGTCCCTGTCCGTTGACGGGACCGGTAAGTTCGTCGAGTTCGTTTGCCATTTAGTTGTCCTCCTGATTTGATTTCTCACTGTTGCTTGCGTCCACGCCCTCGGGCGCGTCCGGTTCTGCCTGTTGTTCCGCCGCGGGAGCGGGCTGTGCGGGCTCGGCGGGCTCTGCGGTCTCGTCCGCTGCCGCCGCCTCTGCCTGCTTCTGCTTTTCGGCCGCTTCTTTGCGGTCGAGCTCGTCTGCCGCCGCCTCGACTGCCGCTAACCCCGTGTAGAGGGCCGCTCCTGCCGCCGCTGCCGCCTTGATCCCGAAGATCTTGTTGAGCTTTTCGTCCGTCTCTTCGGAGAGGCTCCCGTTCATGAGGGGGAAGGCCATGAGGCCGTCCTCGAATGCGGAGCCCGCGCTCGTGAACTGCTCTATAAGGCCTGCGAGGGGGCCGTCGTTCTTGCGGCTTTGGAAGTCCTCGTATGAGCCGCCCACGCGCTTTAAGGCCATGTCGCTCGTGCGCTCGAGGGGAATGTATTCCACCCACGGCACGGGCACGGCGTGGTATCTTCCGTCGCCGCCGAACACGCTCACATAGTCGATACGGTCGACCGCGTCAAAGGAGTACGCCGTCACGGAGACGCTGTCCGACGCGCCCTTCTTGTAGACGGGAACGACTTTTAAGATGCTCTCCGTCTTGCTGTCCTCATGGGCGAACACGCTGCGGGGGAAGCGGTTTGCAAGCACTTCCGCCTCGGGCGCGGGGTAGTTGGAGGGGTACACGTCGCGGTAGATGAATTCCGCGGGCTTTTGCATCCGGTAGAGGGGAACGGCGAGCACGGGTGCGAGGTCGAAGTACATCGACTTGAACCAACCCGCGTTGAAGGAGACGAAGGAGGCGCGGGAAGCGGATAGATCGTAGCTTCGGTAGCGAGCGGGGTCGGTGTCGACGAGCCAGTTCTGCGCGTGCTCGGACGTGATGATGTTGAGCATGCCCGCCTTGTGGAAGTAGAAGTCGTCGCCGTAGCCCGCCTGCGAGGTGAGAAGGTCGAGCATATTCTGCTGGGCGAGGGGGGTGAACATGAGGCGGAACTCCACTTCGTTGTCGCGGTTCTGCGCCCCGAAGAGGACTTCGAACTCGGTGTTGGCAAGCTCGGTGAACCGCCGCCCCTCGCTCACGGCCTTCTCGGTGAGCTCCTGAAGCTCCTTCGCGCCCTTCTTCACCTTCTTTTCGCGCTCCTTCTCCGTGAGCTGTTCGCTGTGTTGGGGCGCGCGCGAAAAACTCAGCTTGGGTGCACCCTCGTTGCCGTAGATGAGCCGCGTCTCATAATTATAATAGGGCGCGGGCTTGGTGACGGTCGCCGTCAGCACCTGCGTGTGGCTGACGGTGCGCGAGCGGCCCTTGGAGTCCGTCTCCACCGTCGTCCAGTGAATGGTGAGGGTGCCCGTATAATTCTTGGTGCCCATCGTGCGGCGGAGGCGGCGGTCGAAGAGGAAGGGGCTCCCCTCCACCGTGCCCGAGAGAAGGTAGACCGTCGAGACCATCTCGCCGTTCTCCGCTTCATAGCCGTACTTGCGCTCCAAAAGGTCGAGCCGCCTGATATCGAGCTGTTCGTCGAGCGTGAGGTCGGGCATCGTTTGAAGGACAAGCTCCCGTGTCATGCCCCGCGTGAAGAGGGCGTTGAGGGGCGCCATCTCGGCATAGGCCTCTTTTAGGACCGCGTCCGCTTCGGCGGCCTCCTTCTTGTGCTTTTCCTCGCGCTCCTTGAGCTTCTTCTTGATGACGGTACAGAGGAGCACGATGAGCCCGATGCCGAGCAGGGCGCACAGGATGCCGATGACGAGCTGAACCGCCGTGCCGCCGTCTGCATAGAGGAAGATGAGAATGACCGCCGCCAGAAAGGCGATGACGGTGAGGACGATGAGGAAGGTCTTGAGCGTCTTGAAGGAGCCCACCTTCTTGTTTGCGTCCTCGGCCTCGGCCGATTCCTTGTTGTAGCGGGCGACGGTCTCCTTGTTCTTTTCGGGGTCAACGCCCGACTTTTTGACGAGCGCGTCGAAGTACTTCTCGGCATTCTCTTCGAGCGCACCCTTCAAGTGCTTCTCGTAATATTCGAGGGGTTCAAAATCGGCAAGCTGATCCATAGTCTCACCCAAATTGCTTTTTTCTCCTTCATTTTACCCTATCCGACGCGTTTCGTCAAGAGCCGACACAAAATTTCCAAATAATTTATCCTATGCGCCGCCTCTTCCCGTTACGACTTTTCCCTTCCCCCTTGAAAAAGAGGGCATATTTTTGCTATAATGGAAAAAAGTTTTGTATTTCGCGAAAGGTTTTGTGCCTTTCACGCGAGTATAGGGTGAAGAGGGCAAAGAATGCGCATCGCGGCGGAAGAAGTGCGCGCCATCATCGGGAAGTACTCCGACATGGTGCTGAAGATCGCCTATCAGAACACGCGTGACCTGTATGAATCCGAGGACATCGTGCAGGAAGTCTTTCTTGCGCTCTTTTCACGGCCTCTCATCAAGGACGAGGAGCACCTGAAGGCGTGGCTCATCCGCGTGACCTTGAACAAGAGCCGCTCCTTTCTCCGCTCCGCCCGCCGCAAGGTGCTGCCCCTCGACGAGAGCCTCGCCCCCGCCGAGCGCCTCGCCCCCGAGCCCTCTTTCACGCGGGACGACGTTTTGGAGCAGCTCTTCTCTCTTCCCGAAGCCGAGCGCAACGCCCTCTATCTTCACTACTACGAGGGGTATTCGGCGAAGGAGATCGGCAAATTCTTGAAAAGGAGCGAGAACGCGGTGTATATCCTGCTCTCGCGGGGGCGGGCGAAGCTCAAGGAACTTTTGAAGGAGGACGAAGATGACTGACCGCTATCATTCGGCGCTCGACGGCGTCCGCTTCTCCGATGCGGACAAGGCGCGCATCTCCGCGTCCGTTCTCAAAAAACTCGAACGGCGGCAGCGGGTGAGAAGGACGCTTCGCCGCACGCTCATTCCCGTCTTTTCGGCGGCGGCGCTCTGCCTTGTCGCAACGCCCTTCATCATCGCGCTCCTGCCCGCGAATGCTCCGTTCGATCCCCCTTCGGACGAGGATCATTCGCCCTCTTACGCTCTTCACGAGGAATGGCGCATGGGGGAGTATTCGCTCACCTTCGAAAGCGCGGCGCGGGAGGACGAGACGCTCGTCCTCTCGGCGGAAGGGAGCCTCTCTTCGTTCTCCTTTGCGGACGCTTCGGCCCTCCTCGCGCGGAAAACACTTGCTTTGGACTTGGAAAGAAGCGAAGGGGCGAGCGACGTAACTTCGGGCGAACTGACGTTTTACTATGAACTTTCGTCCTCGCAGTGGGAAAATTTCGAGGACGAGGACATCGCCCTCACCCTGTGTCTGGAGGGCGAAGCGGTGCAATTTACCGTCTCTTATGACGATTTAGGGAGGTGACATCATGAAAAAGGCACTCTTTGCGGTGAGCGCGGCGCTCCTTGCGGGCGTTGTGACGCTCAGCGGCTGTTCGGGCGGTAATCTTTTATACGCCGCGGCCGAGCATACCGATTTTACCTACGAAGATTCGCAGGGGGAGGACTTCCTTGCGGTGGTGGAGGGGCTCAAACCCTTCTCGGCGCGCTTTGCGGCGGCGGCCACGGCGGAGAGCGCAAAAAGCGGCGAGGCCAACACCGTCGTCTCGCCCGTGTCCGTCTACATGGGCCTCTCGCTCGCGGCGATTTGTGCGGGCGGGGAGACGCAGACGGAGCTTTTGAACGCGCTCGGCGTCGACGAGGCGACGCTTCGAGCAGGTGCGCCCGAACTTTGGCGCTCCCTCAATGACGATTTCGGCAAGTGGGGTGAGGTCTCTCTGAGCAACTCCGTCTGGCTGCAGGAGGGCATCCCCTTCGAGGACGCGTGCCTTCAGACGCTCGCCGAGGACTTCTTTGCGGACAGCTACTCCGCGGACTTTGCGGGCAGCAACGACGCTGCCAACCGCGCGCTCACGAATTACATCAAGGATAAGACGAACGGGCTCATCAAGGCCGATCTGCAGCTCCCGCAGGAGACGCTCTTTGCGCTCGTCAACGCGCTGTACTTGAAAGACACCTGGAACTTATACGGCGACAAACTGCCCGTGACGGAGGACATGTCCTTTGTAACGGGCACCGGCAGCGAGACGCTCCTTTCCTTCATGCAGGGGTATTACCGCTCGGGAAGGCCGTACGAGGGCGAGAACTTCACCGCCTTTTCTGCGCTGACGTGCAGCGGCTTTTCGCTCACCTTCCTGCTCCCCGACGAGGGCGTGCCGCTTTCGGACGTGTTCACCGCGGAGAACATCGCCGCCGCGCAGGACATCGACGATTGGAACGCGCTCGACGAGGAGAACAGGATCCACTACTACACGCGCTGCATCTTCCCCGCGTTCGAGGGCGGGTGCGACATGGACGCGCGCGGCATCTTGGAGGACGAGTTCGGCATCGAACTTCTCTTTGACGAGGAACACTGCGACCTGACGCCCCTCGTGGGTGCGGGAAATAACGCCTACTGCTTCGGCGCGAAACACGTTGCGACGCTCAAAGTGGACAGGCGGGGCATCGAGGGCGCGGCGGTGATCGTCTTCCCGGGTGCGGGCGCGGAGGCCCCCGATGAGTACGAGGAAGTCTATCGGGACTTTGTCGTCGACCGCGCGTTCGGGTTCGTGCTCACCGATGATTCCTACGGCACGACGCTCTTTGCGGGCGTTGTCAATGACGTATAGTATATGGATAAGGGCGCGCCGCCCGCGCGAATTGCGCGGGCGGCGCGCCCGATCATAAGGCGGGGTGCATTTGCTTGACAGATCGCCCCGTCTTTCGTTATAATATGGAAAAATACATCCGGCAGGAGTTGCCGCCCGCGCGAAAGGTGCGGGAGGGGCAGAGAGCAGGGGAAGCGCGGTGAAAATCCGCCGCAACAGCCATTACGGTGAAAGTCCGATGGCCTGCCCTGTCGGAACGCGCGGCGTCTCGGGCAAATGGGGAATGGAGCCGTGCGTCTTTTCCGCGTGCCCGAGGGGGTGCGCTTTTTTGTTTTGCGCCCGCTCTTCCCCCTGACACCAAAACAAATTGTGAGGTACTGTATGAAGAAGTTTTTCGGCATTTTTACGGCAGCTTTGGCGATGTTCGCGCTCGTCGTGTGCGCGGGGTGCGCCCCGAAGGGGCAGGTCACGGAGGGCGAGAACACCGTCGTCATCGAGGCCTCGGCGGAGGACGACGGCAAGACGCTCCTTGCCGTCATGGAGGGCTTGCAGGAAGCGGGCGAGCTCACCTTCACCATCTCGGACGGCATGGTGACGAGTATCAACGGCACTTCGCAGACGACCTCGAGTTATTGGATGCTCTACACGTCGGACGCGGAGAACGCCAACGAGCAGTGGGGCACCTTCGAGTATGAGGGCGAAACGCTCGGCTCTGCCATCTACGGGGCCGGTGAGCTCACTGTCAAGGAGGGCTGCATCTACCTCTGGGCGTTCGAGAGCTTCGGCCTGTGAGCGCGTCCGAGGAAAAACATGGCGAGGCGGCGGCCGCATCGCCCGAGCCCGCACCCTCGCCCCAAAAGGGGAAGGGGGTGCGCGGGGTCAAGTACGTCGCGGTGACGGCCGTCTTTACGGCGCTGTTACTCGGGGCGCAGTACGCGCTGTGGTATGTGAAGGGGGTGGAGCTCGTCACGCTGCTCCTCCTCGTCTTTTCCTACCGCTTCGGCGTGCGGTGCGGGGTGCTGTCCGCCGTCGCGTTCTCGCTCCTTCGCTGCTTCCTCTTCGGGTTCTTCCCGAGCGTCATCCTCCTCTATCTCATCTATTACCCCCTGTTCGCGCTGCTGTTCGGGCTGCTGGGGAGGGCGTTCTCCCGCAGGATCAGCTGGCGCATCGTGCTCGTCCTCACGGCGGCGGCAGTCGTATGCACGGCGTGCTTCACGCTCCTCGACGACGTCATAACGCCCCTCTTTTACGGCTACACGCGGGAGGCCGCGCTCGCGTATTTCGTCGCCTCTCTCCCCACGATGGCCGTGCAGACGGTGTGCGCCGCGGTCACGGTGGGACTGCTCGCCCGCCCGCTGCTCGCGCTCCTGAAACGGGTGAAATTGTAACAAAATGTCGCCTTTTCTTGACAGATGTCAGGTGTTCGCGGCAGAATATGTCGGGAAATTTCGGCACTCTACTCACGGTAGAGTGCCGTTTTTTGTGAGTAGAGCGCCCGTTTTCGGGGTAGAACGGCATCCTTCAAGAGTAGCGCAAAATCGCCCCAAAATGGGTTTACATCGGCCGCCCTCGGGGCATATACTGTGAGCAGAAAACACCGCGGCCGCAAGATGTAGTCCCGCGCCGCACAAGATAGCACATTTCAGGGAGGCCATTATGCAGAATACTTCGAGCGCCGTTCTGGGGCGCGTCAAAAAACCCGGCTTTGTTTCCTTTTACACCAAGGGCGAGGAGATCTTCAACGCCGTCTCGCACATCGCGGGGGCGGTGCTCGGGCTCATCGCCTGGGGGCTCACGCTGTTTTTCGCCTTTCCGAATACCGCGGCAATGACGGCCGTCTCCGTGTTCGGGGCGAGCATCGTCATTCTCTACACGATGAGCGCGCTCTATCACTTCCTGCCCGACGGCCGCGCCAAGGGCGTGTTCCGTATCTTCGACCACTGCACCATCTACCTGCTCATCGCGGGCACCTACACGCCCTACTGCGTCATTGCGCTCGGGGGAACGCCCACGGGGCTCTGGGTGCTCATCGTCGAGTGGGCGTGCGCGCTCGTCGGCATCACGATGAACGCCATCGCCATGAACAACAAGGTCGTGAAGGGCATCTCGATGGCGCTCTACTTTACGATGGGCTGGCTCGCCATCTTCGTGTTCCCGCCGCTGCTTTCCGCCATCAGCCCGCTGTGCCTGTGGCTGCTCTTGGGCGGCGGCATCGCCTACACGGGCGGCATCGTATTCTTCGCGCTCGGCAGAAAGGTCAAATGGTTCCACTCCGTATGGCACCTTTTCGACCTCCTCGGCACCGCGCTCCAATTCGCGAGCATTCTTCTTCTGCTGCTTTGAGGCGGACTTCATAAGACGAACATTCTTCTCCTGCTGCCGTAAGGCAGCCATTCTCCGTAACGGGGAGGGCCCACGCCCTCCCTTTTTCATATGTTTTTCCGTCCTTCTTTGAACGCTTGAAAAATTTTGCACGATGTGGTAAGATAGTACCAATACACATACGCCCGAAGGGGCATACGGAGACAATATGGATATCATCAAGACGCTCGCAAAGGAGCTCGACAAAAAAGAGGAGCACGTTCAGAACGTCGTCAACCTCCTCGACGAGGGCAACACGGTGCCCTTCATCGCCCGCTACCGCAAGGAGATGCACGGCACGATGGACGACCAGACCATCCGCACCCTTGCGGACAGATTGCAATATTTGCGCAACCTTGAGGCGCGCAAGCAGGAAGTGCTCTCTTCCATCGAGGCGCAGGGCAAGCTCACCGACGAGCTCAAGGCCCGCATCGAGGCCGCGGAGACGCTCGCCGCCGTCGAGGACGAGTACCGCCCCTACAAGCAGAAGCGCCGCACCCGCGCCATGATCGCCCGCGAGAAGGGCCTCGAACCCCTCGCTGCGCTCCTCTTCGCACAGGAGAGGGACACTCCCGCCCCCGAAGTCGCCGCGAAGGACTATATCGATGAGGAGAAGGGCGTCAATACTGTGGAGGAAGCCCTGCAGGGAGCGAGCGATATCATCGCCGAGAACATCTCGGACGACGCGGGCGTGCGCGGCGCGCTCCGTGACTACGCGATGAAGTGCGGGGACGTTTGCTCGGAGGCCGCCAAGAAGGACCCCGAGGACACCGTCTACCGCAACTACTATAAGTTCACCTGCGCCGTCAAGACCATTCCCGGCCACCGCGTCTTGGCCGTCAACCGCGGCGAGAAGGAGGGCGTCCTCAAAGTTTGGGTGGATATTCCCCACGACAACGCGCTCGAGCTCATCTTCCGCCGCGTCATCAAGAAGCCCGCCTGCGCGTCGACGGCGTTCGTGAAGGCCGCCGCCGAGGATGCCTACGACCGCCTCATCGAGCCGTCTTTGGAGCGCGAGGTGCGCGCTGCCCTCACCGAGAGCGCCTCGGAAGGGGCCATCGGGCAGTTCGCGCTCAACCTGCGCCCGCTTTTGATGCAGCCGCCCGTCAAGGGGTTCGTCACGATGGGCCTCGACCCCGGCTACCGCATGGGCTGCAAGGTCGCCGTCGTGGACGGCACGGGCAAGGTGCTGGATACGGCCGTCGTCTACCCGACGCACGGCGAGCGGCAGAAGGCGGAGGCCATCCGCGTTCTTGCGGGGCTCATCAAGAAGCATAAGGTCAAGCACATCGCCATCGGCAACGGCACCGCAAGCCGCGAGACGGAGCAAATGACGGTGGAGCTCATCGCCTCTTTGGGCAAGGGAGCGGGCGTCTCGTACGCCATCGTCAACGAGGCGGGTGCGTCCGTCTACTCGGCGTCCAAGCTGGCGGCGGCGGAGTTCCCCGACTTCGACGTCAACCTGCGTTCGGCAGTCTCCATTGCAAGGAGACTGCAGGATCCTTTGGCCGAGCTCGTCAAGATCGACCCCAAGTCCATCGGCGTGGGGCAGTACCAGCACGACATGCCCGAAAAGCGGCTCTCGGAAGCGCTCGATGGCGTCGTCGAGGACTGCGTGAATGCGGTGGGCGTCGACGTGAACACGGCCTCCGCGCCGCTTTTGGCGCGCGTCTCGGGCTTGAATGCGAGCGTCGCCGCCAACGTCGTCAAATACCGCGAGGAGAACGGCAAGTTCACCTCCCGCAAGCAAATTTTGAAGGTGCCCAAACTGGGCGCGAAGGCGTTCGAGCAGTGCGCGGGCTTCCTGCGCGTGCCCGAGAGCGAAGAAGTGCTCGACAACACCGCCGTGCACCCCGAATCCTACGCCGCCGCGGAAAAGCTCCTCTCCCTCTGTGGCTACACCGAGGACGACGTCCGCCGCGGAAATTTGGGCCATCTCATGGAGCGCCTGCACGGGTATGGCGAGGAGAAAGCGGCTCAGGCCTGCGGCGTGGGGCTTCCCACCCTCTTCGACGTGTGCGCCGAGCTCAAACAGCCTGGCCGCGACCCCCGCGACGAGCTCCCCGCGCCCGTCCTGCGCACCGACGTCATGGAGCTCAAGGACTTAAAGCCCGGCATGGAGCTCAAGGGGACGGTGAGAAACGTCATCGACTTCGGCGCGTTCGTCGACATCGGCGTGCATCAGGACGGCCTCGTGCACATCTCCGAGATCTCCGATAAATACATCCGCCACCCCTCCGAGGTGCTGTCGGTGGGGGATATCGTCACCGTCTGGGTGAAGGACGTGGACGAAAGAAAGAACCGCATCAGCCTCACGATGAAGAAGCCGCGGTAAAGGGGGGACGTTATGAAGATCGCCATGACGGGCGTGAGCGGCGACATGGGGCGGGAGGCGCTCAAGGCCGTGCTCGCCCTTCCCGTGGGCGCGTGCGTGCGCGTGCTGCTCACCCCCAAGAAGCGCAACGAGGAACTCGCCCGCCGCTTGAAACAGGAGTACGGCCCGCGCATCGAGTTCGTCCGCGGCGATGTCACGCGGCAGGAGGACTGCGACCGCCTCGTCGAAGGGGCGGAGTACGTATTGCACATGGCGGGGGTCATTCCCCCTGCGGCGGACCATTCGCCCTCGCTCTCCCACCGCGTCAACTTCGGCGGCACGGCGGCGATGGTGGAGGCCGTCAAAAAGCAGTCTCCCCAGCCCGCGTTCGTCTACATCTCGTCCGTCGCCGTCTACGGCAACCGCACGATGGCGCACCCCTTCGGCAGGGTGGGCGATCCCCTGCTCGTCAGCCCCTTCGAACCCTACGAGCTGCATAAAATAAAGGCGGAGCGGTACATCTTGGACGCCGACCTCGAGCGCTTTGCAATTTTGCGCGAGGGGGCGATGCTGCACCCGAGGATGCTCGAAAACAACATGAGCGATCCCCTCATGTTCCACGTCGTCTTGAACGCGCCCCTCGAGTGGGTGAGCGCGCGCGACACGGCGCGGCTGTTTGCAAACATCTTTCTCCGCGAGAGCAGAGGGGAGATCGACGATTTTTGGAACAACGTCTACAACATCGGCGCGGGCGAGAGGGGCCGCTGCACGGGGTACGACACCCTCGAGGACGGCTTCTCCGTCATCGGCGGCAAGCCCGAGCGCTACTTCCGCCCCGAGTGGTTCCCCCGCCGCAACTTCCACGGCCTGTGGTTCTCCGATGCGGGCGAGCTCGAATCGCTCTTTTGCTTCCAACGCGACGGCGTGCACGAATATTGGCAGGAGATCGGCAAGGCCCACCCGCTCTTTTCCTTGGGAAAGGCCGTGCCGCCCGAACTCATCTACGAATTCCTCTTCAAACGCTTGCTCGCGATGGACGGCTCGCCTACGAAGTGGATCAAAGACGGCGACGAGGCGCGCATCACCGCCTATTTCGGCGGCAAGGAGGGCGTGGAGACGCTCCCGAAGCGCTGGGAGGACGTGCATATCGCCTGTAAACAGCCCGATTTCGAGAAAAAGAAGAAGGGCGAGGGCGTCGAGCTCCTCTCGCACGGGTTCGACGACGGGAAGCCCATGCGCGAGTGGACCATCGAGGACGCGAAATCGGCTGCCGCATTCCGCGGGGGCGAGTGCCTCTCGAAGGAGATGCCCTCCCTGCGTGCGCCCCTTCAATGGAAATGCGCCGAGGGGCATACGTTCGAGGCGTCCGCGCTCACCGTGCTGCGCGCGGGGCACTGGTGCCCGCACTGCTCCTATCCTCGCCCGTGGAAGTTCGACCTCTTAGCCAAGAAAAATCCTTACTACGCGCAGGTGTGGTACGACTCCCACCGCCGCGACGAGGACCTCATCTACGACATCAAGGACGGCAAGCCCGTCATCAAAAAGGGGGAGTAAAATGCTGGCCAAAAATATCGAACAACTTGTCGGGAACACCCCGCTTTTGGAAATTTCCCGCTATAAAGCGGCTTACGGCGCGGAGGCCAACCTTTATGCCAAGCTCGAAAGCTTCAACCCTGCCGGCTCCGTCAAGGACCGCGTCGCGCTGGAAATTATTTCGGATGCGGAGGAGAAGGGCACACTGAAGGCGGGCGGCACCATCGTGGAGCCCACCTCGGGCAACACGGGCATCGGCATCGCCGCCATCGCCGCGGAAAGGGGGTATCATGCTATCCTCGTCATGCCCGACACGATGAGCATGGAGCGAAGAAACATCCTCCGCGCGTACGGGGCGGAGATCGTCTTGACGGAAGGTGCAAAGGGCATGGCGGGCGCCATCGAGAAGGCGGAGGAGCTCGTCCAAACGCTTCCCAACGCCATTTTGGCGGGGCAGTTCGAGAACCCCGTCAATCCGCGTGCCCACTATAAGACCACCGGCCCTGAAATTTGGAAGGACTTAGGGGGCGACATCGCCTGCTTTGTCGCGGGCGTGGGCACGGGCGGCACGCTCTCGGGCGTGGGGAAGTACTTAAAGGAGCAAGACCCCGCCGTTCGCATCGTCGCGGTGGAGCCCGCCTCCTCGCCCGTCCTCTCGAAAGGGCACGGCGGCGCGCACGGCATCCAGGGCATCGGCGCGGGGTTCGTGCCCAAGGCGCTGGATACGAGCATCTACGACGAAGTCATCGCCGTCTCCGACGAGGACGCCCTCTCCTACGCCAAGACGCTGGGAAGGACGGAGGGAATCTTATGCGGCATCTCGGCGGGCGCGGCGCTGTGCGCGGCCGTCACCCTCTCCAAGCGGGCGGAGCTGAGGGATAAGAACATCGTCGTGCTCCTTCCCGACGGGGGCGACCGCTACTATTCGACCGCGCTCTTTAAGTTCGATTGAGGCGGGCCGTATTTCGGGCATCCCCTTGACAGGGCGGCTGTAAAGTGCTATAATATCGTGTAAGTGGGGTCCGGTGTTCCTGCCGGACCCCTTTTCACGGGAAAAGATGCGCTTATCTTAGCGTAAATAAAGGAGAGAAGCAAATGAAACTCATCTATGGCGTCAAGGACAGGCCGACCCCCATTCAGACGTTCGTCTTTGCCCTGCAGCAGCTGCTTGCCATCCTCGCGGCGACCATCGCGGTGCCCATCGTGGTGGGGCACGGCATGTCCACCTCGGCGGCGCTCTTCGGCGCGGGCGCGGGCACGCTCGTCTACCTCTTGTTCACCAAGTTCAAGAGCCCCGTGTTCCTCGGCAGCTCGTTTGCGTTCATCGGCTCCATGACGGCGGCGTTCGCAGGCGGCGTGAGCATGTCTCTCGGCTACTTGGGCCTTCTCATCGGCGCGGTGTTCGCGGGCCTCGTCTACGTCATCATCGCCATCGCCGTCAAGTTCGCGGGCGTCGGTTGGATCGATAAGCTCATGCCCGCCGTCGTCATCGGCCCCACGGTCGCCCTCATCGGTCTCTCGCTCGCGGGGAGCGCCGTCTCGCAGGCCGTCAGCGCCACCAATGTAGACGGCAATTACATCATGGACCTCCATTCCTGCCTCTGCCTTCTGTGCGCGATTGTCACCTTGGGCGTCACCATCGTCTGCTCGGTGTACGGCAAGAAGATGCTCAAGATGATCCCCTTCATCATCGGCATCCTCTCGGGGTACCTGCTTGCGACCATCTTCACGCTCATCGGCATGGGCACGGACAATGCGGCGCTTCAGATCATCGACTTCTCCCTCTTTAAGGATATGCAGTGGTATCCCGAGTTCACCTTCCTCACGGCATTCCGCGGCCCCTTCACGGTAGAGGAGGGCTCCATCGGCGGCTACATCGGCACCATTGCCGTCGCGTATATTCCCGTCGCGTTCGTCGTCTTTGCCGAGCACCTCGCCGACCACAAGAACATCTCCTCCATCATCGAGCATGACCTTCTGCGCGACCCCGGCCTCTCGAGAACGCTGCTCGGCGACGGCGTCGGCTCCATCGTGGGCGCGTTCTTCGGCGGCTGCCCCAACACGACGTACGGCGAGTCCATCGGCTGCGTCGCGATCTCGGGCAATGCGTCCGTCGTCACCATTTTAACGACGGCCATCCTCGCCATCGTCGCCTCCTTCATCGCACCCTTCGTCACCTTCCTCTCGACCATTCCCGACTGCGTGATGGGCGGCGTGTGCATCGCCCTCTACGGCTTCATCGCCGTCAGCGGTCTCAAGATGATCCAGAAGGTCGACCTCAACGAGAATGAGAACCTGTTCGTCGTCTCGACCATCCTCGTCGCGGGCGTGGGCGGCATGGCGCTCTCCTTCGGGCAGGTCACCGTCACCGCCATCGCAACGGCGCTCATTCTGGGCATCCTCGTCAACCTGCTCGTCAACATCGGCAAGAAGAAGAAAAATGTGACGGAGTCCGTCTCCCCCGAGGCGGAGGAAGTCCCCCAAGCGGAGGCGCAGGCAGACGGGCCCGCTCCCCAAGACGCCCAAGACGGCAAAAAGGAGTGACTATGACAAATTTCCCCAACGTATTCATCTTCGATCACCCGCTCATCAAGCACAAGGTCTCCATTCTTCGCGACAAGAACACCTCGATGAAGGAGTTCCGCGAGCTCGTCGAGGAGATCACCACCATCATGACGTACGAGAGCATGAAGGACGTGGAGCTCGTGCCCGTCGAGGTGGAGACCCCTCTTGAAAAGACGCTCCAGTACCGCGTCGCGGACGACAGCGTCGCCATCGTGCCCATTTTGCGCGCGGGCCTCGGCATGGTCAACGGCGTGCACCGCGTGTTCCCCACGGCGAAGGTCGGCCACATCGGCATGTACCGCGACGAGGAGACGCTCGAGCCGCAGGAGTACTACTGCAAGCTGCCCGACGGCATCGCCGACAAGACGGTGTTCCTCGTCGACCCCATGCTCGCGACGGGCGGTTCGGCGTGCGACGCCATCGCGGCATTGAAGGCGCGCGGCTGCAAGAAGATCAAGTTCATGGCCATCATCGCGGCGCCCGAGGGCATCGAAAAACTCTATCATGAGCACCCCGACGTGCCCGTCTACGTCTCGACGTTAGACCGCTGCCTCAATGAGAACGGCTACATTCTCCCCGGCCTCGGAGACGCGGGCGACCGCCTCTTCGGCACCAAGTGAGTTGGCATATTTTTCCTGAAAAACGCACCCGACGTTCCTTGACAAGCGGGTGCGTTTTATCGTACAATGTCCCGGTATGAATGTGCAAAGGCTGAAACTTCGCAAACTCAATAATACGCGCGACCTCGGCGGCATCCCCGCCGCGGACGGCCGCACGATCGTCTTCGGCAAGCTCTTCCGGAGCGGCAGGCTCTCCCGCCTCCCGAAATCGACGAAGCGGGCGCTCGAGGAGAAGAATATCCGCACCGTCGTGGACCTGAGGACGGACACTGAGCGCGCCGAACACCCCGATACCAAGCTCGAGGGTGCGGAGTACATCGCTCTGCCCCTTCTCTGCGCGCCCACGGGCGGCATCACGGCGGAGCGTTCCTCGCGCCTCTTCTATAAGTCGGAAGGCAAGCGCATCAAGGAGCAGTTCGGCACCGCCGACAGCTACATGATCCACACCTACCTCGGCATCGCCTTCGACGAGAAGCCCAAAAAGAGCCTTCGGGAATTTCTGCGCCTCGCCGTCGAACGGGACGGCCTTCTCTGGCACTGCACGGGCGGGAAGGACAGGGCGGGCATCTGCGCCATGCTGCTCGAGTCCCTCCTCGGCGTCAGCGAGGAGACGGTGCTCGAGGACTACCTCGCCTCCCGCCGCTTCTACAGGCGGAAGTTCATCGTCAACCGCCTCGCGCTCTTCATCGCGCCGCTCACCCTGAAGTTCAAGAAGGTGCTCTTGGGGCTCATGAGCCTCAAACGGGAGTATCTGGAGTCGGTCATCACGGAGATGAAGGCGCGCTACGGCGGGGTCGTCGAGTACTGCCGCGCGGAGCTGGGCGTCACCGATTCCGACATCGCAACCTTGCGCGAAAAATATCTGGTATAAAATAAGGCTCGGGAACTTCCCGAGCCTTTTCCTTACAGTTTCTCGCCGAGTGCTTCGGCTTCCTTGAGTTTGGGGCTGCCCTCGATGGCGCCCGCCTCCATCACGCCGCCCGCGAGCACCTTGCCGAGCGACGTCCACCCGAGGTGGCTCATCAGGCGGTCGTACCAGTATTCGGCCTCCTCGAACTCAAAACCCTCCGCCGCCATCAGCAGCACGCTCTCCTTGACGGGGTTGTTGTAGTTCGCATCGCATTCGGCGACGGCGAACAGCCTGTCGAACGCGCACTTCAGCTGCCCGCTCACGTTCCAGTAGTAGAGGGGCGAGGCGAGCACGACGACGTCCGCCTCGCGGTACGCTGGGTAAATTTTCCCCATGTCGTCCTTCTGCACGCAGGGGCTCGCTTCGTCCTTCCCGCCGCGGCAGCAGCCGAGGCAGGGGCGGATGTTCATGCCCTGCAAGTCAAAGCGGACGACGGTATTCCCCGCCCGCTCCGCACCCTTTGTGAAGGCGTCGATGAGGTGCGCCGTGTTGCCGCCCTTGCGCGGGCTCCCGTTCAAGATCACGATCTTCTTGGCCATCTTCCTATCTCCTTGTTTGAGGGTTCGCCGCACCGCATCTTTGAAAGCGCGGGGTGCGCCCCGTTTCTCTTGACAGCGACAGTATAGGCGTGTATAATTGAATTGTCAAGTACGCACATAAAAGTGCGATACTATCATTCAGGATAGTGTCAGGGGAGGACGATATGGAGAAGAAAACAGGGAGGTGCATTTCCTCCGAGCGGCTGTGCGACACGGGCTTTTCGTACACGCTTTCGCTCATCAGCGGAAAATACAAGATGACCATTCTATACACGCTCATGGAGTTCGGCGTGGTGCGCTTCAACGAGCTCAAGCGCTACATCTCGTCCATCACCTATAAGACGCTCTCCTCTTCTTTGAAGGAGCTGGAGGCGGACGGGCTCGTCGTGAGGAAGGAGTACCCGCAGATCCCGCCCAAGGTGGAGTATTCGCTCTCCGAGCGCGGGCAGTCCTTAATGCCCATTTTGGACGCTCTCTGCGAGTGGGGAGATAAAAACAGAAGATGAATTTTAAGACGAGGCCGCGGGGGCGCACCGAATGGTGCGCCCCCGCGGCCGTTTGCTATTGCCGCTGCGGAAGGCGGCCCCCGCGGGTGTCAATTTCCAGAGGGGCGGAAATGTCCCTTTTTCCACTTCAGGGGAGAGACGCGGAAGTGCCGTTTGAAGGCATAGGAGAAGTGCTCCAAAGAGGAGTATCCCACGCGTTGGGCGATGTCCGAGACGGACATCGTGCCCGTCTCCAACAGGTATTTGGCCTGCGAGAGCCTTGCTTCGTCCCGCATTTCGCGGAAGCTCTTGCCGTAGTGCGCCTTGAGGATGCGCTGCGTCTGCCGCGCGCTGAACCCGATCTCTGCGGCGAGGCTGTCGAGCGTGACGAAGTCGTATGAGTAGAGGAACATCTCCTCGATGCGGAGGAACTTGTCGTCCAAAAAGTGCTTCTCCACGCGCTCGGGGAAGGGCGCCGCCATCTCCATGCGCGCCGTGAGCAGGATGATCTGCCTGAGGTAGGTGACCGCAAACTCGATGCAGCCCGTCTCGGCGCCGCCGAGCTCTTCGAAGCACCGCCGCATCGGCTCGAGAAGGGTCTCTCCCTCGCCGAACCAGAAGGCGTTTTTCAAAAAGACGTCCGCGATCTCGGAGACGGGCCCGTCGAGCCGCTCCGTCGTCAGGTAGATGCAGTATTCGCTCATCGGATCGGCGGGGTCGACGAGCTGTTCGTGCCCGACGTTCGGCCCCGTGACGAAGCAGCAGTTCCGCGAGAGGGGATACTCCCTGTCTCCCGTCCGAAGAATGCCCTTCCCGTCCGCGATCAGGTGCAGTTCATAGCTGCCGCTCCCGTGCGCGTGCATCGGGAAGTCGCCGCCCATTCTTTCAAGAGTGAGCTGTACGGGACGAAAGAGCACGTTTCCGATCGCGAATGTCAGGTTTGGCAAATTGAACTTCATGGCTGTATTCTATCAGACGATCGGCGTTCCGTCAAGAAAATCGTCGAGATTACGACAAAAATCATGATTTATGACAGAATGCTCTCTAACATTGCCCGCCAAAGTATGCTATACTCGGGGCACTTCAAAGGAGGAAGGCAAGATGAATGAAAGAGAGTATCTCACATTGGTCGACGAGGTGATCGCGCGCGGGAAGTATAAGCCGGACTGGAGGTTGCTCGCCGAGCACAGGACGCCCGAGTGGTTCCGGCGGGCAAAGTTCGGGATGTTCGTCACATGGGGCGTGTTCACCGTCCCCGAATATTCCTACGAGTGGTATCCCCGCCATATGTACCGCGAGGGCTCGCCCGAAAACGAGCACTTCAAGCGGACGTACGGGGATCTGAAGCACGTCGGCTATAAGGACCTCGTCGGGCTGTTCACGGCGCCGAAGTTCGACGCGAAGCAATGGCTGGACCTCTTCGAGGAGGCGGGCGTCCGCTATTTGGTGCCCGTCGCCGAACATCACGACGGGTTTCAGATCTACGACAGCGACCTGTCCGAGTGGAATTGCGTCCGCAAGGGCCCGCACAGGGACATCCTCGGGGAACTCAGGGCGGAGGCGGAGCGGCGGGGCATCGTCTTCTGCGCGTCCAGCCACAGGGCGGAGCACTATTGGTTCCTGAACGAGGGGCGGGAGTTCGACAGCGACGTCAACGACCCCGCAAACGACGCGCTTTACGGCCCCGCCGTCCTGACGGAGGGGCTGAAGGGATGGTTCCCGAAGGACCTCTATTCCGTGGGGATCGATTCGCCGCGGATGCGCGAGCACTGCGAAAACTGGCTCGCCCGAACGTGTGAGCTCGTCGAAAAGTACCGCCCGCGGATGGTGTACTTCGACTGGTGGATCAACAACCATGCCTTCAAGCCCTACTTAAAGAAGTTCGCCGCCTATTATTACGACCGCGCGGAAGAGTGGGGCATCGAGGTGGCGATCGACTACAAGCACGACGCGTTCGCCCTCGGAACGGCCGTATTCGACCTCGAGCGCGGGCAGATGGCGGGCATTTCCCCGCGGAGCTGGCAGACGGACACCTCCCTGACCGAGAATTCGTGGAGCTACGCGCCCGACAACCGGTGGAAGCGGGCGTCCGACATCCTCTGCACCCTCGTGGATACCGTCAGCAAGAACGGGTGCCTGCTGCTGAACGTCGGGCCGCGTGCCGACGGCAGCATCTGCGAGGAGGAGAGGGCGCTCCTCAAGGAGATCGGCGCGTGGATGCGCGTCAACGGGGAGGCCGTCTTTGATACGACGTACTGGAAGACGTACGGCGAGGGCCCGACGAAGATCCGGGAGGGACAGTTCTCGGACGCGGACGGGAAGGTCTTCACCGAGAAGGACATCCGCTTCACCTACCGGGGCGGCACCATCTATGCCTTCGTCATGAGGATGAACGCAACGGACGTCATCAGGGTGCGCTCTTTGGGCTATCACGGCGTCCCGGACGAGAACGAGGTGCTTCTGGGCGCACAGGTGCTCGGTTATCCCGACGTCAAGGTGACGTTGCGGCGCACCCGGGCGTGCCTCGAGCTGCGCCTGAGCGAGAAGATCGTCAGCGAGAAGCCCGTATGTGTGAAGATCTCCATCGACTGATGCGCTCCGCGGGGCAGAGGGCGGTGAAAATCGCCGCCGTGTGCATGAGCGTGTTCATGATGGGCGTCGGGGTCTCCCTGCTGCGCCTGACGCACTTCGGAACGGACCCCTGCTCTGCAATGAACTACGGCATCAGCTATCTGAGCGGCATCCCGTTCGGGACGTGCCAGCTCCTCTACAATGCCGCGGCGCTCCTCCTCGTCACGGCGTTCGACGGGAGCTACATCGGAGCGGGCACATTCGCCAATATGTTCCTCGTGGGGTACACGGCAGACCTGTTCTCCATTGTCTGGGCAAAGTCGGGCATCCCCGCGCTGCCCACCCTTTCGGTGAGGCTGCTGCTCTTGGCCGCGGGGCTTGCGGTCTTTGTCCTCTTCGCCGCCGTCTATGCCAACAGCGGTCAGGGGTTGGCGCCCTACGATGCCCTTGCAGACCTGCTCGCGAGGGGCGTCGGCAGACTGCTCCATAGGAGCGCCGACTTCAAGGCCGTGCGCATTTTCTACGACGGAGCGCATATGCTCGTCGGCTTTCTTCTCGGCGGAGAGGCGGGCTTCGTGACGCTCGCGATGACGCTCTTCCTCGGCCCCGCCATACAGGGAATGGGGCGGTTGAAGAAATATTTCCAAGGGGACGGCCCCGCAGCGGCTTTCAGAGCACGGTGCGGAAAGCTCTCCCGTCGGCTGTGAAGATTTGAACGAAAAGGCCGCGGGGGCGCACCGAATGGTGCGCCCCCGCGGCCGCTTTATGCCATTTTTGCTCCCTCTCAAATGCCCCGTTCCGCCCGATCGGAAGGCGGGAAAGATTTCCCTCTCGGGGCAGGGCAGGGGGGATCGTAAAACGATTTGACAGAGAGGGGGCAACGTGATATAATCACGGCCGTGCGGTTTGGCGATGCCCCTTTTTCGCCATACAGGAGGGGCCCGGCGCCGCATGCGGGCATAGCGCCCGACCTCATCACACAAAGGAGTTTTATGAAGAAACTTTTATCACTCTTTCTGAGCACGCTGCTGCTCGCAGGGCTGTGCACGGCCGTGCTCACGGGCTGCGCGGGGAAGGCGGACGAAGAGCTCGCGCTCAACGTGGATGAGTTCTACGTCATCCCCGACGCGGGCGTCATGGACGAGTTCTCCTCCGACGACACCCAAGTCGCCAACGTCGCGAACGGCGCCATCGTCGCCGTCAACGAGGGCAGCACCATCATCCGCAGGACGAGCGGCGGCGAGGAGTACACCTACCGCGTCACCGTCACGGACAACACCTCGGACGAGGACAAGGCGTTCGGCAACTTCACCGACATCGACGACGAGACCGCCTTCATCGGCGCGGGTTACAACGTCATCTCCTCGGGCTACATCAACGGCAACGAGGCGCAGATCATCAACCCCATCTTCGACATCGACGCCATCATCGACTCGGGCAAGCTGCGCCTCAATCACATGACGCGCGTCGTGGGTATGTCCGCGAGCGGCAACACGATGGACAGCTTCATGTCCAGCTATTCCAAGCAGTTGAGCGCCTCTTTGGGCGCTTCCTATGGTTCTTTCTTTTCGGCGAGCGTCAACGTCGACTTTTCCAGCCTCGCCAAGAGCTCGCTCACCGAGAAGCAGGAATTCATGAAGTTTCACACCAGCGCGCAGACGATGACGCTCACCTTCCGCGAGAAGGTGGATAGCTACCGCGATTACCTCGACGAATCCTTCGCGCGCGACCTCGCAGACTCCGACGTCACGCCCGAGGAGCTCTTTGAAAAGTACGGTACGCATGTCATCACGAGCGCTGCCTACGGCGGCCGTCTGGACTTCAATTACTACCTCTATTCCACCGATTCGTCGACGTCGCAGGAGGACATCGAAAAGATCGGCGGCAAGCTCTCCGCGGGCATTGGCAGCTTCAAGGCGGACGGCTCGGTGAACGTCTCCAACGAATATAAGGAAGAGGCGGCCTCCAAACACGTGAACATTATGAACTCCGTGCAGGTGTACGGCGGTGAGCCGATGGATATGGCTTCGCTCGAGACGGTGACCGCCAACTACGGAGCGTGGCTCAAGACGATCGCCGATGCGCCCACAATGATCGGCGTCCTCAACCCCAACTCGCTCTATCCCATTTGGGAGCTGCTGCCCGACACCCCGGAGGGCAACGTGCGTAAGGCGGAGCTGAGCGCGGCGTTTTCAGAACTTGCCGACGGTTCGTACGACAAACTGCTCGAAGATTATTTCATTTCCGGTGCGTCCGCTTCCCTCACATACGGAGAGTATCCGCAGACGCTCGCCTCCCCCGATGTTATGAATGCTCTCGCGTCGGGCGCGGGAGAAGTGGCGGGTACATATCTCACTGAGGGCGACGTCATCACCTACAGCGGCAAAAAGTACCTGGCATATTCGCCGGAGGTTACGCACAACGGGTACGACGCGCACACGACCTATTATTTTGAATTTGAGCCCATCACTTGGTCGTATTACGACACCGACATGAACGGGCAGAGGCTGTTTGTCGCGAACAAGGCGCTCGACTACCGCTCCTATTTCTGGACGTACTATGACTTGTATGACGTGGCGTCCGCAAGGGGGCCGCTTGATGATTGGTTTTGGGAGACGAGCGGGCTCCGAAGTTTCCTCAACGGCAAGTTTATGTCGCTTGCCTTTCAGAATGAGCCGCGCAGCCGCCTCGGCTATGTGCACGTCTATAACAGAGCGCACCCCGCGAAGGGTGAAAGTTCGCTCGTGATGGACTCCGTGAGCATCGCGCCCTACCGCGAAAATTATTATGCAGATGGGGTCGTCTTGACCGACTTTGCCATCGCGAGAGGGGCTCCCGATAATTGCCACTACTTTGCATCGCCCTCCGACTACGTCGACCCGAACGTCTGCGGCCTTGAGGCGGATTTACACGGAGTGTGCATCACCTTCTTCGAATACAATCCGAGCACGAGGTATTGGTATTTCTGGAGAAACCCTTCGCCGGAATACAGTGCGCCCGTCGTGCCCTGCATCGCCCTGAAGTGATATGAAACAGCGGGCGTTGTGTCTTGTGATGCTGCTCCTTCTGCTCGCCCTTCCCGTCCTCTCCGCGTGTACGGGCGGGGAGAGCGCGCTGCTGCTCATCTATATGTGCGGCAGCGACCTCGAGAGCGAGCACGGCTATGCGAGTGCCAACATCGAGGAGATGCTCTCGGCAAAACTTCCCCGTAATCTGGAAGTCGTTTTGCAGACGGGCGGGGCGGAGCGCTGGCATTCCCACGGCATCCCCGCCGATTCCCTCTGCCGCTATACCGTCGAGGACGGGGAGCTGCGCCTTTTGGAGCGCCTTCCGTCCGCCTCGATGGGGGAGGAGGACACCCTTGCGTCCTTCCTCACCTTCGCGGCGAACTACGAGGCGGAGAACGTCTCGCTCATCCTCTGGGACCACGGCGGCGGGAGCGTTGCGGGCGTCTGCGCGGACGAGCTGTTCGGCGGCGACGCGCTCACGCTCCGGGAACTCGACGCCGCACTCACGCGGGCGGGCCTGCACTTTGAGATGGTGGGCCTCGATGCCTGCCTGATGGCGACCTACGACACCGCCCTCGCCCTCGCTCCCCATGCCGACCGCATGATCGCCTCTCAGGACCTGGAACCCGCCGAGGGCTGGGACTATTCCTCGCTCCTTTCCGCCGTCGCGCAGGAGGACTACGGGGACATCCTCGCCGCCTACGCCGAAAAGCACAGCGGCAAGCCGTACACCCTCTCGCTCACCGACCTCACCCGCACGGACGCGCTCACCGCGGCGGTGGGGGAGCTCGGAGAGGCAGTCAAACGTGACCTTGCCTCCTTCTCGGGCGTCATGGACGCGAGCATGAAGTTCGGCACGCAGGAGCTGGGCGTCCGCAACAGCATGGCGGACCTCGGCTCCATCGCGGAGAATCTGGGCGTCCCGCTCGGCCTTGCGGGCGTCCTCGAGAGCGTGGGCGGCGCTTCCCGCGCCTCGGCCTCGGGCCTGAGCATTTACTTTCCCTGCGACGGGCAGGACCTTCAGGCATATGCCCCCGTGTGCATGGACGAACGTTACCGCGCCTTCCTCGAGGACTACTACTCCGTCGCGCCGGCAGAGCCCGTCTCGTTCCTCGACAGGGGCTCCGACCTGAACGGCCGCTATACCGTCATCCTGCAGCCCGAGAGCCTCAACTACCTCCAGTCCGCCTACTACGACGTGCACATCGCCGATCAGGTCTCGGAGGGCAAGATGTACTCCATCGGCTGCGATAAGGAGTTCGACGTCTCCAACGCGGTCTACACCGTCCGCTTCGACGGCGTCTGGGCGTACTTTGACGGCAACCTTCTGCACTGCTCCATCTATGAGCGCAGGGAGGGCTACACGCGCTACTTCGCACCCGTGCTCGTGAACGGCGCGCCCGCGCACCTTCTCTTCACCTATTCCGACGGCGGCGGCATCCGCATCGAGGGCTATCTCGAACACGGCTCTTCGCGCATCGCTCCCTTGACGTACGGGAGCACGATCACCACGCTGTACGCAGACGTCTCCGCCGACGGCGACCTCTTCGAGAGCGGCGCATATGTCGAGGAGGGCACGCTCGAATATAACCCCTCGAGCGCGATCGCCATCGCCGCCCTCCCCGCGGGATACTACCAGATCGTGCCCCACTTCGTGGATATCTACGGCAACATCTACACGGCTTACACCGCCCTCTACTACTTTGACGGCACGGCCTCGCGGCTCATCGACATCACCGCGGGTTGATGCCTCAGGAGCATTTTTATCGGAAAACGCATATGAACAAAAAACAATTTTTCAGCATCGGCACGGCGCTTGTGCTGTGCCTTGCGGCGCTCACCGCCTGCGTGCAGCCCGGCGAGACGTCCCAAGACGGCCTCTCCAAGGCCACCTACACCTTCACCAATCTCTCGGCGGAATTCCCCGCCCGGGAGGCGCCTCTCGAGACCTACTATCAGGAGAAGAGC